>JACXVB010000060.1 GCA_014763615.1 Sphingobacteriales bacterium | reverse complement strand
TCAAATCGTATAAAACAAAAAATAGCATCATGAATATTCATGATGCTACCTAATTTTATTATCCTTGTAAAACTGTATCGCTTATTTAGGACTAGTCAATTCTATCTCTTATCCTTATTAAGTATCCGTACGCTCGGTATTTCTTACAATGCTTTTAATTACCTCATCCAACTCTGTGGCAGAAAGAAATAGATAATGCATTAATTCTTCAGAATCAGGTGGTGTCACATTAAGTTCTTTCATTAAGTTGATGATGCCTAAAATACGGGCCAATGGTGCTCTAACAATATGAGATTGGGTATATGCAATTTCTTGTAATTGCTTATTCCTAAATTCAATGGCTTTGGTATGTTCCACTCTTTGGGTAACATCACTCATGGCACCTACCATCCTGATGGCTTTGCCGTCAGCATCTCTAATTACAAAACCTTGATCATACACATAACAGTATTTTCCAGCCCCATTTTTAAAACGATACTCATCTGCCCATCTTGATTCTTTACCTTTTTGCGCTTTTCTTAAACCTGCTTCCACACGTTCTCTATCATCTGGATGCACTTTTTCTGCCCAAAAGCTAAAGTTAGTTTCAATTTCTTTTTTACTAAAACCAAAAATATGTGCAAAGCCCAAACCCCAAAAGATATTGTTGTTTTCCAAATTCCAATCCCAAATGGCATCAGAAGTAGCTTGCGTAACGTATTCAAACCTTTGGTTACTTTCCAGCATGGCTTTTTCGTATTCCTTTTGTTTGGTTACATCTCGCACAATCATAGAGGTACGCTCTTGGCCTTGTGCATCTAAAAATCGGGTAGAGGCTAATTCTCCCTCAAAGAAAGAGCCATCTTTTCTTTTTAAGCGTAGTTCACCTCGGGCATTTCCGTTTTTTTGTCTTTTTTCCAGGAGTTCATATAATCTAGGGTCTTTGGTATCCACCAAACCCAATCGCCCTTTTTTGATAATTTCCTCTTCTGTCATCTGGAAGATTTCGCAGGCGGCAGGGTTAGCGGCTAAAATTTCCCCATCTGTTACCGTGAGGAGGATACCATCCATACTGTTTTCAAAGAAGGAGCGGTATTTTAATTCACTTTCTTTGATTTGTTCTTCCGCATTTTTACGTTCGGTAATGTCTTGTGAGGTACCAAAAAATCTGATTAAGGTACCATTTTCGTCTCTTTCTCCGTAGCCTACCTCCTCAATTACTTTTTTCTTACCATTTTTGGTGGTAATTCTATATTCTGTTTTAAAGCTGTTGCCTGTAGTTAAAGCCTCATCGCGTATGGTTAATGCTTTTTCTTGATCTTCCCTATCTATGAAATGAATAAGAGAACCATTATTGTTCAAATCAAAGGTTTCCTTATTGATTTCAAATATTTTAAAAATCTCTGGTGACCAATTAAATTTAGCCAAAGCGATATCATAATCCCAATTCCCAATTTTAGCTAAACTTTGAGCCAAAGTGAGTTTTTCTTCTTTATCTAATAAATCTCTTATAGCTTGCTGTTTATCAGTTACATCTATATATACTGCAATCAGTGCTTCTTTCCCTTCAAAATTAAATTTATAGGCATAAAACTCCACCTCTATAATAGTACCATCCTTTTTTCGATGTTTAAAAACTCCGAAATTTTCATTTCCACCTAAATTTTTAACTCTTTTAAAAATATCTGGAACACTTTCATGATCTTCAGGTATCCTTAAATCATAAATAGTCTTGCTTAAAAACTCCTCTCGGCTATAGCCATATAATTTAATGGCGTATTCATTGATGTCTAAAATGCTTAAGTTTTTGGCATCATAAATCACTTTAGGAACAGGGCTTTCTTGATACAATATTCTATACTTTTCTTCAGAATTTCTGATTTCTTCTTGCGCCTTTAATTGCGAGGTGATATCAGTAATCTGAACTAAAGAACATCTTTTGCCTTCAAAATCAATTAAATGTCCATTGATGTTCACATAAAATATCTCCCCATTTTTTTTCGAATGTCGCCATGCTTTTTTGTGGATTTTACCATAGGTTTCTTCATCTTTTGTAGCATGATTAATCAAATCCAAATCTTCTTTGGGCCGAATATCTCTGATGCTTAGGCTTAAAAACTCTTCTCGGGTATAGCCATATTGTAGTAAAGCTTCTTCATTACAATCAATGATTTCTAAAGTTTTAAAATCAAAGATGAACATAGAGGCAGGGTTATTCTCAAATAGGTATTTGTATTTTTTTTCTGATTTTTTTAGGTTTGAAAGCGTGGAGAAGTTTTCCGTATTATCTCTGATGGTGGCCCAAATCCAATAGCTATTGGTTTCTTGGTTAAAAATACGCTCGCCAAGTTCTTTTACATGTTTAATGCTTTGATTTGACGTTATGATGCGATGCTGTACATCTAATGGAATCCCCTCTTCTTTTAATTTTTTGAATCCATCTAAAAAGCTATTTAAATCTTCTGGGTGGATAAATTTGGTAAAATCTTCAAGTTTTAGTTTTTGATGAGGAGTTTTTTCAATTTCGAAAATATGATAGATTTCATCCGCCCAAAACATTTCTTCTGTTTCTGTTGAATATTCCCAATTACCCATTTTGGTTATTTTTTGGGCATTTTTAAGTAATTGGTTAGATTGTTTTAGAGCTTCTGCGTTTTTTTTCTGTGCTGTAATATCTTTGGAAAAAATAGAAAAACCAATAATTTGTTGGTTAGCATCAAGAATGGAGTTTACGGCTACATCATAATAAAATTTCTGATCTTCAAATTCAACAACATCTATAAATACGTAGCGCTGCCCAGCTTTTACTTGATTATAAATTGATAGATAAGATTTCTTTTTACGTTCTGAATAAGCATCAAATACATTGATACCTTTATGAATAACTACACCAGTCAATTTTTTGATTAACTGAGCAAAAGCAGAATTATAAGTAAGCAGTTTAAAATTAATATCAACAGAATAAATAAGGTCTGGGGTGTTTTCTATTAAGGCTTGGAGGTTGGCTTCTTG
Organism: Sphingobacteriales bacterium; assembly: GCA_014763615.1. GTDB lineage: Bacteria > Bacteroidota > Bacteroidia > Sphingobacteriales > Sphingobacteriaceae > Pseudopedobacter. The sequence goes on along the minus strand of JACXVB010000060.1, from coordinate 976 downwards.
TGTTTTTGTTTGCTCCGAAAGTTTTACATTTTCTGTAACATCTACCACTGTAGAAATCATTAAATCCTGATCAAAAAGAGGGATATTTTTGGCATCTACAATTCTTTTTTCGTTTTGTGAAGTACGCACTTCAATATTCTTCCAAATCATCCGCCGAGGATCTCCGCTGGCAATGTCTGCCATAATCCTTTCCATAATTTCTTTACGATAAGTTTCATCAGGATAAACTTTCTCAAAAAAGGTTTGGATATCGGTTAAATCCTCATCGCTCCAACCGTAAATCGCTGCAAAAGATTTATTCACCATGGTGGCCTCGCCTGTACTCATTTTATTGACGGCAATACCAATGGGTAAGTTTTCTACAATGGTTTGGATAAATTGATTTCGAGAGCGAAGATCATTTATGGCATTCTGATAAGATTCTTCGAGTTTTACCGCGTTGGTAATGTCTTGAAAAACGCCAAAAAGTTTAAGAGGTGTTTGGTCTTGATCAAAAACAACTTTTCCTTTAGAGAGTACATGGATGATTTCCTTATTTTTTTTGATGAACCTTTTTCTAATCTCATAGGAAGTACCCTGTGTAAGGGCTTCATTCATTTTGGCAATGGCCAAAGATTGATCCTCTGGATGAATGACCGTTAAGCCACTCTCAAAAGTAACTTCAAATTCTCCAGGCTCGTAACCGCACATCCTAAATACCCCATCAGACCAAGATAATTGATTGGTTTTTAGGTCTAACTCCCAAGTTCCAAATGTAGAAAGGTCTTCAGCTAGATTTAAAAGTTCTTTTTCATTTTTCAACTGCATATTAAATCTAGTAATTGCTTAAAAAGCACAAAACAATATGAAGTTCTGTTTTTCATAGGGTAGTATTTCCAATGGCGCATTCAAGTAATAAACGCAACTTTCAGATTATAAAATTAGCCATAAAAACTTGATAAGGAGTTTTAAAGTTTAATGTTTTTCTTGGTCTGTT
>JACXVB010000094.1 GCA_014763615.1 Sphingobacteriales bacterium | reverse complement strand
GTTTGAAATTTGAGTGGAGGATTGGTATCCACTTCAAGTTTGATTTTAATCTTTCGTCCACTGTGAATATTTTCTAATCCTTTGGCTTCAATATTGAGGGTATGGATAGATGTGTCATTTTTTAAAAATGCTGATTCTATATTTGTATCACTTGATTTGCTTTTTTTATTCAAACTTATTTCAATCCCTAAAGCTTCGAACTCACTCACAACACTTGGAAAGTATTTTTCTATATTAAAATCTCTATTTTTTTCTAAGAGCGAAAAGTCCAAATCTTCTGAAAATCTCTCCAATCCATACAGTATTCGAAGACTCGTCCCACCATAAAAAGCACACTTTTCAAAAAAACCACCTCTATAGAGACCAAGAAGTGTTATCTCTTGAAATATCTCTTTAAGTGCATTGATTAGTTCAGTTTCACTTTGCGGATCATATTTTTTTAGCATTTGATCTATTATGTTCATCCTGATAATCCTTTTATAACCTTAGTAAGAACTTCTATTTTTTTTGATTTGCTGATTTTGGCATACCAATATTAAATAGCTCTTTTTTAATTTGTACATAGCTAAACACCCCGTAATGTGTCTCAAAAGATTTTGATCGTTTGGTGGTGATAGAAGTTATTTCATAAACACTTTCAGGTATAAGTCCATGAAACCATAGAGCAAAATCTAGTGATACATAGGAAGGTCCTAAAAGAATATTTGCAATTATCTCTTTAGAAAGAAGTGTATTATTGTAGAGTGGATTGTAAACATATAGTCCACTTTTAAGAGGTGTTAAAATACCTTTATTTTTGAGTTGAACTATTTTGTCATTGATTCTTTTGTAAGCCAAATTTTCAAGTATTGAGGAGAGTGTAGCATGTTCTATAATTCTAGAAGGGTATGTATCTAATACTCTCTCTAATTCTCTCATTGTGCTTCCCTTGCCTTTATAATCTATACTTAATCGATTTAGTATGTAATATTAACATATTTTACTTAATAAAACTAGATTGTTATTAGTATTTTTTTTAAAGAAGTTTAGCAGTTTTGCAAGTTTTGCAGATAGCATCAAAATTTTTCTGTAAATTCATCTTCAGCACCTTCAACTTGTTTTAAATCTTCCCACGAAACATATTTTCTCTCAAGCCATTTAGCATTGGTATCAACAGCCAGAGGTGCTA
>JACXVB010000042.1 GCA_014763615.1 Sphingobacteriales bacterium | reverse complement strand
AAGTTGTTTCATTGCAGTCTCAATTTGCATAAAACTTAGGGGAGTTTATTTCTCCTCTTCGTTTTTTATTGAGTTGCATTTATTACTTGAACTTACGAACAATAAAAGATTAAGCAAAAAAAGCGACATGGAGTAAAAGTGGTCTTCAAAAGGGATGGTACCCACTCTAAATCCCATATTTTCTGCATCATTATACATCACAATAGGAATAGCGGTTAATATTCCGTTCACAATGTAAAATGGAATTAAGGAAACGGCATAAGCCACGTAAAACTTACCCATATCTAGCTGTATGGGATAAAAAAGGGTGAATAAAAGGATCACCGCTAAGGTGCTAAAATTGATTAAACTATAAAGTTCTTGATGATGATTTACGGCCATCAGAATACTAAAAACCAATAAGCTTAGGCTGATATTTCTACTCCAAATTTTAGGAATATGGATACTGAAATAGCTAATCAAACATTCGTAAATGAATACACAGGCAAATGGAACAGTGATAAAGAAAAATATTTCTTCTAAAGGGAGTTTGAAAAAATAGATTCCTAAAATATAATTTGGGTTAAAAGACCATACATTTTGCTGGGTAAAAATCTCATCCCAAATCAAGTAAAGAATTCCTGAGAAGATTAATCCAGGAATCAGGAATTTCCATTTTTTAAAGAACTGAACTTTTTGGTCAAAAGATAAAACAATAGGGAAGAAAACCGTTGCAATATTAATGAGCAAATAGTAATAATGCTGATTCATTTATACTGGAATTTTCTTTAAAATAGCCAATTCTTCTGGCGTACATTCATCACTATGTACCATAAAATAAATCATATTTTTCAATATGGTTTTATCTATATCAAGTTTGATAGGATGTTGTTTTTGTAGCAGCTCTATGATTTTTACTTTATCTGAATGTAAGTTTTTACTAAAACCCAAGAAAGACGGAACGTAATACTCTAAACTATAGCGCAAAAACCGAACTTCTATTTCATTAGGCGCCTTAGCCACCGCGGCATTAATGGTTTTAAAACCTTGTTTTAAATAGGATAACTTACTTACTGGATTCCAAGCATGTTTGGCTTTTAGGGCCTGCACAGAGCCTAAATAAGCTAATAATATAGGTTCTGGACTTTTAATAGCCGAGAGTTGGCTATAAAGTTCATCGGTCTTATCGCTACTATTTATAGCCGTAATATAGTCTTCCCTTATTTTTTTAATGTCGTACACTTTCGTAAAGTTAGAAGTGAATAAAGAGAAAAGAATACCCATAATAAGAATTTTCATAATTGAAACTTGTATAATTTACATTTGTGAAATAAACGATGAAAACTTAAACAAAGTTTAATTTACTTTTTACCAAAGCCTGTGCCATTAAAAAAAGTTTTTGGGTATCAGAAACGCGGATTCTTTTATGAGCAATGGTAGTTGCCGGCGTATTTTTTATTTTCTTAAATAATTGCAGATAGTAAATATAAGCAATATAAACGCCTAGTTTTGAACCAGTAGGCAACTGTTTAATGCCTTCAAAAGCATCATCAAAATCTGCTTTGATGTCTATCTCAATCTGCTTTTTATCGTTTTCAGAAAACTGAGTGAAATCTACTTTTGGGAAATATGTTCGCCCTCTTTCTTCAAAATCTGCTTTAATGTCTCTTAAAAAGTTAATTTTCTGGAAAGCCGAACCTAGACTCCTAGCCTTGGGCAGCAATTGTTGATAAAGACTTTCATCTCCTTCGCAAAAAACTCTTAAACACATTAAGCCTACTACTTCGGCAGAGCCGTAAATGTAAGTTTTATAGCTTTCGTCTGTGTAGGAGGTTTTCTCTAAATCCATTTCCATAGACGTTAAAAAAGCATCAATTAAATCAAATTCGATTTGATATTTATTTACCACCTCTTGGAAAGATTGTAAAACTGGATTTAAACTGATTTGATCATCAATGGCAGCTTTTGTATCTTTTCTAAACTGTATAATTAACCTAGCTTTATCTTTATCATGAAAAGTATCTACAATTTCGTCGGCATATCTCACAAAACCATAAATGGCATAAATAGGATACTGAAATTTCCTATCAAAAGCCTTGATACCTAAGCTAAAAGATGTACTATATTTTTGTGTGATGATTTTACTACACTCAAAACAAGTTTCATTATAAAGATCCATAAAAGGAAAAAGAGTTTATTCTACCAAAATACGATTTTTAAATACTTTTTGTTTGGCATCCCTTAAAACAAAATCGCTAATTTAGAATTATCAGAGTGATTATGCATTCAAAATCTCAAGTTCACGTTATCGGTTCAGGCTTCGCCGGTTTGGCTGCCGCTGCGGTTTTAGCTAAAAAAGGTTATCAAGTTACTATTCTGGAAAAAAATGAACAGCCGGGTGGCCGAGCTAGGATTTGGGAAAGCGAGGGTTTTAAATTTGATATGGGCCCTAGTTGGTACTGGATGCCTGATGTGTTCGAGAATTATTTTGCGCTTTTTGGCAAGAAAGTCTGTGATTTTTATGAGTTAAGAAGATTAGATCCAGGTTATCGGGTTTATTTTGGAGAGAAAGAATGGATGGATATTCCTGCCAATATGCAGGAATTAGAAGCACTTTTTGAAAGTTATGAGCCGGGCAGTAGCGCAGGTTTACGTAAATTTATGGAGCAAGCGGCTTATAAGTATAAAACGGCCATGAGCGATTATGTCTTCCGTCCATCACATTCCATTACCGAATTTATAGATTTTAAAATGATGCTGGAGAGTTTGCGTATTCACATGCTTAAACCTATGAGCAAACATGTGCGTCAGTATTTCACCCATCCCAAACTGATTCAACTTCTAGAATTTCCAGTGCTTTTCTTAGGTGCAACCGCTCAAAAAATTCCCGCCATGTACAGTTTAATGAATCATGCAGATTTAGCGATGGGCACTTGGTATCCCATTGGCGGAATGTATGAAATTGTGGAAGCGATGGTGAAAATTGCAGAGGAGCAAGGCGTTAAAATCATGCTAAACACAGAAGTAAAAAGCATCGACATTGTAGCTGGCAAAGCCAGAAAATTAATTACCAATAAAGGAGAGTTTACCACTGATTTTGTAGTTGCAGCAGGTGATTATCAGCATATAGAACAAAATTTAATCGCTCCAGAATATAGAAATTATTCCTCGGCTTATTGGGAAAGTAGAACCTTATCACCTTCCTCATTATTATTTTATGTAGGCTTAGATCGGACAATAGAAGGGATTTTACATCATAATTTGTTTTTTGATGAGGATTTAGATCAACATGCCAAAGAGATTTACACCGAACCACAATGGCCATCAAAGCCTTTATTCTATGTTTCTTGTGTTTCAAAAACCGATGTAAGCTCTGCTCCAGAAGGGAAAGAAAATCTGTTTTTCTTGATTCCTTTAGCTCCAGGTTTAGAAGATACCGAAGCGCTAAGGGAACAATATTACCACATCATGATGGATAGGTTTGAGAAAATCACTGTTCAGAAGATTCGTGGACATGAATTGGTAAAAAGAAGCTATGCCATGAATGATTTTTCGGCAGATTATCATTCTTACAAAGGCAATGCTTATGGTTTAGCCAATACGCTGTCGCAAACAGCATTCTTCAAACCGGCTATGCGGGCTAAGAAAATCAAGAATCTGTTATTCACTGGGCAACTCACTGTTCCAGGACCGGGAGTGCCGCCTTCCTTAATTTCTGGTCAGGTGGTAGCACAAGAGACGGATAAGCTACTCAGAAAATAATTAGGGTTTCAAAATCATTTTCAACACTTTAAACAAAATAAAAACGCTTTCCTGGGGAGGTAAAGCGTTTTACTATATGATGAGTTAAGAAGGGACGATTATGCGGCAATCACTTGTTCGTCGGTTTTACGACGATCATAAGCTTTTAAATCTTTCTTCAAAAGTTTTCTTGCTACGTGTATTCTAGTTTTTACAGTTCCAATCGGGATTTGTAAATGATCGGCAATTTCATGGTATTTATAACCTTCAAAATACATGGTGAAAGGTACATAGTATTCTTCTTGAAGATTAGCTAAAGCACTTTTAATATCATCCATCACAAACTTTTGCTCGCCACCATTAGCTGTTGCGCTAAAAGATAATTGTGTAGAAGAGATTTCATCAGTTTTGGTAACAAATGAACTAATTTTCACAAAGCGACGGTAATTGTTTATGAAAGTGTTTTTCATAATGGTGTATAACCATCCCTTTAAATTGGTGCCTTCTTTAAACTTGTTATAATAAGTAATCGCTTTTAAAAGCGTATCTTGAACTAAATCATTTGCATCGTCTGCATCATGAGTGAAATGAAGGGCATACATTTTTAGCGAAGGGGCTTGACGCATCACTAAGGTATTAAATTCTATCTTTGTCATTTTGTTTAACCTTTATTGTGAATTACTTCAACAAACTTAGAGATGATTCTCCACTTCTCCAAATTTTTGTTTAACTATTCTATGTTTTTAATTAAACAAAATGTCTAAACATACATAAAAATGACAATTGGGGTTATCTGATTCAATTTGATGGTAGAAACTGGGATGAAATTGAATTTAAATTAACAATAAATTAAATATAGGGGAACTTAGATCAAGTTAACTTCACGCTCTAATTCAATACCAAATTTTGATTTTACTGATTGTATAATTTGTTGTGAGAGTTCGAAAATCTCACTTCCTGTGGCATTTCCATGATTCACCAAAACTAAAGCTTGATTTTTCCAAGTGCCGGTATGGCCTACTACTTTCCCTTTCCAGCCACATTGTTCGATCAGCCAACCAGCCGCGAGTTTAATGCCATCTGGTACTATAAAATGGACCATCTCGGGAAATTGCTGTTGGACTTTCTGAAACTCTGCAGTGCTGATTACAGGATTTTTAAAGAAGGAACCTGCGTTACCAATGGTGCTTGGATCTGGAAGTTTGGCTACACGGATAGCCGAAACTACTTCAGAAACATCTTTGATAGATGGATGAGCGATACCTCTGCTACTCAATTCGTCTTTAATGGCGCCATAATCTAACTTGAGCCGTTGCTGTGTAGAAAGTTGATATTTAACTGAGCTAATGATGTATTTGCCTTTTAATTTACCTTTAAAAACACTTTCCCGATAGCCAAACTCACAATCTTGATGATAAAAGGTTTTAAACTGAAGGCTTTCTATCTCAAAAGCAGTACAACTATGAAATACATCTTTGATCTCTATTCCATAAGCACCAATGTTTTGGATGGGGGAGGCCCCTACAGAACCTGGTATTAAACTCAGATTTTCTATTCCGCAAAAGCCACGATTCACGCAGTATTTTACCAAATCATGCCAAACTTCGCCTGCACCTGCTTCTACCATTACCTGTTCATGGTTGATGCGATGTTCAATTCCTCTGATATTCATCTTGATGATGAGCCCCTCAAAATTTTGTGTAAACAGCAGATTACTTCCTCCACCAATTACTAAATAAGGCATCCTCTTCCATTGCGGATCAGAGAATAGCTCTACTAAATCGTCTTGGTGGTTAATCTCTACAAAAAATCGAGCGTAAGCATCGATACCAAAAGTATTGAAGTTTTGAAGCGAGCTATTTTCAAGGATTTGGAGCATGCTAATTTGAAGATTTACCTATTTGAAAATTTGATGATGAAAATGAATTAAAGAACCAATATACTAACCATCTAACAAACCAAATACCTAAACAACTATTTAAAATATTTTTTACTGGCTATTAATAAGCCAAACTCTTCTGAAGGATTTTTTTGAGTGGATTTATGATGTATTTTATGTGCTCTTCTAATCCCTTTGAGATATTTGTTCTCCGATTTAAAAGCTTTGAAACGGTTATGGATAAACCAATCGTGGAAAATAAAATAGATGGTTCCGTAGATAGAAATACCTGTTCCAATCCAAAATGAGAGGCTAAAATCTTCATGACCTTTCCACATCAAACCTAAAGCCAAAGCTCCAAAACCTAAGCTAAAAATATCATTCAGCTCAAAAAAACCATGTCGTTCTTGATGATGCGTTTTATGGATAAACCAAAGCGGTCCATGGAATAAATACTTATGCATCGCCCAAGAAAGGATTTCCATCCCTACTATAGTGCTTAAAACGATGAGTATATTGATCAATGATTTGAAGATTTGAAAATTAGTGAATTTGACAATGCTCTTAAATCGCACAACAATTCATGTTCTATTTTAAAATTGATGAGCATGAGCTGCAATTAAGTCAGAAGTCTGAGGACCGAAGTGTTTTCTTCTGACTTCTGACACCCGACTTCCAACTCCTAACTAAATATGTATCGCTCTATTCGCGGTAGCGGCTAAAGCAGCTTCTTTAAATGATTCTGTGAAAGTAGGGTGGGCATGACTGATTCTGCCGATATCCTCCGCACTCGCTCTGAACTCCATGGCTACTACGGCTTCTGCAATCATATCTGCTGTACGCGGGCCAATCATGTGAACACCTAAGATTTCATCCGTTTCGGCATCTGCTAAAACTTTCACCAAACCATCAGTATCCATACTGGCTCTCGCTCTTCCACTGGCTTTGAAAGGGAAAGAACCCACTTTATATTTTTTGCCACTTTCTTTTATTTGCTCTTCGGTGTAACCCACTGAAGCCACTTCTGGCCAAGTATAAACCACACCCGGAATCAGATTATAATTGATATGCGGCTTTTGTCCGGCAATAATTTCCGCTACAAAAGTTCCTTCCTCTTCGGCTTTGTGTGCCAACATGGCGCCTTTAATCACATCGCCAATGGCGTAAACGCCTTTTACCGCAGTTTCCAAATGCTCATCTACCGTGATTTTCTTACCTCTATCTTCTACGGTTAAACCGATGTTTTCTAAACCTAATCCTTCGGTATAAGCCGTTCTACCTACCGCTACCAAGCAATAATCACCTTCTAAAACTACTTTTTCTCCTTTAGGTGAATCGGCAGTAACGGTTACTTTCTTCCCTTTTACTTCTGCACCAGTAACTTTATGGCTCAGTAGAAATTTCACACCCAATTTGCTCAAAGATTTTTGTAATTCTTTACTTAGGGTACGGTCCATGGTGGGGATAATCGCATCAGCAAACTCTACTACGGTTACTGCTGCACCTAAACGGGCATAAACCGAACCTAACTCTAAACCAATTACGCCACCACCAATTAAAATGAGGTGTTTAGGCACTTCTGTTAAGTTTAAAGCCTCGGTAGAAGTGATGATTCTTTTACCATCTGTTTTCAAGAAAGGCAATGCCGTAGGCTTAGAACCGGTAGCAATGATGATATTTTTACCCGTAATTTCTTGCTCACCGCCTTTTGTTAGAGCAATTTTAATGGTGTTTTTATCTTTAAAGGAACCTAATCCTTCATAAGTATCTACTTTATTTTTCTTCATCAAGAAAGTGATGCCGCCGGTGGTTTGTTCTACCACTTCGTTCTTTCTCTTGATCATTTGCTTTAGGTTCACTTTTACGTCTTTCACCTCAATTCCATGTTCTGCGAAAGTATGTGTGGCATTGTGAAAATGTTCTGAGGAGTCTAACAATGCTTTAGAAGGAATGCATCCTACATTTAAGCAAGTGCCGCCAAAAGTGGCATATTTCTCAATCATGGCAGTTTTTAAACCTAATTGGGCGCATCTGATGGCGGCTACATAACCTCCGGGTCCAGATCCGATAACGATAACGTCGTATTGCATTTTTCTTGATTTTTTACGTGGCTAAATTAAGGATTCTATTTAAGGGGATGAAAGCTTCTTTTCATTTAAATGACATATTTTTTGAGCACTGTAGGATGAGCTTTAAACGGGATAAGTAAGGTATCGCTTCGCTTAATTTTCGGGTCGGTTTCGCTCATCCTTCGTTAAAAAACGTAGGATGAGCGAAGGGCTGGTGCATCTTTAGCGCATTGCTCATGAAGGCTTAGTGAAGCTTCGTCCTTACTTTATCCTAGCCTAATGGGAACACCATCCTTACTCCATCCTACGTTTATCTAGGCTTCATCTTACGTTTTTAATGCTGTTGAGGGAGAGTAATTGGACTTGCCTTTGGGAAAGTGAATCTAGTGATTTTTGTGGGATGATAAAAGTGTTTGGGTTTAGCTTTTGGGGCAGCCCGCTGTGTTTAATCTTCTTACCTGAAAAAGTGCTAAAAAAAGGACATTTTTTATATTTTTGAATTTAACTGCTTCTTTATCTTGATACTTATTAAACAATACCTTGAAAAAGACCTATAAAATTAAAGATTACTAATAAGACATGGTGTTTTTCAATGGACTTGATTTTCTGTTTTTATGGAAAAAATGAAATGGGTTTTGTTTATTGCGATGTCACCAGCTAGTGTAAAAGATGATAGGATCAAAAATAAAGGAATAGAGAAATGGAAGGCCGAATACCAAAGCTTCAACAAAATCAAGAGCGTTGCATCATAACGCTCAAAGACAAGTTAAAGTGGCATATTTGCTTTTGCCTTAACACAGGTAGCCCATCCGTCATTCAACAAAAGGACAAAAGATAGTTTAGAGACAATTTCTAAGATTCACTGAATTATAAAATTAACTTTATCATCTAATCAAAGAATTAAAATTTACCAAATATAATGGCTAAAACAGCAAAGACAGCACAAGAAGAACCACTAGAAAAAAAACTCTGGAAAGCAGCCGACAAGCTCCGTAAAAACATGGATGCTGCTGAATATAAACATGTTGCTTTAGGTTTGATTTTCCTGAAATACATATCGGATGCATTTGAAGAACAATATCAAAAATTAGTTGCTCAAAAAAGTGAAGGTGCCGACCCAGAAGATAAAAACGAGTATATAGCGGAGAAAGTGTTTTTTGTTCCTGCAACAGCTCGTTGGGCATACATTCAAGGCAGAGCAACACAACCCACTATTGGTAAAGATATTGATGATGCCATGGATGCCATTGAAAAAGACAATCCCTCTTTGCGTGGCGTTTTACCCAAAGTTTTTGCTCAGGAAAAACTGGACAAGACAAGTTTAGGTGGATTGGTAAATCTTGTAGGCTCTGCAACTATAGGAACAAAAGAAGCACAGAGTAAAGATGTTTTAGGGCAAGTGTTTGAATACTTCTTGGGAGAATTTGCATTGGCAGAAGGCAAAAAAGGAGGGCAGTTTTACACTCCTCAAAGCGTAGTGAAATTATTGGTTGAAATGCTGGAGCCTTATGAGGGACGAGTTTTTGACCCTTGTTGTGGTAGTGGTGGAATGTTTGTACAAAGCGAAAAATTCATCAATAAGCATCAAGACTATTACAAGAAAAAAGGAAAAACAGGTTTAAGTTTAAACCCAGCCGACCGAATATCAATTTACGGACAAGAGAGTAATCAAACTACTTGGAGATTGGCAAAAATGAATTTATCCATTCGTGGCATTGATAGCAGTAATGTTAAATGGAACAATGAAGGTTCTTTTTTAAACGATGCTCACAAAGATTTAAAAGCCGATTATATCATAGCAAATCCACCGTTTAATGATAGCGATTGGAGTGGTGAATTATTGCGTGATGATGCAAGGTGGAAAGTATTAGGCGAAAAGCTAACGCCACCCACAGGAAATGCCAATTATGCGTGGATTCAACATTTCTTGTATCATTTGGCACCCACAGGGCAAGCAGGTTTTGTTTTATCAAAAGGTGCATTAACCACCAACACCACAGGCGAAGGAGATATTAGAAAGGCTTTAGTAGAAAAAGGTTTGGTTGATTGTATCGTAAATCTACCCACCAAATTGTTTTTAAATACCCAAATACCCGCTTGCTTGTGGTTTTTGGGTCGTAATAGGCAAGGCAGAGAAAATGAGATACTATTTATTGATGCTAGAAATATGGGTTTTTTAGTAAACCGAAAAAACAGAGATTTGAGTGATGACGACATTAATTTAATTGCAGGAACATACCATAATTGGAGAAACCCAAACGGAAATTATGAAGATGTAGCAGGATTTTGCAAAGTAGCCACCATTGATGAAGTAGCTAAACTCAATTATGTTTTAACACCAGGCAGATACGTTGGTTTGGCTGACGAAGATGATGATTTTGATTTTGTAGAACGCTTTACTTCTTTGAAAACTGAACTAGAAAAACAAATTGCCGAAGAAGCTGACTTGAATAAAAAGATTGCTGAAAATTTATCTAAAATAAAATTACCTATAAATTCGATGATATGAACTACGATATAAAAATCTTAAATAACTACGAGGGTAAAGGTAGGATTGAGCTTAACCGTATGGCTTTTTTATTAAGCCATGTTAAGTCTATAGCTCAAAAAGCTTTATTGCTACAATTATATGGATACAGCATGGTGTCTTTGCCTACTAAATTTCAAAAATACTTAAACATATTTTTGATGCCTACGCAACATGATGGAGATAATACTTTACTGACTTTAGATGCGGATAATTTTAGCAACCTGCCTGTTCAGTTAGATGCATTTCGGGATAAAACAGACTTGAACACACTAACCCCAATGGCATTGGTTATTAAAACATTTACGGCTGCCTTAAATGACAATGAAGATAAAAATTTGTTGGATGAGCCAATTATAGATGAACTGATAAAATTTAAAAAATTCTTCAATAACGACACCGAAAGTATTTTATTAAGCAACAGACAATCTATACCCGAAATTCAGTTTTCGGTAAAAGAGATTGATAAAATAGAAGCCCTTTATAAAACCATTCCTATTCCGCAAAAAACAGTTATCAATGGCACTATTGACGAAATGAAATTTTCGAGAAAACAATTAATACTGATTACCACAGATAAACAAAGAGTTGTAATACTTCCGCAATCTGATGATTTGCTAATTGAGGTAAAAGACTTTTTTGGAAAAGAAATTACCCTTACGGGAATGGCTCATTTTAAACCCGGTGGGCAACTCTCTTATGTGAAATTAGAAAGCTTTACTGAACCTGGAATATCGGATAAATTCTTTTCGCACAAGCCAAACAAAATGAGTGTACAACAACAAATTGCTCTTCAAATACGTGATGGCAAAAAAAGAAATCCATTGGATGATATTATTGGCAAATGGCCCGGCAATGAAACCGATGAAGAATTTGAACAAATGCTTAAATCTCTGAACTAATGACGAACATATTATTAGACACCAATATTCTTATTCATTTGGTTAGAGGAAATGCTATTGCTCAGCAAGTAAAAAACTACGTTGGAAGCATAACAGAACCTCAGCTATTTGTATCGGTAGTAAACATAGCAGAAGCAGAAAGTTTGGTGGTGCAGTGGAAATGGCCAAATGATAAAATAGAAAGACTGAAAAAATTAATCACCAGTTTTATTGCCATTGATATTGAGCAAAACAATAGCGAACTGTTGGATGCTTATGTAAACATTGATGCTTATAGCCAAGGAAAAACACCTGCACCAAACGGACAGCCACTCAATAATTCATCCCGAAACATGGGCAAGAACGATTTATGGATTGCTGCCACAGCTTATGCTATGAATGCAGAATTACTTACTACCGATGGTGACTTTGACCATTTAGATATTTCCTTTTTTACAGTAAAGAAATACGCCTAATGACCGCCCAACAACTCATACAGTACCTGAAACAATTATCACCCAATACCAAAATAGTAGTGCGTGGTTATGAGGATGGTTACAACGATATTTTGAAATTGAAAGAGGTGAAAATAAAACCAAACCCCGATGCTTACACCTGGGATGGCGAATATGAAAACAGCAATGATCCCGATGCCATAACTGCCATTGATTTATATGGCGAAAACCAACACCCTAAAGACGATTTGAAATGAAAAAAGAAAATATGGATAGCGTGGGTATTGAGTTATATAGTAGGTGGAGGGAACTACAACTGTCTGAAATCACAGAACCAATAAAAGACACTTACAATCCTGACGGGAGCAATGATTTCACATATATTGGATTAGAACATATTGAACAAGAAACATTAAGGCTAAATTCAGTTGGAGTTTCTTCTGATGTAACAAGCAATAAATTTAAGTTTCAAACAAATGATGTTTTGTTTGGGAAATTACGACCATATTTTCGGAAAGTTGTCAAACCTCAATTTGAAGGTATTTGCTCAACTGATATTTGGGTTTTCAGAGCAAAGCAAGGATTTGACCAAGATTTTCTGTTTTATTTTTTAGCAAACAAAGAATTTGTAGATACTGCAAATAGTGGCGAAAGTGGGTCACGAATGCCAAGGGCTGACTGGAACCATTTAAAAGTTACTAATTGGAATGTTCCACCCCTCCAAGAACAAACCGCCATTGCTTCAATTCTCAGCAGTTTAGATGATAAAATAGACCTGCTGCATCGCCAAAACAAAACCTTAGAGCAATTGGCAGAAACGCTTTTTAGGCAATGGTTTGTGGAGGAAGCGGAGGATTATGAGTTGGGTTGTTTTGGTGATGTGATTTCAATTTTCGACAATCTACGAGTTCCAGTTTCAAGTATGGAGAGAGAAAAAATGAAAATTGGAAAACTTTACCCGTACTATGGTGCCGCGAAAATAATGGACTACATAAATGATTATATTTTTGATGGTGAATATGTTTTAATGGGAGAAGATGGAACAGTACAAACAGAAGAAGGATTTCCAATTCTTCAAATGCCAACAGGGAAATTTTGGGTGAATAATCACACACACGTTTTACAAGCAAAAAAACCTTATTCAAATTACCTAATTTATATTTTCTTGAAACAAACGAATATAAATCACATTATAACAGGTGCAGTACAACCAAAAATTAATCAGGAAAATTTAAAATTGCTTGACTTCCCTATTTTACCAGAAGAGAAAATTATCGATTTTGTTAAAATCACGAACGACTTTTGGGAGAAAATCAAATCAAACCAAATCCAAATCCGCACCTTAACCCAAACAAGAGATACTTTGTTACCCAAGTTGATGAGTGGGGAAGTGCGTCTGAACCTTGATTTACTTGATTCACAAGATTCAAAGGATTTCTTCAATATTATTAATCAAGGCAATCAGGTAAATCCTAATAATCAAGGTGGAGACAAATGAAATATCAGGAAATAACTCAGAAAATAATTGGAGCTTCAATGGAAGTTCATAAAATATTAGGTAACGGCTTTCAGGAATTGATTTACCAAAGGGCTTTGGAACTCGAAATGAAATTGATGGGATTAAGTTTTCAAAGAGAGTATGAAATGGACATTTTTTATAAAGGTGAAAGAGTTGGAGGAAGAAGGGTTGATTTCTTTGTTGAGAATTGTATAATGGTAGAATTAAAAGCATTGATAAATTTAGAAGATGTCCATTTGGCGCAAGCAATGAATTATTTAGAAGCTTACAATGTTGAAATTGGACTTCTAATAAATTTCGGAGCGAAAAGTTTACAATTCAAAAGGGTTCATAACAATTCACTCAAGAATCAAGCTTATCCCATTAATCCAAAAAATCAAGGTTCAGACAAATGAAGCCAATAACAGAAGATAAAATAGAAACCTTTGCTATTGAAGTGCTGAAAGCTATGGGTTGGGCGTATGTTCACGGCTTAGCTATTGCTCCCGGAGCAGAGCAAGCAGAAAGAGAAAATTTTGAGCAAATTGTTTTGGTGGAACGTTTACGCAAATCGGTTGCTGTATTGAATCCAAACATTCCACACGATGCCCAAGAGCAAGCCATTCAAAAGGTATTGCGTATCTATTCTCCTGAATTGTTGCACAACAATGAAACCTTTCATCAGCTATTAGTAGAAAAAGTAAAAATACCTTATCAGCAAGATGGCTTTGAACGAAGTTATGAAGTGGCTTTAATTGATTTTGAAAACTCATTAAATAATGAATTTTTATGTGTCAACCAATATATCATTGTAGAGAACAATCAAAACAAAAGGCCTGATGTATTGCTGTTTGTAAATGGCTTGCCTTTAGTGCTTATCGAACTAAAAAACGCAGCAGACGAAAATGCCACACTACGAAAAGCATTTGATCAAATACAAACCTACAAAGCCACCATCCCAAGTTTATTTACTTACAACGCCATTTGCGTCATATCAGACGGAATGGAATGTAAGGCAGGAAGTGTTTCGGCAGGTTTCAGTCGTTTTATGACTTGGAAATCCTATGACGGCAAAAAAGAAGCCTCACGTTTTATTCCACAGTTGGAAATTCTACTCAAAGGAATGTTAAACCCTTCTACCCTTTTGGATTTGGTTCGCAATTTCATTGTATTCGAAAAATCCACAACAAACTCCCCTTTCCTTGGGAGAGGGGTTGGGGGTGAGGCTGGAATTACTCAAATTGAAACCGTTAAGAAATTAGCGGCTTATCATCAATATTATGCAGTAAACAGAGCAGTTGAAAGTACTTTGAGAGCATCAGGCTTTTCTCTCCACCCTGTGGGGGGAGCTGGAGGTGGGCTTGGAGATAAAAGAGGCGGTGTAGTTTGGCATACACAAGGTTCGGGAAAAAGTTTGAGTATGGTTTTTTATTCGGGCAAACTGATTACAGCACCCGAAATGCAAAATCCAACCATTTTAGTCATTACCGACCGTAATGATTTGGACGACCAATTATTTGACACCTTTGCCAACTCCAAACAATTACTAAGGCAAGAACCTGTTCAAGCCAAAGACAGAGAGCATTTAAAAGAATTGCTAAAAGTAGCAAGCGGTGGAATTGTATTTGCCACCATTCAGAAGTTTTTACCCGAAGACCAAAAATCAGTTTATGAGCAACTTTCTGAACGTAGAAACATTGTAGTCATAGCAGACGAAGCCCACAGAACACAATACGGTTTTGAGGCATCCATAAAAGAAGTAAAAGATAAGGAAACCAAAGAAAAAATAGGAGAGCGTATTGCTTATGGCTTCGCCAAATATATGCGTGATGCTTTGCCAAATGCTACTTATATAGGTTTTACAGGAACACCCATTGAAGGCACAGATGTAAATACTCCGCAAGTTTTCGGACAGTATGTTGATGTGTATGATATTTCACAAGCGGTTGCCGATGGTGCAACAGTTCGTATTTATTACGAAAGCCGTTTGGCAAAAGTGAATTTAGATGAAGAAGGCAAACGCCTGATTGAAGAATTTGATGCGGAGCTAGAACAAGACGAAGAAATCAGCGACCAACAAAAGGCAAAAGCCAAATACACCAAATTGGAAGCGATTGTTGGAAATGAGGAACGTATCAAAAATTTAGCTAAAGACATTGTAAACCATTCTGAACAACGCCAAAAAGTGTTTGACGGCAAAGGAATGATTGTGGCCATGAGCCGCAGAATTGCCGCCAATTTATACAAAGAAATTATTGCTCTAAGACCAGAATGGCACAATGACGATTTAAGCAAAGGAGTGATTAAAGTGGTAATGACTTTCTCAAGTGCTGATGGTCCTGAAATGCAACGCCACAACACCACCAAACAACAGCGTAAAAATTTAGCAGAACGAATGAAAGACCCTGCCGACCCTTTGCGTTTGGTGATTGTTCGTGATATGTGGCTGACTGGTTTTGATGCGCCTTGTTTGCATACCCTTTACATTGACAAACCAATGAGAGGTTATAATTTAATGCAAGCCATTGCCAGAGTGAACCGTGTTTTCAAGGATAAGCCAGGCGGTTTAGTCGTTGATTATTTAGGAATAGCAACCGACCTTAAAAAAGCGTTGTCTTTTTATTCAGATGCAGGAGGTAAAGGCGACCCAACTTTGAATTTAGAAAAGGCAATTGAATTGATGAATGAAAAATATGAAGTCGTTCAGCAATTTTTTAATGAAGAAGCCAAAACACAAAAAGACATAGTAGCAGAAGAACCCGAAGCGTATTATGCCAACAGTTTTAAATTTAATTACAAGCGTTTTTTCAATGTAGAATCAAAAGAAAAAATGTCAATCATTCTGCAATCAGAAGAACACATTTTAGGCTTAGAAGATGGTAAGGCGAGATTCATAAGAGAAGTAACCTTGTTAAGTCAAGCCTTTGCCTTATCTATTCCACATCCAAGAGCAATGGAAATTAAAGACGATATTGCTTTTTTTCAAGCTGTTAAAGCTCGACTTGTAAAATTTGAAGTTACAGGAGGTGGTAAATCAGATATAGAAATTGAAACAGCCATCAAACAAATAGTTGATGAAGCCATAAGCTCAGATAAAGTGATGGACATATTTGAAGCGGCTGGTATGGAAAAACCAGACATTTCAATTTTATCAGACGAATTTCTTTTAGAAGTAAAAGGAATGAAGCATCAAAATTTGGGTTTAGAACTTTTAAAGAAATTACTGAATGACGAAATAAAAACACGTTCAAAAACCAACCTAGTCAAGAGTAAAAAATTATTGGAAATGTTGGAAGGTGCAATAAAACGTTACCAAAACAACCTTTTGACAACAGCCGAAATAATTCAAGAACTTATCAACATTGCCAAAGAAATTAAAGAATCTGACAAAGAAGGTGAACGCCTTGGACTGACAAAAGACGAAGTTGCTTTTTACAACGCTTTAGAAGTAAATGACAGTGCAGTAATGGTTTTGGGTGACGACCAATTAAGGGAAATTGCAAGAGAGATAACTGAAAAAGTAAAAGCAAACGCTACAATTGACTGGACAATAAGAGAAAGTGCAAGGGCAAGACTTATGGTTATCGTTAAGCGGACATTGACAAAGTGGGGTTATCCACCAGACAAACAAGCCAAAGCAATTGAGACAGTTTTAAAACAAGCAGAATTAATGGCAGACTTCTTTACCAAACACTAAGCCTAGTTTGGTAAGCTAAAAATCGCAAAAGAACCATTAAGCTAATGTAGTGATACAGGATAAAATAAGTGGAAAATCTACAAGGGGTTGTTTTTAAGAGAACCTGGTAGAACGTAAGATATTGCAAGATTGAGTTTTTAGTTGAAAATCAGAATTTGAATAGAAAAACAGCTAGTAATTATTTGAAGTCTTTAGAGAATATAGGTGTTTTAGTTTCTGAAAATAAGGGTAAAGAGGTCATTTACATCAATTTGAAGCTTTATGAACTTTTAAAAAAGGGTAAATAAAACGTGGGTAAAAAACTCCCACGTTAATATAACGTGGGTAAAGAAGTTAAAAAAAAGGACACGTTTTAAAAACATGAGACATTTTGGGACATCAAAAAGATCATACAGCACCAACAATAATGCATCAATTGAAACCATCAGCATGATTAGTAAATAATTTAGATTCATAAAATGGCTATAGTAACCTTACAAACATTAGAGGTGATTGAGGTGATGGAAAATTTCCTTTCGAGGAAAAGACAGCCCGAAGAAATTAGAAATCGTTTAGATATTGGATACAAAATTGAAGGGCAAAGCATCATTCTTTTTGAAATCAGACCGCAATGGAACAAGCCGGAGATAATCCTCGAACATCCTTTTGCAAAAACTACTTTTGTAAAGACTAAAAATAGTTGGAAGGAGTTTTGGATACGAGCCGATTTAAAATTGGCACAGTTACACGCCAAAACCAACGGTAAAGCGTTTGTCTGAGTTTACTAAACTTGTGGAGGAAGATCGGCATCATTGTTTTTTTGGTTAACACTACTATTTAGGCTAATAAATCTTGATGATAAATTAAGTGAAGAAAAAAATTTAGCGCTATTTAATTAGTAGATTTAAGGTGAGCACGAGCGAAAATATTTACACTTCAACGGCTTGCAAAATTCTGTAATTTTTCTGCTGCAAAAGCTCTTTTAAAGTTAATTTACAGCGCAAATTTCCTTATCTTAGATGATTCATCAATTTCTTAATACATGAAAAGATTTACTTACCTCTTACTTTTATTTGTTTTCCCACTGTTCTCCAGTGCACAAAATGATGCTGACTATGTGAAGGAAAATTACACCAAGATAGAACGTTACATTACCATGCGTGATGGCGTAAAACTCTTCACGTCGATTTATATTCCTAAAGACGCATCGCCTACAAAAAAATATCCTATCATGATGCAGCGTACCTGTTATAGCGTGGCGCCTTATGGTGAGGATAAATATAAAACGGCTGTAGGTCCATCTGAAACCATGATGAAAGACAAATATATTTTTGTGTATCAGGATGTACGCGGACGTTGGATGAGTGAGGGAACATGGACTAACATGACTCCAGAAATTGACAATAAAACCAATAAAAATCAGGTGGATGAAGGTTCTGATACCTATGATACCATTGATTGGTTAATCAAAAATATCCCTAGTAATAATGGAAATGTAGGGCAGTGGGGAATTTCTTATCCTGGGTTTTATACGGCAGCGGGTTTAACTTCGCATCATCCGGCACTGAAAGCGGCCGCTCCAGAAGCACCTATTTCTGATTTTTGGTTTGATGATTTCCATCACAATGGCGCTTTTATTCAGGCTTATTTTTCTACTTTCCCAGTTTTTGGGGTACAAAAAACCGAGCCAACTACCCAACCATGGTACAAAATGGTAGATTTGGGCACCAAAGACGGTTATCAGTTTGGGATGGATTTAGGTCCACTGAAAAATGCAGATAAATATTACCATGATAATTTCTTTTGGCAAGAAACCATGAACCATCCAAATTATGATGAGTTTTGGCAAAAGAGAAATTTATTGCCTCATTTAAAAGATATTAAAACGGCGGTGATGAGTGTGGGAGGTTGGTTTGATGCGGAGGATTTACGTGGTCCTTTGGCGATTTATAAAACCATCGAAAAGAATAATCCTAACACCTATAATACCATTGTGGAAGGTCCTTTTGGTCATGGACGTTGGAGCCGTGAAACAGGGCATACCATGCACAATGACATTTATTTTGGCGATAGTGTAGCTACTTTTTATCAAAGAAATATTGAAGCTAAATTCTTCTCTCACTTTTTAAAAGGAAATGGCGATAAAAACTCGGGTTTACCCGAAGCTTACCTATTTGACACTGGTAAAAAGCAATGGGAAACTTTTGACCAATGGCCTGCAAAGAATGCCGAGAAAATGAAGTTTTATTTAACTTCAAGCGGAGATTTAAGTGCATCTGCAGGATCGGCAAATACTTTTAATTCTTTTGAAAGTGATCCAATGAAACCCGTTCCTTATACCAATGATTTAGCCACCTCAACTGGTTTTACGCCTTTTAATTACATGAGCGAAGATCAGCGTTTTGCTGGAAGAAGACCGGATGTTTTAGTTTATGAAACTGGAGTTTTAGACCATGATGTCACTTTAGGGGGTGAGATTTTAGCAAAATTGGATGTAAGCACCACCGGAACTGATGCAGACTGGGTGGTGAAATTGATTGATGTTTATCCTGGTGATGAACCCAATAATCCTTATATGCCCAATAAGAATGTAACGCTAAGTAATTATTGGCAAATGGTACGTTCTGAGGTGATGCCAGCTAGATTTAGAAACAGCTTCGAAAAGCCAGAGCCTATGGTGCCTAATCAGCCAACGGTAGTGAAATTCCCTGTTCAGGATGTATTGCATACTTTCAAAAAAGGTCATCGTATAATGGTGCAAGTGCAAAGTACTTGGTTTCCTTTAATTCAAAGAAATCCTCAGAAATTTGTTCCAAATATTTACAAAGCAGATCAAAGTGATTTTATGAAGGCTACGCATAAAGTTTATGGAGATAGCTATTTAGAAGTACAAGTTTTAAAATAATTGACATTGAATAGTATCAAGAAAATCACTTTTGTAATTAGTGTATGTTCATTATTGGGTACTGCTTTAAGTAGTTGTGCCCAACTACTTGAAAAGAAGGAAAGCTTTACCCGAGCGGATAGCTTACGCGGAAGTTTAACCTCTCCATTTCGTACTTGTTACGATGTGAATTATTATCATCTTCAGGTGAAGGTGAATCCAGTAGATAAATATATCAGCGGGAGTAATCTTATCCGCTTTAAAGCGAATCAAAACTTTAAAACTTTGCAGTTTGACTTATTTGCTAATCTGAATATCGATAAAATCGACTATCATGGTAAAACTTTAATCGGCAAAAGAGAATTTAACGCAGTTTTCCTCACCTTCCCAAATGAGCTAGCAAAAGGAGTTTTGGATAGTTTTAGGGTTGAATATTCTGGGTATCCTACTATCGCCAAACATGCACCTTGGGATGGTGGTTTTGTTTTTGCCAAACATGATGGTGATAAAGATTGGATAGCTACGGCCTGTCAAGGTGTGGGAGCGAGCATTTGGTGGCCAAATAAAGATCAACAAGATGACGAGGTAGATAGCGCACTCATCAGCATCAGCGTACCTGATGATATCATGGATGTTTCTAACGGAAGATGGGTAGGGAAGAAAGATTTAGGCGATGGCTATACGCAGTATGATTGGAAAGTGGAGAACCCCATTAATAATTATGACATCGCGGTAAACGCCGCTAATTATGCCCATTTTTCTAGTATTTATAAAGGATTAAAAGGCAATTTAACTTGTGATTATTATGTTTTGCCTGAAAATTTAGAGAAAGCGAAAGCTCAATTTAATAGAGATGTGCCACGTATGCTAAAAGCTTTTGAGCATTGGTTTGGTCCTTATCCTTTTTATAAGGATGGTTACAAATTGGTGGAAACTCCGCATTTAGGGATGGAGCATCAGAGTGCCGTAGCTTATGGAAATAAATACATGAACGGTTATTTGGGCAGAGATTTATCGGGAACGGGATGGGGTTTAAAATGGGATTTCATTATTGTGCATGAATCTGGTCATGAGTGGTTTGGAAATAATATCACCTCCAAAGATATCGCCGATATGTGGATTCATGAAGGATTTACCAATTACTCAGAAAGTTTATTTACCGAGTATTGGTACGGTAGGCAAGCAGGAGAAGACTATGTGATTGGTACCAGAAAGTTGATCCAAAATAAAGAGCCCATTATTGGACCTTATGGGGTAAACAAAGAAGGCTCTGGCGATATGTACTATAAAGGAGGAAACTTACTGAATATGGTGAGGGAAATCATTCATGATGATGACAAATGGAGAAGTATTCTGATTGGTTTAAACCAAACTTTTGGCAAGAAAACAACCACCACCAAACAAGTAGTGAATTACATCAATCAACAATCAGGATTAAACCTGACTAAAGTTTTTGACCAATATTTGAGGTATGCGGATATTCCTACTTTAGAGTTTAGGCAAGAAGGAGATCAAATTCAATATCGCTGGAAAGCAAATGTGAAAGGTTTTGATATGCCGGTAGAATTAGACCATCAAGAGGGTTTTATTTATCCAACAGAAAACTGGCAAGTTTTGAAAACCTCTACTCCATTCAAAGACCTTAAAGTGAATAGGAATTATTATGCAGATGTGAAATTTTTATGAGGATGCTGCAACTTTTCGAGATAATCAGCGTCTTATAAAAAAAACGAAATACATGAAATCAATCACTTTTATATTAGGTATTGGCTTGGCAGTTTCCGCACAAGCTAAAAATCAGCCTGTACTTCATCAAAGAATTACAGCAATTCATCAAACCCAAACTACTGATAACAGAGCAGTTAAAAACTTCCATGCCATTGCTTCTGCGGGTTCTTTTAAGATAGATGTGCAACTAGGAGAAGAAGAAAGTTTAACCATTGACGGAAATCCTGAAGATATCAGTAGAATTGAAACCGTAGTAGAAAATGGCATCCTAAAAATTAGAACTAAGCGTAATTTCAAAAGTTGGAATGCAGTTGGTCATGAGGTAAGTATTCATATCATGGCTAAAAGGTTAGATGCTTTATCTTTATCAGGTTCTGGGAGTATGGTTTTAGATGGCGTTTTGAATGCACCAAGTGCAGATATTCAGTTAAGTGGTTCTGGAGAAATTACTGCAAGCGTAGATAATCAAAACACTTCTTTAGCATTAAGTGGTTCTGGAAATATCCATGTTTCGGGAAAAAGTGGCTCGGTAAATATTGCAGTTTCTGGTTCTGGAGATGTGAAAGCTGAGGATTTAACTACAGATACCAGCAATATTAAAATTGCAGGTTCTGGCAATGTTTACATCCAAACAGAGAAAGATTTAAATGCCGCTATTTTTGGCTCGGGTTCTGTTAAATATGCAGGAAATCCGAATGTTTCTGTGAGTAAACTGGGGTCTGGTTCCGTTTCTCCACTGTAAAATAAGTTCTTATTTCAGATGATAAAAGCCGTTGATTTTAGAATTAACGGCTTTTTTTGTTTTATGATGCAACACAGATTAAGTTTTAAAGATTTATAGTTTTTCGTATCTTTAAAATGGTGGATGATATCAATCTTGATGAAGAAAGGTTAATCAAATACTGGCTTGAGAGCTAGGATGATGATTACTATACCATGATTGATATGTATAACTCAAAAAGATACAGTTGGTCTCTTTTTATTGGACATTTAATGATTGAGAAATTGTTAAAAGCATTTTATGTTAGTGTGAAAGCAGATTATCCTCCATATATCCACCATTTACTCAGACTTGCAGAGAAAGCTGATTTAAAGTTAGATGATGATAAAAAGGAGCAACTCATCACGATTACTGCTTTTAATATTAATGCTCGGTACGATGATTATAAAATGAGTTTTAAGCAGCGGTGTACTCCAGAATTTACAAGTGAATGGATGGAGAAATTAAAAGTGTAAGCTCCCCCAAAAACAGTACGGTTTAAAAGTAGAATAATTAACTTTAAACAGTAAGTATGAAAAGGAGTAAATTTTCCCCGACGCAAGTAGCCA
>JACXVB010000041.1 GCA_014763615.1 Sphingobacteriales bacterium | reverse complement strand
TTTCCTTATTTCACTCGATAAAACGTAAACTATCCACATTTTAATTGTGAAACGCTATCTCCCGTTAAGCTCCGCCTATCGGCGGACAGGTACAGGTCCGTTAAATCGGATTGCAAAAGTAGTTATTAAGACCTTATTTGCAAAATTTATATTCAATTAATATTGAATAGGATTTAGACTCTGCTTCTTTAAGCAGATAGTCAAGCGTTCATCCAAAAAACGATTGTCGGGCTGAGCGTAGTCGAAGCCCTACTTCTTATCTTTCTTTTGGTCGCCGTTAGGTTTGGCGATAGATTCACGCATATCAGTGTCTGCCTGGATATTTTGCATTCTATAATAATCCATGATGCCCAGATTTCCACTTCTAAAAGATTCTGCAATGGCTAAAGGAATCTGTGATTCTGCCTCGATTACTTTGGCTCTGGCATCTTGTGCTTTAGCTTTCATCTCCTGCTCAAAAGCTACGGCAATCGCTCTTCTTTCTTCTGCCTTCGCGTTAGCTACTTTTAAATCGGCTTCTGCCTGATCGGTTTGTAATTTCGCCCCAATATTGTCGCCGATATCAATATCTGCAATATCTATTGATAAAATCTCGAATGCTGTACCAGAATCTAATCCTTTCGCTAAAACTACTTTAGAAATTTTATCTGGATTCTCTAGTACTTCTTTATGGCTCGTAGCCGAACCAATGGTTGTCACAATACCTTCGCCAACCCTCGCTAAGATGGTTTCTTCTCCTGCACCTCCCACCAACTGATTGATATTTGCCCTCACCGTTACTCTGGCTTTGGCGATGAGTTGGATGCCGTCTTTAGCTACGGCTGCAACAGGTGGCGTATTGATGACTCTAGGGTTAACCGAAAGTTGTACGGCTTCAAAAACATCTCTACCCGCTAAATCTATGGCGGTAGCTAATTTAAAATCTAAAGGAATACTGGCTTTATCCGCCGATATCAATGCCTTGATTACATTGTCCACATGGCCACCAGCTAAATAATGGGTCTCTATCTCATTAGAAGTGATGTTTAAACCCGCTTTAGTAGAGGTAATCATGGCATTAACCACTAAGGATGGCGGTACTCTTCTTAAACGCATGAGCACCAAATTCAATAAATTGATTCTTACACCTGATAGTTGAGCGGTGAACCACAAATTCACCGGCAAAAGGTATAACAACAAGAAAAGCGCTAAAACGCTGCCAATCACAATAAAAATTAAACCTACTGATCCGTCCATAGTTTAAAGTTTTAAAAGTTGAAGATTATTTCACAATATCGTCAATTGCTTTGAAATTTGGAAGGTCTCCTGCAGATTCTAATACTTCTGCGTAAATGATTTTTTGATTTTCATCCAAAACAAAAGCAGCTCGTTTAGCTACACCCTTTAAATTGAATACAAATTCATCGTAATAAGCACCATAAGCTTTAGAAACTTCTTTATTAAAATCAGACAATAAAGGGAATTGATATTGATTGTCTTCTTTAAATTTTGCGAGTGTAAATGGAGAATCCACAGAAATTCCTAATACTTGCGCACCTAATCCTTCATAAAAACCAAAGTTGTCTCTCATGGTACATAACTGAGTAGTACAAACTCCGGTAAATGCCATTGGGAAGAAATGAATGATCACTTTCTTTTCGGCGAAATCTTTCAATTTAACTTCTTTTAATTCTGAATTGAATAAGGTAAAATCTGGAGCTTGATCTCCTACTTTTAATGCCATTGCTATTGTATTTAAAAATTAATTATTAAACGATTGAATGGTTAACCTATAACTTAAATTTTGGTTTGCCTGATTTTCATTTGCTGATCCATCATTTGCAAACCTTCTCTAAAAGAATGCGGTTGATAACCGAGCTCTTTGATCGATTTATCGAGGATAAAACCTGTTTTTACTGGTCGTTTAGCGGTTTGATTTAATGATGCAGAACTGATGGGATGAATTAAAGAGGCATCTAATTGATAAAAATCAGCTACTTCTTTTACCAACTCCATGATGCTCATCATATCTTTTCCTGATGCGTTATACACTCCATGTGCACCTTTTTTAACTGCTAACAAACAAATTTCTGCTAAATCTTCTGCTAAAGTTGGCATGCGCCATTGATCGTCCACTACGTTAATTGGATTTCCTTTTTCTAAAGCTCCTTTTGCCCAAAGCACAATATTGCTACGGCTCATGTCATTTACAATTCCGTAAACGATGATGGTTCTTAAGATTGTCCAATGAATATTTGAAGCTTTGAGCAATTCTTCTGCCGCCAATTTTGATTCTCCATAATAAGACAATGGGTGGGGTTCAGCTTCTTCATCATAAGGCCCGTCAGCACCATCAAAAATAAAATCGGTAGATAAATGGATCAGTTGAATTTTAAATTGCTCGCAGGCTTTGATGAGGTATTCTACCGCTTTCACATTCAATTGCCAGCATTTTTCTTTCTCTAGCTCGCAGGTATCTACATTAGTCATGGCTGCTGTATTGATGACCACATCTGGTTGATATTTAGCCATTACTTCGAGGACGCTTTGCTCATCTACAATATTCATCTCTGCATAATCGTACCCTTCTTTAACCGAATAGCGATTTGGCCCGATAGCGGTTGCAATTAACGTGACATCCTTTTGCTTTAAAACTCTTTCAGTGATTTTTTGCCCCAGCAATCCGTTACTCCCCGTAACTAATATTTTTTTCATAACTGCAACAAAATAATTGATTAAATCTCAAAGGAGAAAATAATAATTGGATAAACAAAAAAAGGATCGGCGAAAGCCTGATCCTTTTTTCTATTGAAACTAATCTAAAAATCTTAAGGGAATTTTACTTGACTGTAGTTAGCGATAGCAACTGATGGAATATTTGATCCGTAAGTTTCATTGATACTTTTGATAAATCCATTCGCTGCAATGGCATATCCCATTGGGGTTAAGTGAACACCATCTAAAGAAAAAATATTCCCTCTAATGTAAGAAGAGTTTACAGAAACGCCATCAATTACCGTTCCTTTACCTTTAAACTGATTTAAGAAGGCGTAAGCATCAAAAACTGCTAAACCTTTTGATGTGGCAATAGCTTTAATAGATGTATTATAACTCGCTACATAATCTTGAGCGATAGCCACTTCATCTTTATCTAAAACTTGTTCATCTTTAATTGGATTTAGTGGGCTTAATCCATAACCATTCACCCCGAGAGATGCCGTATTAAAAGTTAAAAATAACAAATCCTGAGGCGTTGCTAATCTTGGAACATGTTGTCCGGAGGCAGGATCAAGCGCACTAATCACTAAGCTGTAAGCAGCCGTTTGCGGGTTTGCTTTCAATCCAGCATTGATAGCCGCAACAGTTACTGTGTTGAAGTAAGGAATTGCGGTTACATCTGGAATAGTAGCTACCACTCCTTTTTGACCTTGAGCGGTTAAGGTATTGACAAAGGTAGCGTATAAACCTGCAAAATTAGCTTTAGAGGTTAATACTTTTGTAGGGTCGTTGTTGATTACTCCACCGTTGGTTGCCCAACCTAAAACATCATTATTGCCTAACCATAAAGAAAAGAAAGTGTGGTTTCTACCACTCGCAAAACTCAAATAGGTTGTATTTCCTACTTGTGCATCAGGTAATAATCTTTCAAAAAAAGGATTTAGCGCACTAAAAGTTGGTGCAGCAACGCCTAAATCTAGACGCATTCCGGGTATTCCTAAATTTTCGATATCTCCAGAATATTTGATTAAATGCCCTTGAGCATCGCGGTAAGCTAAATTAGAAGTTACGGGAGTTAAAATTGGAGTACCATTAGGATTAAAACCTGTTAAACTTAAATAGCCAGATCCGTTGGCATGGGCATCATCAAACAAAGGTTGATTGAATTCGCCACCACCAGCCAGTTTCATTTGTTGCGCAATGATACTTGGGAAAGAGTTCTGTTGACCATATAAATACAATCCTCCATCCGCATAGCCTGAGGTTAGAGAATTGCCAACTGCAATATATTTAGAAAAATCAGCACTACCACTTGATGGCTTTGGTGTATCAATATTGGTTTTACAAGCTGCTGCTGTCATCAGGATTAATCCTGCCAGCATCCATTTAATATTATGATATAATTTCATGATTTATTTCTATTAATAAGCGATTACCATTGATAAGTGATGGATAAACCGGGTATATAAACATTAGTTTTAAAGGTTCCAGACAAATTAGACTCTATATTAGTTTGAGTTCTGCTCTTTATTCCTTCATACATGAAAGAAGCATCAAATCTAAATTTAGGCGTCATTTTGTAGCCCAAACCTGCCGATAAAATCAGACGATCTGCGTCGGGTGTTTCTGGTGTTACATAACCATCCTTAACGGGTGTGAAAGCGTATCCAACTCCTGTCCTTAAATCCACTTTTGGAGTAGCTTGATGATTAATACCTAATCTGATAGCGGCTGCATCGCTGTAGTTTCTCGGAGAATTGGTATTTGGAATCACCGCATTGGTATTATAATCAAATGCTAAATTTTTATAAACACTCCAATGTACCCAGTTCACATCAAATGCTACGGTAGTTTTTTGAGATGGATAAAAACCAAATCCTAAAGTTGTGGTTGCGGGTAAAGGCAATTGAGAACTAAATTTGGTAGGTGCGCCACCTTGTAAAGAAGCTGGCAATTCAAATATGGCATCCCCATCTGTTATTTTGGTGACCACTTTTGAGCGATGAGAAATCCCAATAGTAATGTTAGATTCTGTTTTTAAATAAATTCCCGCATTCCATCCAATTCCATCCCCTGTTCCTTTTAAGGTAGCTTTGCTATCCTCACCGTTAGATTTAGTAATTGGCACTGCTCTTTGTAGGTTTACACTACCATGGTTATAAACAAAACCGGCTCCAATACCAATTCTATCACTTAATTTGATACTCAGTGTAGGTTGAATATAGATTGCTTTTAGATTTAGAGAAATCAAAGAATATTTACCAGACCAATTATCTCCCCAGTTTTCTAGTCCTCCAAAGGGTGTATATACGCCTAATCCAAGTTTATATTTACCCGATTTTGGTCCCCAAACTGCATAGCCCTGAAATGGAGGAGCAACCTCGTTTCCATTTGTTTCTACTTTACTTGAACCTGTTTGTAGAAAAGAGGACTTTAGTAGCAAAGGGCTATCTCCCAAGCTAAAACCGTTTTTTTGTAGCATACTCACCGCTCCAGGATTAAAAAAGACAGCAGCCTCATCCATTGCCACACCTGTACCGGCACTAGCCATTCCTATTTGTTTTTGACCTTGCAGGTTGACTTGAAACCCTTGTGCAAAAACAGCCGATGGCACAACCAAGCATGCTCCCAGCAATAACTTTCTAATCATAAAATGAAGTTTTGTTTAAATTGGTTTAACTCTAAATACTATGCTAACATAGTAAATATTATGCGAACATAGTAATTAAAAGCACATAAAAAAGAATTATTTTAAAAAATGCAATCTTTATTAGGTTCAATAATCATAGCATCTTCATCAATTCTTTCCATTACTCGGATAAAGGTTCGTTCTGTTTAGTGAGTAAAATTAAAATCATCACAAAGATTAAAACTCCCAAAATCCATAATAATGCTTGATGTTCTTGCACAAAATCAGGAATAAATGCGGTATCTGACTCGCTTGCCGAGGTGGTGGCAAAAAGTGGATTACTCATAAAAAATAATAGCAGCATTAGAAAAAATGCTTTTCTATTCTTTTGATGGAATTCTATCTTTTTCATGCGATTTAATTTCTTTGAAACACCCACCACCAAAAAGCAATATTTAAGCCAAAGCACTTTGATACACAAAAATGTTATGGAAAGAATTCTGAAAACAATTTAAAATTGATGTTTGATTTTCACTAATAAAACGTAATTTTGCGGACTTAATTAAAAAGGTCTAAAGAGGCTTAGTGAAAAGAGATTTTAAAAAAAATACCATTATATATGCCAAACATTGGAAAAATAGCGCAAATTATAGGTCCGGTAATCGATGTGAATTTCTCTGCCGATGACGCAAAACTTCCGAAAATTTTTGATGCTCTAGTCATCACAAAAGAAAATGGACAGAAAATTGTTCTTGAAGTCCAACAACACTTAGGTGAGGATAGAGTAAGAGCTGTAGCCATGGATTCTACCGATGGTTTAGTAAGAGGAATGGATGTTGTGGATACAGAATCTCCAATAAAAATGCCTATCGGCGATGCCATTAAAGGTCGTGTATTCAATGTGGTGGGTGAAGCTATAGATGGTATTGAGCGTGTTGATAATAGTAAAGGAAAATCTATCCACAACTTACCTCCGAAATTTGAAGATTTATCTACTGATAATGAAATCCTTTTTACAGGTATTAAAGTAATCGATTTACTAGAGCCTTATGCTAAAGGTGGTAAGATTGGATTATTTGGTGGTGCTGGGGTAGGTAAAACCGTATTGATTCAAGAATTAATTAACAACATCGCGAAAGCTTATGATGGTCTATCTGTATTTGCCGGAGTAGGTGAGCGTACCCGTGAAGGTAATGACCTTTTACGTGAGATGATTGAAGCTGGAATTATTAAATATGGTGATGCCTTCAAACATTCTATGGAAGAAGGTGGATGGGATTTATCCAAAATTGATAGAGAAGAATTAAAAGATTCTAAAGCAACTTTCGTTTTCGGACAAATGAATGAGCCTCCTGGTGCTAGAGCTCGTGTAGCTTTATCAGGATTAACGATTGCAGAATATTATAGAGATGGTGAAGCAGATGGACAAGGAAAAGATATCCTTTTCTTCATCGATAACATCTTCCGTTTTACGCAAGCAGGTTCAGAGGTTTCCGCTTTATTAGGACGTATGCCTTCTGCGGTAGGTTATCAACCCACTTTAGCCACTGAGATGGGAACCATGCAAGAACGTATTACCTCTACAAAAAGAGGCTCCATTACTTCAGTTCAGGCGGTTTATGTACCTGCGGATGATTTAACTGACCCTGCACCAGCAACCACCTTTGCGCACTTAGATGCAACTACCGTACTTTCTCGTAAAATTGCAGAGTTAGGTATTTATCCTGCGGTAGATCCATTGGATTCTACTTCAAGAATTTTAACCCCAGCGGTTGTTGGTGATGAGCATTACAATTGTGCCCAGAATGTGAAAGAAATTTTGCAACGCTATAAAGAACTTCAAGATATCATCGCTATTTTAGGTATGGATGAACTTTCTGAAGAAGATAAATTGGTAGTGGCTAGAGCTAGAAGAGTTCAACGTTTCTTATCGCAACCTTTCCACGTTGCCGAGCAATTTACAGGATTAAAAGGTGTCTTGGTTGATATTAAAGATACCATCAAAGGCTTCAATATGATTATGAATGGCGAGGTTGATGAATATCCAGAAGCTGCATTTAACTTGGTGGGTAGCATTGAAGATGCCATAGAAAAAGGTAAAAAATTATTAGCTGAAGCAAACGCATAGAAGTTAAATTAGAAAGTTTAAAGCTGATATATTTTGACTTAAAACTTTTGACTTAAATTTGAAAATGAATTTAGAAATATTAACCCCTGACCAGAAAGTGTTTGAAGGTGAAGTTATCTCTGTTACCGTACCTGGAGAACAAGGTTCATTTGAGATTTTAAACCATCATGCGCCTTTGATTTCTACTTTAGAGGATGGAAAAGTTGTTGTTCGATCCTCGGGTAAAGAAGAAAAATTTTATACCAAAGGCGGAGTAGTAGAAGTTATAGATAATCGAGTAATTCTATTGGCCGAAGCTGTAGTTAGCAATTGACATTTTTTCAGACGATTTTTGAAAAGACCATTCACAAACAGATTGGTCTTTTTTTTATACCCAAATTTTTAATTTTTGATATTCTTCAGCTCTTTTAGGAAGAATTTCGGCATTTGTTATGTTTGCATAATAATTTATACCAAATACCGATTCGTTGTTTGGTATAAAAAATTGGAAATTAAAGCGCAAACAAAGAAGAATAGCTGAAATTTAATTTTGTTTAAGTCATCTTTTTAGAATTTAATTTTTTTTTATCCTCCTTCCATTTTGCTATTGACAGACCAAAATGCTTCCCCTATATTGAGATTCTTAAATTTAAGTAATAGAAGCTCATCATATGTTAATTTTAGTCACCATTTTCATTTTAACTGAACTCTTGCTAATTCAAGCAAAAGAAATGAGGGCGTGTGTAAATTAAAGACATATAGAGAAAGAAAGACGCCTTCCATTAAAGAAGGCTTTTTTTTTATAAGGTAAATATTAGAAAGCGATGAACAGACTGAAAGATCAGAAAATTATTTATCATGACGGAAAGTTTTTACCCACTGAAAACTTTGGCATCGCCATAGACAGCCAAACCCTACATTATGGCTTTGGTGCCTTTGAAGGGATGAGATCCTATCAAACAGCTAATGGCACCAAACTTTTTAAAGCCAAACAGCATTTTGAGCGTTTAAAAAATTCTTGTCAGCAAATTCATTTACCCTTTTCATGGGATGTTACAGAATTGATTGCTGACACCTACAAACTGCTGGCTGCTAATCAGCTCCAAGATGCTTATATCAGACCCATAGTTATTGCGGAACAAGACATGACCATGGTAAATGCTGAGTCTTCCCACATCATGATGATGGCATGGCAGTGGGATTCTTATTATGGTGGTGAAGTGTTAAAAACTACCCTTTCCACTTTTGAAAGCAATAATCCTAAATCAACTCCCGTAGAGGCAAAAATCACAGGAAATTATTTAAACGCAGTTTTAGCCGTTTCAGACGCTAAAAGAAAAGGTTTTGATGAAGCTATCCTCACAGACATTTACGGCTACCTCACTGAAGCCACTTCTGCCAATCTTTTCATAGAAAAAGATGGGAAATTATTTACCCCGAAAAAGGGAAACATCATTGCCGGAATCACCAGAGCCACGGTAATACAAATCGCCAAACAATTAGATATTGAGGTGATAGAAAAAGACCTCCGCCCCAATGAATTAAAAAATGCGGATGCGGCCTTTCTATGTGGTACTGCGGTAGAAATCATCGGGATTGGCTCGGTGGACGATAAACAATTTTCTACTCCTTTTGCAGAAACATTGGGTGCCAGCATACAAAGAGTTTACAAAAATTTAGTATTGGATAAATTAAGTTTTGAAGTCATCATTTAAATGGAATTAAACAAATATAGTAAGACCGTCACTCAGGATGACACCCAACCGGCCTCGCAGGCGATGTTGTATGGAATTGGTTTAACCAAAGAAGACCTAAAAAAAGCACAAGTTGGAATTGCGAGTATGGGTTACGATGGAAACACCTGTAACATGCACCTAAACGATTTAGCCCAAGTGGTTAAAAAAGGAGTTTGGAATCAAAATTTAGTAGGATTAATGTTTCATACTATCGGAATTTCAGACGGAATTACCAATGGAACGGACGGCATGCGCTATTCTTTGGTTTCTAGGGATATTATCGCAGATTCTATTGAAACTGTTTGTGCAGGGCATTATTATGATGCTGTTATCGCCTTACCGGGATGTGATAAAAATATGCCTGGAGCTATTATGGCGATGGCTAGATTAAACCGCCCCTCGATCATGGTTTATGGCGGCACCATACATTCAGGACATTATCATGGGCAAACTTTAAACATTGTTTCTGCTTTTGAGGCTTTGGGTCAAAAACTAGCAGGTAATCTAAATGATGAAGATTATGACGGCATCATTCAAAACTCTTGCCCCGGTGCGGGAGCTTGTGGAGGAATGTACACCGCTAATACCATGGCTTCGGCCATTGAAGCATTAGGAATGAGCCTACCTTACAGTTCCTCTAATCCTGCACTAAGTCAGGAAAAGAAAGATGAATGTTTAGCGGCTGGAGAATATATCCGCATCCTTTTAGAAAAAGACATTAAGCCTTCAGATATCATGACTCGTAAAGCGTTTCATAATGCTTTAGTGGTGGTGATGGTCATGGGAGGATCAACCAATGCGGTTTTGCATTTAATTGCAATGGCCAAAACAGCGGGGATTGAATTGAGCATGCAGGATTTTCAAGATTTAAGTGACAAAACTCCTGTAATTGCTGATTTAAAACCGAGTGGAAAGTATTTAATGGAGGATGTTCATACCCTTGGAGGAACGCCTGCTATTATGAAATATCTATTGAAGAAGGGTTTAATTTACGGAGATTGCTTAACCGTAACAGGCAAAACTGTTGCAGAAAATGTAGCCGAGGCTAAAGATTTAGATTTTGAAGCTCAAAAAGTAATTCTACCCCTCGAAAAACCTATCAAAGCAACGGGTCACCTACAAATGCTTTACGGCAATATCGCTGAGAAAGGAAGTGTAGCTAAAATCTCCGGAAAAGAAGGAGAGTCTTTTAGCGGTCCTGCTCGGGTTTTTGATGGCGAATTTCAGTTAATCAAAGGAATATCCTCAGGGAAAGTAAAAGCTGGAGATGTAGTTGTGATTAGATATGTAGGACCCAAAGGCGGACCAGGTATGCCGGAAATGTTGAAACCTACATCAGCCATTTTTGGCGCTGGATTAGGCGCATCAGTTGCACTGATTACAGATGGAAGATTTTCTGGCGGAACCCATGGTTTTGTGGTGGGTCATATTACGCCTGAAGCTTATGATGGCGGTGGCATTGCCTTGATTCATGACGATGATATTATTGAAATTGATGCTACAAAAAACACCATCAATGTCATGCTTTCTGCTGAAGAATTAGCTGCAAGAAAAGCACAATGGAAACAACCTGAACCGCCAGTAAAAAGCGGTGTATTGTATAAATATTTAAAACAAGTAAAAGATGCTACAGAAGGATGCGTTACTGACCAGGACTGAAGAAACAGTAATTACAACTGAACAATTATCAGGCTCCGAGATTTTATTAAAAGGCTTAATCGCCGAAGGTGTAGATACCATTTTTGGTTATCCAGGAGGTGCAATTATGCCTATTTACGATGCTTTATATGATTATCATGATCAGCTTAAGCATATTCTAGTTCGTCATGAACAAGGTGCTACACATGCTGCACAAGGTTATGCTCGTACTTCTGGTAAGGTAGGCGTTGTTTTTGCCACTAGCGGGCCTGGAGCAACCAATTTGATTACAGGTTTAGCCGATGCTCAAATTGATAGCACACCTATGGTTTGTATTACCGGCCAAGTTTATGCACACCTTTTAGGAACCGATGCTTTCCAAGAAACTGATGTGATTAATATTACAACCCCAGTAACCAAATGGAATTATCAGGTAACGGATGCCTCTGAAATTGCCGAAGCTTTAGCCAAGGGTTTTCATATTGCAAAAACTGGTCGTCCTGGACCTGTACTGATTGACATTACTAAGAATGCCCAATTACAATTGATAGAAACGGCGGCTTACGAAAAATGTAAGCATATCCGTAGCTATCGCCCCACCCCTATCATCCGAACTCAATTTATAGAACAAGCGGCCGCTCTAATCAACCAAGCCCAAAAGCCTTTTGTATTGTTCGGACAAGGAGTGCTTTTAGGCCATGCAGAGCAAGAATTTAAAGCTTTTGTTGAAAAAGCTGGATTACCTGCTGCATGGACTATCATGGGCGCAGGCGCCATTCCTACAGATCATCCTTTAAATGTTGGGATGCTAGGAATGCATGGCAATTATGGACCGAATGTGATGACCAATGAATGCGATGTTTTGATTGCTGTGGGAATGCGTTTTGATGACCGTGTAACCGGGCGCTTAGATAAATATGCTAAACAAGCCAAAGTTATTCATTTAGATATCGACCCTGCGGAGATAGATAAAAATGTAAAAACTACCGTTCCGGTTTGGGGAGATTGTAAAGAAACCTTACCTATGATTACCGCTCTTTTAGAGCAAAAATCTCATGATGCATGGTTGCAGAGATTCAGAGATTTTGATCAAGAGGAGATGTCGCAATGTATTGATGCAGAAATTCATCCAAAGGAAGGGCAATTAACGATGGGCGAAGTCATCAATCAATTAAATCAACTCACCAATGGGGATGCTATTATTGTAACAGATGTGGGCCAACACCAAATGGTAGCTTGCCGTTATGCTAAATTTAACCATACCCGGAGCAATATTACCAGTGGTGGTTTAGGAACCATGGGTTTTGGTTTGCCTGCCGCTATTGGTGCTAAGTTTGGTGCGCCTAATAAAACTGTGGTAGCTGTAATTGGAGATGGTGGTTTCCAAATGACTTTACAGGAACTAGGCACCATTATGCAAAGTGGTATTGAGGTGAAAATCATGATCTTAAATAACCAATTCTTAGGAATGGTGAGACAGTGGCAAGAACTTTTTAACGATAGGAGATACTCCTTCGTTGACATTACCAGTCCTGATTTTGTGGCTTTAGCTAAAAGCTATTCTATCGAAGGACAAAGAATTTCTGAGCGATCTGATTTAAAAGGTGCTTTGAAAACAATGCTAGACCATAAAGGCAGCTACCTATTAGAAGTAATGGTCACCAAAGAAAACAATGTTTTCCCGATGGTACCTCAAGGCTGTAGCGTAAGCGAAATCAGATTAAAATAAACACTCTTAAATCCCCCTCAAGGGGACTCAATTAATTGATTTTAAAATGGAATCAAAAATAGAAAAGAAGGAATTTAACATCACGGTTTATACCGAAAACCAAATTGGTTTACTGAACCGTATCGCTATTATTTTCAGTCGTAGAAAACTGAATATCATCAGCTTAAACACTTCCCCATCTGAAGTAGAAAGCATACATCGTTTCAATATCGTAATTCACGAAACGGAAGAAGTGGTTAAAAAAGTAGCTCGCCAGATAGAAAAACAAGTAGAAGTCTTGAAAGTGTATTTCAATACCAATGAAGAAATCATTTGGCAAGAATTGGCGCTTTACAAAGTCCCGACGGATGTAATTACTGAGCATGTGAGTGTAGAGCGTTTATTAAGGGCATACGGCGCAAGAGCGGTAGTGATTAGAAAAGATTATACTGTATTTGAAGCTACCGGACATCGTGAAGAAACGGAAGCTTTAGTTGATTTTTTACAACCTTACGGACTCATTGAGTTTGTAAGAAGTGCTCGGGTAGCGATTATTAAGGCTAGCGATGGTTTCCATGCTAAATTGCGTGAATTTGAAAGATTAGAACCCGGAGAGCAAGTAGCTGAAAACGAATATTTAAACAAAGGGCAAAAAGTGTTTACGATGTAAGAAGCCAGCAGTCAGAGGACAGAAGTCCTAAGATTGGATTTAGAAAAATAAAATTATTAGTTAAACGATACAAAACTTCCGAATCGGACCTCCGATTTCGGAATAAAAACAGAAAAAAAATGTCAAACTATTTTAACACGTTATCACTCAGAGAAAAATTAAACCAATTAGGTGTCTGCGAATTCATGGATAATCATGAATTCTTAGACGGTGTAAATGCTTTAAAAGGCAAGAAATTAGTGATTGTTGGATGCGGAGCACAAGGCCTAAACCAAGGTTTAAATTTAAGAGATAGCGGTTTAGATGTAAGCTATACTTTGCGTAAGGAAGCCATTGAAGGGAAAAGAGATTCTTGGAAAAATGCCACTGAAAACAATTTTAAAGTAGGCACTTATGAAGAATTGATTCCGTCTGCGGATGTGGTGATTAACTTAACTCCAGACAAACAACATACCTCAGTAATTAAAGCCATTATGCCTTTGATGAAAGAAGGTGCTACGCTATCTTATTCTCACGGATTCAATATCGTGGAAGAAGGAATGCAAATCCGTAAAGATTTAACGGTGATTATGGTGGCTCCAAAATGCCCTGGTAGTGAAGTAAGAGCAGAATATGTTAGAGGTTTTGGGGTTCCTACGCTTATTGCAGTTCACCCAGAAAATGATCCGCAAGGAAAAGGCTTAGCGCAAGCAAAAGCTTATGCTGTAGCAACTGGAGCACATAGAGCAGGAGTTTTATTATCTTCTTTTGTGGCTGAGGTAAAATCTGATTTAATGGGAGAGCAAACTATTCTATGCGGATTATTGCAAACCGGGTCTATTCTTTCTTTCGATAAAATGATGGAAAAAGGAATTGATGCGGGTTATGCTGCAAAATTGGTCCAATACGGTGTGGAGGTGATTACCGAAGCCTTAAAGCATGGAGGAATTACCGCCATGATGGATAGATTGAGTAATCCAGCAAAAATCAAAGCTTTTGAAATTTCTGAGGAGTTGAAACAAATCATGCGTCCGCTTTTCCAAAAACATCAAGACGATATCATGAGTGGCGAATTCAGCAAAACCATGATGGAAGATTGGGCAAATGGAGATAAAAACTTATTAAAATGGAGAGCCGAAACTGGTGAAACTGCGTTTGAGAAAACGCCTGCCGGCGATGTAAAAATTGGAGAGCAAGAATATTTTGACAACTATACTTTGATGGTGGCTTTCATCAGATCTGGTGTTGAATTGGCTTTTGAAACGATGGTTGAAGCGGGTATCAAACCGGAATCTGCTTACTATGAGTCTTTACATGAAACTCCGCTGATTGCCAATACAATCGCTCGTAAGAAATTATTTGAAATGAACCGTGTAATTTCTGATACTGCTGAGTATGGTTGTTATTTATTTGATCAAGCTTGTAAACCTTTACTCGCTGATTTCATGAAAAAAGTGGATACAGATTTAGTAGGTAAAAACTTTAACGAGGGCAAAGATGGCACAGTAGATAATAAAACTTTAATCGCTGTAAATGAAGCTATACGTACGCATCAAGTAGAAAAAGTTGGCGCAGTTTTGCGTAAAGCGATGACTGCTATGAAAGCGATTAAAACAGCATAGGCTTCGACTCCGCTCAGCCTGACAATAGAGATGAATAAAACCCAAAATATGAAACCCTTTAATTCCCCTTCGGGAGATTTCGGGCTTTCTATTTCTGATTTAAACTTCAAATACCAGCAAAAGCAGGTGTTAAAGGGTTTGAATTGGGCTATTCGAAGCGGAGAGCAATGGGTTTTAACAGGAGCAAGCGGAAGTGGAAAAAGCACTTTAGCCAAAATTATTGCAGGCTCAACCAAAGGTTTTGATGGACATATCGAGCTCAATTTTAAAGCTCATACACCTGCAAAAGCTACAGCTTTATATGTTGAAAGCTGGTATCAATTTAAGAACTTGGAAGGCGTTGCCAATTTCTATTACCAGCAGCGCTATACCAGTTTACAAGCGAAAGACACCCTAACTGTAAATGCAGAATTAGGAGCTTTTGGTAGATTGCATAATCTTTCTGTGCTAGCACTCGATGAGCTTTTAAGTCAACTAGGTTTTTCTGAATTAAAAGATTCGCAATTGATAGAATTATCCAGTGGCGAACATAAAAAATTGCAATTGGTAAAAGCTTTATGGCTTAAACCACAATTGCTGATTATCGATCAACCTTATACTGGTTTAGACGCTGCCTCACGCAAAAACCTGAATCAATTATTAGATGAAGTAACTCAGGCTGGCGTTCATTTAATTTTGATTACTAATGATGATGAATTGCCCACTTGTATCAACAAAATCGCTAAACTTCATGATGGCGTTATGGAAGAATTAAGTTCGTTTGAAAGTTCATCGGCTTTGCCAAAACACTATCAAAAAACCATCCCTTCATTTTTGCAACAACCCCCTTCCTATACGTCGGATTTGATTGCTCGGATGGAGAATGTAAGTGTAAGCTATGGCGATAAAGAAGTTTTGAAAAATATCAATTGGGAGGTAAGAGCTGGCGAAAAATGGCTTTTAAAAGGCCCAAATGGTTCAGGAAAATCCACCTTATTAAGTTTGATTAACGGAGATCATCCACAATCTTATGCTAATACTTTATACCTGTTTGGACAAAAAAGAGGCAGCGGAGAAAGCATTTGGGACATCAAAGAACATATCGGTTTAATTTCTCCAGAATTCCATTGGTATTTTGATGCTAATGCTACAGTTTGGGAGAGCATCGCGTCAGGCTTATATGATTCGGTGGGTTTGTTTAAACAACTCCCCTACTCAAAAAGCATTCAGGTAGATGAATTGGTAGCGTATTTTGATTTATCAGATGATAAAAATGAGTTTTTGCATACCCTGCCATTAGGCAAACAAAGGCTGGTTTTATTGGCTCGGACCATTATTAAAAATCCAGAATTATTGATCTTGGATGAGCCTTGCCAAGGATTAGACCAACAGCAAACCAACTATTTTAATGCATTAGTGGATGAGCTTTGCGGTAACGGCATGACCTTGATTTATGTGGGTCATCAAGAATCGGCTTTGCCTAATTGTTTAGAGCAAAAAATTGAATTAGAAAATGGCTCGGTAAAAATCATCGAGTCTATAAAAAATAAAGACAGGTTATCAACCTTGGTTGAGTAAATTAATATCCCGCGAAAGCGGAAAATAAAAAATATGATGTTACACGATCCTAACAGAATTTACATTTTCGACACTACCCTTCGGGACGGAGAGCAGGTACCCGGTTGCCAATTAACCACCTCAGAAAAAATTGAGATTGCTTTACGATTGGAAGCCTTAGGGGTGGATGTAATTGAAGCAGGATTTCCGGTATCTAGTCCAGGTGATTTCCAAAGTGTGGTTGAGCTTTCTAAAGCCTTAAAAGATCCTATTATTTGTGCCCTCACCAGAGCCAATAAAAATGATATTAAGGTAGCTGCAGATTCATTGAAATATGCCAAAAGACCACGCATTCATACTGGAATTGGCGCTTCAGATATGCACATCAAATACAAATTTAACAGCACCCGTGAAGCCATTTTAGAGCGAGGTGTTGAGGCGGTAAAATACGCCAAGCAATTTGTTGAAGATATTGAATTTTATGCTGAAGATGCCGGCAGAGCAGATAACGCCTTCTTAGCACAAATGATTGAAGCGGTAATTGCTGCGGGAGCTACGGTGGTGAACATTCCAGATACCAACGGTTATTGTTTGCCCGATCAATATGGTGCAAAAATTAAATATTTGATGGATCATGTTTCCAATATCGACCAAGCCATCATCTCAGTGCATTGCCATAATGATTTAGGTTTAGC
The DNA here is from genome assembly GCA_014763615.1 of Sphingobacteriales bacterium. Lineage (GTDB taxonomy): Bacteria > Bacteroidota > Bacteroidia > Sphingobacteriales > Sphingobacteriaceae > Pseudopedobacter. The sequence goes on along the minus strand of JACXVB010000041.1, from coordinate 6,370 downwards.
TACCGCAAATACCATTGCAGGTATCCAAAATGGTGCTCGCCAAGCAGAATGTACCATTAACGGAATTGGAGAAAGAGCAGGAAATACTTCACTAGAAGAGGTAGCCATGATTTTAAAAACGCACCAGACCTTAAATAAGCATACCCAAATTAATTCAAAGCATTTTTATGAATTGAGTGGAATGGTTAGCCGAATGATGCGTATGCCAGTGCAGCCGAATAAGGCTATTGTAGGTAAAAATGCTTTTGCGCATAGTTCTGGCATTCATCAAGATGGGGTGTTAAAACATCGTGAAAACTATGAAATCATTAATCCGGAGGATGTAGGTATAGATCAATCTGAGATTATCCTTACCGCAAGAAGTGGGCGCCACGCCTTAAAACATCATTTAGAAAGATTGGGATATGTTTTAGAGAAAATCAACTTGGATGAAGTTTATGAGCGATTTTTAGTTTTAGCGGATGAAAAGAAAGAAATTAAAGATGATGATTTACTTTCTTTGATGAGCGACGGAACAGAACGCAATTACAAAAATGGGGTGAGTGTGAAATTGCTGCAAGTGATGTGTGGCGATCCGTTAACGCCTAGTTCTATCGTGAAATTAGACATTAGAGATCAGCTTTACGAAGCTTCAGCTTCTGGCAATGGGCCGGTAGATGCAACCATTAAAGCCATCAATTCGATTTTAAATAAAGAAATTAGCATTCAGGACTTTCATATTGATGCCATGCATGGAGGCAGTGACGATGTGAGTAAAGTAAATATGAGGGTGCGTTATCAAGATAAAAGTTATCAAGGTTACGGATTTAGTACTGATATTGTTCAGGCATCAGCAAATGCCTATTTAGACGCAGTAAATAAATTTATTTAGGTAGTTGGTTAGTAATCATTTGTCAGGTTGAGCGGAGTCGAAATCTATCCTTCGACTCTGCTCAGGATGACTCAAAATAAAAAATAAATAAAATGAGCAAAACATTATTTGACAAAGTGTGGGACAGCCACGTAGTTAAAAAGATTGATGGAGGACCTGATGTGCTTTTTATCGATCGTCACCTGATTCATGAAGTGACCAGTCCGGTTGCTTTTTTAGGGTTGAAGAGTAGAGGAATTAAAGTGTTATATCCTGAGCGTACTTTTGCTACCGCAGATCATAACACGCCAACCCTTAATCAACACCTTCCGGTTGAAGATCCGCTTTCGGCTAATCAGTTAAAAGCATTAGAATCTAATAGTAATGAGTATGGCATTTCTCATTGGGGATTAGGTCATCAAAAAAATGGAATTGTGCATGTGGTAGGTCCAGAATACGGTATTACCCAACCTGGTGCAACCATTGTTTGTGGCGATTCGCACACCTCTACTCATGGTGCTTTTGGTGCTATTGCTTTTGGTATCGGAACTTCAGAGGTAGAAATGGTTTTAGCCACACAATGCATCATGCAGCCTAAACCTAAAAAAATGCGCATCAACGTTACCGGAACTTTAGGTTTTGGAGTGACACCAAAGGATGTGGCATTATTTATCATTTCTCAGTTAACTACTTCTGGTGCAACAGGATACTTTGTAGAATATGCCGGTGAAGTTTTCGAGCAAATGAGCATGGAAGGCAGGATGACGGTTTGTAATCTTTCTATTGAAATGGGTGCTCGAGGCGGGATGATTGCTCCGGACGAAACCACCATCAACTATGTTAAAGGAAGAGAATTTTCGCCTAAAGGCGAGGCTTGGGATAAGGCTTTAGCTTATTATAAAACGCTAAAATCAGATCCTGACGCTGTTTTTGACAAGGAATATACTTTTGATGGTTCACAAATAGAACCAATGATTACCTACGGCACCAACCCAGGTATGGGCATGGGCATTAAGAAACACATTCCATCTGCTGAAGAATTACACACCGGAGCTGCCACCTATGAAAAGTCTTTAAACTACATGGGTTTTGGAGAAGGTGAAGAAATGTTGGGTAAAAAAGTAGATTATGTTTTTGTAGGGAGTTGCACCAACGGAAGAATTGAAGATTTCAGAGCCTTTGCTTCTTTAGTAAAAGGGCGAAAGAAAGCCGAAGGAGTAACAGTATGGTTAGTTCCGGGCTCGCATCAAGTAGAAGCTAAAATTAAAGAAGAAGGTTTATTGGATATTTTCACCGAAGCAGGTTTTGTATTACGTCAGCCCGGTTGTTCTGCATGTTTAGCCATGAATGACGATAAAATTCCAGCAGGAAAATATGCAGTGAGTACCTCAAACAGAAACTTTGAAGGCCGACAAGGACCAGGCGCAAGAACCATGTTAGCAAGCCCACTAGTCGCGGCGGCAGCAGCAGTAACCGGTAAAGTAACAGATCCGAGAGAATTAATGATGGAGGAATTAGTTGGTTAATCCTTCGACTCCGCTCAGGATGACAAAGGCGAAAACAGGCATTAATGTACTAACCTTAGTTAACAGAAAAATTAAATTAAAAACAAAAGTCCAGAAGTCCCTCTCTTTCGGAGAGGGATTTAGGGTGAGGCACTATGGCATACGATAAATTCACAATATTAAAATCTACAGCAGTTCCACTTCCAATAGAGAATGTAGATACTGATCAAATCATCCCTGCTCGTTTCTTAAAAGCTACAGAGCGTGTGGGTTTTGGCGATAATTTATTCAGAGATTGGAGATACAACGCAGACGGAAGTCCTAAAAAAGATTTCGTGTTAAACAATCCAACTTATCAAGGAAAAATCCTTTTAGGTGGTAAAAACTTTGGCTCAGGCTCCTCACGTGAGCATGCGGCTTGGGCTATTTACGATTATGGTTTTAGAGCCGTGGTTTCTAGCTTTTTTGCAGATATTTTCAGAAATAACTGCTTAAATATTGGCGTACTTCCGGTACAAATTAGCGAGGCATTTCTAGATAAAATCTTCACTGCGGTTCATCAAAATCCTGATGCTGAAATTGAAATTAATTTACCAGAGCAAAGCATCACCTTATTAGCTACTGGCGAAAAAGAAAGTTTTGACATCAGTTCTTATAAAAAGGATAATATGATGAATGGTTTTGATGATATCGATTATTTGCAAAACATGAAAACCATTATACAGGAATTTGCAACCCAACTTCCGATTTAATCATTAAGGGATTTAAATGAGCTCCATTATGAAAAAGAGAAAAATAGAAATCATGGACACCACCTTAAGAGATGGTGAACAAACTTCCGGGGTTTCCTTTTCTGTTGCAGAAAAATTAAGCATCTCTCAGTTACTTTTAGACGAACTCAAGGTGGATCGCATCGAAATTGCATCGGCTAGAGTTTCTGAGGGCGAACTAGAAGCGGTAAAAACTGTAGCAAAATGGGCAGAAGAAAATGGCTATCTTGAAAAAGTAGAGGTTTTAACTTTTGTTGACCAAGGTGTATCGATTCAATGGATGCTGGAGGCAGGTGTAAAAGTTCAAAACTTATTGACTAAAGGCTCGCTCAACCATCTAACTCACCAGCTCAAAAAAACTCCTGAACAGCATTTTTCAGAAATTAAACAGGCCATTTTATTGGGATTAGAGAACGGCATCCAAACCAATGTTTATTTAGAAGATTGGAGCAATGGGATGCGTAATTCTCCGGACTATGTTTTTCAATATCTCGATTTCATTACACAGCAACCCATTAAAAGAGTATTGTTGCCTGATACTTTAGGGGTTTTAACACCTGCGGAAACTTTCCATTTTCTTTCTCAAATCAAAGCTAAATATCCTCATACACATTTCGATTTTCACGCTCATAATGATTATGATTTAGGCACCGCCAATGTTTTAGAAGCGGTAAAAGCTGGAATTGATGGTTTGCATTTAACGGTTAACGGCATGGGCGAAAGAGCAGGAAATGCCCCAATGGCTAGTGCTGTTGCGGTAATTAATGATTTTTTACCTGATGTGGAGATTGGTTTAAGAGAGTCTGCGATTTATAAAGTGAGCAAGCTGGTAGAAACTTTTTCAGGCGTACGCATTCCGGCAAATAAACCGATTGTAGGTGAAAATGTATTCACGCAGACAGCAGGAATTCATGCCGATGGAGACAATAAAAACAATCTTTATTTTAATGATTTATTACCCGAGCGTTTCGGAAGAAAGCGTACTTATGCTTTAGGAAAAACATCAGGAAAAGCCAATATTGAGAAGAATTTACAAGAGCTAGGCTTAAAACTAAATCAAGAAGATATCAAAAAAGTAACCCAGCGTGTGATAGAATTGGGTGATTTGAAAGAAACTGTAACCCAGGATGATTTACCTTATATCATTTCTGATGTGTTAGCGAGCAACGCATATCAAAGTAAAGTAAAGGTTGAATCTTATGTATTGTCTCATTCCAAAGGTTTACGCCCCTCAGCAACCATTGCAATTAATTTTGATGGAGAAATAGTTGAAGAACACGCTCAAGGCGATGGTCAGTTTGATGCTTTTATGTTGGCGCTAAGTAAGTTGTATAAATCCAAAGGCAAAACCTTACCCGCTTTAATTGATTATGCCGTAAGAATTGCACCAGGAAGTAGTTCTGATGCGCTCTGTGAAACGGTAATTACTTGGAAAACTGATCAAAAGACTTTCACTACCAGAGGATTAGATTCTGACCAAACGGTATGTGCTATTAAGGCCACAGAGAAAATGTTGAATATTATTTGCGAATTGAAGATAAAAGATACGTTAAAATATCAAGAGCCAAATAGCAAGAATCGAGATGATTTGGAGAAGCAAGAACCAAGTAGCAAGAAGCAAGATGATTTGCATAGCATAGAAACACATATTAAGCATTAAGAAATTATATTTGAACATAAAATCAATTAATAAATATACTCTAACATAGAGAGGCTCTTGATACTTGATACTCATTACACAAATACTTTAAAAAATGAAGCTAAATATTGCCCTGCTTGCAGGAGACGGAATCGGACCAGAAGTAATTGCGCAAGCGGTTAAAGTTTGTGATGCTGTTGCCGTAAAATTTAAACATGAAATTAATTGGACTTCTGCACTAACTGGCGCTTGTGCCATTGATGATTGCGGAGAACCTTATCCGGACAGCACCCACGAAGTTTGTATGGCTGCTGATGCGGTTTTATTTGGTGCCATTGGCGATCCGAAATATGATAACAACCCAAAAGCTACCGTTCGCCCAGAGCAAGGTTTATTAAAGATGCGTCAGAAATTAGGCTTATTTGCTAATGTTCGTCCAACGTTTACTTTTCCTTCTTTAATTGATCATTCTCCACTAAAAAGAGAAAGAATTGAAGGAACAGATTTGATTATTTTACGTGAATTAACTGGCGGAATTTACTTTGGCGAAAAAGGCAGAAAAGATGATGGTAACACCGCATTTGATACTTGTACTTATACCAGAGCAGAGATTCAGCGTTTAGCAAAATTAGGTTTTGAATTGGCCATGACCCGCAGCAAAAGATTGTGCTGTGTAGATAAAGCCAACGTTTTAGAAAGCTCACGTTTATGGAGAGAAACCGTTCAGGATATGGAAAAAGATTATCCGGAGGTGAAGGTTGCTTATGAATTTGTGGATGCTGTAGCCATGCGTTTGGTACAATGGCCAAATTCTTATGATGTGTTAATTACCGAGAATTTATTTGGTGATATCTTAACCGATGAAGCCTCTGTAATCTCGGGTTCTATGGGCTTAATGCCGTCCGCTTCAAAAGGAATTCATACTTCTTTGTACGAGCCGATTCATGGTTCTTACCCACAAGCCGCAGGTAAGGATATTGCCAATCCTTTAGCCACTGTTTTATCAGCGGCGATGATGTTTGAAGATGCTTTTGGCTTGCAAGCTGAAGCCGATGCGATTAGAGATGTGGTGAATAAATCTTTAGCCGAGGGCATTGTGACCGAAGACTTAGCAGGAAAAAACAAAGCTTATAAAACCAGCGAAGTAGGCAATTGGCTGGCTCAAAATATTTAAAAGAAACTCTACCCATTTAATTAACCTAAACCAAGAAAGGCCGGCGATTAACCATGAGCGCAAAAATGTCATGAGGGAAAACCGAGTCTAAAAAGGAGTAGGAATCGCGGTTTCTGCTCCTTTTTTATCTTAAAATTGGACTAAGAAAGACTTTTATATGCTAGCCCAAACGCAAAAACTACAAAGTCCCTATTTATCGCTATACAATTGGATGGTAACCCAAAACAACTCTCTATGAAAAATTAGTTTCTAAATAAACCCCTAACAGTTCTCAGAAAATATTATGCACAAAAAAGCCTCGTTAGTATTTCTAGCGAGGCTTTTATTATTGCAATTGTCCCGTCCTAAAATAGCGTTACATAAAAAGTAATGTTATGAAAGAAAAAAAAGAGAATGAGTATGTTAAGCGTACTCAAAGAGATTACAGTTATG
>JACXVB010000040.1 GCA_014763615.1 Sphingobacteriales bacterium | reverse complement strand
GAGCTGTTTGTTCGATTTCATTTATGAATGTTTAAGGCTGTAAAATGAGTTCGACATAGACAGTTACTACTATTCATTGCCTGACACGTTCTGTTGGTCTGCTCAAAACCAGTGGTCGTTTTTCTTTTACTATCTCCTGGATAAGTCAACTTTTGTCTCATTGGACAAATGTACTGGTCGGTTTACTCATCATAGCATAGTTTATCACTAGAAAAGGGTTGCTTATCTCGATGTGGCATCTTCATTTGTCCAAATTTAATAGGGCTTAAATTTTTGGAGTCATGTTTGGTGTTTATCTATCTCTGATACATACTTAAAAAATATGTAAACCAAGTAATTACACCAAATAAATGAAAAACTATTTATTGGAATTAGTAAAACTCTTGAAAAAAAAGAGACTGTCTCAAAAAGACAGTCTCTTACTTTATAAACCCAATTATAATTAATTAGTTAAATATATAACGGATACCTAACTGAGCTTGCCATCTAGAAGCTGGGCTGGTACTAATTACATAAGAACTAGTTAATGGTGTTTTGCTAGTACTGTTTGCGTATGGGAAAGAGAAAGTAGGTCTTCCACTAACATCTAAGCCTTTATAAGCTAAAGGTTGTGCGGCACTGGTATTCAATGTTTGGAATAGTCCCCAATTTTTGTTTAACAAATTACCTAGATTGAAAATATCTGCAGTGAACCTGATAATATTTTTCTTTCCGCTCACATTAATTTTAAAATCCTGAGTGAAATTAAAATTCATTGTATTGAAATAAGGTAATAATCCGGCTCCTCTTTCTGCAACCTTACCTCTGTTTTTAGATAAGTAAGGATCTTGATTTATGAAAGCATCTAATTGAGCGTAAATTTGATCAGTAGTTCTAGTATCAGAACTATTATCTGGAACTAAAACGATATCATTTTTGTCTTTTGGTATGTAAAGCAAGTCGTTGGTAAACTGACCGTCATTATTCAAATCAGAACTGTAAGTATAAGAATAGTTTCCTACGGAAGCAGATTCAAAAGTTAACCCAATAGATGTTGCGAAATTCTTAGCATATTCTTTACGATAAGATAAATAGGCAATTACCCTATTAGGTTGATAAAAGTTAGCGTAACCCAATTCATCTGCATTTGGGTCTCCGGTAACTTGTCTTCCTCTCCATATTGATTGTGCAATATTTCCACCATCATTAACAGATTTAGCTTTGCTGTAGGTATATGCGATGCTAGCATTAAAACCATTAGTAAAGTTTTTTTCTAACCTTGCTGTTGCAAAATAAGAATATCCTTTCTTTGTGTTTTTTAATAAAATCACATCAGAAATATTTGGATTTGCTAGTGTAGCACCTCCAGCACCACTGTAAATTCTTTGTGAACTGTATCTTATACGATTATCAGAACCGTTTAACGCAGTACCTGTAGTAGGTAAATTAATGTTTTGGAAAATCACTGCATTAATATCTTTGGTATAAGCACCTTCTAAAGTTACTGTAAAATTATTCGGCAATTTTTGATCAACGGCACCATTTAACCTGAATATCTGTGGATATTTGAAATTTTTATCGGTTACAGCCACATTATAAGAAGTATTTGGTGTTGCACCAGAAGGTCGATTAGCATCTACATTAGGATTAAATGCTAATAATGGATCGTTAGGATTTTGTCTTTGATTGATAAATAAAGATCCAAACTGAACTCCATTATTTGAAGCCTGATTAGAAATCCAAACAAATGGAACTTGGCCAGAAAATACGCCTAAACCACCTCTAAATTGAGTTTTATCCTCTCCATTTAAATTATAATTAAAACCTAATCTTGGGGATAATAACACTTTAGTATCAGGAAGTTTACTAGTGTTCACCTTAATTCCGTCTCTGAAGGTAAGTTTAGCTAAATCTGTATTTTCTTGTAAAGTAGTTGGAAAACTAGTGATATCTGCTCTCAAACCATAAGAAAGTTTGAAATTTTGGGTCACCTGAAATTTATCCTGTGCATAAACACTTAAAGAATAAGATTTGATGTTAGCAAATGGGAAAGAACCATCTGGCAAAGCAGAATATCTTAATTGATATTGGCGAGCATTGGTTGCACCATTATTTGCCGATGCATAAAAATCTGATAAGGATTCAAATTGATATCCTCCAAAATAAAATGGTGCGAAACCATTTTTAAATTTATTTAATTGGTTACTCGTACCTAATGTGATTTCATGTTTTCCAGCAAAAATGGTGAAATCATCAGAAAATTGGTAAGTATCAGTATTCAATTGATTAAACGCTGTAAAAGGTTCGTATCCAAATGAAGTGAATGTCCTACCAGAACCATTTCCAATATCCACTAATGGGAAATTAGCACCTGCTTTAGATGATCTGAAATCTCTTAAAGCTGTATAACCAACTGTTAATTTATTAGAGAATTTGTTGGAGAATCTGGTATTCAATTCTATAATTCCAATATTAAAGTTGTTGTTTATTACATAACCAGAACCATTATATGGTAAACCTGTAAGGCTTGGAGCTCTTCCACCACTTAGCGCACCAGAACCACTAGGAGGAACGTCTCTTGAAGACTTTAAATAAAAGTATTTTGCACTTAAAGTATTATTTTTATTGATATTCCAATCTATCTTGGTTGTAATTTTATCACTCTTAGTATCATTATTATAACCCTCATAACTTCCTGGATCATAATTATATTTAGTGATTAAAAACTGACGTAGGGCATCCAAATCAGCAGCTGAAGCTTGAGAAACACTTCCACCTGCAGTTTGTCCCGGACGTAAAGCAGTTAGGGTTGTACCTGGATTACTTTGTCTTTCTTGTTCGCCAGAGAAAAAGAAGAATAATTTATTTTTTAGAATAGGTCCACCTAAACTAACTCCTTTAGTATTATAAGTGAAACTTTGTCTCTTAACCGAAAAAGGTCCTGCTTCATAACCTAACAAATCTGGATTTCTGAAATAATAATAAGCTGTTCCTTTAAACTCATTAGTTCCAGATTTAGTTACTGTATTAATACCAGCACCAGTAAAAAATCCCTGACGAACATCATAAGGAGCAATGTCCACCTGAATTTGTTCTATTGCATCTAGGGAAATAGGTTGAGAATTAGTTTGGCCGCCCAAAGTACTTGCTAAACCAAAAGAGTTATTGAATAAAGCACCATCAACAGTTACGTTATTATAACTTCCACTTCTACCTCCAAATGAGGAACCATTGGCAGAGGGAGTCAATTTTGTATAATCTTGTAATGATCTGTTTATGGTAGGTAAACGATCTATCTGACTTCTTGTAATCGTTTCGCTAGCTCCTGTTCTTGAACTATTAAAAACTTTATCTTGTTCACTTTTTACCACTACTTCACCTAAAGTGACTGTATTATCCTGAAGTTTAGCATTTAAAGCATACTCTTGACCCAGATTTAACATAATTCCTTCTACCACATAATCTCTAGAACCGATAAATGTAATTTTCACTGTGTAAGGTCCACCAACTCTCAAATTGGGTAAATTGAAACGTCCGTCGGCTCTTGTTTGTGTACTGTAAGCAGTACCCGTTGGCGTATGCAAAGCCACTACTGTGGCTCCTGGTACAGTTTCTCCTTTAGAATCTGTAACCCTACCACTCATAGACGCTGTTGTAACACCCTGAGCTAGCAGTTTACTACCTGAAAATATCATCAGAAGTAAAACAATAATTTGTGTAAATTTTCTTTTCATATTTAATTAATTTAAACCGTAGCAAAGATAGATAGGTTAAGATAAATAAGTATGATTTTAATGTTAATTTAGTGTTAACAACACAACTATTAACTTACCACTAACAATAAGTATTTTGTCTATTCAATCGGGAAAACAAAAATTTACCGAATAACTTTTGAATAATCTAACCCTCAACTTCATAAAAAGCCTTAATTTAATTAGCTTTGCCTATCTGTAAAGAAAAAAGAAATATGAATTACGATTTGATAGTTATTGGCAGCGGTCCTGGAGGATATGTAGCAGCCATTAGAGCCTCACAACTTGGTCTTAAAACTGCAATTATTGAAAAAGAATCTTTAGGAGGTGTTTGTCTTAATTGGGGCTGTATCCCTACCAAAGCCCTTTTAAAGAGTGCTCAAGTTTTTGAATACATTCATCATGCTGCTGATTATGGAATTAATGTGAGTGATTCATCTGCTGATTTTGAAGCTGTAGTTAAAAGAAGCAGAAACGTTGCCGACGGAATGAGCAAAGGAGTTCAATTCTTGATGAAAAAGAATAAAATTGATGTTATTAATGGTTTTGGAAAGATTAAAAAAGGTGGTAAAGTAGAAGTTAAGGCTGCCGACGGAACTGTAAAAGAATACACCGCAAAGCATACCATATTGGCCACAGGAGGAAGATCTAGAGAACTCCCACACATTAAACAAGACGGCAAAAAAGTAATTGGTTATCGTGAAGCGATGACCTTACCAAAAATGCCAAAAAGCATGATTGTAATGGGTTCTGGAGCTATTGGAGTTGAATTCGCCTATTTTTACGCTACAATGGGGACTAAAGTAACTATTGTAGAATTCATGGATAACATTGTTCCAGTTGAAGATGAAGATGTTTCTAAACAACTGGCAAGATCTTTTAAAAAGGTTGGAATAGATATTATGACTAAATCATCCGTAGAAAAAATTGACCCATCAGGTGATTTATGTAAAGTAACTGTTAAAACAGAAGCTGGAGAAAAAGTTTTAGAAGCTGAAATTGTTTTATCGGCAGTGGGATATACACCTAATCTAGAAAACATTGGCTTAGAAGAAGTGGGCGTTAAAACAGATAAAGGAAAAGTGTTAACAGATGAATTTTACAGAACAAATATTGAAGGCGTTTACGCCATCGGAGATATTGTAGCTGGTCAAGCTTTGGCTCACGTGGCTTCAGCAGAAGGGATCATTTGTGTTGAAAAAATTGCCGGACACCACCCTCAACCCCTAGATTATGGTAATATTCCGGGATGTACTTATTGCTCTCCAGAAATTGCATCTGTAGGGATGACTGAGAAAAAAGCAAAAGAAGCTGGTTATGAACTCAAGATTGGCAAATTTCCTTTCTCCGCATCTGGCAAAGCCAGTGCAGCTGGTGCCAAAGATGGTTTTGTAAAATTAATTTTTGATGCCAAATACGGAGAACTATTAGGTGCACACATGATTGGTTTTAATGTAACAGAAATGATTGCAGAACTAGTGGTGGCTCGTAAGTTAGAAACCACAGGAATGGAAATTATTAAATCTGTTCACCCTCACCCTACCATGAGTGAAGCCATTATGGAAGCTGCCGCTGATGCTTACGGAGAAGTGATTCATTTATAGTAAGTGAATAGTGAGTTGTGAATAGAAAATAGACACATCAACTCTAAAAGACAAAGATAAGCAAGCGGTAAGTACCCATTGCAAAATCGTTTTTAAAAAAGTAGTTTAGTAAAACCTAAACTATTTTTTTATTTATGCTCAATCTAACCCATAAAAACCTTGAAGCTTTTAAATCTTCAAAACAACTTTGTAAAGAAGTCTATTTAATAGCAAACCAATTTCCTATTGATGAAAAATTCAACTTAACATCTCAACTAAAAAGAGCGTCGATATCTGTTTGTTCAAACATTGCAGAAGGATCATCAAGAAAATCTGTAGCTGAAAGAAAAAGATTTTATGAAATTAGTAGAGGGTCTATCGTTGAAATCGACACTCAAATAGAAATAGCATTAATGCTTAACTTAATCACAAAAGAACAATTAGAAGTTTTGAAACCACATGTGATTTCTACCTTTAAGCTTTTAACAGGGTTAATTAATAAACAACAGTAAATTTGAATCAATAACTATTTATCTATTCACAATTGACTATTCACAATATGAAAATACATACAATCGATACCGGATTTTTCAAATTAGATGGTGGAGCCATGTTTGGCGTAGTCCCAAAATCTATCTGGCAACGCACTAATCCAGCTGATGATCAAAACCTCTGCACTTGGGCTATGCGTTGTTTACTCATTGAAGATGAAAACAGATTAATCTTGGTTGATACTGGTATTGGAGATAAACAAGATGATAAATTCTTTGGACATTATAATTTACATGGTGAGGATACTTTAGCTAAATCTTTAGCTAAATTAGGTTTCAATAAAGAAGATATCACCGATGTTTTCTTAACTCATTTACATTTTGATCATTGTGGCGGTGCCATCATCAGAGAAAATGAACAATTAAAACCTACTTTTCCTAATGCCACTTATTGGAGTAATGAACAACACTGGAACTGGGCTGTAAAACCCAATGCAAGGGAAAAGGCCTCTTTTTTGAAAGAAAATATCTTCCCTATTCAAGAAAGTGGAAATTTGAAATTTATTCCTAATGAAGATGGGTTTCTATTTACTGATAACATCAAAATACGATTTGCTTTTGGGCATACCGATGCGATGATGCTTCCTCAAATCAATTACAAAGGAAAAACTTTAGTTTACATGGCGGATTTATTGCCATCTGTGGGGCATATTCCTTTGCCTTATGTGATGGCTTATGACATGTTTCCGATGAAAACTTTAGAAGAAAAGGAAAATTTTCTGAAAGAAGCTGAAGCGAATCAATACATTTTGATCTTAGAGCATGATCCTTTAAATGAATGTTGTACACTGAAAATGACAGAAAAAGGAATTCGGCTGGACCAAACTTTTAAGCTTAGTGAAATTTAAATTATCATAAGCCTCTAAAATGGCTTAATTTTTGAGGCTACTATTCATGTCGGAAACCATATTTAAAGAATAAATAACCCCAACATTTTCACAGAATTAACGTTAAAATAATTAAAGTTTCTTAACTTTGCACACTTTAGTATAAAAGCGTTTTACACATAACACTAATAAATGAGACAACTCAAGATTACGCAATCCATTACCAATCGTGAATCACAATCTTTAGACAAATATTTACACGAGATTGGTAAAGTTGATCTAATCACTGCCGAAGAGGAAGTAATCCTGGCACAAAAAATCAGAGAAGGCGACCAAGCCGCTCTAGAACGTTTAACAAAAACAAATTTACGTTTCGTTGTTTCCGTAGCAAAACAATACCAAAATCAAGGTCTTACCCTCGGAGACTTAATTAATGAGGGAAATTTAGGCTTAATTAAAGCCGCTAAAAGATTTGATGAAACCAAAGGATTCAAATTCATTTCTTATGCAGTTTGGTGGATTCGCCAATCAATTTTACAAGCTATTGCTGAGCAATCACGTATTGTACGTTTGCCGCTAAACCAAGTAGGTTCATTAAGTAAAATTAGTAAGGCATTCTCTAAATTAGAACAAGAGTATGAAAGAGAGCCCTCTCCTGAAGAATTAGCAGATATTCTTGAAACCACCGTTGATAAAATTTCTGATACTTTAAGTAACTCAGGTCGTCATGTTTCTATGGATGCACCTTTTGTTCAAGGCGAAGAAAACACCTTACTCGACGTACTGGAAAATGATAATCCAGATACAGATAGTATGTTAATTGATGAATCTTTATCAGAGGAAATCAAACGCTCATTATCTACTTTAACAGAAAGAGAAAGAGAAATTATTGTTCTTTTCTTCGGCTTAAGCACCAACCATCCGCTTTCATTAGAAGAGATTGGAGAAAAGTTCAATCTAACACGTGAACGTGTTAGACAGATCAAAGACAAGGCTTTACAGAGATTGAGACATACCTCAAGAAGCAAAATTCTGAAGTCGTACTTAGGATAATTAATCATAAAAAAACCCTTTCTAAATCAGAAAGGGTTTTTTGTTGCACTTAAAATGTATTGATCACTAAATCTTTTTTACTTTAACTGCTTGAGGCCCTTTTTTACCTTGTTCTACCTCAAATTCTACGTTATCATTATCTTTAATTCCATTTACTCCACCTTCTACATCTTTAAAATGAACAAAGATATCCTTCCCTTGATGAATCACAAATCCGTAGCCTTTTTGTGCATTAAACCATTTTACTTTACCAGTTTCCATTTGTATTAATTTTAATATTTAACGAAAATAAAATCAACCACTGCAAAACCTACAGATTTGTGATTATTATTTCTAAATCAAATATAAAATTTTTTATGATTTTAACTCACTGTAAAATATTTATTTAACAAATAAATCATATTAAAATAAGCTCTGCAAAAAATTGAAGTAAAAAAAAGCCTTATATTTTTAATATAAGGCTTTTCCTAAAACGTTTCTCTCTAACTTATTTTACTGCATCCACAATGGCTTTAAAAGCCAAGGGGTCATTCATAGCAAAATCAGCTAAAACTTTACGGTTTAAACCGATATTTTTAGTAGCCAATTTTCCTATAAATTGGGAGTAAGACATTCCGTGTTCACGGGTTGCAGCATTAATACGCTGAATCCATAAAGCTCTGAATTCTCTTTTCTTTACTTTTCTGTCTCTAAAGGCATATTGTAAACCTTTTTCAACAGTGTTTTTAGCAACGGTATAAACCTTGCTTCTAGAACCCCAATAGCCTTTGGCTAGGTTCATGATTTTTTTTCTTCTTCTTCTTGACGCTACTGCGTTGACCGAACGTGGCATAGTTTTAAAATTTTGGTAAGAGGTGATCAGTTTAATAACTGATGCTTAAAACCCAATCCCTGGTTAATAAATAATTACTTTCCGATGCAAAGCATACGTTTAACATTACCCATATCAGCATCTGAAACATAGCTGGTTTGAGTTAAATTACGTTTTTGCTTTGTGGTCTTTTTAGTTAGAATGTGACTTTTAAACGCATTCTTTCTAGCGATTTTACCTGTTCCAGTAAGCTTAAAGCGCTTTTTAGCACTGGAATTGGTTTTCATTTTTGGCATAATAATGCTTTTTAATTTAACCTGTTATATTAATTTTTTCCCGTTTTAGGCGCTACTGTTAAGAACATCCTCTTACCTTCTAATTTTGGTAATAATTCTACTTTACCATAATCTTCTAAGGCTTGGGCAAATTTCAATAATAAAATTTCGCCTTGTTCTTTGTAAACTATTGCTCTCCCTTTAAAGTGAACATAGGCTCTCACCTTTTCACCGCTCTCTAAGAAAGAAATAGCGTGTTTTAATTTAAATTGGAAATCGTGTTCACTAGTGTTAGGACCGAAACGAATTTCTTTAATTACTGTTTGCTTCGCATTAGCTTTAATTTCTTTTAGCTTTTTCTTTTGCTCATAAACAAATTTATTGTAATCAATGATTCTACAAACCGGTGGATTCGCATTAGGAGAAATTTCAACTAAATCTAGTTCCATTTCTTCTGCCATTTCCAGGGCTTTTTCAATCGGGTAAACTCCTTGTTCTATATCCTCGCCAACTACCCTAACTTCTTTAGCTCTAATACGTCTGTTGATATTATGAGCTGGTTCTGTTATTCTTCTGCTTCTATTCGGATTCAATTTTGGTCTAATGATTGTCCTCCATTTTTATTAATTAAATTAAAATTTCTTTTTGAAGATGATTGCCAAACTCTTCAATTTTCATCACCCCTACATCACCTTCACCATGTTTTCTTACGGAAACTGTAGCATCTTGTGCTTCTTTATCTCCTATAATCAGCATATAAGGAATTTTTTTGATCTCTGCGTCTCTTATCTTTCGACCAATTTTCTCATCGCGAAGATCAATCAAACCGCGAATATCGGAATTATTTAATGATTCTAAAACTTTTTTTCCATATTCTTCAAACTTTTCAGAAATAGGCAAAATGATAAATTGTTCTGGAGTTAACCAAAGTGGGAAATTACCTGCACAATGCTCTATCAATACCGCTACGAAACGTTCTAAAGAACCAAAAGGTGCTCTATGAATCATCACTGGCCGATGTTTTTGATTGTCACTTCCAGTATATTCTAATTCAAACCTTTCTGGCAAATTATAATCCACCTGAATAGTTCCTAACTGCCATTTTCTACCTAAAGCATCTTTCACCATGAAATCTAACTTAGGTCCATAAAATGCGGCTTCTCCCAATTCAACAACGGTTGGTAATTCTTTTTCTGCAGCAGCTTCTTGAATGGCGGTTTCGGCTAAAGCCCAGTTCTCATCTGAACCTATATACTTTGCTTTGTTCTCTGGATCGCGAAGTGATATTTGTGCCGTGTAATTCTCAAAACCTAAGGATTTAAAAACATAGAGCACCAAATCAATTACTTTTTTGAACTCTTCTTTTACTTGTTCTGGCCGACAAAATAAATGTGCATCATCCTGTGTGAACCCTCTGACACGAGTTAAGCCATGCAATTCTCCACTTTGCTCGTAACGATAAACGGTACCAAACTCGGCTAACCTCACCGGTAAGTCTTTGTATGATCTGGGTTTTGATTTATAAATCTCGCAATGGTGAGGACAATTCATCGGTTTTAAGAAAAACTCCTCTCCTTCTTGTGGAGTCTTAATCGGCTGAAATGAATCCGCACCGTATTTATCATAATGACCCGAAGTCACATATAAATTCTTATGTCCGATATGCGGAGTAATGACTTGATCATAACCCGCTTTTTGTTGCGCCTTTGATAAGAAATTTACTAAACGCTCTCTCAAAGCAGCTCCTTTAGGCAACCATAAAGGTAAGCCCATCCCTACTTTTTCAGAGAAAGTAAAAAGCTCTAACTCTTTACCTAACTTTCTGTGATCGCGTTTTTTAGCTTCCTCAATTAAGTGAAGATAGTCGGTCAATTCGCTTTGCTTCGGAAAAGTAACACCATAAATACGAGTTAACTGCTTACGACTTTCATCTCCTCTCCAATAAGCCCCTGCCACGTTCATCAATTTTACTGCTTTGATAAATCCGGTGTTTGGAATGTGTGGACCTCTACACAAATCCGTAAAATTTCCTTGCGTATAAAAGGTGATTTTCCCGTCTTCCAAATCTTTTATCAGATCTAGTTTATATTCATCTCCTTTCTCCTCGAAATATTTTGTCGCATCCGCTTTAGAAATGGCTGTTTTTTGATATTCTGATTTGGTGCGAGCCAACTCTAGCATTTTATCTTCTACTTTTTTGAAATCATCAGAAGAAAATTCCTGATCTCCAAAATCCACATCATAATAAAAACCTGTTTCAATAGCCGGACCGATTCCAAATTTTGTACCCGGATACAAAGTTTCTAAAGCCTCAGCTAATAAGTGTGCTGAAGAATGCCAAAAAGTAGATTTACCATCTGTATCATTCCAAGTTAAGAGTTTTACGCTTGCATCCGCATCGATAGGTAAAGAAGCATCTACCACTTTTCCATTTACTTCTGCTGCTAAAACGTTTCTGGCTAAACCTTCTGAAATTGATAAGGCAATTTGATGTGCAGTGGTTCCTTTTTCATAATCCCGGACTGAACCATCGGGAAGTGTAATTTTAATCATTTACAATATGATTTTAAGTTTGTCAAAAAAATTAAACTACGCTCATACGAGTGAACGTTTTCTGAATGCAAAAGTAGGGATTATTTAGGATTGTGAGTAATGATTTGAAATTAAACATTTCCCCAGCCTGTGGCTAAAACATCTGCTAAGTGCATGGTTCTAATGGGTAGATTTTGCTGATCAATATATGCTTGCAATTGCAATAAACAAGAAGCATCTGTAGAAATGATGTATTCAGCTCCTGTATCTAAGGCATTTTGCACTTTTTGCTCGGCCATGGCCGATGAAATACCTGAAAATTTCACTGAAAATGTACCTCCGAAACCGCAACAAACTTCATTGTCTTTCATCTCTACCAATTCTAAACCCAAAACTTTAGATAGTAACTGGCGAGGTTCTTCTTTGATATGACACTCTCTTAATCCGCTGCAAGAATCGTGATAAACTGCTTTTCCTAGCAATTCTGCTCCGAAATAATCCTTCTTCAACACATTAATTAAGAAATCAGAAAGTTCATAGATATGACCTTGAATACTCTTGCAATGATTATGAATAGCGGTGTTAAAAAACAAATCGTTGTAGGCATTTTTTACCATGCCTGTACAGGAAGCAGATGGAGACACGATATAATTTTGCTCAGAAAAATCATTTAAAAACTTGGTTCCTACTGCTTTGGCTTCATCCCAAAAACCGGCATTATAAGCAGGCTGTCCGCAACAAGTTTGTTCTGGATTGTAAATCACTTGGCATCCGGCTTTTTCTAATACTTTTAGCGTATTCTTCGCAGTTTCAGGATAAAGTTGATCTACAAAACAAGGAATAAAGAGTTCTACTTTCATAAAAGTCAAAAGTAACAAGTTTAAAGTGCAAAGTTCGAAAGCATTTTCAAATCTTTTCTAAAAGAATGCCTTCGGTACAAGTCAATGTATTTTCAAATTAGATGAACGCTCTTGTTTCAAAACAGCAAAAAGCAAAATTAACCCTAGAATAAAGAATATTCCTAGACTTAGTGCACTGTTTCTCATATTCCCTGTCAATTCTTCAATAAACCCAAAGCTAAATAAACCTGCTACAATCGCTATCTTTTCTGTCACATCATAGAAACTGAAGAAAGAGGCTGTATCCGCAGTGTCTTCTGGTAAAAATTTAGAAAATGTTGAGCGAGATAAAGACTGAATACCCCCCATAATCAAACCTACTACCGCTGCTAGAACATAAAATTGATATTCATTTTGAATGAAATAAGCCGCACAACAAACTAAAATCCATATTACTACCGTGAATATTAAAACTTTAATATTCCCAAATCGTTCTGAAAGTTTAGACATTGAATAAGCTCCGCCGATAGCAACCAGTTGTATAATGAGAATAGTAGCGATGAGTTTTGCAGTGGGTAGATGTAAGATTTTCTCCCCAAAATTGGCCGCCACCAACATGATGGTTTGTACGCCCATCGCATAAAAAAAATAGGCTACTAAAAATTTCTTTAATACTGGCATGGCTTTTAACTGCTGCCATACTTTTATTAGCTCTTGGTAGCCGCTGGCTACTTTAGTTTTTTCTGCCTTATTGTAATTTGGACTTCCTTTAGGCAAAATAATAAAAGGAATATAAGAAAAACCAATCCACCAAATACCTACCAATAAAAAGGATAATTGAGCAGCAGATGCGCCATTTAATCCAAAAGTCTTAGGGCTCAACACAAAAACAAAGCAAACAATTTGTAAAAGCACACTGCCTATATAACCATAAGCAAAACCTTTTGCACTCACCTTATCTTGCCTATCAGGTGTAGCAATATCTGGTAAATAAGAATTATTGAACACAATGCCGCCGCAATATCCTATGGCTGCCAAAGCGAATAAAATGATGCCGAGTTCTAGATGATTTAAATCAAAAAAGAACAAGCCACTGCAAGCTAAAGCACCTAACCAAGTGAAAATAATCATGAATATTTTTTTGTTTCCACGATAATCTGCAGTTGCGGTAAGCAAAGGCGTAATGATGGCGATAACCAAATAAGCAAAAGCTAAAGCATAATTAGAGAGTGCTGTGTTTACAAATTTCATCCCAAAGAAAAACACTTTGTCGCCATTTTCCTTTGTTGTAGTGATTGCAGTATAATAAGCCGGAAAAATGGTGGAGGTGATGACTAAATTATAGGCAGAGTTAGCCCAATCAAACATAGCCCATGCCCTAATGGTCTTTTTATTATTTTTAGCGGTCATACGTAAGGTCTAATATCATTTAGCGTCATAAAAGTAGAAGAAAATAAGGCATCATCAAGAATTAAATTGAGCAGCAAAAGAGAAATTAAATGCCCCCATTGTAAAGAATGGACTTTATGGCGTGGAGAAATCTACGACCGCTGCTTGTACTGTGGTGAATTTTTGCAAAATGAGGCATTCACCAAAAAAGTGGAAAAAGAAATTAGAGAGCAGGTTAAAGAAGAAAATGATCTTTTCCACATTAAACCGAATGACGGCTTATTTATTAAGGCATACAAAAGATTTTTTAGGAAATTTCGATGGATTTTTGTGGTTACCCAAGCAGCTTTAATCACCTTTATGAGCCTTTTACTTTGGATAATTGGTTTAATGAGCACCTAATGAAAACCTTAAAAAATACTTGGTTTATCGCTTTTAGCCTCATTTGGTTCATTATATTTTGCTGCACCAAGATGGAAATCTACTTTCCTCGTCTCATTCAGTTTTATGCTATTGATTTATTGGCAGTTCCTATCTTAGGGAATTTAAGTTTAACTTTTTATCGATGGATCACTAAAAACGAAAAAATCACTTTGCCTATCTATAGTTTAATCTTTTTAATAGTAGGATTGATTGTTGTATTTGAATATCAATTGCCCAAACATCATCCGCGTTATGTGGCTGATGTTTGGGATATTGTAATGTATATTTTAGGAGGATTATTTTTTCAATTGGTGATGAATAATAAGTCCTTGCCAACTACTCCACATGCTTCAAAGTAGCTGCGCCACTTTCATCATGATGTACATTTTTTGGATTTCCTTTATAAAGGATTTTACTGGCTCCAGAACTTTGCACATTTAAACTATTGAGTACATTAATGGCACAATCACTTGATCCTGAGGTTTCAATATTGTAATTACCCACCACAAAATCATAAGCTTGAATCTCAGCGGCGCCACTTAAATCTACATCATGAGCACCTGCTTGTCCTGTTAATTTCACCTTTGCCGAACCCGAAGAAGAAGTCCTCATTCTACCAGCAACAATATCCATCACCACTTTAGAAGATCCACTTAAATCTAACATAAAATTATTGGTATGTAATTGATTTTCAGTATAAATTTGGCAAGCACCTGAAGCTTCAATTCCTTTCCATTCTTTGCTGCTCAATTCAATCTCGATTAAACCCGTATTACAAAAATTACCATCCATTTTAATCTGCAACACATCACCTTTTACTCTCGTTTTAATTTCTCTTTGGATATTATCATCCGCAGTAATGCGCATAGAAGAAACAGAATCTTGCTTTACTTTTAAGCGGATGTTTCCTCCAAATTCTACTTTTGTAAAATTGCCCACAGAGCGATTTTCTGTCACCCTTCTTCCCGATCCACTGATGCAATTAAAGTTGCAAGAAGATAAAGTGACCAATAAACTTAAGCCTAAGGCAGAAACAATTTTGTATTGATTTTTCATGATGATTTTTTGGTTTTGACTATGGTATTGATAAAAAGGTTACAGTTTAATGCAATAAAAGCCGCTCATGAAAGAAACGGCTTTTAAGATATGATGGATAAAAATTATTGGATGGAGAGTCTAATAGGTTTGATATTACTACTCATATCGTCGCTTTTAGCACTTAACATTTTAGCACTATTTTGGGAAGAATTGAGCGTGATACTTGCATCATGATAAAGTTTTATCTCATCATGATTGGCTTCAAACTTAGTGATATCAATATTCGCAAAATCAGTAGCTAAAACGATCCCATACTCTGCGCTTCCTTTCAGTTGTAATCTAGAAGTGTCTGATATATGAGTATTGATACTAAAAGCATCTACATTTAATACCGCCGTTGCCTGATTTTTTAAGGTAACTTCAAAATTTATTGCTCTAAACTTATCCATAGCGTAAACATAAGCATAATCAGAAGCCTCAACAGCTTGTAAATCTTTAACCGTAACATAAACTTTCAAGGCTTTTTCCTCAAAGGAAGTGATGCGCAATACACCATCTTCAATCTGTGTTAAAGCATTCTTGCCATAATAATTATCGTAAACTTTGATGCTTTGCTCCTCACCTTTGGCAATGTAAACCCTTACATTTCCCTTTGCTACAATTTTGGTGATTGGCGCTTGCGCTTTGATTACTGTTACCATTGGTAAATTTTCTCTTGCCATAACTTTTGTTGTTCCTGTAATCATTAACAGGATGAATAATACAGCATAAACGGCTGCAACTATTCTGGTTTTTAAATTTTTCATTTTTAAAGTATTTTTTTCTTATTGATTAATAATTCTAATTTTTCTTTATCTCTTAAACTACCCTTGTACTTTGTTATACATAGTATTATTGAGATTCTTATTTTATTCGTTAACGAAACCTCAGTAACACTTTTTTCTTAATTGCTTACGTACATAAGACGCTAGTCGTCAAGAAACGTTACACTAATACCTTAAAAATTTTTATGAATTATTTTCCTGATAAGAAAATATAGCTTTAATCGCATTAAACTTATTTTTTACTTTCTTTGTATTGTGCTTTCTATTTGTATCCCACATTTTAATTTCCAAAATCCAGCTTTATTCATAAAGCTAAAGGAGCAGGCTTCTTCCCTAGGAATTGTATATGAAATTTTGATTTTTGATGATGCTTCGGAAGAAAAGAACTTGTGTTACTTAAAAGATTTTAATAAGCCACCTTATCGTCTTCATTTTCTGAAAGAAAATATTGGGCGTTCTGCCATCAGAAATCTATTGGCAGCTCAGGCAAAGTACAAATGGATTCTTTTTTTAGATGGAGACTCGGGTATTGATGATGATTTTTCTTTAGCAAATTATTTCAACTATTTAAATTTCAATATCATCTCTGGAGGAAGAAAATATGTAGAAACAGAACCTCCAAAGACTTATCTCTTGCATTGGAATTATGGCGTGAGGACAGAATCTTTCGCTAAATCTTCATTTCATTCAAACAACTTCATGATCCGTAAAAGCATCTTTTCAAAGATTCAATTTGATGAACAAATCAGAGAATATGGTTATGAAGATGTGGTTTTTGGATTAGAAGCCCAGCAATTGAATTTAAAAATGATCAACATCAATAATCCGGTAGTGCATCAACAATTAAAGCATAATGATGAATTTATCGCCGATGTTGAACAGGCAATTCTCAATTTACTTCATATTCAGCAATTGAGAAAAAACCTAGATTTAAGTCACCATATTAAACTTGTTAGCCATTATCAAAAGTTAAAAAAGTGGCAACTTCATTTATTGCTTTCTCCATTTAACAAAACCTTGATTAAGTACTTAAAAAGAACTTTGTTAAAAGCTAATTCTTCCGCAAACAAAGAACAATTCTTGCTAAAATTACTTAAGCTTTACCTTTATCATCATTTTTCAACAGCTGGTACGCCTCTCCATCCTTCTTCAGCTCACCAGCATCTAACAACAAACGAATAGCTGCCAACTTTTCTTTGTCATTTCCTTTTTTGATGTGTTTTACCAAAGTATTCAAATCAAGTGCTTGCCCTTTTAAGAGTTGAAATATTTCTTTACTGATGAGGGCACTAATACCGTTTTGCTGCGCTCTTTTCTGCGCTAAACATACATCGCAAATACCACAAGGATTAGTCTGTTTTTCATCAAAATATTGAATTAGTTGCTCGCTTCTACATTTAGGTTCTTCCACAAAAGCCAACATAGCGATCATTTTTTGATGGTAAACCGATTTTCTCTTTTGATAATATTCACGATCAAGCGTTAAGTCTTCGGTAGGCATTCTGGAGCGGAGGAAAGTGAGTAAAGGTTCTTGAGTTTGTTCTTGATAAGATAATACACCCAGCTGATCTAATTCTCTCAGATATTTCACAACCTCAACTTTTGAAGTCGAATTTTTTTGAGCAATATCTGCTTCTTTAATCTGTACAAACTGATCAAAAGCACCGCCGTAAGATCTCAAAACCGATTTAATAAAATAATCATACCGAGCATGCTCTACCTGAAACTTGTATAAATCCTCGCCATTCACCAAAAACTGAATTCTGGAAGGTAGTAAAGCATTTTCGCTCAGCACCAAATATTCATCATGTTCTAAAAATTTAATCGCACTAAGTGTAGGAATCACTTCTAGTTGAAACTTCTTACAAAAATCAGCCACATTAAAATCGTAAGTAATACCTTCGCCTAAACCAATAGGAATCTGAAGATAATTACACAAATGATGATAGGTCCTTTTAATCAAATCTACAGCAGGGAAATTCTGTTCAAACTTTTTCTCAAACAATAAACGGTCTCTATTTTGGTAAAGCACCACAGCATAAGCCTTTTTTTCATCCCTCCCAGCTCTCCCTGCTTCCTGATAATAAGCCTCTAAACTTTCTGGTATTTCATAGTGAATCACAAAACGCACATTGGGTTTATCAATTCCCATCCCAAAAGCATTGGTGGCTACCATCACCCTAATTTTATCCTCAATCCACAAAGCTTGCTTTTCAGAACGTTCTTCTAAATTTAATCCCGCATGATAATACTGAGCTGGGATTTGATATTGATTGAGGTATTTCGCCAACTCTACCGTATCTCTGCGAGTGCGTACATATAAAATCCCCGAACCTTTAACGCCTTCACAAACATCAATCAGCTTTTTTAATTTATTTTCTTGATGCAAAACTGCATAACTCAAGTTTTTACGCTCAAAACTTTTCTTAAATATTTGAGGATTGCGAAGCGTTAATTTTTCTACAATATCTTCCTGAACTTTCTGTGTTGCCGATGCCGTTAGAGCCAAAATGGGCACTTTAGGGTGTAACGCTCTAAACTTTGCAATATGGCGATAAGGCGGACGGAAATCATAACCCCATTGTGAAATACAATGCGCTTCATCTACCGCCAACAAATTCACTTTCATGTATTTGATGCGCTCTTTTACCAAATCAGAGAGTAAACGTTCTGGAGATAAATAAAGAAACTTTACTGGGCCATAAATGCAATTATCTAAAGCGATATCAATTTCTCTTTTGCCCATCCCTGCAAAGATGGCGATAGCTGCAATTCCTCTTTTCTTGAGGTTCTCTACTTGGTCTTTCATCAAAGCGATTAATGGCGAAATCACTATACAAATGCCTTCCATAGCCAATGCAGGCACCTGAAAACAAACAGATTTTCCTCCTCCGGTAGGCAGTAAGGCTAGGCTATCCTCTCCTCGCAAAACAGATTGAATGATTTCTTCCTGTAAAGGTCTAAAAGACTCGTGTCCCCAATATTGCTTTAAAATTTCTTTGATATCCATAGATTGAGCCTTATCAAAGCTATAAAATTTCCTAAATTGCAGCTATTTAATTTACAACGTATGAATAAATTTCTTGTCGGTAGCTCCATTTTATTATTTGCAAGTGTTAGTCTTTTCGCTCAAGATAAAGAACCTAAGAAATGGGATGTAGAAAAACCAATGGGCCCTTCCAAAACCATCAGTTTCACTACAGATGAAGGCACTTTTATGGATGTAGATGTGAGTCCGGATGGAAAAACCATTGCTTTCGACTTATTAGGTGATATCTATAAAATGCCGATTACAGGTGGCAAAGCAAAATTATTAGCTGGAGGAATGGCTTGGGAAGTACAACCTCGTTTTTCTCCCGATGGTAAATACATTTCTTATACTAGCGACAAAGGCGGAGGTGATAACATTTGGGTGATGGACACCGCAGGAAATCATCAAAGACAAGTCACCAAAGAGGATTTTAGATTACTCAACAATGCCGTTTGGACACCAGACAGCAAATATTTAATTGCCCGTAAACATTATACAGGAACACGTTCTTTAGGAGCTGGCGAATTATGGATGTACCATATTGCAGGTGGTTTAGAAGGTATTCAGCTCACCAAACGCAAAAATGATCAGCAAGATCAAGGAGAGCCTTGGGTTTCCCCTGATGGTAAATCTGTTTATTTTAGTGAAGATGTAAGTCCCGGACCAACTTTTCAATACAATAAAGATCCCAATGGAGAAATTTACGCCATCAGAAAGCTTAATTTGGTTACGGGCGAGTTGGAGAAGGTGGCAGGTGGTTCCGGTGGTGCCGCAAGACCACAAATTTCTCCTGACGGAACGATGATGGCCTTTGTAAAAAGAGATCGATTAAAATCTGTTTTATATGTTCAAAATCTGGCTACTGGAGAGGAATATCCGGTGTATGATGATTTATCAAAAGATCAACAAGAAACGTGGGCTGTTTTTGGGGTTTATCCTGATTTCAACTGGCTACCCGATAGCCGTACCATTGTTTTCTATGCTAAAGGAAAAATCAGAAAAGTGGATGTAATTACGCTTTATGCTGAGATTATTCCCTTTTCAGCAGATGTAAAACAAACCATCCAAGATGCCTTACATTTTCAAAACAAGGTATATACTGATGAATTTAAAGCGAAGATGATTCGCCAACTCACCACCTCGCCTGATGGCAAAAAAGTAGTTTTCAATGCAGCGGGTTATCTTTATGTGAAGGATTTACCTGATGGCCAACCCGAGCGTTTAACCGACGAAAACAACTGGGAATTTGAACCTGATTTCAGTCCGGATGGGAAATCTGTGATTTTTACTTCTTGGGATGATGAACAGAGAGGTGCCATCATGCGTTATGAATTTAAAGGGAAAAAGTTAAAACAAATCACCACAGAAAAAGGCTTTTATTATTCTCCCAAATTCAATCATGCAGGTAATCAAATCGTTTATCGCAAAGGCGTAGGTAACGAGGTTTTGGGTTATACTTATGGCAAAAACCCTGGCATTTACACCCTCAATCTAGATAATAATCAAATTACATTCATCAGTAAAACAGGAATCAAACCACAGTTTAACACTACGGATGATCGTATTTACTTCCAATCTACACAAGAAGGTTTAAAAGCTTTTATGAGTTGCGATTTAGATGGTGGTCACCTCAGAACGCATTACACTTCTAAGTATGTGAACGATTTTATTCCTAGTCCAGATGGCAAATGGATGGCTTTTAACGAGCTATTTAATGTTTACCTCACGCCTATGGTCACCAGCGGAAATCCTCAAGATTTATCTTCACAAAATAAAGCTTTACCCCTTAAAAAGTTAACTAGAGATGCAGGAAGCTATATCCATTGGAGTGCTGATAGCAAAACCATTCACTGGACTTTAGGTCCTCAATATTTTTCTAGCGATATCAAGGATGCTTTCACTTTCGTGGATGGCGCTCCAGAGCAGTTACCAGCAATAGACTCATCAGGTTTAGATTTAGGCTTGATGCTTAAAGCGGATAAGCCTCAAGGTCGCATCGCCCTCAAAAATGCTCGTATCATTACCATGGATGGGGATGAAGTGATTGAAAAAGGAACCATCATTATCAATCAAAATAGAATTGAAACCATAGGGGCAGCCTCAGATGTAGCAATTCCGGCAGACGCTTTAGTGTATGATTTAACAGGTAAAACCATTATGCCTGGCATAGTTGATGTACATGCGCATTTACACCCAAGTCCTGATGGTATTTCTCCTAAACAAGATTGGAATTATTACGCCAACCTTTCTTATGGGGTAACCACTTCTCACGACCCTTCTAGCAATACGGAAATGGTATTTAGTCAATCAGAAATGCTGAAAGCTGGCAGAATGGTTGGACCGCGAGTTTTCTCTACCGGAACCATCTTATACGGTGCAGATGGTGATTTTAAAGCGGTAATCAATAGTTTAGATGATGCCCGCTCCCACGTACGCCGAATGAAAGCCGTTGGTGCTTTTTCTGTAAAATCATATAACCAACCTCGTAGAGCACAACGTCAAGAAATTATTGAAGCTGCCCGAGAAATGCACATCGAAGTGGTACCCGAAGGAGGTTCTACTTTCTTTACCAACATGAGCATGATTGCTGATGGACATACGGGCATAGAACATAATATTCCAGTTTTACCGGTTTATAAAGATGTCAATACCTTCTGGAATGCTAGCAAATCGGGTTATACCCCAACTTTAATCGTAAGCTACGGCTCTCAATTTGGAGAAAACTATTGGTATGATAGAACCAATGTTTGGGAAAATGAACATTTGCTAAATTTTGTACCTAAAGCAATGGTGGATGAACGCTCCAGAAGAAGAACCACCTCAGAATATGGAGATTATGGCCATATTGATGTTTCCAGAGCGGTAAATAAAATTGCGCAAGGAGGCACCAAAGTAAACTTAGGTTCTCACGGACAATTGCAAGGTTTAGGTGCTCATTGGGAATTATGGATGTTAGCACAAGGCGGAATGAAACCCATGGATGACATACGCTCTGCGACCATCAACGGAGCATCCTATTTAGGGATGGACAAAGAAATTGGCTCATTAATTCAAGGAAAATTAGCTGATTTAATTGTGCTTAATGCCAATCCTTTAGATGATATCCGCAACAGCGACAAAATTCAATATGTGATGCTGAACGGAAGATTATACGATTCTGAAACCATGAATGAAATTGGACGTTCTGAAAAGCCAAGGAACAAATTCTGGTGGCAGTTTAGTAAAAGTGAAAACTATATCATCCCTGATGGAAATGTTGAAACCTACACTTTTGAAACGCCTGATTGCGATTAAAAGAGGATTAATTTATCAAGCAAATTAAAAAATTAATATGAAAATCTATTTCTTTTCGGCCAAGCCTTATGATCGGCAATTTTTTGATCAGCAATCGCCTCCTGATTTAGAAATGGTTTATTTTGAAACACACCTCGGCCCGCATATCGTGAATGTGATAGAAGATGCCTTTGCCGTTTGTGTTTTTGTAAACGATAAACTAACGGCAGAAGTCATCGAAATTTTAGCCGCGAAAGGCGTAAAAGTGATTGCCCTACGTTGTGCTGGTTTTAACAATGTAGATTTAGAGGCCGCTCGTAAATTTGGTATTCGTGTATGCCGAGTTCCTGCTTACTCGCCAGAAGCCGTAGCAGAACATGCGGTAGCCTTATTGCTTACCCTTAATCGTAAAACACACAAGGCATACAACCGAGTGCGGGAGCAAAATTTTGCTTTAAATGGTTTATTAGGATTTAACCTTCATGGGAAAACCATTGGCGTAGTGGGTACCGGGAAAATTGGTCAAGCCTTTTGCCAAATCATGCGAGGCTTTGGGTGCAAAATATTGGCTTACGACCCCTATCCTCATCCAGAATTGCTACAACAAGGCATTCAATATCAATCTTTACCACAAGTTTTGGCTGCCGCCGATGTGATTTCACTGCATTGCCCATTAACACCAGAAAATCATTACCTCATCAATCATGAAAGTTTGAAAATCATGAAAAAAGGGGTTTTTATCATCAATACCAGCCGAGGCGGTTTAATTTGCACAGCCGATATCATCGCTGCCTTAAAAACCCAACAAGTGGGTGGCTTAGCCATTGATGTGTATGAGCAAGAAGAAAAATTGTTCTTTAGAGATTTATCTGCTAGCATTATTGAAGATGATACCATACAAAGATTAATGAGTTTTCCTAATGTTTTGGTAACTGCTCATCAAGCTTTTTTTACACAGGAAGCCTTAACGCAAATTACCCAGGTTACCCTGCAAAGCATCAGCCTTTTTGCAAAAGGCGAAACGCCAGATCAAGCTGTAATTTTAGTTTAAAAGCTATCCAACAAAATGATTTTTGTTGTTATTTAGTAAAAAATAAATCACATGAAAAAATTACTTTTTCTGCTCAGCTTTTTAGGGATAAGCTTTATCAGTTTAAATACCAAAGCACAAGGCCAAAAAGATACTTTAACGCTAAAGGCTTATATCTTTTGCGAACTGATTGGTTCTTCTAACATCAATACCAGAACCAAAGTTATTGTTGATTTTGGCTTAGACCATCCTAACCGCAAAGAGAAAAGATTAATAGACGAGCAAACCGGAAAAATCAAAATATTCAATTCTATGATTGATGCTTTAAATTTTATGAGCTTAAAAGGGTGGGAATTTGTGCAAGCTTACGTTACCTTAGATGGTAAAGACAGCATCACCCATTGGTTGTTAAAGAAAAAGGCGAGTCCACAAGACAATTAGATTTTAAAAATCCAGATTTATAAATGATGACAAATTCAAAATCTCATCACATCCTTAACACTTCCTCTAACCTTTTGGGCTTTTGTTTAATTGTACTGACCTCCTTAAAAATCTCAAGATATAGTGAAACAAGTCTGATCGATGAATTTACCGGAGTAGCATGTATTCTACTCATCACCAGTAGTGTATTATCTTTTCTCTCGATCAGAACTACTCATGAGAAACTGAACTTATATTATGAATCATTAGCCGATAAGTTTTTCGTCAGCTCTTTAATCATGGTTTTCTCTATTACCTTTATGATTGCCTTTTCCATCCTGTTTTAGAAGAAAGAGAACGTCGATTTTATTTTCTACCACCCTCTGCAAAAATAAATACCCAACTCAAATGATTTAAACGATGCAATGCTGCATTCAATCCTTTAGTGTCTTCCGTTAAATCTTCACTTAGAACCGCTAATGGGATACCTAAAGATGCAGAACCTAGCGTTAAAAGATGATTAGGCTTTCTCCATGCAACAGTATTCTTTCCCCTTTAACTAAGGCAGCGATACGCCCATTTTTTTAAAGATAATGATTAGCTAAATAGGTCAAAATTCCTGAGCCAAAACACAAGCCTGCTAATGAAAAATAGGTATTTCCTACTGATCTATATACTTGTTTTGGAGGGGATGACGATACTATCATCTTTCAGAAGATTAGCTTTTGCTTGCTCGATAGGAGATGTAATCCTATCCTAATCATTGCTCAAAGTTCAAAAATGTATGTTTATTCCTAGAAACTTTCAAATGATATGGAATTTATCACTTTGTATAGATTTGTAATAATTCATACTAAAAATTCTACCTCAGCCTCAATTCAGCGGTCTAAAATAGTTTCTAAACTATTATTCGTACATTTGCGAATACAAAACAGTAAAAGATGCCAAGCATAATTAAAAGCGAGTATTTTACTAAGGAACAGGAGCAGACCGCAAGATTTGCCAAAGCTTTAGGTCATCCTGTTCGAATCGCTATATTAGAGTTACTCAATTCTCAGGCATGTTGCTATCATGGTGATATGGCCGATGAACTTCCAATAGCCAAATCTACTCTTTCCCAACATTTAAAAGAGTTGAAAGATGCGGGATTAATACAAGGTACAATTACACCTCCTACTACCAAATACTGCATCAACAGCGCTAATTTAAAACTTGCTAAATCATTACTAAACAAGGTTTTTGAATAATTTTTAAAATTAATATTCGTAATAACATGAACTACAAATTATTGTTCGTATATTTGCGAACTAAATCAGTATAACATCAAAATATGACCCAAATAAAAGTATTAGGAACCGGTTGCCCAAAATGCAAAACTACCAACGGTAATGTGCTTGAAGCTCTGAAACAAATCAACATGGAAGCCCATGTAGAAAAGGTAGAAGACATTGAAGAAATGATGAAATACAATGTACTTACCA
>JACXVB010000009.1 GCA_014763615.1 Sphingobacteriales bacterium | reverse complement strand
TGTAAATATCAGTTTTGCAAAGAACGAAAGCAAATCATCCCGATTTTTCCATCGGGATTGTAAATATCAGTTTTGCAAAGAACGAAAGCAAATCACAACTACTCAGATAAAATGGGTATCAATTAATGTGTTGTTGTAAATATCAGTTTTGCAAAGAACGAAAGCAAATCACAACTCCAAAACGTTCCAAAAGTGCCTTAAATATGTTGTTGTAAATATCAGTTTTGCAAAGAACGAAAGCAAATCACAACTATTATTGACTGGAAATTTAAAGATGTATGGTTGTTGTAAATATCAGTTTTGCGGCAGCACTCAAGCAAATCATCCCGATTTTTCCATCGGGATTGTAAATATCAGTTTTGCGGCAGCACTCAAGCAAATCATCCCGATTTTTCCATCGGGATTGTAAATATCAGTTTTGCAAAGAACGAAATGGAGCTTTAGCGGAATTCTTGAATGCTTTTGAAAACAATAAAATAATCATTCAAAAAGCAAATCATCCCGATTTTTCCATCAGGATTGTAAATATCAGTTTTGCGGCAGCACTCAAGCAAAAAAAGAACGAAATGGAGCTTTAGCGGAATTCTTGAATGCCTTTGAAAAAATAAACTACTCATTCAAAAAGCAAATCACAACGGAAATGGGCGGAGATATTAAAAGCTTGCAGACCATTATGGGGCATACCAGCGTAAAAACTACGATGATTTATCTAAAAATGAGCGAGCAACGCCAACAGAATTTAATGGAAAATTTTGATGCTCTACTTTATTAATCATCTGTTTTTAAAGACCAAACTAATGCGAAAACCCATCCTATAAAAGTCCATCCTAAAAATAGATTTAAAGCAAATATTGCTGCGGCATTTCTTTTACTCCATCCCAAAACTGTTGGGGTAAAATAAATAACTAATGCAAGAAAGATAAACCAAAGTTCCATAGTTTTATTTTTTAAATTGATTTACACTAAATTATAAAAAATTTAAACACTTGCATCAGATTTTATCTTAACTCTTTTAGCTTGCTCTTCTTCTAACATTCTAAGGTTAAGACTTACTTGTTGGTTCTGTACCTTATCTATCAATTGCAATAGTAAGGCATTGGTACTACTCATATCTAGCTGATTACTATTATTTACACTTACATTTTGCTGCCAATCTGGTGGTGTGTTGTTGTAAATATCAGTTTTGCGGCAGCACTCAAGCGAATCATCCTTATTTGCTTTATACCAACAAATCCACCCACAATACACCACTAAGTAACAATTTTATATAAAGTCCACTTTACAGTTTTAGGCTTATGATTTAGCAATGTATGATTCTTCAAATGATAATCTGCTATCTATTAGTTGTTTAAGTGAAAAGTCAGTTTAGAAACTTCAATAATCCGTCTTTTTAGATAAGAATTCAGCAAATATAGAGTTGGATTTATTTACTAATTTCATTCAGGATTTTAAATTTAGACATGAAATATTCAAAAATCACTTATTTGTTATGCGGATTGAGCATCTTCTGCTTTAGTGCCGTATCTGCCCAAACAGACCCTTCTAAATACAACCATTTGGATGTTTTTGGCCCAATTACTTGGCCTGTTACCAGTGGTGGAGAGCGTTCTGCAAGTGGCCAACCTGGTGAAAATTATTGGCAAAACAGAGCTGATTATTTAATCAAGGCATCCTTAAATGAAACTCCTCAGGATACTACAATCAGTGGCGAGGTGACCATTACTTATACTAATAATAGCCCTGACCATTTGGATTACCTATGGTTACAATTGGATCAGAACTTATTTAATCCAGATTCTCGTGGAGCGGCCACTACTCCTATCGGCGGAGATCGATTCGATGTGAAAGGTTTTAGCAGAGGTGGATACCATATTCAATCGGTAACAGTGAGCTACGAAGGCGATTCTTACACTACCGAGCCTATCATTACTGATGCTCGTATGCAGATTAGGTTGAACAAACCCATGGATCCAAAAGGCGAAAAAATAAAACTGAAAATCAATTACAGCTTTTCTATTCCTTTTTATGGTGCCGACCGTATGGGACGCGAGAAGTTTAAAGATGGTTATGTTTACGAAATAGCAGAATGGTATCCTAGAATGTGTGTTTATGATGATGTTGAGGGATGGAATACTTTACCATACATGGGTTTGGGCGAGTTTTATTGTGAATATGGCAATTTTGATTATTACATCACTGCTCCTGCCAGCATGACGGTTGTTGGATCAGGTGATTTACTCAATGCAAAAGAAGTATTGAGCAAAACACAGCTCGAACGCTATGAAGAAATGCGCAACAGCAATCAAACAGTAAGTATCATCAAACCTGAAGAAGTTAATTTGCCAGAAACCCATCCTTATAAAGGAACACTTACATGGCATTTTAAGATGGAAAACTCACGAGATATTGCTTGGGCAGCATCAAGTGCTTTTATTTGGGATGGCGCAAAAGTAAACCTACCCTCAGGGCGTAAATGTATTGCCATGAGTGCTTATCCTGCTGAAAGTGCTGGAGAGCATGCTTGGGGTCGCTCAACAGAATATCTCAAGAATAGCATCGAGATCTACTCTAAAAAATACTTTGAATATCCTTGGACATCTGCGGTAAATGTATCTGGTGTGGCTTTAGGAATGGAATATCCAGGCACCATTTTTTGCTTAAGTAAACTCAAAGATGGCAGATTATGGGGCGATGTTACCCACGAGATTGGTCATAATTGGTTCCCGATGATTGTAGGCTCTAACGAAAGAAAATACATGTGGATGGATGAAGGTTTCAATACTTTTATCAATGAATACTCGACAGAACAATTTAATAACGGCGAATATTACAATGCTCAATCAGTTCCATCAACTGGTATTGCCCGCTTCATGAAAACTGCTCATGATCCATTGATGACAGCTCCAGAGGCGATGGGTTTAAGAGATTACGGTCAGTATTATAACAAAACCGCCTTAGGTTTAGATATGCTACGCAATTTGGTGCTCGGGCCAGATCGTTTTGATTATGCTTTTAACGAATACATCAAACGTTGGGCTTTTAAACATCCCTTACCTTACGATTTTTTCCGCACCATGAACGATGCTGCTGGAGAAGATTTGAACTGGTTCTTTAAACCATGGTTTTTTACTACCGATAAAATAGACCAAGCCATTACTGATGTGAAATATGTGAAAGAAAATCCGGCAAACGGCGTATTCATCACTTTGGTAAATGAAGAAAAAATGGCGATGCCTGTTGATCTTTTAATTACTCAAGAAAATGGCAAAACAGAAACCTTGCATTTACCTGTAAATATTTGGCAAAGAGGTGGAACTTGGACATTTGTTTACCCATCTACTTCGACAATTAAATCTGTAGAAATTGACCCTAAAAGACAGTTACCTGATGTGGACCGAAGCAACAACGTTTGGCCTAAAAAACAGATGTAAAAAAAGAGGTATAAACTTATTTAAATGACAAAAAAAAAGCGATTTAATCCAGATTAAATCGCTTTTTGATTTTTACAGTTTACTCATGATTTCACTCGTCTAAAATCTGTTTAAAAAATAAACTTTAGGTCAAAATACCTAGGAGTAAGGATAGAGTAAGGATAGAGTAAGGATAAAATCTATCCAATTGGATGATTTTATCCTCAATCCTGAATGCTAAAAAAATAGATTTTATAGGCTAATCCTTTTTAAAAATTAAAAAAGCCTCTACTTTCTTTTCTCCAAATTGATCAATTTCTGCCACTTCTTCCAAAAACAAATTCCAATCACCATCGGTGTGAAGATTTCCCTCGTATTCATTCGCATCATCATGATAATGAAAATACCATTCATTTAATTCATCTAAACCATCATCAGTATAAGATCGAATACTAAAACCACTTTCAGAAAATTGAGCTTGCCAAATGCTTTCTAACTCTTCTAAAGTAGTTTTTATGGTAAATTCAATTTCAAACTCACCTTCTAAATCAGGCAGATTCTCTAAAAAATCACGAATCATCGCAGCATTTCCTAAATCCCTAGGATGAATAATTTCTTTATCTTCTATCAGCTGATAAAATTCTATCAGATAGTTTTGATAACGCAATAATAAACTTTTGTAAATTGGACTCATTAAAACAAAATTAGAGAAATAACGTAAGTAATTGTAATGTCGCATCAACATCATCATCACCACGCTCCACAAAATCACAATAATGCTTTTAAATTAGGTATCATTCTAAACACGGCATTTGTTTTTATTGAGGTGATTTATGGCTTTAAAGCCGACTCTATGGCTTTATTAGCTGATGCTGGACATAATTTGGTAGATGTTTTAAGCTTAGCCTTAGCTTGGATTACTTCTCTTTTGGCAACTAAAAAACCGCAAGGAAACTTCACTTATGGTTATCGCAAAAGTACTATTCTATCTTCTTTAATTAATGGTTTGTTTCTAATCTTTAGTGCAGCATTTATTGCTTATGAAGCTATTGATAAATTGATAAACGGAGCTAGCGTTGAAGGTAAAATCGTGATAATAGTGGCACTAATTGGAGTAGTCATTAATACTTTAACTGCCTTATTATTTATGAAAGGTCAGCATGATGATCTGAATATCAAAGGTGCATTTTTACACATGGCTGCGGATGCAGGTGTCTCATTAGGAGTTGCGGTTGGTGGCGCAATCATTTTATATACAGGCTTAAATTGGATTGATCCTATTTTAAGTTTGTTGATTGTTGCTTTTATCGTTTTCTCCACATGGTCTTTATTAAAAGAATCTGTATTCCTCACGCTGGATGCTGCACCAGAGAAATTTGATGTAAAACGTATTGAGAATGCTTTATTAGAACATCAAGACGTTTCCAAAATTCATGATTTACATGTTTGGGCTTTAAGCACCTCACAAAATGCATTATCAGTTCATGTAGTAAGTCCTCTAGATCAAACTGAAAAATTATTGGAAGAACTCAACCGAATGATTAATCAGCGGTTTCATATTTCTCATAACACCATACAAATAGAAAAAACTGGAACGCATTTACATTGCCATTGTGAACATGATCTTTCAACGCATCATGACCATGCCCACTAAAGCTTTTCCACATTAGTTTATTTTCTCCACATGTCGGGCGGTGTCAAAAAAATTATCTACTTTTGAATCCCGTACAAACAGATTTAAAAAAAGCAAATCTGCAATCATTTTTTAAGTCTTAAAAACACAAAATCCATCATGACTAAGTATATTTTTGTTACGGGGGGCGTTACATCGTCTTTAGGAAAAGGTATTATTTCCGCATCATTAGCTAAACTTTTACAGGCCAGAGGTTACCGCGTAACTATCCAAAAATTTGATCCTTACATTAATATTGATCCGGGAACTTTGAACCCTTACGAGCATGGAGAATGCTATGTAACTGAGGACGGTGCAGAAACCGATTTAGACTTAGGACATTATGAAAGATTCTTGAATGTGGCCACCACACAGGCCAACAACATCACCACCGGAAGAATTTATCAAAATGTCATTAACCGCGAACGTGAAGGTGCTTATTTAGGCAAAACCGTTCAGGTAGTTCCTCACATTACCGATGAAATTAAACGCAACATGCGTTTATTGGGAGAAAGTGGCGATTACGATATTGTGATTACCGAATTAGGCGGTACTGTAGGTGATATTGAATCTTTACCTTATATAGAAGCTGTTCGTCAGTTTAAATGGGAAGTAGGCTCTAATAATGCAATTGTTATACACCTCACTTTAATTCCATTTTTGGCTGCTGCCGGAGAGTTAAAAACCAAACCTACGCAGCACTCCGTAAAAATGTTATTAGAATACGGCATTCAGCCTGATATTTTGGTTTGTCGTACAGAACATCATATTAGCCAAGATATCAGAAAAAAAATTGCACTTTTCTGTAATGTCAACCTCAATGCAGTAATAGAATCCGTAGATGCTAAAACCATTTATGATGTTCCGCTATTGATGTTGAAGGAGCAGCTAGACCGTACCGTTCTATCCAAATTAAAACTTCCCTTAAAAAGTGATCCTGATTTAGAAAACTGGAAAGATTTCTTAGGCAGATTAAAAAATCCTACGGCAGAAATCAAAATTGGTTTAGTAGGTAAATATGTAGAATTACCTGATGCTTATAAATCAATAACAGAGGCATTTATTCATGCCGGAGCACAAAACGAGTGTAAAGTTAGAGTAGAAAGCATCCATTCAGAAGGTGTTACCGAAGAAAATGTGAAATCTAAATTAGGTCATTTAGATGGCGTATTGGTTGCCCCTGGATTTGGTAACCGTGGTATTGAAGGGAAAATCATCGCTATCCAATTTATCAGAGAAAATAACATTCCATTCTTGGGAATTTGTTTAGGAATGCAATGTGCTGTGATTGAATATGGAAGAAATGTATTGGGATTAAAACATGCACACAGTACCGAAATGGATGAGCGTACCGATGATGCGGTAATTTCAATGATGGAAGATCAAAAAAAGATCACCTTAAAAGGAGGAACGATGAGATTGGGTGCTTATAATTGCGAACTCAAAAAAGGCACTAAAGCTTACAGCATTTATGGCAAAACAAAAATCAGTGAACGTCACCGTCACCGATATGAATTCAACAATCAATATTTAGCACAATATGAGACAGCCGGAATGGTGATGTCGGGCATCAATCCTGATAATAATTTAGTTGAATTGATAGAACTAAAAAATCACCCTTATTTCGTGGCTTCACAATTTCATCCAGAATTAAAGTCAACAGTAGCAAATCCTCACCCACTTTTTGTTAAATTTGTCGCCGCATCACTAGAATACGCAAAGAAAAAAAACTAAAAAAGAGGATTTAAACAATAATAATGGATAAAAATACATTTACAGGCTTGTTCCTGATATTAGTGATTTTAGTAGCATCAACCTTTCTTTTAAAGCCGAACCAAGAGGAAATCAAGAGAAAAGCTGAACAAGATTCTATCGCAGTAGCTAAAGAGCATCCCGAAAGTCAAAAAAAAGTTGCAAAAAAAACAGCTGCTTCTATCACCTCAGTGATAACAGCAGAAAAAGACTCTTCAGCAGTACCTACTGGTATCATCAAAGAAAAGCTATATACCTTAGAAAATCAATACATCAAAATAAGCATTTCAAATATAGGTGCTAGAATAGCGAGTGTAGAATTAAGAGAAGAAACTACTTACCAAGGGAAACCGGTAATTTTGTTTAATGATGACAACACTCACTTTGGTTTAGTTTACAAAAGCAATGGAAAGGAGGTGAATACTTCCTCTTTAGCGTTTAATTTGGTGAGTCAAGATGAGCATCAAATTGTTATGCGTATGCTCAATCCTGATGGATCATTTGTAAACTATGCCTACTCGCTAAACCCCAACTCTCATAAAGTAGATTTTAAAATGGAAGTACAGGGTTTCCAAAATAAAATCAACACCAAAAATATCACCTTAGATTGGGAAACCAAGCTTTTACAACAAGAACGTGATCTGAATAATGAGCGTATGTACTCTACCACCTATTACAACACAGTTGATGATGGTGTAGATTATTTAAGTGAAGCAAAAGATGAACAAAAGGTTTTAGATAAAAGCAAAGTGAAATGGGTAGCTTTTAAGCAACATTTCTTTTCGGGTGTAATTATCTCTAACGAGGGTTTTGATAAAGCAGATGTGAAGATTGAAACCTTAGCGGATAAATCTGCCGTTAAAGCTTATGGTGCAAAAATGAGTTTACCGTTTAAAAACCAAGATACAAACACCTATAATCTTCAATTTTATTTTGGTTCTAATAAATTTAGTCAATTAAAAGATCAGGGCGATGAGTTAGAACAAATGGTAAAAATGGGTTGGGGGCCATTAAAATGGATTAACCGATATTTAGTTCTACCTATTTTCAACTTTTTCCAAAACATGAATTTAGGCTATGGTTTAATTATTTTGCTGTTAACCATTATTCTTAAATCTGTATTATTTCCATTCACCTATAAGTCATACTTATCTATGGCTAAAATGAGGGTTTTAAAGCCCGAGATGGAAGAAATTAAAAAACGAGTAGGCGAAGAAAATCAAGCTTTGGTTCAGCAAGAATACCTTAAATTGTATAAACAAGCAGGCGTAAATCCTTTAGGTGGATGTTTACCGATGGTATTCCAAATGCCCTTTATTTTGGCTTTCTTCTATTTTTTTCCCAACCTATTTGAACTGAGACATCAAAGTTTCTTGTGGATGCATGATTTATCCACTTATGATGATTTCTTTAAATTAGGCTTCACTTTACCTTTTATTGGGAACCATATCAGTTTAATGTGTGTATTAATGACGATTTCAACATTAATTTACACTTATTTCAATAATCAAGTTTCTGGTGCTCAAGGTCAGATGAAATATATCGGTTATATTACGCCGATAATTTTCTTTGGTGTATTAAATAGTTACCCATCAGGTTTAAATTATTATTATTTCTGCGCTAACATTCTCACCTTTTCACAACAATTTTTAATCAGAAAATTTGTGGATGATGATAAAATTCACGCTCAAATACAAGAGAACAAAAAGAAACCTGATAGCAAGAAAAAACAAGGTGGTTTTCAGAAGAAACTAGAAGATATGATGCGTCAGCAGCAACAGCAACAAAAGAAATAAGAATTCTTCCAAGAGTTCCCAATTCTAAAATCCTTAAACAGCTACTGTTTAGGGATTTTTTTATCCAATAGCTTAAAGTAGAACAGGGATTTATTTGCTCATGATGAGGAAAAATTACTCCATAATAAAATCTCAATTCCACACATTTCTATTTATTTTAAAAAAAGAAAAAAAACTTTAAAAGCATTAGATTAAAAATACCTCACATTGAAATAAAAATGTGGATAATTTTTAAAACTTAAAAATGTTTTTAACATACTGATTTTTAATTATTTATATAAAAAAAATCCAAGATTTAAATCACAAATGTTAAATGGATGAGTTTTATTTTACCTGAAACATTGAAACAGCACCCTCGTATAATTATCAGACAGAGCTATTGAAAGTTTTCGGCATCTTTTCTGTCTATTATTCAATAGTTAAAGCACAAAATTATGTTAGCAGTAGAAAAACAAACCGAGACCAAAAAAAGAATTCTTTTAGTAGATGATGAAATTGCCATTCTAAAGTTATTAGAATTCATCCTAAAAAAGGATTACGAGTTAGTGATTAAAAACAATGGTTTTGATGCGCTAACTTGGTTAGATAGTGGAAATGTACCAGATTTAATTATTTCTGATATGGAAATGCCTTACTTTGATGGGGCAGAATTTGTGAGATCTTTGAAAGTAAGTGGTTATTTTAGAGATGTACCTGTTATTGTACTATCTGGTTCAGAAACTTTAGAGAATATTAAGAATAAAATTCCTTATCAAATTAATGATTTAATAGCCAAACCTTTTAATCCAACAATATTAAAAGATAAAATAAAAATTATACTAAATTAGCGGATGCAATTTCCGAATGTTAACGCCTCAAACTCATTCTCAGACGCTAAAATTAATATCCTCTATTATTGTGATACCTTAGAAGATTCCCTCCTTCAAGGTTTTCATGAGTCTGAATTTTCTTTAAAAAAAACTGGAAGCTTAGCAGAGCTCAAGCAAGCTACTCAAAAGCTTTCTATAAATGATTTAAATACCATTATTCTAATCGAAGTAGCTACTGAGAAGTTCTACGAGGTTCAAGAATACATCTTGTACCTAAAAAGTAATTTCATTACTAAAAACCTCATCACTGTTTTCTTATTAACTAAGAAAGATCCCACGATCATTCAAAAAGCATTAAGTATGGGAGTTAGCGATTGCTATTCTAGCCCAATTCCTTTTGAAGATTTAAAAGAACGATTAAAATTTTTAAATTTTTACAAGATCCTACGATCTCAGGTGAATCAACTTTCACAAATTCCACAAGTAGAATATCATATTCCTTTTTTAAAAAGATTTTTAGATCTTGTAATTTCTAGCACAGCTTTAATTTGCTTATCTCCAGTATTTCTGGTTGTTGCGGCATTGATAAAGCTAGACTCTAAAGGGCCTGTATTTTATACCAGTAAACGTGTAGGTACTGGGTATAAAATCTTTAACTTCTATAAATTTAGATCTATGCGTTTAGGTGCTGATGCAGAGGTTGCTAATTTAGCTTCTCAAAATCAATATGGAAATGCGGCCTTCTTTAAAGTTCAAAACGATCCTAGGATTACTAAACTAGGTTCTTTTTTAAGAAGCACTAGTATAGACGAATTACCTCAACTTTATAATGTATTAAAAGGTGATATGTCTTTAGTTGGAAACAGACCTTTACCTTTATACGAAGCCGAACAATTAACCACTAATGAATGGTCTATGCGCTTTTTAGGGCCTTCTGGTTTAACAGGTTTATGGCAAATTAGTAAAAGAGGAAAGAAAGAAATGTCTGAAATAGAAAGAAAAAAATTGGATAATTTTTACGCTAAAAATTATTCGATTTGGCTAGATATTAAAATCTTGTTTAAGACTATACCTGCGGTATTTCAAAAAGAGAAAGTATAAAACTTCCTCCTTCTAAATTTTATCAAAACATTTCTATTTACAAATAAGATTTACTAGTCACATTTGAGCGAGGAGAGATTAACTCCACGATAGATGATCTCAAATTCGGTTCTCCGATTTAATTGTTGTTGCGCTTCACTGCAAGGTACGCCATCTGTACATTTATTGATTAAATCATTTTCTCCAAAATATTCTACTTTAATTCTATTTGGGTTGATTCCTCTATTAATTAGGAACTGTTTGGCGGCATCTCCTCTTCTTAAGGATAATAATCTGTTGTATTCTTCAGAAGCTCTACTATCACAATAACTTCTTGTAATCACTTTAATATCAGGATGACTTCTTAACAGATCAGTCAGCTTGTCTAAATTATCGTAGGCATCAACCCTAATATCTGATTTATCCAAATCGTAGTAAATATCTCCTACATAAAAAGCTTGTTTCAGGGAGTCACAGTTTTGAATTACATCATCCTGAATTTTATTGGTTTTCTTGAGATATAAATCAGCATAAATAGTGGTATCTGTAGTGATACCATCTGTACCAATATATTTTCTATCCGCTATAAATCCATCTAGATCAGCATCTAATTTATATCCTTCATTAGCGACTAAATCTGTTAAAAATACGCCTTTCTCATCCAATTTTAATGCTCTTTCGCTTTCTCCCCTCTTTAAAATCACATTGGCATTACTAATTGTTTTTCCTGTTACCGCATCAATTACCCTTCCCTTTAGATAAATCTTAAAGTCTTTTCTTTGAAAAGAGTAGATATCATCATTTCCCTTTCTATTAGAGCTGAAATAGCCAGTAGAATCAGAAGTTTTAGCAATAGAAAAATCATCAAATGGAGAATTTAGTGGTGGGCCTAAGTTAATTGCTTGTCCAATTGGTTTAAGATCTTGTAGTTTTATAGAGAAAACATCAACCCCTCCTAATCCGGGCCAACCATTAGATGAAAAGTATAAAAGATTAAAATTATCTATATACGGAAACTCCTCATCTCCCTCAGTATTTACTTTGCCTCCAAAATTTACAGGTCGGCTCCATGGGCTTTTCTCGGTTAAACGGATACAATAATATAGATCAACCCCACCCATACCACCAGGCATATCAGAAGCAAATACTAAAATTTTACCATCTTTACTTAGCGTTGGATGCCCTACAGAATACTGGTTATTATTGTATGCGAAAGGTTTAATTTTTTTCCAACCAA
Organism: Sphingobacteriales bacterium; assembly: GCA_014763615.1. Classification (GTDB taxonomy): domain Bacteria; phylum Bacteroidota; class Bacteroidia; order Sphingobacteriales; family Sphingobacteriaceae; genus Pseudopedobacter. The sequence goes on along the minus strand of JACXVB010000009.1, from coordinate 87,198 downwards.
AACCTTCTGCTGTAAATAACTTCAATTTATTGATTCCGTTTTTGCTATGTTCTACTCTTCTTCTGTAATAATTGTTTCGGGTAAACATCAGATCACCATTAGGATCTAATGCAGAAATGGCTTCGTGGTATTTTGTATTAATTTTTTTATTCAGCTTAACAATATTGTTTGAGGTATCATTACTTTCCGTCATGAAAATACTAGGATCAAGAGTTGCACCAATGGTTCTGCTATCATTACTGGTAACAGGGGTATTATCATCATTATATTTAAGATCTTTTTTCTTAGACGGTTGATCCGTTTTAGCTGTATCCGTTTTTGTATCTTCAACAGGCTTTAATTTCTTCCTGTCTTTTAAATAATAAAGATCACTGAATGGGGTGTTATTCCATCCGAAAACATATTTAATAGGCTTATTATTAGATCGATTACTTGAAAAAATCAAACCATCACGATAAAGCATCGGACCATATTCGGAAGCTTGAGTATTGATATTTAAGTAGTTGATATTCCAGTTTACTCCTTTACCTAATTTATCAAAATCAGCCTGAGAGAATAAAGTTGCTCGTCTATCTGATGGTACAATGCTAAGGTATTTCCTATACCATTGCTCTGAATTTTCGTACTGCTTGTTGTTGGCTAAAGCTTCTGCATATCTTAATGCCCAATCTGGTTTGAAATAGCTTTTACTACATAACTTTGCATACCATGTTAGTGATTCTTTATATTGTTTAGTAAGGCGATAAGAATTGGCGATCATTTCCATCGCATCAATATTATCAGGTTCTTTTGCCAACACTAGCTTAAGCACTTCAATAGCATCAACATATCTAAGACTACTGTAAAACTCAATGGCAGCTGCTAAGTTTTTATTTTTGTCTTTTTGAGCCTTGGCGTATGGAGAATATATCCACAGAATGGCACAAATGAATAGATATTTAAATATTTTTTTCATGATGATTAATCTTAGAAGTATCTTGGAGAAATAGTTTTATCCTTATCAAAACCAAACTCGTATCGTAACATTATTTCGTGACTACCATTATTATAATTGGATAGATTAGTTATACTCCTATCATAAGCATAACCCAGTCGGATTTGTTGAGAAATCTGGATTTCTAAAGATCCAGAAATATCTGCACTGGTTCTATATTGGCCTCCTATCCCAACAATATCTTTAATCCAAAGTGTGGCATTAAAATCACCTTCTAGTGGTGCGCCTCTTACCCCTTTCAGTAAAAAGGATGGTCTGAGTTTAAAATCCTGATTTAAATCAAATAAAAATCCAGTAAGTAAAAACAAGTGCATCTCCTCTTTAGATACGCTCCTATTATTTCTATTGGGGGATAATCTATTAGGATATAATTTAGGAACAGAAATCCCAAAATAAAATTTATCAGAATTATAATAAATACCTGTGCCAAAATTGAAATGCAAAGCGTTTATATTTTGATCAAAAGCTGGATCAGGAAGATTACCATTCTCATCTAATGATACTGAGCTATAATCTGCTTTAAAATTTTCAACACTACCTTGTAAACCAAATGATAAAGTACCTTTATCCATTCTGATACGATAAGCGGAACTGAGTACTAAACCTGATGCATTAGTAATTCCTAATTTATCATTATACACCTCTAAGCCAAAACCTAATTTCTTATTATCTGAAGGTGCATCAATAGTAAACATAGTAGTTTTTGGAGCACCTGAGATTCCTGTCCATTGCTCTCTGTGGAGTGCTGTTGCAGAGATCACATTCCTGCTTCCTGCGTAGGCAGGATTCAACGCTAAAATGTTAAACATGTACTGACTGTACATGGCATCTTGTTGTGCCTTTGATTCTTTTGCCGAAGAAATCAACATGAATATGATGATAACAGAATATAAATATTTCTTCATGATGCTTATCTGTTTAGCGTTAAGTAACCCACGTATTTACTAGCATTAAAGGTTACGATATAGTAATAAGTTCCTGGGGGCAAGTCTTCGCCTATAGAAATTCCTTCTGTACATTTACCATCCCAATCATCTTTATAATTCACAGATTTATATACGATATTTCCCCAACGATTATAGACCTCAAAACTTAATGGATCTGTATTCGGTCTTTTAATCACAAACTTATCATGCCTACCATCTCCGTTAGGTGAAAAGCCTCCTGGGATATAAAGGGTGTATAAGGCTAAATTTATAGGTGTTGGATCTTGAGGTGTAATATCTCCTGGTGTAATAGGATCGGGTTTTAAACCATTAGTAGAAATATCAGTTGCAGGAGATCCATCTACTATAGAATTACCCTGAACTATGGCAGTGTTGAAAAAATTAGAAATATTACCCACTGGCTTAACATTAACTACCATTTCTATAGTAGCCGTTTGCTGTGAAAACAACTGATTGTTCCCTAAAAACAACTCTGTTTGTGTGCTACCATTGTAAGAGTTATTGACCACTAAATTGCTGTTTGGACTTGCTTTTAGGCTAATTACTGAGAAATTGACACCTGAGAAATTTGAGGTTAAATCATCTTTTAAAGATAAATTTTGTAAAGTTACTGCACTGTAATTGGTAATAGTAAATAGGAAAGTAAGATTAAACGAGCCGTTTAATAATTTTTCTCCTTTAGTAAGTGCCTTAGCCAGACCTATTTTGGGTAAACTTGGAATGGTTATGGTAACAGTAGCAATATTTGATTCCGCTCCGTTTACGTCTTTTACAGTGTAGGTAAAACTATCCGTTCCGCTATAGCCAGATTCGGGAGTATAGGTAACAATACCAGAAACAGGATCTACAACCGCAGAACCATGTACAGGATTAGATTTAATGGATACTGTTTTTATATCTAAGGTATTATTGCCATCTCGGTCTGTATCGTTATTGAGAATATTAATTTGAATTTGCTGGTTATAAAGTCCCTTCACATCGTCGTTAACTGCCACAGGAACTGCATTAACCAGAACTTGGACATCGTCTGATGCATTACACTGTGTTGGCGAACTCAATACCCACCTAAAAGCATAAACTCCTAAAACCATATTGTTCACCGTGGTTGTTGGCGAACTAGGATTAACAATAACAGCACCTGATGGACCAGAAACCTGAGTCCATTGGCCGGTAGCACCCACAACGCTATTACCTAACAATGTGGTTGAGCCGGATGAAGTGGCTATATTTACTAATTGATCAGTGCCTGCATTTGCAAATAAAGGATTTGTTGGCTCCTTGATAATAATGGAGGCAAGATTAGAAACTTTTCCGAAGTTATCTTGAATAGTGTAATTACATACTACTCTTCCACTCACTGAGTTACTGTTTGGAGAATAAGAAACGGTTCCGTCTGAATTGGCTGTAAAAATGCCGAAACCCGTTGCAGTATAAGTTTTTTGAACTCCAGCCAAATCAGGATTTAAATCAAGAGAGGTTTTGTCTATCACCCCTCCAATGTTTGGAGAACTATCATTTGCAACAACATCTATCGTAACAGGTTTACCAGCACAGGATGTGACGCTATCATCTACAGCTATCGGATCTACCGTAGGTTTATCATCAATAAATACACCTCTTATCTCATGAAAGTTAGACGCATAACCGGTTGATGATGATATTCCGTATCTCAGTAATGGTGGTGCCGGCTGATTATAATAATAATTACTGATTATAGTATAAGTTTTTGTTCTTCCTTCTTTAGTGCCTGTTGATATTTTAACAGTGATATTATAACCACCTGCTGGATTTGGGTTTAAATCAATCTCGGCTTTTCTATAACCTACAGTAGTGCTATCGGGCCATCTATTAGGGCTATCGTAAACTAATTCAAAACCCAAATCCTTAGTTTGAGCAGTGGTTAAGAATGGATAATTATCCGGCGATAAAGCTGAACCATTTCCTTTACCTCTCAATGTCACTGATTTTGGCAAGAGTCCATTAGGTGGTGGTCCAACTACTCCACCTTGTCTCCCTTCTATTGGATTAGAAAAATTACCATACTCATCAATACCTACTCCTAAGTAGCCTTTACTCACACCTGGTGTAACGGGGCTTGTTAAGCTAAACTGAGAATAGCCCAATGATCCTCCAAAACCTCCTATGTTAAAAGGATTCGCTGAGGCATCAAATAAAAAGAAACAGATGCCATCTGCACCAGTACCTCCATAAGTATAATATTCAAACTGAATTCTTAATCCAGTTGACGAGGGAAAGTCCGTAGTACTATAGATATAACCTTTCTGGTTAAATTGATTATTGGTTAAACGTAAATAACCTTCACCCGCTGGATCTATCCCAGCAGCAGCTGTTAATAAAGCAGTTGGGTCACCACCAAAAACAATATTTGGAGCGGTGGTGTTTTTGAAGCTTTCATAATATGGAAACTGTGCTTTACTTACAAAACTACTGAATACCAGAAACAGCATAAAAATCAACCACGGTTTTTTTTTAACTTTCATATCAATCGTTTTAAAATATTCGATTAAAATCTATAATTTACGGTTTCCGATAACCAAATATCAATCCATTTCAGGCTATATCTTAATTTGTTATGATATATAAGGTCTTAAACACTCAAAAATCAATAAAATCAAATATTAGCACATTTTAATTTGATGAATTACTAAAAAAGTAACGGGGATTTATTTCCGCAATAGGTTAAAAAATTACCCGAAATAAATCTATTTAATCCCCAATCAGAATTTAAAAAAACATCTTAAAAAAAAATTAATTTAGCTCTAAATATGTCCTTAAGAGTATTTAATATGTATATTTCTGATAATTCTAATTTCTGGCATAATATTCCTTAATTAGCTCAAAATGTTTGAAGTGCTAACATGCAATCCATCCAGATTTTTAAATTCAAAATTATGAAACGTAAATTTGATAAATTGTTCAAAGGTTTGATGTTGTTTTCTTGTCTTTTTTTAGCCTTCTCTCAAAATTCGAAGGCTCAGGAGAGCATCATTCCAGACATTTCTTATCTTTTTTTGGAGAAACTTGTAGCTACTGCCAAACAAAACTACCCTCGTGTTAAGCAATTTCAATTTAAAAATCAGATTGCATCTTTAGATGTTAAAAAAGAAAAATTAAACTGGTTTGATGTACTTTCTTTTTCTTACGTATCCAGACCTAATAAAACCATTAATTTTATTGATCCTAGCTTTTATTCTGGATATCAATTTGGAATCAATATCAATATTGCTAATATCTTAGAAAAACCAACAAATGTAAGAGAGAAAAAGCTCGTTTACGAAGACACCAAATCACAATCGGATGAATATGCGATATCACTCGAAACTGAAGTGAAAAGAAGATATTTTACTTATATCCAAGAATTAAATAATGTGAAATTATTTACTAAAACACTAGCTGACGCAGGTGATGTGTTGAAAGATTTAAAGATAAGATATGAAAGAGGTGAAGTAACTTTCGATACTTACAGTCAAGGATTAATCACTTTTAGCAACGTTAATAAATCAAAAATTGAAGCTGAGGCCGCATTTTTGATTGCCAAATCATCATTAGAAGAATTAACTATCACCAAAATAGAAGATATTAAATAAATCATGGAAGAGTTAAAGAAATTTTATAATCTGATATACAGATTTAGACTTGTTATACTCATTGTACCTCTTGTCACGATTATCATTGCCTATTTTTTGGTAAGAAATCTTCCTGACCAATATGTATCTGAAGGACAAATTTCAACAGGTATTGTGGATGAAACACAAAATTTGGTGAACAATGTTGATAAAGGAGAACCAAGTATCAATAGGCAGTTTAGTAATTTCATTGAAATCATGAAATTACAGAAAATTATCAACTTGGTATCTTATCAGTTAATGATTCATGATTTAACTTCTGAAAAACCTTTTAGAGAATTAAGCAATAAAATCAAAGATCTCTCTAATATTGATCGAAGGAAGGCACTTCAATTATTAAATGCTAAATATGCTAAAAAAGAAGCTTTAGACCAGTTTTCGGCAAAAGATAGAGAACTCACTGCTTTAATTAAATCCATGGATTATGACGAAGATTTTATTGTAAATAATTTAGAAGCAGGGCGTGTAGAAGTCAGTGATTTTATCTCCTTAAAATTCACCTCAGAAGACCCCGATTTATCCGCTTTTGTGGTGAATAATGTTTGTCATGAATTTATTAGCTATTACACTACACTTTTAAAAGAAAATCAGACTAAATCTGTTAAATTTTTGGCACAAGTTGCTCAGGCAAAAAATGATTCTTTAAACTATCAAGTGAATGCCTTGAAGGATTATAAAATTAAAAATAGAATCATTAATCTGGATGAACAAACCAGTAGAATGTACGAGTTAATGTCCACTTATGAAACTAAAAAGCAAGAAGCAGAAGAAAACGTAGTTTCATTGGAAAAAACAATTGAAAATATTGATGATCAGTTTAATCCCAATAAAAAGAGATATTTTGAAGCGTCTCTAATCGCAATTAATGGAAGCTTAGCACAATCAAAAGCTCAAATTAATAAGCTTATTGATTTACAAATTCAAAATCAGTTTGACCCCAAGTATAACAGGTCTATTGATTCTTTGCAGCGAGTAATTAATCAGAAAATACTAGAACAATCATCAAAATATATTGATAATCCGCTTAACAGAAAGGAAAATTTACTGGCTCAAAAACTACAACTGCAAGTTCAATATGATAACGCTAAATATAGCATCAGTTCTATTGATAACGCTATTTCTAGCATTAACAAAAAAATAGATGAGCTTGCACCCCATGAAGCTGTAATTCAATCTATAGAAAGAAAAATTGAACTCGCTAGTAAGGAATATTTAGATATTAAAGACCGCTACAATGCGGCAAGTCTAGAGGCTAGCTTATCTACAAAAATTAGACAAGTAAAAATCGCTATGCCAGGCGATGAGCAACCTTCCAAAAAAATGCTTTTGATTATCTTAAGTGGTATCATCAGTTTTGTATTTTGTATTTTGGTGTTCTTCGTCATTTTCTATTTCGATAATAGAATTGGTACGCCTAGAGAGCTTGCTCAAATTACTGAGATTGCAGTTTTGGGTAAGATTAACCGAGTAAACTCTGCAAACCTAGCTTTAAAAGAGATTTGGAGCAATTTGCACACCAATCCAGAAATGATAGAGCTGAAAAAACAATTACGTTCTGCCAGATATGAGATTAGTAGAGAAATGGTCCCAAGAGTGGATACTAAAGGGCAGGTATTGAATATCACCAGCATGAATGATTCTGAAGGTAAAACCCTTTTAATTGCTTGTATCGCTTATTCATACGTAGTCATCAGCAAGAAGGTATTATTGATTGATGGAAATTTCGAACATCCAAGTATTACCGAGAATTCAAATACTAAGTTCTTTTTAGAGGATTATTTAAAAAATGGTAATTTAGGTTCAGCAGAATTTGGTGCAGGAATTATGGTAATGGGAAATAAAGGAGAGGATACTTCTTTGTTTGAAATTGCGGATGAAAAAACGGTGAGAGCAAGATTTGATAATTTACGTTCACAGTTTGATATTATTTTGATTGAGACCCCTTCGCTTGAAACCTTGAGTAAAGCAAAAGAATGGAATTTAATTGCAGATAAAGTGATGGGGGTTTTTGAAGCCAACCAAGTAATTACAGGAAGTAAGATGCAACACATTAACTATATCAAAGGCTTAAACGGACAGTTTATTGGCTGGGTACTCAATAAAGTTTCCTCAGATAATCACATAAAAACAGAAGGGTCTATTAACACGAACTTCATTGAATAATCATTGTGAACAGAATCTTTGAGACGATATGGATGGTACTGCAAATTGGTATTGGCTTTAATCTTTTCTTTCCTTTAGTATTATTAATATTTAGCAAATTAAGAAAGAAAAACAATTCCAAAACTGATGAAGATATTTCACCCGATTATGCCGTTATTGTTACAGCCTATGAAGAAACCAACCATATCCCTTATGTAGTTCAATCCATTTTAGAGCAGGATTATCAAAAGTTTATCATTTATGTTGTTGCTGATAAATGTGATACCCGTAATTTAATTTTTGATGATAGCCGAGTAGTGATTTTAAGACCCGATAAAACGATAGGAAGCAACACCGGATCTCATTGGTATGCTGTAAATCACTTTAAAAGAAATCATACCCACCTTACCATTATAGATAGTGATAATATTGTTCATCCTCATTACTTAACATCACTTAACAAATACTTTAATAAAGGTTTCAAGGCCGTACAAGGAATTAGAGCTGCAAAAAACCTAAACTCTACTTATGCTTGTTTAGACGCTGCCAGAGATATTTATTATCATTTTTATGATGGAGAAATTTTATTTAACGCTGGTTCGTCTAGCACACTCTCCGGTTCTGGAATGGCATTTACCTGCAATTTATATCAAAAATTTTTGAGTGAAAATAAAGTGAAAGGAGCCGGTTTTGATAAAGTTCTGCAAGCTTATATCATCAATCAAAACCTCAGAATTGCATTTAACGTGGAAGCCATTGTTTATGATGAGAAAACCACCAACTCAGATCAATTAGTGAAACAACGCTCCAGATGGATAAACACTTGGTTTAAGTATTTCAAATTCGGGTTTTCTATCCTTTTTAAAGGAATGAAAAATTTGTCTATCAATCAGTTTATTTTTGGTTTAGTTTTATTAAGACCCCCATTATTTATTTTTCTACTGCTTTCGGTCTTATGTCTAATCATTAATTTAACTTTAGGCTTTAGCGTTATCTTTTGGATACTAGGATTTGCTTGTTTTATACTTGGTTTTTTTATCGCACTATTGCTTTCAGAAACTGATAAAAAGATTTACCAATCCTTAATTAACATTCCAAAATTTATATTTTTCCAAATTTTATCATTGATAAAAGTAAGAAAGGCTAACAAAATATCGGTTGCAACAAAACATGAACATATTTTGAAAAGCGAAATTATTAGGGATAAACATTGAATATCAAATGAGAGTTGATCCAGATTTTAATTTATCAAAAAAAAGAGAAAGCACATTTTTGAAGTTTAAGAAATGGGCGGCAATTATACTTTGTTTTATAACTGCTTATTTTTTCTTTTTTAAAATATTATTTTTCTAATGAGGAAATTAGGCATTTCAATCAATCCAAGAGGAAAAATATCATACATAGTGATTATCATTATTGTACTGGTTCTTTCTATGGTTAGTGCATACTCTATCAGCGTTTATGGTAAAATTGGTGTACTTCCGGCAGTTGTAGCTATTGGAGCTTTTTTTGTTTACGCGGCACTAAGACTTCCTCGTTTTGGTGTAATTATGCTAATGGTGATGGCTTATTTCATCATGTATCTGATAGCTCTTTTCCCTACTAATTTCCCCATGGGTACTTTGATGGATGGTATTTTGGCACTTTTGACCCTTGGCTTTTTTATGCAGCAAAAGTATTATACCAATTTTAAAGTTTTTAATGAGCCTATCTCCTATCTTATTTTAATTTGGATTATTTACAATTTATTGCAGGTTTTTAACCCGAATGCGGCGTCTCAATTAGCATGGGTTTACACCATCAGAGGGGTTGCGGTAGTGATGTTATCCTATTTTATTTTTACCTATTATATTATATCTATTAAATTTCTTCGAACAATCATTATCGTATGGTTATCAATGGCGTTTTTTGCGGCTCTTTACGCCATGAAACAAGAATACATCGGGTTTTTCCCTTTTGAAGAATCCAATCATTACGACCCATTGGTTCAATCTTTATTATTTATTGATGGCCATTGGCGCAAAAATTCAATTTTTTCTGATCCTGTGGCTTTCTCCTATAATATGGCTGTGGCCTCTTTACTCTGTATCGGCTTAATGACCGGTCCTTATAAAATGAGATACAAAGTTTTATTAGGCCTTTTGGCTGCCATGTTTGCTTTTGTAATGACTTACTCTGGTACCAGAGGATCTTACGTTTTAATTCCGGCTGCAGTAGTTTTATTTCTCATTATCAGATTAAATAAATCTTTAATCCTATTGGGAATTATTGCAGGTATGGGCTTATACGTTCTCATCAACATACCTACTGGTAATGTTACTTTATACCGCTTTCAAAGCGCATTTAAACCTAATAGCGATGCATCTTATAAAGTTAGAAAAGCTACTCAGAAAGTGATTCAACCCTTTATACAAACTCACCCAATTGGTGGTGGTTTAGGCGGATCTGGAGTATGGGGCGTTCGTTTCGCACCAAACTCCTATCTTGCTCAGTTTCCACCAGATAGTGGTTATGTTAGGGTAGCTATGGAGCTAGGTTGGATTGGGTTATTTATTATTTGTAGTATCATGTTTGCTGCTTTATACATTGGTATAAATAACTATTTTAACATTCGTGATCCCGAGCTTCGGAGTATTTGTTTGGCAATGGTGATCATTGTTTTCGCAATTTCTATTGCCAACTTCCCACAAGAAGCCATTGTTCAATATCCGATGAGTGTATTTTTCTATTTATTTTTAGCTTTGATTAGAGTCACTAAAGTGTTGGATGATAAGAAACACGCAGAGGAAAATAATATTCAGAAAAAGGTAATTAAAGTAATTGAATAAATGTCTTTATCGAGCTATATTAAATCAAACCCCAGATTAAAGAAATTTGTTCATTGGATGATTGTTCCCACCCATGATTTCCGACCGAGATTGTGGATTAGACTATTTGTGAATCCATTTAGAAATAAAAAAGGAAAAAACGCTATTATCAGAAGAAATGCGAAGTTAGATGTTTTACCCTTCAACTCCTTTTCAGTTGGCGCTAATTCAATTATCGAGGATTTTGCTACCATCAACAATGGAGTTGGAGATATTTCCATCGGCGAACATAGTATGATAGGTAGAGGCAATGTAGTTATCGGTCCTGTGAATATTGGAAATCGGGTGATGTTAGCTCCTAATATTGTGATTTCTGGCTTAAATCACGGTTATGAAGATGTAAATGTTTCCCCAAGTAATCAACCTGTTACTACTCAAACCATCAATATTAAAGACGATGTTTGGATAGGTGCAAATTCTGTAATTACTGCCGGTGTAACCATTGGTAAACATGCCGTGGTTGGTGCAGGAAGTGTGGTTACCAAAGATGTTCCTGATTTTTGTATCGCTGCTGGAAATCCGGCTAAGATTATTAAAAAATATAATAAAGAAAGTAATAGCTGGGAAAAAGTAATCTGATATGCTTAAAAATGCTGCGATTTTTATTTTAAGCAACTCCAAATACGATGGCCAATTCGAATCGACTAGCTACACCATCGCCAAAAACTTAGCTAAAGAAAATCGTGTATTTTATATTGAATATCCTGCAACTATAAAAGATTACATCAAACAAAAAGACACAGAAGAATTCATTAAAAAGAAGCCTTTCTATTCAAAATCTTCTGATGGTTTATTGGATACAGAAATAGAAAATCTTCAAATTTTATTCACTCCACTTCTATTTTCGATTAACTTTTTACCTGAAGGCCTTATATATCGTTTGCTTTTAAAGTACAATGAAAAACTGATAGCAAATCGTATTAAAAAAGTATTAGAAAAGTTTGATATCAAAGAATTTATATATATCAATTCCTTTAATATCTACTATCCAAACATCGCAAAAATGATTCCCTCAACACTTAATGTTTACCATTGTGTTGACCCTTTAATTGTTGAATTTGATATGAAACATGGGATTAAATCCGAGAAAATTATTATAGAGGATAGCGATTTAGTGATTTGTACCAGCAAACAATTATATCTAGAGAAAAAAGAAAGACATCCTCATACCTATTTTATCCCAAATGCTGCCGATATTTCTCACAGTGAAAAGGCTCGGTTAACAGAAACGCCTATTCATCCAAAATTGCAAGCCATCAAAAAACCAATTGTGGGTTATTTCGGAAATATAGAGCGCCGCATGGATTACGATTTGTTAGAGAAAGTTTTTGTGGCAAATCCAGATAAAAGCTTTGTTTTGGTTGGCCCGATAGCTACAGGTTTAATCCCTGAAAGATGGAATCAGGCAGAAAATATTCATTTAATTGGTCGAGTTCCATTTTCTGATATGCCATCCATTTTAAAAGCTTTTGATGTGGCTATCATCCCTTTTAAAAAGGATAAAGTGAGTAATACCATTTTCCCGCTCAAGCTTTTCGAATATTTAGGCAGTGGAAAACCCGTTGTATCTACAAATTTCAATACCGATTTAAAAGAGTTTACTCATGATACAGTGCCATTCTGTGAGAATGTCGAAGAGTTTTCTTTAGCTATAAAAGAAGCCATACATCATGATAATGAAGAAAAATTGAAAGCTAGAATTTTAGTTGCTGAGGAAAATACTTGGGAAAGAAGAACAAAAGAATTTTCTAACTTGCTCGCAAAATATTTACAAGAAAAATTGTCGTCTCCTCATGCTTAAAGTTTTTTTTGATCATCAAAAATTCAGCACTCAAAAATATGGTGGCATCAGCCGATATTTCGCGAATATTATTGAAGAGATTAAAAGAAATGAAGAATTTGATTACTTATTAGGTGTCTTAAATTCGCAAAATCACTATATCAAAGATCAGCCACTAGCACTAAATCAAGCATTTTTTACCCATATTCTAAATGGCGGGATGAAGCGTTTTAAATTGAATGAATGGTATTGTGATTACCTATTAAAACGAAATCATTTTGATGTTTTTCACCCCACTTATTACGACCCTTACTTTATTAAAAACCTTAAAAAACCTTTTGTAACTACCATTCATGACATGACTTACGAAAGGTTACCCGAATATTTTTGGGTGATGGATACCTTGACTACAGAAAAAAGAATCAGTGTGGAGCGAGCAGATAAAATTATCGCGATTTCTGAAACTACCAAAAGCGATTTATTAAAATATATTGACACTGATGAAAGTAAAGTGGAGGTGATTTATCATGGAATTGATATTGCAACTCCTTTAAAATTCGAGTCCATCCCTAATTTACCCTCAAACTATTTACTTTTTATTGGCGATAGAAGCGGCTACAAAAACTTCTACCTATTCCTAAACGCTTACGAGCAAATTTCAAAGAAATATCCTGATATTCATTTGGTTTTAACTGGCGGAGGAAATTTGGTTGGTGCAGATGTAGAAATTATTCATCGTTTAAAACTGAAAGATAAAGTTCATCATTATCATGTTTCTGATGAGCAGCTAAATTATCTTTATCAAAATACTCTTCTGTTTATTTATCCATCTTTACATGAAGGTTTCGGATTACCCATTTTAGAAGCATTTAAGGCCAATTGCCCGATCTTATTGAGTGATACAGAATGCTTTAGAGAAATTGCTCAAGATGCTGCCAGTTTTTTCAGTCCGCACTCCTTAGAGGATCTGATTTTCCAAATTGAAAAGCTAATTGCTGATGAAGCTACAAGGAAAGATTTGATGGTTAGAGGGAATAAACGTCTATTAGATTTCCCGATTGAAAAATCGGTAAAGCAAACCTTAGATCTTTATAAAACTTTGGCTTAATTAAAGCACTTCGCACCAAGTAAATTTATCAGTCATGATACCTTTTGGATGCTCTCGTCCTAACCTAAATCCAAACCAATCTTTTGGGGCGTAAACAATTTTATCTTTTTTAGGATTTAGATAAGCTGCCCACCAAGCGAAAGTACTATTAGAAATGATGCTGATATCCGCATTCTGTATCAATTGAAAATCAATGATTTCGCTATTGTTAGAGAAAATATAATTCTCCTGGTCTGCAAAAACTTCTTGAACTTTTTGAGTATCATCGCTCACGAAAATCACTTGATAATCTTGAAGGTTTTCGATAGCATCTAATCGGGATTTAAAATAAGCCAAAGGCAAAGATATATCTCGCTGTCTTCTCTCCCCATAATTCATATAATCTGTTCTTCTGATATGAACCACCACTGTTTTATTTTTTGCAAAAAGCTTACCATATTGATCTTCAAACTGCTTTTTAAATTCAGATTTCAAATTAAAAGGCAAAGCTTTTGGCAAATGCTCATAATAATAAGCGGTTTGATAATAGCCTTTGTAGTACCTCCAATTAATCACTTTAACAGGTTTAGGGGCAACCCAATTATGAAAATACAAATCTTTTAGTCGGAGTAATCCAGGCAAAAATCGAGTAAGCGCTGAGTAAGCTTTAGCGTTTAAAAGAAAATTGTCACTTCCTTCTAGCTCAAAATATTTACCTAAATAAGCATGATGAGGATTAGGGAAAAAATAAATCAATCCTTTTCGCCTACTTTTTAGATATTTCAAAAAAGTATATTGAAAAAGCTGATTTCCTAATCTCCCTTTAAACTCAACACCTACCATTTATGATTGCCCTTTTATAATTTTAAATCGGATTAACTGTGGCTTTACAAATTTCCCGTAAAACTCGGGATAAAAATAATATGCATACACAAAAGTGTTCCAAATACTCACATTCAATTCTTTTTTAAGGATGTATTGAGCGATAATAAAACCTACAATATTTGAAATCAAAGTGGCGTACGGAGCTCCCATTATCCCGATTTGACTAATCAAAATATAATTTAAACCCAAATTAAAGGAAGCAATAAAAACCACCATATAAAAAGTTGTTTTTGTTTTACCGATGGAATCTAAAATCACCCCAAACTGTCTTCCATAAGGGATTAAAAGAATATAAAAAAGCATTACCCTGAGCAAAGGAACGGCATCAGCATATTTATTACCGGCAGCGATATAAATGATTAAATCGCTAAAAATATAAATTAAGATAACAGAAGGAACCAACATGGCTAAAATCACGCCAACAGAACGCTCATAAAGATATTTAATGGCTGTTCTTCCTTCGGTTTCAATTCTTTTTGCACTTTGCGGAAATACGATAGTTGCTACTGCATTTGATGGAACATCAATTAAATTAACAATTCGCACTGCTAGATTAAAAGCTCCAGAAGCAATCGGAGAAATTAATCCACCCAACATCCATTGATCTACAGTGCCTGATAAAATAGAACTTACCGAAGTACCAAAAGCATATTTGCCATAGTTAAACATCTTTTTAACCCATTCTTTATGGTAACCTTTGGCAAAATGCAGGTGACTTCTTACATAAAAATAAGCTATAAAAGCACTAATGGCATTACCAACAATTTGAAAAACAACCAGTTGAAATAAAGTAATATTGATTTTAAAGATGAAACAAATCAAAACCACCAGAAAAAAAACGGATTGATTTACAGTATTGGTCACAAAAATACCATCAAACTGTAAATGGGCTTGTTCAATACAGTTAAATTGGGTGAGTACTCCACTTAAAATATAAACGATATTGTAGAGGTAAAAAACGGGCAATAACTCCGGCGTATGCCAAAAACTAGTTAAAATATGAGCAAAAAAGAAGTTTGCGATGATGATTCCTGTAGTTAAAAGTCCGTCTAAAGTAAAAGATGAGGTAATAATCTTTGGCTTATCATCTTCAGAAGCACCTGATAAAAACTTAATGACAGCACTTCTTAATAATCCATCTCTAAAAACATTTAGAATGGTTACTGTGCCCGTAAAGAGTACCCAAACACCATATTCTTCTTTTGATAAAACCCTAATCAGAAAGAAAAGACTACCAATTCCAAACAGCATTCCCGACATGTTTTGCAAAACATTCAGGATGCCTGATTTGAGCCAATAATTACTTTTCTTCTCCCCTTCCATCTAGCTTAAATAATGTTTATCAATAAAGTGCTTTACGTCTTCATTATTTTTAGCATGATAGATTGTTGCTCCAGATAATTTAGGAAATAACTTCTGAAAACATCCAAAATGATGCTCTGGACCTTGTTTAGAAAGGATAATATTACTCCCCTCAAAACAACTTGCTAAAGCCGCGGTACCTCCGTGTATAGAGATAAACTTTGAAGCATTTGCATAAACCAACAATTGGAAATGGTTATAATTATTTGCTCCAATTTTATTCTCTGCGTATAAATCCTCCATTAAAACCACTTCAGGATATTTATTTCTGATGAAATCATATTCGTCTAATTCGTTTACATCTGAGGTATCAGAAATGATATTTTGCGCTCTTGGCCTATTATAAACGATGGTGTATTTGTCTTTTAATTTCTCAATCATGTACTCCAACATTTCTATGCTGTAATAGCTGATGGGTGCTTCTCCCCACTCGGTATTGTATCTATTGGCAATTACCAAAGCTGGTTTATCAAAAACATAAACATCATTTTTAAAATGCGCTTTAAATGGAACTTTAGTCCACTTTTTCATGTCATAATCTTGACTATAGAGTATTCTAGGCGTTTCGTAATTGTAATTTCCTTCGTTGGTACGCACATCATAAACTTCATCATGCTGAGGAGAGAAGAAATACATTTCTTTGGTGAATTTCGCACCTTCAGTTCTTAATAATGTGCCGTTTTTATAATGCCAATAAGCAAAAGGAATCACAAATTCTAGCTCAGGTGCAAACTCACCATTAAAAGAAATGACTTTGTATTTTTTCTTGAAAAAGTAATCTTTGAGGATATATTTCAATTGTACAAATTGGCAATAATAAGTATCACGGTAGTAATAACGAATACCAAAATGCAATTTCCCGTATCTCAGTCGCACATACAGGCTCAGTAATTTTGTGAGGATATTACTTTTGATATGATCTTGTTCCTTTTCCAAATTATCTCCCTTTAACATATTCAGACATTCTTTTAGAATGTAATTTCAATCTTTTGGTAAACGATTTTAGTAATCCTCCCTCAGAAATTAATCTTCTTGATGAGGTAAATACTCTTGCCTTATTTGTTCTTACTAATTTTAAGTTTCCACTTTTCTGTAAATTAATGGCCATTCTGCCATCTTCAGCTTCATCTACAAAATACTCACTCCCCAAAGCATTGTCGAATTTTCGAATAGCAGTAACTTTAAAACCTCCATTTTTTTTGCCTATCTCCGTTACAAAACCCATATTAAAACCTAAAAAATTGATATATTCTCTTTTTGATTTTCTCAGCCAGACTAAAACACCTGTTAGTCTTTCATAAAACCATAATAAAAATCTATCGTTGCCTGCGGTGGGTAAAAAGGCATATCTTCCGTAAACGCCAACAATTTTTGGATTTTTCTCCATCGGTTTAATCATACAATCAATCCAATCTGGTGGATAATAAGAATCGGAATCTGCACACAAATGATATTTTCCTTTTGCATTTTCTAAACCTAATTGACGGGCAAAAGATATACCTTGAGTGGGTTGAAAGTAATTTCTCACCCCTAAAGCTTCCAGTACTTTTTGTGTTTGATCTGTTGAATTGTTATTGATGACTACAATTTCAACTTTTCTTTTAGTATTACTGGAAGCTAATGAGGAAAGTGCTCTGAAAATATTGTTTTCTTCATTCCAAGCGGGTATCATCACAGAAACCTCTGGTTCATCATCCTGAAATTTTGATATTCTTGTTCTAATATCGTTAATTTCATTTGGAGATAAATCTGCAAACTTTTTACCTGTAAATTGATGAGACTTTATCCAGGAAGGAAGAAAAAAGAGAGAGACGCTCATTAATTATTTTTGAAGCTTAAAAACCAATAATTCTGTGTTAAACCTTAAATATCTGTATAAATGTCTAGTTAAAGAAATAAAAATTCCGGTATTGTTTCTCCAGAAATTGCGTTTCACGGTACTTGGCTCTTCTGCAGAGTTTACCTGATCAAAAAGTGCTTTAAAATCTTCATAAAAATAAACTTTAGCTCCCACAGCCAAAACTTTCATCATCTGATTGTATTCTGCTCGGTCTGATTTAATTCCTTCATCGTACCTACCAAATTTTTCTAAGAAATTACTGCGTCTTAGATGTGGATGATCAGAATAGATATAAAATTTCAAATAACCTTGCCAGAAATAAGCATGTTTAAAAAGCATTTCAGAAAAACCTTCTCCAACGGGTTTCAGATAAGGATGCATGAAATAAGCGTAAAACCTCACAAAATCTAATTCCGCATCGTTTTTCATGAATTGATAAGCTGCTTTTAACTTTTCTACAAAAGCAGGAAAAGGCAAAAAATCTTCTTGTATGTACAAAGTATAAGGCGTTTTAACGGCATCCTGACCTTTATTGATATTGTTGGCCAAACCTCTATTTACCGGAGTGGTAATTAAACGGAAGTTATATTTTAATTGTAATTCCTTTAATATCAAGAGTTGATCTTCCCTACTACAATCGTCAGAAACAATTATTTCTCCAAACTGAAGCTCTAAATTTGCTATGGTGCGAAGCAAGCGTTCTAAAGAGTTGCTTCTATTGTAATGCGTGATGAGCAGTGTTATTTCTTCAAATAAAAACATTAATTGACTTTTTAAGATTGTTGTTTGATGATTTTCATCCTTAGAAACCACTAATCATTGGTTTAAAGATAGTTTTTATATCGAAAAAATAAAGATTCTCTAGTTAGATTTAAAAGAAATTATTAAGAAGAATAAGTGATGAGATGGTAGATTTATAATCGCTATAAGTTAAATATCACTTCGAAAACATTCTGTTTTTTATTTTCATCGAAATAGTAATAAAAATAATCAGAACATTGCTTAATAATCAACAAACCGAAATTTTCTGGTATATTCATTTCCGAGTAATCCACTTCAAAAGGTTCTAAAAATTCTACTTTATTTCCGCTTTTTACAACTAGAGGTAACTTATAATTATTTCCTAAAAGGGCCGTAATCTTTTTTCCATGAGTGAAGTGGGGCATCGGAAACTGTATAATTTCATTACTAAAAATATCTTTAAAGGCAAACTTATTCCCTCCATCAATTTTTTTTATGATGAGCTGATCATCTGTTTTTATAATTTCTAAATATGAAACTGTTTTACTGTGTTTAACTGCATTGGTGAGCAGTTCCATAATCACCAACTTAAACTTTGCGCTTTTGCTATAATCGTTACAAAAACTATCAATATCATTAATAAAAGCACAGCATTCATCAATAAAATGCTTGTATTCTACAATTTTTATTGGAATAGGTAGAGTAATTGATCCTGGCTTTTGAAGCATTATTTTAAATGGTTAATGGCTTCTTCTTCTGTATTATAAATCTTAAATACTTTGTCTAATCGGGTGAGTTCAAATAGTGCTAAAACATCCTTTTGAATACATGCAAGTGCCATTTCTCCTTGATTACTCAACACATTTTTCAAACCTGCTACTAAAGCCCCAATAAAAGAACTATCCATGTATTCAACTTTGGCCAAATTGATTACCAATTTTGGATGTTCATTTTGGCTATGCTCATTTAAGAAAGCCTTAAATTCATCTGAGTGATTTAATCCTGCTTCTGTAAGCTGAACGGTAATTAAATGAATACCGTCTTTTTCTTGTACTGTAAATTTCATTTTTAAAGTCTTTTAATACAAATCAGACTACAATCGTCAACCTGATATTTTTCTTGATTAAATATTTCTGAAGTAATCTGATTAAATTCGGTATTTTTTTGAAGTAAACCCTCTAATTTATTGATAAATAAATTGATATCTGTTTTCTTCACTCCTTGCTGTTCAAAATCTATCACGCCATCAGAAAGTAGAAAAAGTTGGTCTTTTGTTTCATTTTCAATTTGTTGTTCTGTATATTTTCCATCTTCAAAAAAACCTAGCAAAAGACCTTTAGAAGTATATTGTTTGATTTTTCGAGTTTCGTTATTGTAAAGCAGCAGCGGTAAATCGCTAGCACCGGCATAGGCAATACGCCCTTGTTCATCGTCAATCAAAATTAAACTGAGCGTGGCGTAAGTATCATCTAAAAAATCATCTGCTAAAATTACTTGATTAATTCTTTGCATAATTTCAGACACCGAGAGATTTCCATCAAAAACACATAAACGAATAGCGGCTCTGATGTAACTTAAAAAAGTGAAAGAGAAAAACCAAGCTCCCCATTTTTTTCCCATCACATCCCCCAAAACTATAAAAGTAAAACGCTCATCAATTTTGATAAAATCGATAAAATCTCCACCAGGATAATTTTGATAAGGCTTATGGTAAAAAATAACTTCAAAATTCTTAAGCTTTAGACCTTTTGCTGGCACACTTTTAAGGTTTAAGCGCTCTGCTACGGTTTTAAGTTCTGAGATAGATTTGTCTTTTTGCTCTTGAACTGTATTTAAGATATTATTGATTTTTGAAACCAATTGATTTTGAGGAATATTTTTGGCGATATAATCAATGGCTTTGAGGTCTAAACCCTTTTGAATAAAAAAATCGTCATGATGAGCGGTTAGAAACAAAAATGGAATGTCTTTTAGTTTTTTATCGGCCAGCAAAATTTCCCTAAAAGCAAAGCCATCCTTATTTGGCATTTCGATATCAGAAATAATTAAATCGGGTTGCTGCTCATTCATTAGTTTAAGCGCTTGATCTACGCTGAGGGCACTTAAACAAGAGAAACCAGCATTTTCTAATAGCTTTTTCATCAGTGTTAACTGAAAAATCTCATCATCAACTATTAGAATACTCTTGTTCACAATTTAGGATTGATTAGCAAATTTAACGTAAGACTTAATAATCACAAATATGCCAAATAAGATAATGGTTAAAGAAATTAAATCCATTAAAGTTACCCCATCATCCCATGTGAAATGAAAAACAGTAAACATTTCAAAATATGGAGGTGCTGGCATGATAATCATGGCAAAACCTAAGGTTACCATCACTAATCCAGCCAGTACAGGGAAAATCATTTCCAAGAAATTTCTGGTTTTATAAGATTTTGCAACTTTTGTATCAATATAATTTGATTTCAAAAGCATTTCGATTTTTTCCAACTTCTCTAACCTTGAAAGATCAAAATCATCTACTTTTTTGAACTCTGCGATTAATTCCTCTTCACTTAATTTCTTATCAATCGCATTGTTAAACTTGTTTTGGATTTGTTTGATATTTTCTGAATCTATCTTACTGTTATTTAATAAATTGAGAAATTCATCCAATTTATCAGCAAGCTCCATAGGTTGTTGGTCTATGGCAGAGAAATGATCTAACTCTTCAGAAATTTTCTTATCTATTGACAATTTATTTTATTTTGCTGCTGTAAATTAATTTTTAGATGGATTCTGTTTCAATAGTTACCGTAAATTACAATCAGCCGAAAGCAACTACTGAACTGCTACAATCTATCAAAAGGCATTATCAAAATAAAATAGAAGTTATTTTGGTTGATAATGCCAGTGTTGAAAATTACGAAAAGGAATTTAAAAGCGTTATTCCTGATCTCATCTTTATTCGTTCAAAAGTAAATTTAGGTTTCGCCGGTGGCAACAATTTAGGAATAAAAAGTGCGAAAGGAGATTATATTTTTTTGTTGAATAATGATACCGAAATACCAGAAAACTGTATAGAAACTTTAATTGATGTGCTAAAAGCAGATACACAAATTGGTTTATTATCGCCTTTAATACTTTATGATGATGATAAAGAACTTATTCAATACGCCGGCTATACTCCTTTAAACTATTTAACGGCCAGAAATTCGCAGATTGGACAATTTGAAAAAAACAAAGGACAATACGATGGTTTAACTTACGAAACTGGATTTTGCCATGGCGCAGCCGTGATTTGCAGAAAAGCAGACTTGTTAAAAGCGGGTTTAATGGATGAAAGTTACTTCTTATATTATGAGGAATTAGATTGGTGTGAAAAATTTAAGCGGATTGGGAAAACCATTAATTTCACAGGAAAAACCTTTATTTATCATAAGGAATCTATCTCTGTTGGCAAAGACAGCGCAATCAAAACTTATTTCATGACCAGAAACCGGATGCTCTTCATCCGGCGAAATACAGGTTTTGTAAATACCTTTCTATTCAGTATTTATTATACTTTTATTGCTTGCCCGAAAATGATTTTTACGTATATCAAAAAAGGTAGAAAAGATTTAGCTAAATGGGTAATAAAAGCCCTTATTTGGAATTTCACCCATTCAAAAAACAGTAAATCCTTGGGATTTAAATTAGAAAAGTTATGATTATTTTTTTCTGGATTTCTTTATTCATTATTTTCTATACCTTTTTTGGCTACGGCATTTTACTTTATATCATCATCAAAATAAAAAGACTATTTAAAAAGCCTTATCAATTCAAAGAAGATGTTGAATTTCCTTCAGTTTCATTAATAATTGCAGCTTATAATGAAGAAGATATCATTGAAGATAAAATTAAAAACTGTTTAGAAATAGATTATCCCAAATCAATTTTACAAATCATTTTTATTACTGATGGATCTACTGATCATACGCCAAACATCATTAAAAAAAATCCAGAGGTTGAGCTTTTACATGAAGATAACAGAGCCGGGAAAATTGCAGCTATTAAAAGGGCAATTCCATCTATAAAAGGAGAAATTGCAGTTTTTACTGATGCCAATACCTTTTTAAATACTTCAGCCATTAAAGAATTGGTAAAACATTATCAAAACCCAAAAGTGGGTGCTGTTGCTGGAGAAAAAAGGATTATGGTAGAAAATGAAGCGGATGCAAGTGCAGCCGGTGAAGGTTTTTATTGGAAATATGAGTCTGCATTAAAAAAATGGGATTATGAACTTTACTCTAATGTGGGTGCAGCCGGAGAATTATTCAGTATCAGAACCTCTCTTTATCAACCTGTAGAATCTGACACCATTAATGATGACCACATGATTGCCATGCGCATCGCCGAGAAAGGTTATATTATTGCTTATGAACCCCATGCTTATGCTATGGAAACGGGCTCGGCAGATACCAAAGAAGAGCTGAAAAGAAAAATCAGGATTGCTGCTGGCGGAATTCAATCTATTGTAAGATTAAAAAAATCAGCGAATCCATTTTATCAACCAATACTCACTTTTCAATACATCAGTCACCGCGTTTTAAGATGGATTTTAACGCCTTGGTTAATGATTGTGGTATTTGTTCTAAATTTGATGATTTGTATTGATGATCCTCAAAACTGGGTTTATCAATTGATATTAGTTGGACAAATTCTTTTCTATTTGGCTGCAATCGCTGGATATTTATTAGAGAACAAAAAAATCAAGATCAAAATCCTGTTTATCCCATATTATTTTGCAATGATGAATTACGCAGCCATGGCAGGTACTATTAGATATTTTAAAGGCAAGCAATCTGCAGCTTGGGAAAAATCAAAAAGAAAGGCATCTTAAATTTAAAAGATGCCTTAACTGCTTTTTTTTAATGATTTTGCCTATCGTTGGCATCTTCAATGGTTTTATCTACTATCTTCACAATTTGAAGTGCTGCATCTTTCAATTTTGGGTCTCCATTAAAAGCGGCATCAATCTCTATAATTTTCTTCTTCCTTTGATAATCAAATTCGATGTAATACCTTGGGGCGGTGTTGCTGGTATCACCCAACATTTCTTTAGGCATATTCCACAAACCTATATCGGCAGCCTTTCGGTGTAAGTACAACAAATCATCACTAGAAAGCTTCACTCGATGTACAATTAAAGAATCGTTTCCATTTAAATATTTAAATTGTTGGGAAGTAGAGGAGTAAAATTTATCATAATGATTCCCCAAACCTGATTTCATAGTTATATTCTTAAATTCTGCAAACTTGTAAGGTGCATTCCTAATCATGATAGAATAATAGTAAATGCAGTACAACAAAAACGGAATAGAAATACTTACTCCTAAAAATATTTTTTTAAACCTATCACTCATAGTTCTTCAATTTCAATGTGGTTAGCATCTTTATCAAATTCATTTTCCCATTTAGCAATTACCACTGTGGCTAAACAGTTACCTATTACATTTACAGATGTGCGGGCCATATCCATCAATTCATCAATACCTAAAATGATAAATATAGGCCATACAGGCAGATTAAATGAAGCCGCAGTTCCTAATAAAATCACCAAAGAAGCTCTTGGCACACCAGCCACCCCTTTGCTGGTTAACATTAAAGTAAACACAATGACCAACTGATGACCAATACTTAAATCCATGCCTGCGGCTTGCGCTACAAATATAGCGGCTAAAGCCAGATATAAGGTAGTTCCATCCAAATTAAAACTGTAACCTGTGGGAATCACAAAAGCTACAATCTTTCTCGGCACTCCAATCCGCTCCATCGCCTCCATGGCTCTTGGCAAAGCGGCTTCAGAACTTGTAGTTGCAAAAGCAATAGAAACGGGTTCTGCAATGGCTTTTAGAAACTTTTTAAGAGGTACACCTACTATTAAAGCAATCGGAAATAGAATCAATAATAAAAACGCAATTAAAGCCACATATAATGTAGCGAGTAGTTGAAAAAGATTTACCAAAATCCCAAGCCCCATGTGCCCAACGGTAAATGCAATAGCTGCACCAACCCCAATTGGCGCAAAGTACATCACTATATTGGTGAACTTAAACATCACTTCAGATAAACTCTCCATAGCTTTTAACATCGGGCGACGTTTTTCTTCTTTTACCATGGCTAAAGCTATCCCGAATAAAATACTAAACACTACTACCTGCAAAACTTGTCCTTCGGCAATAGATTTTGCTATATTTTCTGGGAAAATATGTAAAATAATTTCTGTAGCAGATTGTGGCGGAACTTTTTCTAAAGTCTCATTAATTACCGCCGGTGGTTTAATCCCAACTCCTGCTTTTGAAATATTAATAGCCGCAACACCAATAAACAGTGCTAAAGTAGTCACCACTTCAAAGTAAAGCAATGATTTCCAACCCATTCTGCCCACTTGTTTTAAATCAGAATGACCGGCTATCCCGAATACCAATGTTGCAAAAAGCAATGGAGCTACAATGGTTTTAATCATCTTTAAAAAGATTTTACTTAAAACTTGTAGGTTGATGGCAATTTCAGAAAAATCATGACCAATTTCGGCTCCAATCACCATCGAAATTAAAATCCAAGTGGTTAAAGATTTTCTTTGGATACCTAAGGCAATTAAGCTGGCAATAGCAACCCAACGAAGTACGATTAAGGCTGTTTCTGGAATTGCGGCAATATGATAATGATTTAGGATAGTAGCTAACGCTGCTATAAAAATGGTGATGAGTACAATGAATGGTATCGACTTTATCTTCATGAATTTAGTTTTTGGGAATCTAACAAAAGTAACTATTTTGGCTAATAGCACAAATTTGAGAAATGGAGAGTCCTAAATTAGCCGAATTAAAAAAAGAATTAAACTTTCAAGAAAGTCACGAGCTCAAAGAATTGTGTTTGCGCCTAGCCAAATACAAAACTGAGAATAAGGAACTTTTACATTATTTGCTTTTCTACCAAGATAAAAAGGAGGCTTATGTTATGCAGGTTAAAGAACTTATTATGAATGAGTTTGATGATTTACACCCGAGTATTTATTATGTAGGAAAGCAATTAAGAAAATTGACACGGATAATGAATAAGCATATTAAATACATCAGTGAAAAGCATTTGGAAGTAGAAATTGCCCTTGCTTTTTGCGAAAGCTTTATTCAACATCCCATCGTAAAATCTAATTATAGGGCTATTGATTTAATCTTGTTTAGACAACTCAAACGCATTAATAAATTATTACCCAAATTGCAAGAAGACTTACAGTTTGATTATCAACAAGATTTTGATGCGGTTTTGAAAGAACTAAAATTAAAACGACCATCTTTTCATATCCATGAAATTTCTTGATTTGTAACAAAACTATCATCAGGCTATCTAAAAATAAACCCGAAAACTAAGAACAAATTAATGTCTAATAAAGAGCAGGTCTTTAAGGAAATTTTTCAGGCTAATTCTAAGAAGATTTACCATTTGTGTTTTGGTTATACGGGTGATGTTGATGCAGCAAATGACCTTTTACAGGAGACCTTTTTAAAAGTTTGGCAAAATCTGGATAAGTTTAGAAATCAGTCCATGATCTCGACTTGGGTTTATAGAATTGCCGTAAATACTTGTTTAACTTATTTAAAAAGCGAAAAGCGGCAAGCCAAAGATGAACTGACACCCAATATCATCGAAAATAAAGAAGAAGAGACATCAGATAAGCAAGAGCAAATTAAAACATTGTATCAATGTATTGCAAAGCTAGAAGAAAATGAAAGAATTATTATTACTATGGTAATGGATGAGGTTCCATACCCAGAAATTGCAGAAATATCAGGTATTTCTGAAGGAAATTTAAGAGTTAAAATACACAGGATTAAGCATAAGCTTACTGAATTATATAATCAACATGAAAGACTTTGATTCATTAGTTGGCATTTGGAATGAGCAAAAGACCGCTCCTGTGATAGATTACAAGGAGGTAATAAGCCATTACAAAGAAAGTAGAGGTAAATTACGGTCTAAATTCACCATAGAAATTATTGCCATGCTCTTGGCACTTGGTGTGGTTACCTATGTTTTATTTACCACAGATTTTCAATTTTGGACTTCTTACATCGGGCTGGTGATTGTGCAGTTATGCTGCTTGTATTTCATCATCATGCAAGTAATTAACATCAGTACCATTGCCAATAGCAATACTTTGTTTGATCAACCTCAAGATCATATCCAATTTATACAGCAGTTTAGAAAATCAAGGTATGTGCAGCACACCAGAAATTATAAAGTATATACTTTAGTATTGGGTTTAGGTTTAAGTCTTTATTTTATCGAGTTCTTTTATCGTCTCAATCTTGCCTTGATGATTGGCGTAGTAGTGGCTACTTTGGCTTGGTTTATCATCTGTTATGTTTACCTCATGAAAATTTACATCAGAAAAGAAGAGAAGCGTTTTAATGAGATGCTGGAAGATTTAGAAAGATTAAATAAGCAATTTAAGGATGAAGCTTAATTCAGTTGGTAGTTAGCAGTTTTTTTTTGAGTTTCTTAACGGAAAACTGTCAACTAATAAATCCTAACTGATTTATTCCATTTCCATTAAATCAAAACTATTATTCTTCAAAATATACTCGATTTTCTTTTTTCCTAGCGGATTTTGATGAGTATGATTTGCCTCATCATAAATATTAAACTCTCGATATAGCTTCCCTTCTTTTACGTAGAAATTATCTGATCCACGATATTGCTTTTGAGTTTTGGATGTTAAATTAGGGAATTTGATTTGATGAACATTCTTACCTGTAAATTCATAACAAAGCACTTTAGCACTATTAATGGCATCATTTGAATTGTAATACACCACAATTTCAGGATTTCCATCGTCGTCCATATCGGTATTAAAAACTTCTTTTAATTTGCCAGCAATATGATCTGATGACGCTACCGAAAACTCATTTTTTAATGAATCTGATCTTAAAATTAATAGCGATGAAGTAGAATCTGCGCCTCTCCCAACTAAAAACATCAAAAATCAATTGTGGCCCAACTTCTACTTTTAGGTGCGTATGAAATGGAGAAGGTAATTTTGAAATTACTTTTTGAGCTTGATGCTCTTGTTTAGCCTCTTGATGAGTACAAGCGAAGATTCCTAGAAAAATGGTAAAAGCAAAGCACAACAAAACTAATTTCTTCATCTTAGTTAAATAACATCACTGATGGTATTTCTATTTTTTTCCCATCAGTTCCTTTTACCGAAACTTGTAAAGTAGAGCCTGGACCATCATCAAAATATAAAACTTTTAGCTTATGTAAACCGGCTTTCAAATTAGCTCCAGCAGAACGTTCATACCTGGCATGTTTCCCATCATTATCTATTATTAATTGATCATCTATATACAATCTGCTACCATCATCGCTATAAAGCGAAAACTCAAAATTGGCATTTTCATTTACATGGATATAACCTGTAAAAACTAGGCCATACTCCCTAGCTTTATTAGGAACGTGATGGAATGAAATTGTTGATGCCAAACCCACCTGTGTAGCTAAATTGGTATCAATTTCTAGAATGCTACTAAACTTTCCGGGCACATAATAGTATTTTAATCCCCGTTGATGAGTTCCGTTTTTTGAAGTATCGGCTGCCAAAGTATCTCGATTAACCAACCGTGTAGTAGTAACCACACTCCTTTTTCCTGAAGGTGTAATCACCCTAAATTTCACAGGACGTTCTTCTCCTTTAGGAACAATTACGCTAAAAGGTTGCGTATATAAATTTGTAGTTTCATTAGGAGAATAGCCATCAATGGTGTAATAAATCTGTGCCCCTGTTACAGATGGTTTTAAATCAAAAACACAAGAATCAGTTACCAGCAAAGTAGTGTCTTTAGCCCCAATTACTTCTGGAACTCGATACAACAAATTAGTTTGATCTAACCAAGCTAAATGTTCTGGAACACGAACTTCATTAAAGTCTTTGAAATTTTTCTTTTCAGGATTTGTCCATGCAATTTCAGAAAGTGCCAGGATTCTTGGTAAAAGCATGTATTCAACTTTTGCGTCAGTAGTGATGTATTCAGTCCACATATTGGCCTGTACGCCCCAGATATATGGTTGCTCATCAGCATTTAATGATGCTGGTGTTGGATTATAATTGTAAATTTTAGAAATTCTTCCGTCGCCACCAATAGTTAGGGGTTCTTGATCTGAACGACCTTGCACATGATCCAAATAAAGACCGTTGGTACTAGGTGTCATAATCACTTGATGTTTTTGTTTCGCTGCTGAAATTCCGCCTGAAACACCTCTCCAACTCATCACCGTAGCGTTAGGTGCTAATCCACCTTCTAAAATCTCATCCCAACCAATAATGGATCGTCCTTTACTATTTACAAACTTCTCTATCCGATGGATGAAATAAGATTGTAACTGCTCCTCGTTTTTTAAGTGCAGTTTTTTCATCCGTTTTTGACAATAAGGGCAACTTTTCCAAGCCGTTTTCGGGGCTTCATCTCCACCAATATGAATGTATTTTGATGGAAATAATTGCATTACCTCAGTTAAAACATCTTCTAAAACATCAAAAGTATGGTCTTTTCCTGCACAATAGATATCTGGAAATATCCCCCATTTTTCGGCTGTTTTAAACGGACCCGGATTATCCCCACAAGCCAGCTCAGGATAAGCGGCTAAAGCTGCCATAGAATGCCCGGGCATTTCAATTTCAGGAATGATATTGATATACCTTTTAGCAGCATAAGCTATCACATCTTTAATTTCATCTTGAGTATAATAACCGCCATAAGGTTTTCCATCAAACCATTGCGGCATTCTATTATGGTAGTTTCCTACTAAGGTTTGCGCTCGGTAAGCACCAACTTCGGTGAGTTTGGGATATTTTTTAATCTCGATTCTCCAACCTTGATCATCTGTTAAATGCCAATGAAAATTATTGAGCTTGTAAAAAGCCATTAAATCGATGTATTTCTTGATAAAATCCACAGAAAAAAAATGCCTAGAAACATCCAAATGTAAGCCGCGATAAGCGTACCGAGGTTGATCTGTAATGATACATTGCGGGATTTGATGTGTATTTAAATTATTAAGATAAAGCTGTGAAAGCGTTTGCATCGCATAGAAGACACCTTTAGCTTTCCCTTTTAAAGAGATGCTTTTATCATTTACCGTTAAGGTATAAGCTTCTTCTGCTAAGCTATCGCTGTTGGCAGAATGAAAAGAAATGATACTTTCAGGAGCTTGAATGAAGTTTTTGGCGATGGTTAAATCAAAACCTTCTTTCTCTTTTACTAAATCTTTAAAAAACTCCGCAATTTTGCGATCCTCATCCGTTTCATACTGCAAAGCTGTATTTTGATTAATCTGAAAAAAGCCAGAATTCAGTGCCACATTTTGCGGTGCAGGAATGATGCCTAAATTAATATCTTGAGCAAAAGCCCAAGAAGTTAAACTCATAAAAAGTAGGGTGATTTTGAGTGTTAAACGCATATTTAAGTCTTGATAAACAAATCTAAAAAAATTATATGACCTATTTAGATTTTAGAAATAAAAAAGGCCTGAGTTTAACTCAAGCCTTTAAAATTGTTAGGATTAGAAATTAATCTTGAATTTCAAATTCTTTTGCTGCTAAATATCTTTCAGCCTCAAGTGCTGCCATACAGCCTGTTCCTGCTGCAGTAACCGCTTGGCGATAAATTTTATCCTGCGCATCTCCACAAACAAAAACGCCTTCAATATCCGTAGCTGTACTATCTGGTTTAGTGATGATATACCCTACTTCATCCATCTTTAACCAATCTTTAAAAATATCAGTATTCGGCTTATGACCAATAGCCACAAAAAATCCAGTAGCTGGAATATCAGTTTCTTCATTTGTTTGGTTATTGATCACTTTTACCGCATTTACGGTTTTGCCATCTCCCAAAATCTCTTTGGCTTCTGTATTGTATAAGATTTCAATATTTGGCGTGTTTAACACACGATGAACCATCGCTTTTGAAGCTCTAAACTCATCCCGACGAACCAACATGGTAACTTTAGAACATAATTTAGCTAAATAAGTAGCTTCCTCGGCCGCTGTGTCTCCTGCTCCTACAATTACCACATCTTGATTTTTAAAGAAGAAACCATCACAAACGGCACAGGCAGAAACTCCAAAACCATTGTATTTTTGTTCAGAAGGTAAACCCAACCATTTGGCAGAAGCTCCGGTAGAAACAATTACGGTATCTGCTAAAATAGTCTTACTTTCATCCACTATCACTTTGTGTACTGAACCAGAAAAATCTACAGAAGAAACATAGCCAAAACGAATATCAGTACCAAAACGCTCTGCTTGTTTCCGAAAATCTTCCATCATCTCAGGACCCATTATTCCGTTAGGATAACCCGGAAAATTTTCAACATCAGTAGTTTGAGTCAACTGTCCACCCATTTCCATTCCGGTAATCAATACCGGATTTAAATCAGCTCTAGCAGCATAAATTGCGGCTGTGTAACCTGCAGGACCAGATCCTATAATCAAGCACTTTACGTGTTCTAATTCTTCTGTCATAATAAAATTTTGTAATACAAATTTAGGATTAGAAAAGGCTTATCCCAAATGTATTTATTGATTGTGATATTGAAATTACTGATAGGTGGAAAATTTTGATGAAACACACCAATATTGGAAAGTTTTTTAAAAAAAATTAATTCTCAAAACCTGATAAATTGATTCAATTTTAGATTTTCTGCAGTATCCTTATCCATGAGCAAGAAAATCGTTGTTGCCATGGTTATTAGTGGAATGCTCATCAATAAATCTGATCAAGCTAAAAAGACCGAAACAAAACCAACAGATCGTATTGCTACCGTTGTGCCTGCAACCAATCATAATAAATTAATAAGCTTTTGGTATGATGAAAGTATCAAATCTTCGGATGGCGGAAAGGTAGCCTACGAGATTATTCAGAAAGAGGATAAATTTTTCATCCAACCTATAAGTTTTAAAGGCGAAAACCTAAAGGTGAGTGATATGCCAAAAATAACGATGGCGCTACTAAATTAAAGACCAAAGGCGAAGAGAATACTAGTGTAGAAAACCCAAAAACAAGTTTTAAAGTAGATCAACACGGAGACCCTTATATCTTCTACTCTGGCAAACTGATGGTGAAGTGTAGTAGGATTATGTGATTTTGCTAAACAAAACTAAGTCTGAATCACCCCAACATTAAATCTTTTGGTAATAGGCGATTGATTGGCTGCTTCAATCCCCATAGCAATGGCTTTACGGGTTTCTACTGGATCTATGACCCCATCTACCCACAACCGAGCCGCCGCATAATAAGGTGTGGTTTGTTCATTATATCTATCGGTGATGATTTTGATTTGCTTTTCCTCTTCTTCTTTAGTGATTTCCTCTCCAGATTTTTTCATACTAGCCGATTGAATTTGCCATAAAGTTTTTCCGGCAGAAGCACCACTCATCACTGCAATCTTCGCTGTTGGCCACGCAAAAATCAATCTTGGGTCATAAGCTTTCCCACACATCGCATAATTTCCTGCTCCGTAAGAATTCCCAACCACAATGGTAAACTTAGGCACTACAGAATTAGAAACTGCATTCACCATCTTAGCGCCATCTTTGATGATGCCACCATGCTCAGACCTAGAACCCACCATAAATCCGGTTACATCTTGCAAAAAAACCAAAGGAATTTTTTTCTGATTACAGTTCATGATGAAACGCGTGGCTTTATCAGCAGAATCAGAATAGATTACACCACCAAATTGCATTTCTCCTTTTTTAGACTTCACCACTTTGCGCTGGTTAGCCACAATTCCAACAGCCCAACCTTCAATCCTAGCTAAACCACAAACAATGCTTTGACCGTAACCTGCCTTATATTCATCCAATGAATTTGCATCTATCAAACAATCTAATAATTCATGCATATCATAGGCTTTTTCACGATTTTCTGGTAAAATCCCATAAACATCCTCGAGTTTTCTTTTTGGCAAAACCGATTCTGCTCTATTAAACCCTGCATTTTCTGGCGCACCAATTTTAGCTATGATGCTTTTAATCGAATCTAAACAAGCTGCATCATTTTCATGCTTATAATCCGTAACGCCTGAGATTTCACAATGCGTAGTAGCGCCTCCCAAAGTTTCATTATCTACCGTTTCGCCGATAGCTGATTTTACCAAATAAGATCCTGCTAAGAAAACCGAACCTGTTCCATCCACAATCATGGCTTCATCACTCATGATGGGTAAATAAGCTCCTCCAGCTACACAAGAACCCATAATGGCAGCAATTTGGATAATTCCCTCAGAACTCATAATGGCGTTATTCCTGAAAATCCTTCCAAAATGTTCTTTATCAGGAAAGATTTCATCCTGCATAGGCAAAAATACCCCCGCAGAATCTACTAAATAAATAATAGGTAAACGGTTTTCCATGGCAATTTCCTGGGCTCTTAGATTTTTCTTAGCCGTCATTGGAAACCAAGCACCCGCTTTAACAGTGGCATCGTTAGCCACAATCATACACTGCCTTCCAGAAATATATCCTATCCCAGCAATTACCCCAGCAGATGGGCATCCGCCAACTTCCTCATACATTCCTTCGGCAGCAAATGCACCAATTTCTAAGAAATCGTTTTTATCATCCAAAAGATAATGGATACGCTCACGAGCCAACATTTTACCTTTTTCTTTCTGTTTAGCTGCTGCTTGCTCCCCCCCTCCTTTATAAACTTTTTTTAGTCGATATTTCAAATCATCAACTAACTGCTTATTGACGTCTTCGTTCTTGTTAAATTCCAAATCCATGGGGTACAATTTAGTTTAAATCGGTCAGTAATAAATGAATTTCAATGGAAAAAGTTTGCTTTGAATTTGCTTATTGTACTGGCTACACCAAAAGATAAATTAAATAAAACACTGAAAATCAAATAGAAATAAATGGAATATGATTTTTGATACTATCTGTTTAAATGTTGATACAAATAAATAGTCAGATTAAATTTGCTTTCAAAAAACATCAGGAGTTCATCCTTGGGATATCGTAGCAGGTAAGCCAGTAGATCGCTTCGCTCATCCTTCGTTAAAAAACGTAGGATGAGTGAAGCGGTGACGAAGCGCAACCTAACCCATCTTGAATAAGACGCATTGAGATTAAAACTTCTCTTCAATCCCTAATCCAAATAAAGCAAAATCATATTTTACAGGATCGGTGACATCTAACTTTTTTAGGTTTTCTGTTAACTCTAAGGCAGTTTGCCAATCGGTTTGCTTACTCGATATTAAATTTAATTTTCTAGCTACCCTATCCACATGTAAAATCCCCTCTATGGCGCGGGAATGATGCTTAAGGAAGCGGAACAAAGGCTTCTTGTGTCACATAGAGCAGAGGCTTTCAAATTTTGTTTTGCATAAAGCAATAAAATAGCTATT
Organism: Sphingobacteriales bacterium; assembly: GCA_014763615.1. Classification (GTDB taxonomy): domain Bacteria; phylum Bacteroidota; class Bacteroidia; order Sphingobacteriales; family Sphingobacteriaceae; genus Pseudopedobacter. The sequence goes on along the minus strand of JACXVB010000009.1, from coordinate 53,468 downwards.
TTCAGGTGTTGAGTGGGAAGTATAAGTTTCAAGAACAAAGCCAAACCGAGCACAAGTATCCAACACGCAGGGCTTAGGCTACATTATTGAGCTAGAGGGGGCTAGAGGGGAGCTCCAAAATCCGCCACTGCGCCAAGCGCCAAACCGTTAAGTGTCATACTTACCGACCGCAAGGACACTACTGATTGGAAATATTTTCGTAAATTAACCCAATTAAAAATAAGCAGGAAATACAATTGGATTTTGTGGTCGACAAACTGACCAATTCCATCCAAAACACTATTTCTGGCGACAGTTTCCAGACCGAAGTTGCAAGATTTACATTAAAGGACAGCAAAAATATCACGGTTAAAAATGGCTGGAATTTTAATTAGAAAGCCGAACTGAAAGATGATGCTAAAGAAGTTTACAAACTGACAATTACCAATAATTTGGATATTGTTCAAGGTTTATTAAGTATAACAAAAGAAGCCGACCATGTTTTCATGAACCTTTTAGAAAATGCTCCCTTCAATGTTGGGCGAAACAAACTCTATGAAGGCGTTGCGGGAAATTTAGTTGCCTTTGCTTGCAAACTTTCATTTCAATACGGTTTTGACGGTTTTGTTGCTTTTACAGCAAAAAAAAAATTGATAAATCATTATGAAGAATCATTAGGAGCATATCATTTTGGCGGACACAGAATGATTTTACCGACCGAATCAGCAAAATTATTAGTTGAAAAGTATTTTAAAACCTAAGATTATGGGATTTATAAGAGAACCAAAAGGAGTTGACTTTATTATTCAAAGTGAACCTTTAACAGAAAAAGAAAGAAAAGAAATTAGTCAGTTTATTTTAGATTATAAATTGAAGAAGTCAAAAACAGAACCGAAAAAAATTGACAATAAGCGTGATAAACAGCTTTCATAAAAAGTACGAACACCCAACCTCAAATTTGTACAAAAATGGCTAAACTGCTTAAACTCACTTTCTGTAAATTAATTAAGCTTATGCAAGCTGACTTCGGTAATGCTTTAAAGCTATTTCTGTACAAACCTGCAAAACGTTACTAACAAATGAACCAAAAAGACCTACCTCCTACTAAAACTTCTCTTCAATCCCTAATCCAAATAAAGCAAAATCATATTTTACGGGGTCAGCAGCATCAAACTTTTTCAGCTGTTCGGTCAATTCAATAGCAGTTTGCCAATCGGTTTGCTTACGCGATATCAAACCTAATTTTCTAGCTACCCTGTCCACATGTAAATCGCAAGGACAAACTAATTGGTGCGGCTCAATTCTATTCCAAATTCCAAAATCTACACCGCAATCATCTTTTCTCACCATCCATCTTAGGAACATATTCAAGCGTTTGCAAGTTGACTTTTGCAATGGCGAAGAAACATGTTTAATGGTACGTTGAGGAAAATCTGGCAAAGAGAAAAAATAAGACCGAAAATAATTAAGATTCGACTCAATATTAGCTTGCTGAAGCTGAGCAGCAAAACAAACATTTGAGTTATTTGAAGCGAGGTTTGTACTAGTGTTATCCATGAAATCATCTCTAAAGGTTTCATCCTTCTTAAAAGGCAAAAAAGCATCTTCTAAAGAATCAAAATTGGAGTAGTGGTATCTGAAAAAATGAATAAAGTACAATGTATCTGTTGCGTTAAAAGTCCGATGTTTAAAGTTTAACATCCTTTTTAAGTCGATTTCTTCATGGTTCATGATAAAATCATAGGGAGCATCATCCATTAAATTAATCAGCTCTTTACATTTATTAATGATGGTAATTCTTTGTCCCCAAGCCAACATTGCACTCCAAAAACCCATAATTTCTATATCTTGCTGTTTTGTGAAAAGATGAGGAATAGAAATTGGATCATTAACAATAAAACCAGGTTGATTATACTGGATTACTTTTTGATCTAAAAATGACTGTAAGTCTTGAAATTTAATTGGCTTTAGCAACGTTATTTTTTATTTAATGAAAGCTATGAAAAAAATTAGTTTAGTTATTTTATTAAGTTTATTTCTATTAACCTCTTGTTTAACGCAGAAAGAACAGATTGCCTACCAAAATAGTATTTCAAAAATGCTGGCTAAAAATCAATTTACATTTGAAGCACAAAGAGCAAATCCGATGAGCGTAAACCTCATTAATCCGCAACTTTTACAGTTAGATGGCTCTTATTCTGTAAAAATTAGCGCCGATACACTAAAATGCTATTTACCTTATTTTGGTGTGGCACAACAAGCTTCCTATGGTACTCATGGTAATAGTTTGAATTTCATAACTACGCATTTTACTTTGCAGAAAAGCGAAGAGAAGAATGGGAATTACCTGATCAATCTTCAGATTGAAGGACAGCCCTTGGCAAACAAGATGAGTTTAAGTATTTCACCTTCAGGGAATACCATTTTAACAGTCAATAGTGTTAATCGTGACGCTATCAGCTTTTTTGGAGACTTAAAACTTTAAAATCAGGCTAAAGCCGATTTTATATCTTCAATTAAATCATCTGCATCTTCTACCCCAACACTTAAGCGCAATAAATTATCTACCACACCCACTTTTTCTCTTTCGTATTTAGGAATAGAACCATGCGTCATGGTTGCTGGATGATTCAATAAAGATTCTACACCTCCTAATGATTCTGCTAAAGTGATGACTTTAAATGAACCCGCTATTCTAAAAGTTTCTTGTAAATCAGCACCTTTTAAAACAAAAGAAATCATTCCACCAAAACCACGCATTTGCTTTTTCGCTACTTCATGGTTAGGATGATCTTCAAATCCTGGCCAATAAATCTTTTCAATTTTTGGATGATTTTTCAAGAAATGCGCAATCTTTTCTCCGTTTTCGCAATGCGCTTTCATTCTTAAATGAAGGGTTTTAATTCCTCTTAAAGCTAAAAAAGCATCTTGCGGACCAGGAGTAGCTCCGCAAGCATTATAGATAAACCAAAGCTTTTTGTATAGTTCTTCATCATTCATCATCAAAGCCCCCATCACTACATCAGAGTGACCTGCAATATATTTAGTTACTGAGTGCATCACCAAATCAGCACCTAAATCTATTGGGTTTTGCAAATAAGGTGAGGCGAAGGTATTATCTACCACTAAAGTTAATTGATGTTTTTTGGTGATTTTTGATACCGCTTCAATATCAATAATTTGCATCATTGGGTTAGTAGGTGTTTCTAACCAAACCAATTTTGTTTTATCATTGATGTAACCAAGTAGATTTTCAGGATTTGTTAAATCCAAAAAATGAAATTTAATGCCGTAGCTTGCAAAAACTTTAGTAAAAATACGGTAAGTTCCACCGTATAAATCATTACCCGTAATCACTTCATCGCCTGGTTTTAAAGTTTTCATCACTGCATCAGTGGCACCCATTCCACTGGAAAAGGCCAAACCAAATTTTGCATTTTCTAAAGCAGCCAAACAATCTTCTAAAGCTTTTCGAGTAGGATTAGTACCTCTCGAGTATTCAAAACCTTTATTATCTCCCGGCGATTTCTGCCAATAAGTGGAGGTTTGATAAATCGGAGTCATTACCGCTCCAGTACTTGGGTCTGGATGTTGACCCGCATGAATAGCTTTAGTTGCAAACTTCATAGAATTATTTTTTTGTCTAAAAATAAATGGATTAATAGGCCAAAGCAAAAATCACTCTTTCTTTGGATGGTTTACCAGTTACCATACAAACACCTTCTTCTTGAGGATTGTTTAGCGGAATACATCTGATGGTAGCTTTCGTTTCTTCTTTAATTTTAGCTTCGGTTTCTGATGTTCCATCCCAATGAGCAGAAATGAAACCGCCCTTCTCTTCCAAAACTTTCTTAAATTCATCATAAGAATCTACTTTAGTAGTCATTTCTTCCCTAAAAGTATGAGCCTTTTGATAAATGTTAGTCTGAATTTCTTTTAATAGCTTTTCTATGGTGTCCGCTATCTTATCTCTCGAGAGCGTTTCTTTCGTTCGGGTATCTCTTCTGGCAACCTCTATGGTATTATTTTCTAAATCTCTACCGCCCATGGCTAAACGGACCGGCACTCCTTTTAATTCGTATTCTGCAAATTTAAACCCTGGTCGCTGCGTATCTCTATCATCATATTTCACCGAAATTCCTTTTGCCTTTAAGGCTGAAGTGATTTTTTCTACTTCGGCAGAAATTTTAGCTAACTCCTCATCTCCTTTATAAATGGGTATAATCACCACCTGAATAGGCGCTAATTTTGGAGGTAAAACCAAACCTTGATCGTCTGAATGAGCCATAATTAAAGCCCCCATTAAACGAGTTGAAACTCCCCAAGATGTTGCCCAAACATGTTCTAACTTACCTTCTTTACTGGTGAATTTCACATCGAAAGCTTTGGCAAAATTTTGCCCTAAAAAGTGTGAAGTACCGGCTTGTAAGGCTTTACCATCTTGCATTAAAGCCTCAATACACATCGTATCTAAAGCCCCTGCAAAGCGCTCATTAGCAGTTTTCTTCCCTTTTACCACAGGCATCGCCATCCAGTTTTCGGCAAAGTCTGCGTACACGTTAAGCATTTGCTCAGTTTCGGCTATGGCCTCCTCTGAAGTAGCATGTGCAGTATGACCCTCTTGCCAAAGAAATTCTGTGGTTCTTAAGAACAAACGAGTACGCATTTCCCAACGTACAACATTGGCCCACTGGTTAATTAATAATGGTAAATCTCGGTAAGACTGAATCCAACCTTTATAAGTATTCCAAATGATGGTTTCTGAAGTTGGACGAACAATTAATTCTTCTTCTAATTTTGCTTCCTCATCTACAATAATATTTCCATTACCATCGTTTTTCAATCGATAATGAGTAACAACGGCACACTCGGTGGCAAAACCATCCACATGAGATGCTTCTTTGGAGAAAAATGACTTTGGAATGAACAAAGGAAAATAGGCGTTACTGTGTCCTGTTTCTTTGAATTTTTGATCTAAAACCGCTTGCATTTTCTCCCAAATAGAGTATCCATAGGGTTTTATCACCATGCAACCCCTTACTGAGGAATGTTCAGCAAGATCTGCTTTTGTAACTAACTCGTTATACCACTGAGAATAATCGTCTGATCTACTGGTTAAGCCTTTGCTCATCTTTTATTTTCAATTATTTTTTGTTAATTTTAATGATTGTTAAACGACCAAAGTTATAAATTTAAACTGTTAATGATGGAGGTCATCAAAAAGTATCGCTATGAAAAGTAACTATTTAGCACAAGTTTTATCGCTCGGTTTTTTAACCTTGATGATAAGTGCCTGCTCTTCAAATAAGTTAGCAGTGCAAAATAATAATGACGATGTTTATTTCTCAGACATTAAGGCAAACCAAGCCGATTATGCGGTAGCTGCAGCAGCTCCAAAAAATAACACTGAAGCATACAGTTCTCCTTCTTATGGCTACAATGATTATTATAATTCTGATTACTATTGGATGAATAATAATGTTTATTATAACCCATACTGGGGACCTACTAGTTTTTACAATTCTTTTTCTCCTTTCTATTATGGAAGTGGATGGTCATTCTCATTAGGATATAACTACTATCCATCTTATTATGGTTATGGAAATAGTTGGGGATACTATGGATACAACAGATATTACCCTTACACTGGAATTTATTCCTATTACAATCTATACAGTCCATTCTATAATGATATTTATGGCTATGGTTATGGTTCATATCCAAGAAATATTTACACTGTTAACCCACGTCCAAGTAATCCAAGACCAAGTGGAGCCTTTGATAATATGAGACCCACAAGTTCAAGAGTTCCTGGCGTTGGCAATCCGATCTCTCGGCCAATAAGACCTGATGCTGCGAATTCTGGGAGTAATCCAAGGACTTTAGATCAAACTCGAACTTCTAGCACTCCCATGAGCAGACCTGTTAGACCTACTTCTGCACCCAGACCTACTTCTGTTCCTAATAGACAACCTGAAAATAGACCTACAAGATCTGAAAGACCGTCATCACCTCCACCAAGTACTAATACTAGAACTTCATCTGGTGGATCTACCAGTAGTGGTGGTAATGGAGGTGGCAGACCAGTTAGACCTGGTGGACATTAAAACTTAAAAATGAGATACAAACACACTTTAATAGTGGTTGTCCTGCTGATAACCACATTAACATCATACGCTCAATATTCTGGTGATGCATTAAGATTTTCTTTGCTTAACAACAGTACTACAGCAAGATTTGATGCTTTAGGAGGAGAGAAAACTGCCATTGGTGGTGATTTGAGTTCTCTTTATGGAAATCCCGCAGGATTAGGGATGTTTACAAAATCAGAATTCAACTTGACTCCTTCCTTGAGTTTGAATAGGAATGACATCAGTTTTACTGGGAACAAAAATCAACTTAATAATAACAATGTAGATTTGAAAAATTTAGGTGTTGTTTTCCATACCTTGACTTATAAAAGTGGTAATCCTACTAAAGGCCTTCTAAGTCTAAACTTTGGTATTGGCTATCAAAAAAGAGAGGCTTTTAAAAATGATTTAAGTTTCAGGGGAACGAGTAACTTAAATGGTTTGAGTGACTTCTTTACAGAATCATCCAATGCTGAAGGCGCCTCTGGAGGAGGAATACCCGATCCGCAAAACTTAGCTTCTAATGCCAATTATGCCGCTTATTACTCTTATTTAACAGATTACAAAAACAATAAATACAATAATATCACCTATGCAGATGCCGATCAAAACTATAATTTGAGAAGAACTGGCGGAAACTCTAACATAGACTTTTCTTTTGGGGCAAACATCAGTAACAAGCTCTTTTTGGGTGCTAGTTTAGGAATTGCATCCTTTAAATATCGTTCTATTGAAAAAACTACAGAAAATGGTTTATACATAGACCCAACAACCAGTAATTCTAATGATTACAACGTAACTTATACTAGAAATTTTAGCACAGATGGTTCGGGAGTGAATCTAAAATTAGGTTTAATTTTAAAACCCGTTCATCAATTGAGAATAGGTTTATCATTTGAGTCGCCTACTTGGTACAGTGTAACTGATAATTATTCAGAAGAACTTTTAAACAATATTAATGCTTATTCTGGATTAGATTCTTACCCTTATGAGTATAGATTAACTACCCCAATGAAAGTGAATGGAGGTTTAGCCTTTTTCTTTGGCTCAAAAGGATTTATCTCCGCAGATTTAGGATTTGTTGATTACTCCACCATAAAATTTAAATCTAATGATTATTCCACAGAACAGTTGAATAATAACAACATTGTAAATGACTTTAAAAACGTTATCAATTATAATGTGGGTGGGGAGTTGAGAGTAAGAGATGATTTACTTTTTAGATGGGGTTATCAATCTCAAGGAAATCCTTATGTAAATTTGAGCAATAAAGATTTCACGGTTACTTCTTACTCAGGAGGTTTCGGTTATCGGTTTGGGGCTTATTATTTAGATATGGCTTTAATTAATTCAAACTCGATGTTGTATTACAGTAATTACACCTTGAGTAACGGAAGACAGCCTACCGCTACTGTTGATAACAGAAATAACACTGTCTCTTTAACGTTTGGAGTAAGATTTTAAATTATTAATCGAACAAAAAAAGTCTCTATTTTATCAAAATAGAGACTTTTTTTTGAGTGTAATGTTGCCTATTGTTTACTGTCCCAAGCTCTCAACATCCAACTGGTTTTCTCTTTAAATTTCAAGAAACCAATAATTATATCTGCTGTTCCCTCATCTCCAGCATTTTCTGTTGCATTTTTTATCACTTCTCTTTCTATTTCAATCAATTTTTGAAAATCATCTAACACAGCTTCAACCATTTTTTCGGCAGCTAAACCTTCGGTTTTAATTTCTTTGATAGAAGATACTTTGATATAATCGGCATAAGTACTGTAAGGAGATTTCCCTAAGGTAAGCACTCTTTCTGCTAATTCATCTATCGTGGTTTGTGCATTATTGTAAAGTTCTTCAAATTTGATATGAAGATCAAAAAAGTTATGTCCTCTCACATTCCAGTGGCAACCTCTAACTTTTTGATAATGTATTTGATAATTTGCTAATAGTATGTTGATATGATCTACTAATTCAATTACGGGCTTATCTTTCAACCCAATTTCGTTTACTTCCATAATTTAAAATATTGTTTATTTATTTAACAAAAAACTTTCAAATCTGTTTGTTTAAGCGGTTTTTCGCCTCACCATCAGATTAGAATTCTCTATCTTATAGACAACAATATCCGTTCCATTCTCTATAAATCCATCAAAAGAAATGGCATTAAATACATTTCCCTCTACTTCTATTTTACCGCCTGGCTTTAAATCTGTTTTTGCAAAACCATTTTTACCAATTAGGTTATCTTGAAGATGATTTTTTACCTGATAACCTTTATTTGCATGCTGTTCATCCTTTAAAACTAAGCGCTGAAAAGCTTTAGATTTAAGGATATTCCCACCAAAAAATACAGAAAGTGCAACTGCACCAATTACAGATCCTAGCACAAGTAAAAATGCTTGATTAATATTTTGATCTCCAGACATTCCTAAATCGAAGAAATTATTCAAAATCATACTCATGGCTAAACCTACAACGATGAGAACTATCCCTAATATCCCAAAAACACCAAAACCTGGAATTACAAATATCTCTAAGGCAAGTAAAATCACGCCAAAAATAAACAGTAAAATCTCCCAATTACTTGCCAAACCTTCTAAATAAAGTGGCGCAAAAAACAGCAATGCTGCAATAATTGTGATCAATAATGCCACACCTATTCCTGGCGATTGGAATTCGAAATAGATACCCCCTATCATCAATAAAATTAAAATACCACTTACAATAGGACTAGTTAAAAGTGTAATTAAATAATCTGTAATAGAAGGTTGGTAAACACTTATTTGAAAAGGTTGAGCGTTTTCTTGAGTGAGTACATCTTCTACCGAATTAGCTTCATTTACACAATAACCATTCGCAATTGCTTCTTTGGTGGTGAGCGTTAATACCTTCCCTTTCTTACTTAAACTATCAATTTCTATATCCGGATCAACAAAAGCTTCTGCAATTTTTGGATTTCTACCTTTGGTTTCGGCTGTGGTGCGCATCAAACCTCGCATATAAGATTGATATTTTTCTGGTAACACTTTGCCATTACCGTCAACCACGCTGGCAGCACCAATGGTTGCACCTTTTTGCATATAAATTTTATCACAAGCGATAGAAATCAAAGCGCCAGCGGAAGCTGCATTATTATCAATAAAAACGATGGTCTTGATGGGGCTATTTAAAATTTTGGTTCTGATAGAATCCGCATAATCTAACATCCCACCGTAAGTGTTTAAGTTAATCAGAATGATATTGGCATGCGTTTCTTGAGCTTGTTTGAATGCACCTCTAATGGTTCTCCAAGCTGTTGGGTCAATTTCTTCTTTAATGTTTACTTGTAAAACTTTGGTTTGAGCTTTTGATAGCTGATAAGAAAAAATCAAACTGAATAAAATAAATAAGCGAAATATCCTTTTCATAATGGTTAATTTTGGCTCGATGTCAACAAATAAAGATACACTAAAGCTTTTATACTCTACACAATCAGATGGAATTATTTGGAAGTTGCAATTGGATAATTATTCAGAAATACTGATATGGGAAATCCGATCATTTGATAAAAAAGTTTCGTTTTCTGCTTATGATTTTAAACATCAAACAGAGTTATTCAATCATTTCCGTTTTGAAGAGGAATGGCTTATAGGTTTAGTTGGTGTAAAAAACGGCATTGCCTATTTTCATGGATATGAAAGTGAATTTTCCCCTGTTCAGAAAGGAATTATTGCCTTTGACCTCATCCAAAAAAAAATAATTTGGCAAAACTTTTGTATTAGCGTTCAAGGGATTTTTAAAGAAGGTATGGTAGTTTTTGATTCGAGAGTTTCTCCAAGAAAATATCAATTATTAGATTTTAAGACTGGGAGTGTTATCCAAAAAATAAATATCGAAGAATTAAACCATTTAAAGGTTGATTTCCCTCAGATTCAGATTCCTGAGATGATTTCATCTCCTAACATTTGGGAAACCCAACATCGGCTGAAAGCCAAAGATTTAGATTTTATAGTAAGTTATGAAGATCAAAATCAATCAAAGCATCAGAAACTGGAGGTTTATAAGAATCATGAGCTACTACTTTCTGACTATTTAAATAAAGAAATAAAAAAGCTCAGTTTTGATACGTTTCTGTTGTGGCATGACCGATTGATTTACATCAGAAACAAAAGAGAAATTGTGAGTTATTTAGTATAATTGCAAAATTTTAAATTGTTAAAATTTAGTTCATGAATTGTAAAACACTTCTATTTATATTCTTCATTTTTTTTACTTCTAAAGCCATTTCTAGTCCTCTTAGAGACTCCATCGGGGTGGAGAATTTGGATGGCAAACAATTGATAATTCATAAAATAGAACCCAAAGAAACCTATTATTCATTAGGTAGAAAATATGATGTAAGTCCGCAAAGTATTATGGAGTTTAACGATAATATAGTACTTCATCCTAATGATATCATTAAAATTCCAACTCAAAGAGATTTTATAAAATCGCCTAAAACATTTTCATCTGAGCCTCAAAATAAACCCACTTTAAAAGTGATAAAACACAAGGTTAAACCGAAGGAAACCTTATATTCTATTGCTAAAGATTATGGGATGAGTGTAGAAGATTTAAAAACACTTAATCATCTTAAAGACAATAATCTAGCTATTGGAAAAATATTAAAAGTTACCGAAGAAGTTAAAAAAAATCCCGTTACTAAAAACAGTAATGAAGCCTTTGAAGAAAAGGAAAGCAACACATCATCAGCCAGTTCAAACGTTGCTAACATCCCAAAGCCTAAAATTAAAATTGTAGATTCCACAGATTCTCAGAATAATTTAGAAATTCCAAAAAACCGTTATGGTCTTACGGCTATGAATGAGAAGGGAGTTGCAGTTTGGATTGAAGATGGAAATTTAGACTCGAGCAAAAGCTACGTCTTACACCGTACCGCCCCTGTTGGAACCATCATGAAAATTACCAATCCGATGACAGGAAAAAGCGTTTTCGCAAAAGTAGTGGGTAGATTTGCAGAAAATGAGACTACAAAAGATGTGTTAGTTGTGCTTACCAAAGCAGCCGCAGACGCAGTTGGAGCCTTAGATAAAAGATTTTTAGTAAATATAACTTTCGGAGTACCGAATGAGCAGTAAACCTTATGTAATTGGTGTTGCCGGCGGAAGCGGATCTGGTAAAACCTTCTTTCTAAATTGTTTTTTAAATCACTTCACTGAAGAGGAGGTTTGTTTAGTTTCTCAAGATGATTATTATATCCCTGTTGGAGAAATGACTGCCGAGGAAAATCGCTTACACAATTTTGATTTACCAAGCTGTATTGAAATTTCCCAGTTCGAGAATGACGTTAATCAACTCTTAGATTATAAAACGGTTTACAAAAAAGAATATACTTTCAACAATCCTCATGCAATTCCTAAAATTTTGGAGATTAAACCTGCTCCTATTTTAATTATTGAAGGTCTTTTTATTTACCATTATCCAAATATTGACCCTTTATTTGATTTCAGAATTTTCATGGATGCAGATACCGAGATTGCGCTAGAAAGAAGATTAAGAAGAGATTTACATGAACGAGGCTACTCGGAAGAAGATGTGATGTATAAATGGGAAAACCACGTGATGCCAGCTTATAATAAATATCTACTACCTCATCGCAAAAGATGTGACAAGGTAATCAACAACTCTACCAATGAGCTGAGGAATATTTTAGATATTACTGATGAAATTTCAAAAGATTTAAGAGCAAAACTTAAAATTTAAAGCTCCATCTCTTTAACATCTGAATTGATCACTAATTTTCCTTCAGTAGCTTTTTTAATGTCTTCTAAACTTACGCCTGGTGCCCTTTCTAATAAATGGAAAGCCCCATCTTTCACTTCATAAACCCCTAATTCGGTCACAATTTTCTTCACACAGTTCACTCCAGTTAAAGGCAAGGTGCATGATTTTAACAATTTTGATTCGCCATGTTTGTTCACTTGTTGCATGGCTACAATGATATTCTTAGCTGATGCCACCAAATCCATCGCTCCACCCATTCCTTTTACCATTTTACCCGGAATTTTCCAGTTAGCAATATCTCCGTTTTCAGAAACTTCCATCGCACCTAAAATGGTTAAATCAACTTTTCCTGCTCTAATCATTCCAAAACTTAAAGCAGAATCAAAAGTTGCAGAACCGGGTAAAGTAGTGATAGTTTGTTTGCCTGCATTGATTAAATCTGCATCTTCCTCTCCTTCTAAAGGAAATGGCCCCATGCCTAGCAAGCCATTTTCGGATTGTAACACCACAGAAATTCCATCAGGAATATAATTGGCTACTAATGTGGGAATTCCAATTCCTAAATTCACATACATCCCATCTTTAACCTCTTTGGCAATTCTTTTTGCGATTCCGTTTTTATCGAGCATATTTTTGATTTGAATATTTGGTAATTTGATGATTTGAAAATGCTTATTACAATTTGAATATTTGGTAATTTGATGATTTGAAAATGCTTATTACAATTTGAATATTTGGTAATTTGATGATTTGAAAATGCTTATTAGATATCTTATAAACTTCAGTACTTCATCTTCAAATTGCCTCATTTTCAAATTTTCAAATCGTCTTATTTTCAAATCGAACAGTACGTTGTTCTATTCTTTTCTCGTAATTTTTTCCTTGAAAAATTCGATGAACATAAATTCCTGGTGTATGAATTTGATCAGGATCTAACTCGCCGGCAGGCACTAGCTCTTCCACCTCAGCAATAGTAATCTTCCCTCCCATAGCCATCACCGGATTAAAATTTCGAGCAGTCCATTTATAAATCAGGTTGCCCATTGTATCGCCTTTCCAAGCTTTAACAATGGCAAAATCTGCTTCAAAAGCGAGTTCCATCAAATAATCCTTCCCATTAAATTTTCTGATTTCCTTTCCTTCAGCCACCTCTGTACCTACACCTGCAGGAGTAAAAATGGCTGGCATTCCATAACCAGCGGCCATGCAACGTGTTGCCAAAGTACCCTGCGGAATCAATTCTACCTCTAACTCTCCACTTAACAATTGTCGTTCAAATTCAGCATTTTCACCAACGTAAGAAGAAATCATCTTTTTAACTTGCTTTTGTTGCAACATCAAACCGATACCAAAATCGTCAACACCAGCATTATTTGAAATACAAGTGAGGTTTTTGACCCCCTTTTTCACCAAGGCCGAGATACAATTTTCAGGAATTCCACATAAACCAAAGCCGCCTAACATTAAAGTCATTCCTTCTTTAATATCTTGCACAGCTTCATCTGCATGAGCTACTACTTTTTTCATCAAATTATAATTGGTTGGACTACGAATGTATGATTTACAAACGAATGAGCAAAGAGATTTGTTTACTTTAAATACACATAAGTAATCCCATCACCACCTCTATCGGCATGTTCATCTTCCATTTTATTGACCTGAGGATAGTTTTTAAGATAATTACGAATCAATTTTCTCAATATTCCATCGCCTTTGCCATGAATGACTTTAAAGTTGGAAAATCCGAACATCACCGCCCGATCAAAATAACGCTCTAGCTCTGCCAAAGCGTCTTCTCCTCTTTTACCTCTCAAATCAATTTCTGCCGAAAATGATGCTGCTGAGTCTGTATAAGTAGAAGTTCCAAATTGTTTTACAGCTTTTGGAACACTTTTATTAGAAACTTTTTCTACCCTCTTCTTTTTGATAACAGAGCGTAACTCGCCGAAGGCAACAATTAAATTATCTTTAGAAATTTCTAAAACCTGAGCTAAGTTTCCAGAATCTAACATTTTAACCCAATCACCAATAGCAATTTCTTCTTGGTCATCCAGCTTTTGAACTACTTTTGGTTTGATTTCATTCTTCTTGAGCTCGGTTTGTAAGTTCGCTCTTAAGCTTTGGGTCTTTGCCTTATCTGCCTTAGATTCTTTGATTTCGGCGATGGTATTTTCTACCAATTTATTCGCATTTCTAATGATTTGTTGCGCTTCTTGTTTAGCTTCTCTAATTAAATTTCGCTTGTTTTCATCATAATAAGCTTTCAATTTTTCATTCTCCGCTAAAAGCGATTGATATTTTTTTTGTTGTTTCTCTAAGGCAATTCGAGTTTCTAAAATCTCCTTTTTATCGCGTTCTAAATCCACTAAAAGTGTATCTACTTTTCTTTGCTGAACGCTAATTTTGCTCTTCGCTAAATCAATTAAATGCTTGGATAAACCTATTTTTTGAGCAATTTCAAAAGCATAAGAACTGCCTGGCTTGCCCATCTCTAACATGTACAATGGCTGCAAATGCTCATTATCGAAAATCATCGAAGCATTTTCTAAACCTTCTGCACTATTGGCATATAATTTTAGATTAGAATAATGCGTGGTAATCATCCCAAAAGATTTCTTTTGGTTGAGTTGCTCTAAAACCGCTTCGGCAATAGGTCCACCAAAAAGCGGATCTGTTCCCGTTCCAAACTCATCAATCAAAACCAAAGTTTTGCCGTTAGCATGCTCGGTAAAATATTTCATTTTAGAAAGATGCGCACTGTAAGTACTTAAATCACTTTCTATGGATTGATCATCGCCAATATCAGCAAAAAGTTGTTTAAAAATCCCTACTTCAGATTCGGCTGCAGCCGGAATTAATAAGCCCGATTGCACCATCAACTGCAACAAACCCACTGTTTTCATGGCGACAGATTTTCCTCCCGCATTCGGACCAGAAACCAGTAAAATCCTCACTTGATGATCCAAATGCATATTTAAAGGAACTACTGCTTTGCCGCTTTCTTTATGATTTAATAACAATAAAGGATGCTTTGCATTGATGAGTTTTAGTCTTGTATCTTGCAGCAAAATTGGCATTTCCGCCTCAATTTGTTGCGCAAATAGCGCTTTGGCTCTCACAAAATCTAACTTAGTTAAGAAACCATGATAAGACAATAACAACGGAACGTAAGGCCTTAATTGATTGGTTAATTCGGTCAAAATTCGGATGATTTCTCTGCGTTTTTCAAACTCTAAATCTCTAATCTGATTATTCAAACTAAAGACTTCCTCTGGTTCTATGTAAACCGTTTGCCCGGATGAAGATTCATCATGAACAAAACCTTTCAATTTTCTTTTATTTTCTGCTAAAATAGGGATACAAATTCTACCCTCACGAACGGTCAAACTACCATCAGCAACCCAATTATTCTGCTGAGCATTCTTAAATATTTGATCAATTTTCTTTCTTGCTTCCTGCTCAGCTTTGGTAATCGCTGCAAAAATATCAGCTAATAACCTGGAAGCATTGGGTTTGATTTTCCCTTTCACATCCAAAACTGCCTCGATATATTTAAGGATATTTTTCTCGATAGGTAAATGCTCAAATAAAGCCTCCAGATTAGGATACAAACCGCTTCTTTCCTCAAAATATCTAATCACCGCAAAAACGGTTTTCAAAGAGCTGTATATCTGAAAAACTTCTTCCTCGCTTAAAAATGTTCCCTCAATCCTAGCCTTTTCGGCTAATCTTTTAATATCGAAAAAGCTTTGGATGGGAAGTGGCTGATCATTTTCTAGGATGTTTTTAAATTCTGATGTTTGGCGAAGAAATTTATTGATATGGTCATAATTGCTCATGAATTGCATTTTATCAACCATACCTTGCCCCATCTCACTAATACAAAAACCTTTTATGGCGTTTTTGATTTCCTCGAAACCTAATTTTTGAAGACTACTTTGCGGGTATAACATGAACTTTTAAACTCTTCTTCCTTTTATCAAAAATCTTCTTCATACTATCCTTATTCAACAAGCTATCTTTTTTCATAAGCTTAATTTGCGCTATGCTATCTTTTCTGCTTTTCATTACCCTACGTAAACTGTCTGTTTGCCTAGCAAATACTTCTTTACTATTCAAACTGTCTAACACAACATTAAACATTTTGTTGAATTCATCTGGTTTATCACTGTAATAAGCAAGGCTTCTAGAGAATTGAGCCGAATCAATGCCATATTTCTTGAAGATATAATTGTAGCGAGTATGCGCCTGCATCATCATGGTATCTTTGTTGGAAACCTGATTTAGATAGGAATCTGTAATTTGCATATCTACCATTACATTAATCATCTTTTGCTTTTCGATAATTCCTTTAGGAGTCTCCTCCTGACTGCAGGAAATAAAAATGAGACAAAGACTAAACAGAATGGCTATTTTTTTTTTGATCATATTGTTTCTTGAGCTACAAAATAACATCAAATAACTTAAATTAAAGAAGAGGTTCGTCAGCCTTGCAAATCATTTGTATTTTTGACGAATAATCTCCTAAAATTACGCATAAATGAGCATTACAGATAATTTAAAAACATTAAAAGAAGAGATAGAAAGCGTAAACGTAAGATTAGTAGCGGTTTCTAAAACTAAACCTAACGAAGATATTTTAGAAGCTTACCAAACTGGTCAGAGAATTTTTGGTGAAAACCAAGTGCAGGAATTGGTTGATAAGTATGAAGCTTTACCAAAAGATATTGAATGGCATTTGGTTGGGCATTTACAAACTAACAAGGTTAAATATATTGCTCCTTTTATTTCATTGATTCATTCGGTAGATAGCCTAAAATTGCTAGCAGAAATTAACAAACAAGCTGCAAAAAACAATAGAATTATAGATTGTTTGCTACAGATTTACATTGCTGATGAAGAAACCAAATATGGTTTAGGTTTTGACGAAGCCATAGAATTGCTTGAATCTCAAGAATATCAAGAACTCAAAAATATCAGAATTGTAGGTTTGATGGGTATTGCCACCAATACCGAAAATCAGAAACAGATTAAGGAAGAGTTTTATGAATTGAAAACGTTATTTGAAGGCATTAAACTGAGTTATTTCAAAAATGAAAGTTCCTTTAAAGAAATTTCGATGGGGATGTCATCCGATTATAAAATTGCAATAGAGCAAGGCAGCACCTTAGTAAGAATTGGGAGTGATATTTTTGGACAAAGAGTGATTAAACATTTTAAAAATCAAGAGAATTAGAATGGATATTAAGATAAGATACGCCGTAAAAGAAGATTGTGAACGCATGTTAGAGCTGATTCATGAATTAGCCGTTTATGAGAAAGCACCTGATGAAGTTACTGTGACTTTAGCACATTTTATAGATGCCGGATTTGGTAAAAATCCTGTTTGGAAAGCTTTTGTAGCCGAGATTGATGGTAAAGTAGAAGGTTTTTCATTGTTTTATATTCGATATTCTACTTGGAAAGGTTGCCGTTTATATCTGGAAGATTTTATCGTAACAGAGAAAATGCGAGGACAAGGCATTGGAAAATTACTGTTCGAAAGAACCATTAAAGAAGCCAAAGAAAATGATTTCGCTGGTATGGTTTGGCAGGTGCTTGATTGGAACGAACCTGCTATCAATTTCTACAACAAATATCAATCTTATATTGAAAGTGGCTGGTTAAATGCTTCACTTTCTAAAGAACAAATTCAACAATTTAACTAAATGACGCAAGTATTTAAATTTGGAGGAGCTTCTGTAAAAGATGCTGATGGGATTAAGAATTTAGCTGAAATTGTAAAGTTAAACTCTACCAAACCGCTCTTAATTGTGATTTCGGCGATGGGAAAAACCACCAACGCTTTAGAAAAACTAACAGATAGCTATTTCTACCAAAAAGAAGATATTGAGCAGGTTTTTGATGAGATTAAAGGTTATCATTTTCAGATTTTACATCAATTATTTACAGACGCATCACATCCTGTTTTTGATGAAATCGCTAATACTTTTGTAGAAATTGATTGGATTATTGAAGATGAACCTCAAGATACTTACAATTTTATTTATGATCAAATTGTTTCTGTAGGCGAGTTGGTTTCCACTAAAATTGTAAGTCATTACCTTAATTATCTGGACATCAGCAACAAATGGTTGGATGCTCGTTCTTACATCCAAACCAACAATACTTATCGCGAGGCTAAAATTGATTGGACAAAAACAGAATCACTCATCCAAAAAGATTTACCAAAATTACTCGAAAGCCAAATTGCTGTTACTCAAGGTTTTATTGGGAATACCTCAGAAAATTTCACCACTACTTTAGGTCGTGAAGGTTCCGATTTTACGGCTGCAATTTTTGCTTCTTGCTTAAATGCAGAGGCAGTAACGGTGTGGAAAGATGTTCCAGGAATTTTAAATGCAGACCCTAAATTATTTTCTGATTGCCATAAATTTGATGAGCTTTCTTATGCAGAAGCCATCGAAATGACTTACTACGGGGCTACAGTTATTCATCCAAAAACTATCAAGCCACTTCAAAATAAGCTTATTCCATTGTATGTGAAGCCTTTTTTAGCACCAAAAGAAAACGGCACCATTATCAAAGAAGCTTTAGTGGAAATCACTACGCCAATTGTGATTGTGAAGCAAAATCAGATTTTGGTAACGCTAAAAACCCGAGATCTTTCTTTCATCACAGAAAATCATTTAAAAGAAATTTTTAAGGCTTTCGCCGATGCGAATATCAAGGTGAATACTTTGCAGATTTCTGCTTTAAGTTTTTCTGCCAGTTTTGATTTTAGAGCGGATAAATTTGAAGCCTTTAAAGCAACTGTCCAAAGCAATTATGAGCTTAGATTTAATACAGGTATAAAGCTGATGACCATCCGCCATGCGGATGAGAACAGCATCAAAAAATACATTACTGGAGAAGTTTATTTGGAGCAACGCAGTAGAAATACAGCTCAGTTTGTTTTAAAAGATGAATAAGCTCATCCAAGAACAAATTTTACGTCCAGAGGTTCAGGAATTCATTCATCAAAACCTAAAAACGGATATTCAGAAACTCATTTTAAAAGGTTCTCCTTTCCCAGAAATTTCAGTTCAAGAACTCGCCATACAAATTGAAGGCAAAAATAAAAGCGAAAAGAAACTCCCAACTTGGCATCAATCCAAAGGAATTTTGTTTCCTCCAAAACTAAATGTAGAGCAAGCATCCTCAGAATTAACGGCAAAATATAAAGCTTCCTTAATTAACAAAGGCACTTTAATAGATTTAACTGGCGGTTTTGGTATTGATGATTTTGCTTTTGCAGAAAAAGCAGAGCAGGTTTTTCACTGTGAGTTGAATGAAGAACTTTCTGAAATTACGCGGCACAACGCTGAAGTTTTTGGAAAGAAAAACATAGCATTCTTCATCGGCAATAGCCAAGAATTTTTAGAGAAAATAGATAACGTTGCGACCATTTTTGTCGATCCTTCCAGAAGAAAAGATAGCGGAAGAGTTTTCCTGCTGAAAGATTGCGAACCTGATGTTCTAAAATATCAGGATAAATATCTTCAAAAAGCTGAAAAAGTAATCATCAAAGCAGCGCCGATGTTGGACATTTCTGCTGCATTAAAAGAGTTAAAGCAGGTAAGCGAAGTTCATGTTTTGAGCGTAAATAATGAGTGTAAAGAGTTGCTTTTTGTATTGCAGAGAAATGAAAATCTGAGTCCAAAGTTTATTTGCGCTCTACTAAACGATAAGGAAACAAGAACTTTAGAGTTTGACGAACAAGAAGAAAAAAATTTAGAAATTCAGGCTCAAAAACTCAAACAATATTTATACGAACCAGATACGGCCATATTAAAAGCAGGTTTCTTTAAATCACTCAGCCCCAAATTTGGAGTTGATAAAATTCATCAGCACAGCCATTTATACACTTCAGAAAATGTAAATCCTGATTTTCCGGGGAAGATATTTAAAGTAATCGAAACTTTTGATTTTAATCAATTTTCTAAGAGCAATTATTCCAAAAAAGCCAATGTAGTTTGCAGAAATTTTCATTTAAAACCGGATGAAATCAAGAAGAAATTTAAAATTAAAGATGGCGGAACAGATTTTCTATTCTTTACTACCAACTCAAAGAATCAAAAGATCGTGATCCTTGCAGAAAAGTATTAAAACAAAAAAACCGTTGAAATTCAACGGTTTTTTTGTTTTAAATGGGCGACCGATGGGGCTCGAACCCACGACCCCCGGCACCACAAACCAGTGCTCTAACCAACTGAGCTACAATCGCCATTTGTTATTGTGGAGTGCAAAATTAATTTAATTAGATTATTAATCAAATTTTTTGAAAAAATAAGCACTCAATTTCTCTATCCTTTTGATTGCTTGGCAAATAAAATTAATCTCCATATTTGGATTCATAAATTTATATCTTCGTGAATGATCCAAATTTTCACAGATGGTGCAGCAAGCGGAAATCCTGGTCCAGGAGGTTATGGTGTAATTCTACGCTCTGGCAGTCATTACAAAGAACTTTCTGAAGGTTTTAGACTCACCACTAATAATAGAATGGAGTTAATGGCCGTTTGTGTGGGATTAGAAAGTTTAAAAAAAATCAATCAGGAAGTTACCATATTTTCTGATTCTAAATATGTGATTGATGCTGTAGAAAAGAAATGGGTTTTTGGATGGATGAACAAAGGTTTCGCTGGAAAAAAGAATAAAGATTTATGGCTAAGGTTTTTGCAGAGTTATAAATTACATCAAGTAAAATTTGTTTGGGTAAAAGGGCATGCCGGCCATCCAGAAAATGAACGGTGCGACGAATTAGCCGTTTTAGCAAGTAAAAGTAAAATGTTAAAAATCGATAGCGTTTTTGAAATGGAAAATCAGAAACCTAAGCTATTATAGCAGTCTCTTTAGGCGAGTATTGCGCCATAAACGCTTCAGCCAGTAAAACCATTTCTGTAGAACCGATAAAAATCGATTCTCTTTGATGAATTTCAGTAACCTCGATATCTAAAATACGCTCGTAACCATTGGTTGCCCTGCCGCCTGCTTGTTCAATAATAAAAGCCAATGGATTACACTCATAAACCAACCTCAACTTTCCTTTGGGTGCGCTCGCAGTTGTTGGATAAATATAAATGCCGCCTTTAATTAAGTTTCTATGCAAATCTGCAACCATAGAACCGATATATCTTGAAGTATAAGGACGTGATGTAGCTTCATCTTCTACTTGGCAATATTTGATATATTTTTTTACGCCATCTGGGAAATGAACATAATTCCCTTCGTTGATGCTGTAAATATGACCTGTAGTAGGAATTTTAATATTAGGATGAGATAAGCAAAACTCACCAATTGAAGGATCTAATGTAAATCCGTTTACGCCTTTTCCGGTGGTGTAAACCAACATGGTTGAGGAACCATAAACGATATATCCTGCGGCAACTTGTTCTGTTCCTTTTTGTAAAATATCCTCTAAAGTAGCAGGCCCTTCTTTTGTTTTTCTCCTGTAGATAGAAAAAGTAGTACCCACAGCTACATTTACATCAATGTTTGATGAACCATCTAAAGGATCTATCGCCACTACATATTTAGCATTTTTAGATACGGTTTTATTTAATAAAACGACTTCTTCGTTCTCCTCAGAAGCAACTAAAGCACACTCGCCACCAACACTTAAAGCTGATATAAACTGCTCATTGGCGTAAACATCTAACTTTTTCTGAGATTCGCCTTGAACATTAATATTTCCTACTTCACCTAAAATATCTACTAAACCTGCTTTACTGATTTCTCGATTTACGATTTTGGCAGCGATACCAATGTCTCTTAATAGTCTAGACAATTCACCTTTTGCGTAGGGAAAGTCAGCTTGTTTCTCGATGATAAATTGTCCCAGAGTTTTCACTACCGTCATAAATTTACTTAGTGTACTTTTAACGTTATCTACTACCTAATTCTACAACTTCTAATGTATGAATTTTATTTTCAGAAATACAAAACCTTACCAAAGTTCTTTTTTGATGCCAGCCTTCTTTTCCGGCAGCACCAGGGTTTATATGTAAACAATTTATTTTTTTATCAAAGATTACTTTAAGAATATGAGAATGCCCACTGATAAATAAATCAGGCGACTTAGTGTAAATTTCACTTTTAACTCGAGGAGCATAGCGATCTGGATAGCCTCCGATGTGGGTCATCCAAACATTTACCTCTTCACATTTAAATTTTAAATCTTCAGGAAATATTTCTCTGATTTCTTTTCCATCAATGTTACCAAAAACACCTCTCAATGGCTTAAATGCGCTCAATTGGTTCACCAACTCTACATTTCCAAAATCACCAGCATGCCAGATTTCATCTCTATCATCAAAATATTTAAAAACAGCATCGTCTAAAAAACGATGTGTATCCGAAATTAATCCAATCTTAATCATCTAAAATATGGTAAAAAAATCTTTTAAAGCTAGTTTATATTGCATAGAATGAACACCCTGTTGAGCGTAAATACAAAAATCCTTAAACTCTAAAACTGGATCATTTTTTTTACTAAAACTAATGATATGGCGAATAGTAGCTTTATCCGGATAAGACCGTATTTTATAACAATGATGGGGAAATAAATGAAAATCAGGAGCGAGTTCTTGCAACATTAAAGAAATATCTACCGGAACAATGATTTCCAGTTTACCCGAATCGCTCAAATGATGATTAGCAGCCCTCAAAAGATCAATAAAAAATTGTTCATTGGTGTGTTTTGATAGGTTTCTTTTTTCTTCGGGAGATTGTAGCGCATTTAGAAAATAAGGAGGGTTAGAAACAATTAAATCATATTTTGATGCAGGATTTAGATCAAAAAACTCTAAAAACCCTGAATGATGTGCATTCAAACGTTCGTGAAATAAAGAATTGGCAAAATTGAAACTCGACTTTTCGAATGCTGTAGCGTCTATATCTATCGCGTCTAAAAAAGATTCATGATTTCTCTGAGCCAACATCAAGGCAATTACCCCTGTTCCTGTACCAATATCTAATATTCTTTTGCTTTCTTCTAGGTTTGCTAATGCCCCCAATAAAACTGCATCGGTATTGATCTTCATGGGGCAGTTTTCCTGATCAATCACAAACTCTTTAAAATGAAATAAAGATGATTTCTGCCTTACCAAAGACGGAATCTCTGCTTGCCTAAAAGTGCTGTTGTGGGTATTTTCTTCCTTTTTCACCGCTTTAAATTACAAAAAGTAGGAACATAATTTGTCTCTAATGAGTATTTAATTGTTGGTTTGGTTAAGCGATAATTCATTTTATCTTTCATTACAAATTTTGCAAATGCCAACAATGCATCTATGATCAAGATGCGTCTGAAAATTCAACTATCTCCTATTCTTTTTCCCTCATTAGTTTAGCAGCAATGCTTTCTGTTCCTAATTTAATTTGAATAACTGATTGAAGGTTTTTAGATAGTAAATTAATTTGTGCAGCAGTGATATTTGCAAAAGCATCGTTGCAAAGTATTAAATTAATGATATAAAGGATGAATTAACGGAAAAAACCATCAGCTTTTTTAACAAATTTACTTTTAGGTATATGCCTTTTATTCTATCAATTTATAGGTAAATTAACAAATCAAACATCGCCTTATTTTATAATTAAATGTTTAACAACTTTTTAAGCCAAGAATAAGGAAGCTTAATGTAGTAGCCATCTTTTCTTTTTTCGATGTCATAAACAGGCAGATAATCACCTTGCCCTGTGGCTCCTCTTCCATTTTCTAAATGATATCGATATCTATGAAGTGGACAAACAATCATCTCATTTTCTAGCCAGCCTTGAGAAATATCTGCTCCAGCATGAGGACATTTGGTAGCACAAGCGAATAGTTTTTTATCGGTTTTAATTAAACAAAAGCTTTTACCATTCACTTTCACCTTTTGAATAGTTTGATTCTCCTCTAAAAATTGATTATCAATTTTAAACCATTTCATTCTCTAAAGTAGGAATAATTTAGTTTAACGCCTTGATTTGCAAAATAGCCTTATCTTTACATTCTTGAAAATGAAAAATTTAATTCCAGAAGATGGCACTTTACTTCCTTTAATGGAAGAATTCTATACGATACAAGGTGAAGGATTTAACTCAGGAAAGGCTGCCTATTTTATACGTTTGGGAGGCTGTGATGTGGGCTGCCATTGGTGTGATGTAAAAGAAAGCTGGGATGCTGAATTGCACCCATTAACCAATGTTGATGAAATTGTAGAAAATGCGAATCAATTTCCGGGTAAAGCGGTTGTGGTAACTGGTGGAGAGCCTCTTTTATACAATTTAGATTACCTCACCAATGCATTGAAAAATAAAGGCATTGCCACTTTCATTGAAACTTCTGGGGCCTATCCTTTATCTGGTTACTGGGATTGGATCTGTTTATCTCCTAAAAAATTTAAAGCTCCCCGCCCAGATATTGCTCCTTTAGCTCATGAATTAAAGGTGATTGTATTTAACAAG
Source organism: Sphingobacteriales bacterium (assembly GCA_014763615.1). GTDB lineage: Bacteria > Bacteroidota > Bacteroidia > Sphingobacteriales > Sphingobacteriaceae > Pseudopedobacter. The sequence goes on along the minus strand of JACXVB010000009.1, from coordinate 29,109 downwards.
AGTGATTTTAAATGGGCAGAAGAATACGCTGCTTTGGTTTCTGATAGCTGTAAACTGTATTTACAGCCAGAATGGTCTCAATCTTCTAAGATGACTCCTTTAATTATTGACTATGTAATGAACAATCCTAAGTGGGAAATTTCGTTACAGACGCATAAGTTCTTAAATATTCCATAAAAATTTATAGTTTTATCGACTAACCTAAATTAATGAAGGCGCTTAAATGTTTATTGGTATTGGTGTTGGCATGTCAATTTGCCTACGCACAAAAAAGTTATTCTACCAGTAATCGATCTGCAATTAAGAGCTATGAAAGAGCTAGTTATTATCTAGACCTAAATGATTTTCGTTTAGCCGAAACAGAGCTGATCGCTGCTACCAAACAAGACGATGATTTTATTGAGGCTTATTTGTTATTAGGAGATGTTTATAGAGTAACTTTTGAATATCTAAAAGCAAGAGAAACCTATAAAAAAGCATTTGATATTAATCCAAACTTTGCTCCAGAACGTTATTATTATTATGCAGAAACCGAGTTAAAAACCGGTCAATATGAAAATGCATTACTACATTATAATCTGTTTAAAACAAAAGGAAAACCGGCTATTGATAAAATTGAACTAGCAGATAAATATATTCATGATTGCCAATTTGCCTTGGAAGCCATGAAACATCCCGTACCCTTTAAACCAGTAAATCTAGGTCCAAATATCAATACTAAAGATCAAGAATATTTAGCTTCCATTACAACAGATGATAGCACGCTTATTTTTACTCGGCAGATTAATGGAAATGAGGATTTTTATAAAAGTGTTAAGATAAATAACGAATGGTCTAAAGCTGAATATTTAAGCTCCAATATTAATACCCCATCCTATAATGAAGGCGCACAATGCATTTCTCCAGACGGACAGTTTTTGTTTTTCACGGGTTGTAACCGCCCAGATGGATATGGCAGATGCGATATTTATATTTCAAAAAAAGAAGGTAAAGGTTGGAGTAAGCCAGTAAATTTAGGTTATCCGATTAATACCAAAGGCTGGGAATCTCAGCCTTCACTTTCTGCGGATGGAAGAACACTCTATTTTGTGAGTGATAGACCTGGAGGTTTTGGTAGTTATGATATTTGGAAGAGCGAGCTGGGAGATGATGGCAACTGGCAGCAACCTGTGAATTTGGGAGCAAACATCAATACTGCATTTGATGAGCAATCACCTTTTATTCATCCTGATAATAAAACCCTATATTTTTCTTCCAATGGTTGGGTTGGAATGGGAAATAAAGATCTTTTTATTTCTCGATTAGAGTCTGATAGTGTATGGTCAAAACCTGAAAATTTAGGCTATCCAATTAATACTTATGGTGAAGAAAGTGGTTTAACTATTAACGCAACTGGTACAAAGGCATTTTTCTCATCAGATTACTTTAATGGATATGGAGGTCTGGATATTTATTCCTTCGATTTGCCTAAAAACTTAAGACCAACTCCTGTTAATTACGTTAAAGGAGTAGTTTTTGATGAGGATTCAAAAGATAAACTACAGGCAATAGTAGATATTATCGACTTAAAAAGCGGGAAATCCCTTCATTTATCCTACTCAGATGAAGTAGATGGTTCTTTCTTGGCGTCTATCCCACAAGGAAATGAATATAGCTTGAATGTTTCTAAAGATGGTTATTTATTTTATTCAGAGAACTTTTCTCTAGAAAAGTATAAACCCGGAAAACCTTTCTTACTAGAAGTTCCGCTTCAGAAAATCGCGATAGGTAAAAAAGTAGTTTTAAAGAACATCTTTTTTGATACCAATAAATATGATTTGAAACCTGAATCTATCGCAGAACTTCAAAAATTAATAAACTTTTTAAATGAGAATCCTAAAGTCAATATAGAAATTAGAGGCTATACTGATGATGTTGGTGATGATCAATCAAACATGCTGCTTTCGCAAAATCGTTCCAGAGCTGTTTATCAATATTTAATAAATCATCAGATTGATTCTAACAGATTAACTTATAAGGGTTTTGGAGAAAATCAACCAGTTGCAGACAATAAAACAGCCGAAGGCAGAGCCAATAATCGAAGAACCGAATTTGTAATCACAAAAGTGAACTAATTTTTCACCCGATTGCAGCTCTTACTCTAATCAATTTCTCTAATAAACCTTCTAATAAATCTAAATGCAACATATTAGCGCCGTCAGATTTTGCGTTTTTCGGGTCGGGATGAGTTTCTATAAATAATCCATCAGCACCTACAGCGATAGCTGCTTTTGCGATAGTTTCAATCAATGCAGGCTTTCCTCCTGTAACACCAGAAGCTTGATTGGGTTGTTGCAGAGAATGCGTACAATCCATTACAACGGGTACGTTAAAACTTCTCATTTCTGGGATTCCTCTAAAATCTACTACCAAATCTTGGTAGCCAAAAGTATTTCCTCTATCCGTTAAAATGACATTCGGATTTCCGCTTTCTACAATTTTATCTACAGCAAATTTCATGGAATGAGCCGATAAAAATTGACCTTTTTTCACATTTACAACTTTCCCTGTTTTAGCTGCCGCAATTAATAAGTCTGTTTGCCGACATAAGAAAGCCGGTATTTGTAAAACATCTACATAAGCAGCAGCCATAGCCGCTTCAGCACTTTCGTGTATATCGGTAACTGTGGGTACATCAAACTCCTTTCCAATTTTCTCGAGAATTTTTAAAGCTTTTTCATCTCCAATACCTTGAAAAGAATCTAGTTTAGAGCGGTTAGCTTTACGATATGAGCCCTTAAAAACATAAGGAATAGCCAATTTATCAGTTATTTTAACAATTTTTTCTGCAATTCTTAATGCGATGTCTTCGCCTTCTATGGCGCAAGGGCCAGCCATTAAAAAGAAATTACCAGATTGGGTATTTTTAATTTTTGGGATATGGATATCCATATATTTTGTGATATTTAAATGATTAATTTCCAAGTTCAGACATGAACTTGATCCGCATTAATTGGATTTCTTCTCTGTTATAATCATCGGTTCCTAACTCTTCTAAAGCCTTATCAATAGAATCTACATCAGCAGATCTGAAATAATCAAAAACTTCATCTTGACGATCTTCATCAATCATTTCATCGATAAAATAATCTAAATTCAATTTTGTACCAGAACTTACAATTGATTCCACTTCTTTTAAAATCTCTTCATAAGAAATCCCTTTTGAGGCCGCAATATCTTCTAAAGAAATATGTCTATCAATGTTTTGAATGATAGAAACCTTCAAAGCAGACTTATTTGCAGTAGTTTTTACCACAAAATCAATCGGACGATCAATATCATTTTCTTCTACATAATTCTTGATGAGCTCAATAAATGCTGAACCAAACTTAAGTGCTTTACCATGTCCAACTCCAGAAATATTTTTTAATTCATCAATAGAAATAGGATAATGCGTACACATTTCCTCTAAAGATGGATCTTGGAAAATCACAAATGGGGGGAGATTTTTTTGTTTAGCGATTTTCTTTCTTAGCTCTTTCAACATTTGTAAAAGCTGTGTATCAACAGCTCCTGTACCTTGTTGTGCACCTTCTTCATCGTCATCAGAAACAGTTTCCATTTCCCTGTTGAGGATAAAACGTAAAGCATAAGGATTTTCTAAGAATTTCTCGCCAGCTTTTGCGATATGAATTAAGCCGAAATTATCTACATCTTTTGAAATGAAGTTATCTAATAGAGCTTGGCGCATTAAAGATTTCCATAGATTTAAACCATCATTTTTACCTAAACCAAAATATTTAGACTGATGATGTTTATAAGATTGAATTTGAGCAGTTTCTATACCCATCAATACATTTAAAATGTAGTGATCATCAAATTTTTCGCCTAAATCTTTGATTAAATTTAATACAGTTAATAAAGGTTCTTCGGCGTTGAAATATTGCTTTTGTGAGCGACAGTTATCGCACATATTATTACATCCAACTTCATTAAAGTTTTCACCGAAATAATGAAGTATTTGTTTTCTTCTACAAACTGCAGATTCAGAATAATCAATAACTTCTTTTAAAATTTGGGTACCTATTTCTCGTTCAGAAACAGGTTTGTCTTTCATAAACTTAGCGAGTTTATCAATATCTTTTTCAGAATAAAAGGCAATACAAACTCCTTCTCCGCCATCTCTTCCTGCTCTACCCGTTTCTTGATAATAGCCTTCCATACTTTTCGGAATGTCATGATGAATTACATATCGAACGTCTGGCTTGTCAATCCCCATACCGAATGCGATAGTTGCCACAATCACATCCACATCTTCCATCAGAAATTTATCTTGAGTTTCTGCTCGTACTTTGGCTTCTAAACCAGCATGATAAGGCAAAGATTTGATACCATTAATTTCTAAAGCATTAGAAACTTCTTCTACTTTTTTCCTGCTTAAGCAGTAAACAATTCCTGATTTTCCGGTATTATTTTTAACGTATTTGACAATCTCTTTGATCACATCTCTTTTTGGGCGTACTTCATAAAATAAATTAGGACGGTTAAACGAGGATTTGAAGAGATTTGCCCCTGTCATTTGCAAGTTCTTCTGAATATCATACTGAACTTTTGGTGTGGCAGTAGCTGTTAAAGCAATAATCGATATGTTTTCTCTGATATTATTAATGACTTGCCTTATTTTCCGATATTCCGGTCTAAAATCATGTCCCCATTCAGAAATACAATGAGCTTCATCCACAGCTACAAAAGAAACATCTACTAGCTTTAAAAAGTCAACATTGTCTTGCTTAGTTAAAGATTCTGGTGCAACGTAAAGCAATTTAGTTTCGCCAGCTATAACGTCTTCTTTAACTTTTGCAATTTCAGATTTGTTAAGAGAAGAGTTTAGGAAATGAGCAATGCTATCTCTCCCTCCAAAAGCCCTTAACTGATCTACCTGATTTTTCATTAAGGCAATAAGAGGTGAAATCACTAAAGCCGTTCCCTCGCTCATCAATGCTGGTAATTGATAACATATTGATTTACCGCCACCAGTGGGCATAATCACGAAAGTATCGTTCTTTTCTAATACACTATTGATAATGGCTTCTTGATCACCTTTAAAGTTATCAAAGCCAAAAAAAGTCTGTAAGTTATCTACTAAGGATTTTTGAATCTGCATTTTTAACATCAAAAAAACAGCGCATGCTGATTTAGACATCAAAATAACATATTTTTGTGAAATAATAGTATTTTAATTATAAATTTTTCAATTTGAAATCATCTGAAGAAATTTTGGAGTTTGCTCGTAAAACTATTCGCATAGAAAGTGAGGCCATTCTCCAACTTTCAAATCAATTAAACGAGGATTTTAGCAAACTTGTATCAAACATCTTAAACCTAAAAGGAAGAGTAATTGTAACTGGTATTGGCAAAAGTGCCATCATTGCTCAAAAGATGGTCGCTACCTTCAACTCCACCGGAACACCTGCAATTTTTATGCATGCTGCTGATGCAGTTCATGGAGATTTAGGGATTATCCAACAAGATGATTTGATTATTTGCCTATCAAAAAGTGGGAATACTGCTGAAATAAAAGTTTTAATTCCGCTTTTAAAACAAGGAGGAAACTTATTAGCGAGTATTGTTGGTGATACACATTCTTATTTGGCGCAACAATCGGATTTTGTTTTAGATGCGTCTATCGTGGAAGAAGCTTGTCCGAATAATTTAGCTCCAACCACAAGCACAACCGCACAATTGGTTTTGGGTGATGCTTTAGCGGTCGCCTTGGTAGAATGTCGCTCCTTTTCAAAAGAAGATTTTGCAAAATTTCATCCAGGTGGGGCTTTGGGAAAAAGACTTTATCTTAAGGTATCCGATTTAAGTGTGATGAATGAAAAACCTCAGATTAGTTTAAATGCCAATATCCGAGAGGTGATATTAGAAATTACTCAAAAAAGATTAGGTGTGGTGGCTATTGTAGAGGATGATGTTTTAAAAGGAGTCATTACTGATGGCGATTTGAGAAGGATGATGGAAAAATACTCCTCATTTGAGCATTTAAAAGCAGTTGACATCATGAATCATCATCCTAAAACTATCGATTATAATGAAATGGCCGTTAATGCTTTACAGAAGATGAAACAATTTAATATCACACAATTAATAGTGATTAAGGATAATTTTTATCAAGGAGTTGTACATTTACATGACTTATTAAAAGAAGGAATAATCTAAATTAAACCTAAATGAACAAAAACAATTATGCTTTAATAATGGCAGGTGGTGTTGGAAGTAGATTTTGGCCTGTAAGCAGAACAAGTTATCCAAAACAATTTTTAGATGTATTAGGAACGGGGAAAAGTTTAATACAAAATACATTCGAACGCTTTAAAAAAATCCTACCAGTAGAAAACATTTACATCTTAACTAATGAAAATTATTTTCATCTGGTAAAAGAGCAATTGCCAGAATTGACAGATAATCAGATTATTGGTGAGCCTATCATGAGAAATACAGCACCTTGTATTGCTTATGGCTGTTATAAAATTCAAAAAACAAACCCTAAGGCTCAAGTGGTTGTAGCACCCTCTGATCATTTGATTTTAGATACTGAAAATTTCATCAGTGTGATTAATCAAACACTTTCTGCTGCAGAACAGAATGATTGTTTAATTACTTTGGGAATTAAACCTTCCAGACCTGATACAGGTTATGGGTACATCCAATATGAAAACGAAATCTTATCAAAGAATATCCATAAAGTAAAAACATTTACAGAAAAACCTTCGCTAGAAATTGCGCAAACATTCTTAGCCAGCGGCGATTTTCTTTGGAATTCTGGGATTTTCATCTGGTCTGTAAATGCAATAATTAATGCTTTTGATCTCTATTTACCAGAAATGAGTGAGATTTTTAGAGAGGGTAAAAACGCCTATAATACAGATACTGAAAAAGAGTTTATTCAATCTGCTTTTCAGAGATGTACCAATATTTCTATTGATTATGGCATCATGGAAAAAGCAGAAAATGTTTATGTGATGCCCGCAGATTTCGGTTGGTCTGATTTAGGAACTTGGTCATCAGTTTATGAATTAGCCGAAAAAGATTATGTAGGTAACGCAGTAATCAATCCTGAAAAGGTCATCATGTATAACTCTTCTAATTGCATGGTAAATGTGCCCAAAGAAAAATTAGTGATATTAAATGGTTTGCATGATTTTATCGTGGTAGAATCTAACAATACTTTAATGATTTGCCCAAGAGACCAAGAACAACATGTTAAACAGGTTGTTGCAGATGTGAAACACAAGTTTGGCAATCAGTATATTTAGGATGAGAAACGCTGTCTTACAGCTTCATACAAAATCACACCAGCAGATACAGAGACATTTAATGATTCTATTTCTCCAGACATAGGTATTTTAGTGAGGTAATCGGCATTTCTCATTAAATCAAAGGAGATCCCCTCATCTTCTGCTCCCATAATGATAGCCGTTGGAGCAGTATAGTCGGGTTTGTAAATATAATCTTCCGTTTTTTCTGTACAGGCTACAATTTGTAATCCTGAATCTTTTAAAAAGCGAAGAATATGCAATAAATTATCGTGTCTGCAAACAGGTACTTTATATAATGCCCCAGCAGAAGTCTTAACAGCATCCGGATTAATTTGTGCCGAACCCTTTTTAGGTACTACAATCGCGTGTACGCCACTACATTCTGCGGTTCTGGCAATGGCTCCAAAATTTCTGACATCAGTAATTCCATCTAAAATTAAGACTAATGGAGTCTCTCCTTTCTCAAAAATCAAAGGAATAATATCTTCAATTTTTTGATAGCTGATAGGCGAAATAAAAGCCACCACACCTTGATGATTCTTTGCCGTAATCCTATTCAACTTTTCGATAGGTACTTGTTGCGAGGGAATATCAAATTCTCTTAAGAGCGTTTTTAATTCAGAAAAAAGCCCTCCATTTAACCCTCTTTGAATAAATAAAGATTCGATATCTCGACCAGAGCGTATGGCTTCAATCACTGCTCTGATACCAAAAATCATTTGGTTTACTTCTTTGGGTTGATGTTGAAATTTCCTATCCATAATAATGGACGAAGTTAGCTAAAAAATAGCTTTTCTTATTTAAGAAAATCCGAATCAATAATCAATACCCTCAGCTTTATCCACATCAAAGGTTTTTATTAACACACCCATTTAAAACGTTTAAAGGAAGATTAAAAAACTTTTCAACCATTAATCCACATCATTTGTTGAAAATTTCAGAAAAAATAGCTTCAAAATTCAAATTGTGTATTTTTCACACTAAGAAGGCTGTGAATAACTCCTGAAAGGAGAGCTAAAAATTTATATATTTTTGTAATATGAGTTTAGAAACTGATTCCAGTAAATCACCATTATCAAAAGAAAAAAGAGGAAGATTAACCAATTTGGTTTCTGGCTTGGGGAAATTACCGCCACAAGCTTTAGATTTAGAAGAGGCCGTATTGGGTGCTCTCATGCTTGAAAAGGACGCTTTATCTGCGGTAATTGACATTCTAAAACCTGATGTTTTCTACAAAGATGCCCATCAAAAGATATTTGAAGCCATTCAAGTTTTGTTTACCGCCTCCTCACCCGTTGATATTTTAACAGTGACTGCTCAGTTACGCCAACAAGGAGATTTAGAAATGGTGGGTGGTGCTTTTTACATTACCGAACTCACTAATCGTGTGGCTTCTGCGGCTAATATAGAATACCATGCTCGTATCATCTCTCAGAAATTTATTCAAAGAGAATTGATTCGTATTTCTACTGATATCATCAATCAATCTTATGAAGATACCAGTGATGTATTTGAGTTATTAGACTATGCTGAGAAGAATTTATTTGACATTGCTCAAAATAATTTAAGAAGAGACTCTCGTAAAATTGATGACATCGTTAAAGAATCATTAAAAGTTTTAGAATCATTAAGAGGAAAAGACGATACTTTAACAGGCGTTCCATCAGGCTTTACCGCTTTAGACAGGATGACCAACGGTTGGCAAAAATCAGATTTAGTGATTATTGCAGCCCGCCCTGCAATGGGAAAAACAGCCTTTGTATTAAGTTGTGCTAGAAATGCTGCTGTACAGTTTGGTAAACCAGTGGTATTTTTCTCTTTAGAGATGTCATCAGTTCAATTAACGAATCGTTTAATTTCTGGAGAAGCCGAGATTGAGCAAGAAAAAATTAGAAAAGGACAATTGTTAGATTGGGAATGGCATCAATTAACTTCTAAAATTGGAAATTTAAGCGAAGCTCCTTTGATTATTGATGATACGCCAGCTTTAAATGTTTTTGAGTTTAGGGCAAAATGTAGAAGATTAAAAGCCCAATACGATATTCAAATGATTATTATTGATTATTTGCAATTGATGCAAGGCAAAGCCGATGGTAAAGGAAGCGGTAACAGAGAGCAAGAAATTTCAAGTATCTCTAGAGCTTTAAAACAAGTTGCTAAAGAATTAAATGTTCCCGTGATTGCACTTTCTCAGTTGAGTAGAGCGGTAGAAAATCGTCCTGGAGGATCTAAAAAGCCAATGCTTTCTGATTTACGTGAATCTGGAGCCATTGAGCAAGATGCGGATATGGTTTTATTCCTTTATCGTCCAGAATATTACGGTTTAGATCAGGATGAAAATGGAAATCCGACTGCTGGTATAGGAGAAGTAATTATTGCAAAACATAGAAACGGTGAAACCGGAACAGTTCCTTTAAGATTTATTGGTAAATATGTGAAGTTTGCCGATTTAGAAGATGGGTTTAGCGCTTCTCCTTCTGGCGATAGTGCCGATCCTTTTTCAAGTTTATCACCTTCTGCTCAGTTTGAAAGTATTACTTTAAAACCTAAGAATTGGGATAACGAAGATGATGAGCCGCCTTTCTAAATCACCTCTTGTTTTTTAGCCATTCTTTTATCCATCCAGATAAACAAATAGAACAAGCCAAAGAAAATCAGGAATAATACAGCACTATTCATCATCACTGCTGGGTAGCCTATTTTATCTACATCCATAAAAAAATAAGGATATTGATGAACAAACAAGCCTTTAATGATGGTGTAGATCAGATATAAACCCGGATAAACCAACCATGACTTAGCATTTTGATAGCTTAAATTTCCTTTCGGAACATATTTTATCCAAAAGAATAAGAAATAAAGAGGCATTACCGAATGCAGCAATTCATCAGCTAAAATTCCGATACCTTGTGGATGATTGCTTGCTCTTAAAACTAAATTATACACCGCTCCCACTATTAAAATATAAACCGTAGTTGCCGTTAAAACTGCAGGTTTTGAAAACCAAGAATTCCATTTTGAACCGCTATGGAGATACAATACCGTAAAACATACAGCCACCAAAATATTGGTCATAATGGTGAAGTAGCTAAAAAACTTTAATAACGCTAATCCAAGAGGTAAAACTCTAGTGCTTAACATGGTATAGAGCTGAAGAATAAGTGCTAACCAGCCTACTATGAGTCCGATTAAACAAATGCTTTTAGGGTAAATTCTTTCCATACAACAAATTACGAATAAATTTTAAAATTGTACTGAAACAAAAAAAGCCAACTTGATGAAGTTGGCTTTTACAATCTTTTTTAAGAATTAGATAGATTTAATGATATCTCTTAATCCTAATGATTTAATGATAGCTCTATATCTATTGATATCTTTTTTATAAAGATAAGCTAATAAACCTCTTCTCTTACCTACTAATTTTTGTAGGGCTAGTTGAGTAGAATAATCTTTTTTATTCTTTTTTAAGTGTTCTGTTAAGTGAGCAATTCTGTAAGTGAATAATGCTACTTGACTTTCAGTAGAACCGGTGTTGGTTTCTGATTCTCCGTGTTGTTTGAAGATTTCTTTCTTCTTTTCAGTACTTAAATACATTACGTAAATAATATTAAAGCGATTAATAATCTGTTAATAAGCTGCAAAAGTAAACTTAATTTATCTAAAATTCAAATAAATTAATTTGCAAAGTTATTGATAGCCAAGGTCCAATCATAACTACCATAAGATAAAGAGGGATGAGCTTGATCGGGCACTAAATTAAACTCCTTTAAAATTTCAATACTTCCAGATTTACCACCAAAATCACCTCTAAACCAACTCATTAAAGTACTGGTTTCTACAGAATTTTTGGTGGCATGATAAGTTGTATGTGCGGTTAAATAAGCTTTCGCTGCGTTTTGTAATTGCTCATTTACAGTTTTAGCTTCATAAATTCTTACAGGAGGACAACTTTTAGCTCCGCAATTAATAGCAAAATGAATTCTAAAATCACGTTGCTTCACTCTTAAATGACGCTCAAAAGCTGGAGGAAACAGTTTTTCAATATAGCCCAAACCATATTTATATCTTGATTTTCTAATCATCCCGTTTTCAATATCATCAAAACTTAAGAGATGCCCGGCAATATCAATTTGCTTTTTGGTAAAGAATGCGCCTCTATCTTCAAAAAGCGACTTATCTTTTCTCAATATTGCAATAATATAACCATTATAGATATTTATCCAAAATGCCTTGCGCTGCTCATCAAGTGGTAAACCTTTTTGTAATTCATCTTCAGAAATATTCGCTAATTTTTTTTGAATTTCACTAACATCTTTACCCGCTTGTAAGTTTTTTAATAAACTTACCGACCAATCGTTATATGGAGTTGAAGTGACATTAGCATTTGTTTTTCCGGGTCTTTGAATCCCACAACTAGATATCATGGCGATTACAAAACTTGTTAAGATGAATAATCTCATTTTTTTTATATTCATAATTAATATTTAAAATCCTATTGATGCTTAAAGACGTAAATTTTTAAAGTTTAGTTTTTTTATTTTTTTTAGGATTTCAGTTTTAGTCTAGAATTTCAGCTATACCTTGCAAAGAAATGTTTATTAGCATTATTATACCAACCTATAACGAAGAAGAACACATCTCAAATCTGATTCAACATCTGCAAAAAACAAGCTATCAAAATTATGAAATTATAATTTCTGATGCAGGAAGTACAGATGCTACCAAACAGAAAGTGGAAAATCATGAAGCTATTTTTCTTTTATCATCAGAAAAAGGCAGAGCCAAACAAATGAATTTTGCAGCTTCAAAAGCCAAAGGTGATATTTTATATTTTGTGCATGCAGATACTTTACCTCCACTTTCTTTTGCTGAGGATATTCTAGAAGCTATCAAGGAAGGTTACGATATTGGATGTTATCGTTTTAAATTTAATTCAAACAAAATCATGCTCAAAGTGAATTCGTATTTCACAAGGTTTGATAGGTTAATGTTTAGAGGTGGTGATCAATCACTTTTTATAAGTAAAAAGCTTTTTCAAGAGTTAAATGGCTATTGTGAGCAGCATAAGGTGATGGAAGATTATGATATCATCATTAGAGCTAGAAAGAAATATGCCTTTAAAATCATTCCAAATGACGTATTAGTTTCTGCAAGAAAATACGACTATAATAGCTACTTGAAGGTAAATATTACTAACTTCATTACTTTTATGATGTACTTTGCTAAAGTAGATCATGATAAAATTTTAAAGTTTTATAGAAGTATGTTGAATCACGAAAAAAGCGTCTTGAAATATTAATTTATGCAAAAAAAAATTTGTGGTATTCAACAAATTGGAATTGCTTATAAAGACATTCAAGCATCATGGAAATGGTACCGTAAATATTTTGGAATGAATGTTCCGGTTTTTGAAGATGTTGCAGAAGCCTCTTTAATGAGTCAATACACTGGCAATCAGATTCATAAACGTTATGCTATTTTAGCGATGAATATGCAAGGTGGCGCCGGATTTGAACTTTGGCAATTTAAAGATCGTGTACCTTCTGATCTATCAAAACCTATAAAAATTGGTGATTTAGGCATTCAAATCATTAAAATCAAGACTCGTGATATTCATCAAACTTATCAATTTTATCAAAAAGAAAGCCTCAATTTAAAGAGTGAAATCTGTAAATCAATTAGCGGAAAATTACATTTTTATTTAGAGGATCCTTTTGGGAACTGGTTCGAAATTATAGAAAGTAGCAATTGGTTTTGTAAAGAAAAAGCTTTAACAGGTGGCGTAAAAGGCTTAACCATTGGTGTTTCTGATATAGAAAAATCCTTGAAGCTTTATCGCGATATTTTAGGTTATGATCATTTAATAGCTGATGAGACCTCCAATGAATTTTCAGATTTGAATGGTTTTAATGATGGAAAAACATCCTTAAGAAGAGTATTGCTTAAACATAGCGAGATTAGAAGTGGAGGGTTTAGCAAACTCCTGGGTTCCACAGAAATTGAATTGATTGAAAGATTAGATCAACGAGGTGAAAAAATTTATAAAGACAGATTTTGGGGAGATACAGGATTTATTCACGTTTGTTTCGACATGATAGGCATGAGCTATTTGAAAGAAGAGTGTGCTAAGGCTGGTTTTAATTTCACGGTTGACAGTCAGAATAGTTTTGATATGGGAGAAGCAGCAGGTCGTTTTTCTTACATCGAAGACCCTGATGGAACTTTAATTGAGTTTGTAGAAACGCATAAAGTTCCGATTATTAAAAAATTAGGCTGGTTTTTGGATATGAAAAAAAGAAATCCAGATAAAAATCTCCCCGATTGGATGGTGAGAATGTTGGGTTTAACTAAGGTAAGAGATTAAGTTTGGCTAAAATCTCACTTCGTAAATCAAAAAGCTGGTGTTTTAATTCTGGCTGTTTCCTTAGTTTATTTTTCTCCTTTAATAACCTGAAATACTCAAAATAAGAACGATGAATATAGGCTGAAATAAGTATCATAGCTAAACTCAAAAGCCATTCTTTTATCCAAATATTCAGAATTGTTGCAATGCTAAAGAAATAGATCGGGAAAACAAACAATGCCAATACCATTCTAACAGCACTTAAAAATTGGGCTTCTTTTACCATTTTACGAGTAAGATGCTTTGTGATTGTGCTGGGTATCCAATCCATAAGAAATCCGAGAAAATACAAGGGGAAACATAACCATTTCCATTTGGAAGAAGGTTTTGACGAAAGCGCTGCAAGCGCTAAATCAGAAATGGCATGTTCTTCCTTAATTGCTTTGTAACGGAGCACCTTCATTTTTAATGTATTGTATAATTGAGGATTATCTATTTTAATTTGATTGAGTTGTTCAATTACTAAAAGTTGATTTTCAATAAACTCTTTGTCTAATAAAGTATTAGAATTTCTATAGATTTCTAAGATTTCTTCATAAAAATCATCTTCATTTTCGGTTAGGATTAACATTTTTTTGGCAATGCTTTCCATGACCTTCGCTAAAGCGAGTTTTGAAAAAGCAATGTAATCATCTCCACTTTCTTTTTTTAAAGCAGAAATATGGATAGGTTCCCGAAAATCAATACAAACTTCCGTATAAAATTGATAAGGCTGATTGTAGTTCAGAGTTACGGGTAAAATTTGAGTTTTTGGATGTTCTGATGCAAAAGCCATTTGTACAAAACCGGCTTTAAAAGTTCTTAAACGTTTTTCTACTACACAATTCCCTTCTGGGAAAATCAAAATAGCACCATTCTGATTTAAAATTTCTTGGCATTTAAAGAATATCTCATCATTGTTTTTCAGCGCCTCTCTCCCATCTCTAATTCTGTAAATAGGCATCATGTTAATTTTGCTTAAAAACCAATGCTTAAAGGGAGAATTAAAAGCGTCGGCCCGAGCCAAAAAATGCAACTTTCTTTTAAATGAGACGGCTAATAATATGGCATCCATAAAAGAATTTCCATGATTAGCACAGATAATCAAAGGTTGATCAGGAGCTATATTTTCAGGATGATAAAATCTTATTTTTTTAAAATAGAGTTTAGTGGTGAGTTTTAAGAGATAGTAAAAGAAATGATACAGCATAAATCAGAAAGTTTAAAGCTAATAATTCTTATTAATTTATACTTTCGGGATTGAAAATAGACCTGATATTCATTTTGAAAGCATGAAAGCTCAAGAAATAAAATCTTATTTCAATAAAAAATACAACTTAAACGAGGAGCAGAAACTGTATTTAGAGATTCACGCTAAAAGATTTGAGACTATATTAGCTTTAATTCCTCCTAAAAAAGATTTAAAAATACTGGATATCGGTCCGTCTTATTTAAGTGAGCTTTTATTTGATCAGTTTGGAGAACAGCTTAATTTGATAGGTTTTGATTCTAAAAATAGTTTAGGCGGCCATTTAGCAAGCGATACTATTTTTAAAAAAGTACAAATCCAAGTTCAGGATTTGAATTTTTGGGATAGCAAAAATTCTACAACACTATATGATGTGATTATTTGTGCAGAAGTGATGGAGCATTTATACACTTCGCCCCATAAATTATTTCAAAATCTAAATCAAATCTTAAATAAAGAAGGTTTATTAATCATGCAAACGCCTAATGCGGCTGCATTAAGAAAGCGATTGAGGCTATTATTTGGAAAAAATCCTTACGAAATACCAAGAGAAAATTTACAAAACCCAGGTCATTTTAGAGAGTTTACCCTAGCCGAATTAAAGCAGATTGGAACACAGCAAAACTTTAGTATAGAGAAAGTGATTACTGATGAATATTTTGAATATCCATCACACTTATCCAAAACATATCGCAGATTTAAAAAACTGATCCCCTTTAATTGGCGTTCAGGTATTAGCATAGTGTTTAAGAAACGATGAAAAAGGAATACGCAAAATTTAAAACCACACACAAAGTCCGTCCAGATGATATTGACATGTTTAACCATGTGCATAATAGCATTTATTTAGATTATGTTTTGGCCGCCAGGTATGAGCAAATGGAGCTTTTCTATGGCATGAGTATGGAAAAATTTATGGAAATGGGTTATGGTTGGGTGGTACAATCTGTTCAAATAAATTATAAACGTCCGCTGGGTTTAGGAGATAAATTTATTGTGGAAACCGGTATTGAAAGCATTAATAAAAAAGGTTGCAGAGTAATTTTTGAAATTAAAAACCTTAAAAACAACAAACTTAATACGGATGGTTGGTTTGATTTTATCATGATAGATTTAAAAACAGGTCGTGGTGTTGCTGTGAGTGAAGAAATGATAAATTTATATAGTATTTAAGCTAAAGCTTCCTCAATTAAAAGAGTATAAAAATCCCTCATATTCATCCCGTTAGCTCTCACTTGTTGTGGAATAATACTATTTTGAGATTGCCCAGGAACCGTATTTATCTCAATGAAATAAAAGTGATCCGTATGCTCTTGAAGAATAAAATCAACACGTACCACACCTTTACAGTTTAATTTATGATAAACAGCCGCTACAATTTGTGCCACTTTTTGGGTTTGAGTTGAGGATAAATCTGCAGGTGTTATTTCTTCAGTAACACCCGCAGTGTATTTAGCTTCAAAATCAAAAAACTCTTTTGATGATTTAATTTCTGTAATCGGAAGAACTTTTACAATTCCTTTTTCAGCATAAATTCCAACGGTAAACTCTCTACCTTTGATAAACTCTTCAACCAAAATTTGCTCATCCTCAGCAAATGCTTTATTTAAAGCCTCTGGTAATTCATCCCAAGTGTTTACTTTAGACATGCCAATGCTGCTTCCGCCATTATTTGGTTTGATGAATAAAGGCAATTTTAACTTTTCTTTAATTTGAGTAATGGAAGCTTCGGTATTTGAGAATAGCTGGGTTGACCTTGCAATAAACAAATCAGCAATACCATCTACCACAGCTTTGGTATAAGCTTTATTCATGGTTAAAGCAGAGGTCGTTGCATCGCAAGTAGTGTAAGGCAACTGGATTAAATCAAAATAACCTTGTAATTTGCCATCCTCACCTGGAGAGCCATGAATAATAATAAAAACAACATCGAAATGAATTTTTTGATTTCCAATCCATAAACTGAAATCATTTTTATCGATATAAATCTTCTGGAATTGAGCATCTTCATAGTACCATCCCTCCTCTTTGGTGATCATTATTTTATACACCTGATACTTTTCATCATCAAGCTGAGTTTCTATCTGCAAAGCACTATTATAAGAAACCACTGATTCACCAGTGTATCCACCAGCTAAAAGAGCAATATTTTTTTTCATGAAAGGATTACTAAATTTTCTCAAGAAATGGCATGAATTTTACCATTTCACTCACGTTTCAAAGATAAATTTAATCTTTAATTGTCATAAAGCTTTAGAGATTTAATTAACCCAATTTCTTTAACTTTGAACAAGATTAATCTTAAACAAAAATTGATGAGGAAATTCTTTCAATATTTAGCCACTCCTGATTTCCGTAAGCAAGCTATCATTGCTGCTGTAACTTTTTTTATTATTTTAACCAGTTTATATGTAGGCTTACGGTATTATACCAGACATGGTGAGGGAAAACCGGTACCTAATTTAAAAGGCTTAAGTGTTGAAAATGCTGTTCAACTTTTAAATTCCGAGGGATTAAGATACCAAATAGATTCTATTTTTATGTTGGATAAAAAGCCAGGTTTAGTGTTAGAGCAAGACCCCGACCCTGATACCAATGTAAAAATAGGTCGAATGATTTATCTTACCATTGTTAGTTCTCAAACACCTGATGTAAATTTCCCTGATATTGAAAATAAGACCTATTTAGAGGCTAAGTCAACCTTAGAAAATTATGGATTGAAATTAGGCGACACCACTTACCGCTCTGATATTGCAAGAGATGCAGTTTTAGGTTTTACCTATGCTGGGCAGCCTTTACAAGTTGGACAAAAAATCCCTAAAGGATCAAAAATAGACTTGATTTTAGGAGATGGAAATGGTGCCAGTGAAGTACAATTACCAGATTTAGTAGGTTTAACTTTAAGTGAGGCCACATTTTCTTTAAAAGGTGCATCTTTAAATTTAGGAAGTGTCACCTACCAAGGAGCCATTAAAGATTCGGCCAATGCCGTAATTATTTTACAAACACCAAGCGTTGTTCCAGACTCTGTTGTAAAAGTGAGTATTGGTACACCTATCAATGTAATTTTAAGTAATAACCACTAAAGCATGCAGGATATTAGTGCGGAGGAATTAATAGAATGGATAAGTCAAAAACAGCCTTTCCAATTGATAGATGTGAGAGAAAAATTAGAGTTTCATACCTATAATATTGGATGATTGAATATTCCCTTAGGACAATTAGCGCATAAAATTGAAGAAGAAGATCTTGATTTGGAAAAAAATATGCCCATAATCGTGATTTGCCAAAGAGGTTTACGAAGCAAAACTGCTAAACATATTTTAGAATCAGCAGGTTATGATAAGGTAAGAAATTTATCGGGTGGCTTAATGAAACTTCAAAGAATATCTTATACCTAGGCTATCTTTATTCCCTAAATTCATCAAAAATTTAAATATTCATCTTCATGAGTCAAAACAAAAAAAAAGGTTCATTTGGTAGTATAATCACTATTTTGATTATTTTATTAATCATTGCCGGCGCTTTATTGGTACCTAAAATCTATCGTAAATACCTTAAAGCCAATACCAATGTAACAGAAAAAACTTATCTATATATCCCAACAAAGGCCAGCTATCAGCAACTGCTAGATTCTGTTCAAAAGCATCATCTTTTAATAGATGAAGAATCATTTCTCAGTTTAGCTAAAGACAGAAATTTGGACTCCCGGTTTAAATCTGGTAAATATCCTATGATCAAAGGGATGAACAATCGCCAGATTTTAAACATGTTGATTGCAGGTAATCAAGAACCTGTAACGATAGCTTTTAGAAACATCCGGCTAAAAGAAAACTTTGCTGCAATTGCCGCTAGAAAATTGGAATTTGATTCCACTTCGCTTATTCATTTATTAGATTCTAACAATTTTGTGCATCATTATGGTTTTACTACAGATAATGTATATACCATGTTTATTCCAAATTCTTATCAAATGTATTGGAATATCTCTGCTCAGGATTTCTTTATCAGAATGAATAAAGAATATCAGAAATTTTGGAATCCAGACCGGCTAGCTAAGGCTAAAGCATTGAATTTAAGCCCGCAAGAAGTGACCATTTTAGCTTCCATTGTAGATGGAGAAGCTTTAGTAGATAAAGAAATGCCTATTATTGCAGGTTTATACCTCAATCGTTTAAAAAAAGGAATGAAGTTAGAAGCAGATCCAACGGTGATTTTTGCTAACCACGATTTTTCTATCCACAGGGTTTTAAATAAACATTTAAGGAAAGAATCACCTTACAACACTTACCTACACACAGGTTTGCCTCCAGGCCCCATCATGATGCCCTCTATTAAAGCGATAGATGCCATACTCAATCATGAAAATCACGACTACATTTATATGTGTGCGAAGGAAGATTTTTCGGGCTATCATAATTTTTCCTCCACATTAGCGCAACATTTAATTAACGCTAAGAAATTTCAAGCGGCGTTAAACCAAAGAAATATTAAGAAGTAAATATGTTTGTTTTTGAAACCAAGATTAGGGTAAGATATGCTGATACAGACCAAATGGGTTATATGTATTATGGTAATTATGCTGCCTTTTATGAGGTTGCCCGAACAGAAATGCTAAGAAGCTTGGGGATGACCTATAAATCTATGGAAACAGATGGGGTGATGATGCCAGTATTAGAACTCAAAACCAAATACATCAAACCTGCATTATATGATGAGGAAATCAGGATTAAGGTCATCATCAATAAAATGCCTGGGGTGAGAATCTTATTCCAATACGAGCTTTTTAACGAAAAGGATGAGCTGATTAATATAGGAGAAACCACCTTGGTTTTTGTAGATATGAAAAGAAACAAACCTTGTATGCCTCCTCCAAATTTCTTAGAAAAGATTGGAATATATTTTTCTAACTTAGAATAATGCAGTGGTTACACCAATTTTTGCTCAAATTTAGAATTTACAATAAGTTTATCGAGTGGACGAAATACATCATCCTACCCGGATTTAGCCCGCTGCCCTTATACACCGTTGGTTTATTTTTCTTTCAGGAAATTGGGAAAGATTCCTTAGTAAATAAAGCTTCATCATTAGCCTATAACTTTATGATGGCGATTTTCCCGTCTATCATTTTCCTTTTTACATTAATTCCTTACATCCCGATTCAAAACTTTCAAGACCAACTCCTATCACTCATTGCACTGCTATTACCCCATAATGCCTACCTCGCTTTTGAATCTACTTTAGAGGATATTGTAAAGCATCAAAATGCAAAATTACTCTCTTTAGGTTTTATTTTAGCCCTATTTTTCGCAACCAATGGCATTCACACTTTAATGCAAGCTTTCAATAAATCATCGTTGATTGTAGAAACCAGATCCTGGTTTAGGCAACGATTTGTAGCCTTGAACCTCACCTTACTCATTGCTTTTTCTTTGATATTAGGCGTAGCCATTATGATCGTGGGCGAGTTTATCATCAATTTTGTAAAAAAAGGATTAGGCTTGAGCGATGGTCTTTTTTGGATTTATTTGATTTCGATTTCTAAATGGATCATTATTGTGGTGGTTTACTTCGTTACTACTTCTATTTTATATCGCTACGGACCTGCGAATTCAAAAAAATGGAAATTCTTTAGCCCAGGTTCTTGGTTTGCTACTGTTTTAGCGGTCATTACTTCCGTGGGATTTTCCTATTATATCAATAATTTTGGGACTTATAACAAGCTTTATGGCTCTATCGGTACCTTGTTAGTGGTCATGCTGTGGTTATACTTTAACTCCTTAATTCTCTTAATTGGCTTTGAATTGAATGCCAGCCTTGAACTTTCTAAGCGGAGCATCAAAATGGTTAAACCTCGTTTTAACTCTTTTAAATCAACCAATACCGATAAGTTAGAACACAAAAAAAGCCTCGAATAATTTCGAAGCTTTGATTTGTTTAGCATGCTATGTTTTACAATTCATCTAAAGCTTTCTTCACTTCGGCAGCTTTATCCAATTTGTTTAATTTTACATAAACTTCTCTCAAAGTAGTTAAGGTACCAGCATCTTTCGGATTCAACTCTCTCGCTTTTTCTAAGAGCGGTAAAGCTTTATTCAACTGGTCTTGAAACTTGTTCTTTAAATCGTTGTACTTTGCTTCGGTAGATTTGTTGTTCGGTAATTTATTTGCTGCATTAATAAACTCGTTACCCTTATTGATATAGATTACCGCTAAATTGTAAATCACATCTGCATAATTTGGATCAATTTCTAAAGCCTTTTTATAGGATTCTTCGGCTTTTTCTGGCTGATTACTTGCAGAATAAGCAATCCCCGCAACAAAATAAAGTGTTTTGTTTTTAGGATCTTTAGCAATGGCATTCTCAATTTTAGTAATTTGCTGAGCTGATTGATTTCTAGCTAAATAAATATTCAATTCATCATATATTAAACCTAAGAAATCTGGGTGTTTTTCTCTTCCCTCCTCAATTACTTTTAGCGCATTAGTAGTATCTTGTTTTTCCATGTAAGTTCTTTCTAACTCTTGATAGATCCCTGGATTTTTCGGATTGATTTCTATGGTTTTTTGATAGTATTTCACCGCTTCATCATACATCTGTGCATTTTTAGCAGCAATAGCAGTGTATAAAGTAAACAAGGAGTCTTGAGGCATTACCGAAGTAATAAATTTGAAAGAGTTATAAGCTTCTTTAAAATCTTTTTTGTTAAAAGCCGCCACACCTTTGTTTTGCATCATAATGGCTAAGTTTTTCTCAGCACTTTCAATAATCTTTGCTTGAGCTTTATCAGTGTCTAAAGTTTTGGCTTTCGCGATAGATTCTTGAGCAGTTTTAAAAGCAGTTTCCGCATTACTTTTATTTGCCGTATCGGTTACAGCTATCGCAGAATAAATTAAGCTTCTATAGGCCCAAAGTTCTACATCATCTTTAGTTTTATCATTGATAATGGCTTTATCTGCCGAAGCTTTCGCTAAATCTAAAGTTTCTAATTGCTTTTGCATACTCGCCTTTGATGATAAGCCAAGCTCATACAAAGCATAACTATTCTTAGCTTCCTTTATTGCTCCTTTTTGTGCCATGGCTCCAAAGAATGAAACTAGGAGTATCAAGCTTAAAATTGTCTTTTTCATTGTTTAACCTTTTTTGTTTTTATTATTATTTTAGTCTTCAGTTTGTTCATTATTTTCTTCGTCTTCATCTGGCGTTACATCATCCTCTTCCACGGGATCTGGTGCTATATCCAATACCTCGCCATCCGTTACTATCACTTCAGCATTCACTTCCTCTTCTTCATCGTGTTCTACTTTTGCTACAGAAGCAATTGCATCTCCTTCTTTTAAAGTAATCAATCTTACTCCTTGTGTGGCTCTTCCCATTACTCTCAGGTTGCTCATCGCAATCCTTATCACAATACCAGAACGATTGATAATCATCAAATCATCCTTATCGGTCACGTCTTTAATAGACACCAAGGCTCCTGTTTTCTCGGTAACATTGATGGTTTTCACCCCTTTTCCACCTCTATTGGTTACGCGATAGTCATCTACATCCGTACGTTTTCCGTAGCCCTTTTCAGAAACTACCAAAATAGTACTCTCATGAGATTCTACACTAATCATACCAACTACTTCATCTGTTGGCCCAGAAAGGGTAATTCCACGTACACCGGTGGCTGTTCTTCCCATTGGACGAACGGTTGATTCATTAAACCTAATTGCCCTACCAGAACGCAAAGCCATCACAATTTCAGAACTTCCAGTAGTTAAATTGGCTTCTAACAATTCGTCACCCTCATTAATATTTATGGCATTGATACCGTTTGCTCTTGGGCGACTGTAAGCCTCTAATGTAGTTTTCTTGATGGTACCTTTCTTAGTACACATGATGATAAAATTATTTTCTAAATAATCTTGATCCTTCAAGTTCACCACTTTAATGTAGGCTCTTATTTTTTCCTCTTTTTCTATATTGATGATGTTTTGGATAGCTCTACCTTTACTCGTTCTACTCCCTTCTGGGATCTCAAACACCCTCAACCAGTAACATTTACCTTTATCAGTGAAGAATAATAGGTAATTATGGTTAGAAGCTATAAAAATATGCTCGATAAAATCCTCATCTCTAGAGTTAGAACCGATACTTCCCTTACCTCCTCTACCTTGTGTACGGTATTCGGTTAAAGGCGTTCTTTTGATATAACCTTCTCTTGAAATGGTAATCACTACATCCTCATCTTCAATGAAATCCTCCGTCATCATCTCGGCAGCAGAGTGTACCACCACTGTTCTACGCTCATCTCCGTATTTATCTTTCATCTCCTGCAATTCATCTTTGATGATTTGCATTCTTAAACCCTCATCATTTAAAATAGAATTTAAATAATCGATGGTTTTCATCAATTCGGCGTATTCTTCCTTGATTTTATCACGCTCTAGTCCGGTTAAACGACGAAGCGTCATATCCAAAATAGCTCTTGCCTGAATATCTGATAAACCAAAAGAGGCAATCAAACCTTCACGAGCCTCTTCTGGGGTTTCAGATGCTCTGATTAATTTAATCACTTCATCTAAATGATCTAAAGCAATCAATAAACCTTGTAGAATATGCGCTCTTTTCTCGGCCTCTGCCAATTCAAACTTGGTACGACGAACCACTACCTCATGACGATGTTCTACGAAATGTCTGATGAGATCCTTCAAGTTCAGCATCATCGGGCGACCATGCACCAAAGCGATGTTATTTACACTGAAAGAAGTTTGTAAAGCCGTGTATTTATATAAGTTATTCAATACGATAGCTGCATTCGCATCACGTTTGATCTCGTAAACTACACGCATCCCGTCTCTATCAGATTCATCTCTAATCTCAGAAATACCTTCAATCTTCTTCTCATTCACTAATTCAGCAGTACGCTCAATCATGATGGCCTTGTTTACCTGATAAGGGATTTCTGTAACGATGATTCTTTCTCGATCATTAGATAAGGTTTCAATCTCTGCCACCCCACGCATCACAATCCTACCTCTACCCGTTTCAAAAGCATCTTTTACGCCTTCAAAACCATAGATAATTCCTCCTGTTGGAAAATCAGGTGCTTTAATGTATTGCATCAACTCCGAAATCTCAATCTCTTTATTATCAATATAGGCTACAATTCCATCAATCACCTCCGATAAATTATGAGGTGCCATATTGGTAGCCATACCTACTGCAATACCAGAACCACCATTAACCAAAAGGTTAGGAAATTTACTTGGCAAAACCGTTGGCTCTTCTAAAGAATCATCAAAGTTTAAGCGATAGTCGATGGTATCTTTATTGATATCCGCCAACATTTCTTCGGCCATTTTCTTAAAACGAGCCTCTGTATAACGCATGGCTGCTGGCGAATCACCATCTATCGACCCAAAGTTACCTTGTCCATCTACCAAAGGATAGCGTAAACTCCAAGGTTGCGCCATACGCACCATGGTATCATAAACAGAGCTATCCCCATGCGGGTGATACTTACCCAAAACCTCCCCCACAATACGGGCAGATTTTTTATAAGGTTTATTGCTGGCCAAACCCAAATCAAGCATACCATATAAAACCCTACGGTGTACAGGTTTTAAACCATCTCTCACATCTGGTAAAGCCCTAGAAACAATCACCGACATCGAATAATCGATGTAGGCCGATTTCATTTCTTCCTCAATATTAATTTTTATGATTTTGTCGTGTTGTTCTTCGTTCTGATCGTTTTCTTCAGCCATATAGTGTTTTGTTCAATAATCGGATTACACCTATTAAAAGTGTACGCGAAGTTAATAAATTCAAGCTAATTGGAAGCTTCAATATCGAAAATTTTAGCTTAAAATCGAAGGATTTTTCCACATTCTTAAGAAGTGAAGAAACAGTACTTCTTCGCTGGCTGCAATCAAAAAGAATATTCCCCTGCTCCCACTAAAAAAGGTCGGAATCAGATCCATCTTGTCCTAATAGGATACCTATACGATCTCCTATCTGCTCTTAGATTTTATCCACAGATAAGGAATAGATAAGAGTTTTCATTTCTAATAGAGAGAGTCTGAATCCTGCCTGTCGGTATATCTGGCAGAGGAGGGCATACAAGGGGCTCTGTGAGCGTTTCAATGCCTTTCATCTTTTGTCATGCTGATGTAAATCAGCATCTCTCTAATTTTAATACAAAACCAAATCACTGAAACCCCCAAAAAAAAAGTCTTCGCATAAGCCTCTTATTCCTGAATCAACTCTGGGGCAATATGAAAAGACTTAACCCCTGTTAAATGATAATGAGTTTAGCCTCTTTATCACCTGAGCCTCATTCTTTAATTTCATGAAATTAGTTGTAAACCTATTTTCCCTAAAAATTAAATATCCTTTTGGTTCTTGATTTTTGGTTTGAGCTTTAATAGGTGTACAAAACTATAAATATAAACCAAACGTCTTTTTTAAAGCTGGTGTTATCGTAGGTGCAGATTTAATTTTAGCTTGTAAAAGTTTTAAATCTCCCTCATTTAATTCCCCTAAAACTTCAAAACCTACTAAATTTAAAATCGTTAATTTACATCATTCAGTTCTGCACTCGATTTTGGGCAGGTCTGCGGGCTTCAGGGGTGCAAAAGCATTTTTTTTGTATAGAATCATAGCTCATTTTTATAAAAAAACCACCAGAAAACAAGTTTCTGATAGCTCTTAAACCCAAACCTTTTCACCTATAGCAGGTGGAAAGGCCACAACCCTCATACCGTAATTTCTAATACGGTTTAGTTGCCCGCCCAATCGCTGGCGGTCCGTAGCCATAGCTACGTCCATTAACTTGTAATCCTTCCAAGCACTCATTTGATTTCAATATTTAAAAGGTGTTTTAACCATGATTTTAATTGATTTTCTTGATTACTTGATTTTTTACTTTTTTGAAGTGTTAAAATCACGGCTATCCTATCATCCTGTTTAATCATGGTTCAAGATTTTAGTTTGTTATGGTGTACTCGTTTAAATTGTAAACTTTTTGAGCCAAAATTGAGGAGTAGTCCTATTTCTAGGTATAGTTAATAGCTTGTGCTAAATGAACGTCTTCTAAATTGATGATTGCTTTTATTTCTACTATTATTTTGTCTTCCACAAAAAAGTCAACTCTTCGGGTACCCACATCCTATCCTTTGTACACCAAAGGTATTTCCTGCTCTCTGGCAAATGAAATATTACGTAATTGCATTTCAATAGCCAAAGCCCGTTGATATACTACTTCCTGAAAGCCATTACCCATATATCTATGCACTTCCATTGAAGCTCCTATAATTTTGTGAGTTAATTCTTCATACTCCATAATCAAGAAATCTTTTAATCTCTAAAATTAAGGTTCAAGACTTTTTACTGTTCAGACCGTTAAGCTTACTAGAAATCATTTCATTGCTATCAAAGAAAACTTTTCCAACTCGTTCAATGTGTTCAAGCAATTCTTTATTCCCAATTTGCTTGTACAAAGACAAATCCATTTGATAAGGTAACAGCAAGTCGTCTAATTCATTTTCTATTTTTTGTAGAGTGGTCAAATTTAGCTGTTCACCTACTAAGGTCAGGTCAATATCAGAGCCATGGCGGTAGTTACCTTTTGCCCTTGAACCATACAAAATGGCGCTTTCTAATTCAGGATGTTTTTTAAAAACATCCTGGATAGCTTCAATGGTTGCTGTTTTTAATCCAAACATCATATCAGTTTTCATTGTTCTCCGCTTCACAATGTTTCCATGCGCTCTCTAAACTGATTGAACTCCTGGTAGTATTCATGAACTATTTTCATAAAAATATCATGAGCTGTTTCTTCATTGTAAGTGTGCGATGTTTTATTGCGGCTTTTAATCATATCCATCCAAACCTCACCATTTATAATCAAACCCCTAGCAAAGGCCTCTCTAGTAGCATCTTTTGATCCAAATATATTGTTGTTTCCGGCATTTTCTAAAAAATCCTTCATTACATTCCAAGCCAACTCATGGGTATATTCAAAGCGTTGTATCAATCCTTCTTTAATAATATTGTCTAAAAAGCTGTCTTCATCAATAGTTCCATCTTCTTCAATCTGATATTCTTCTTTGATTTTCAATACAGCTTGTTCTAATTTCAAAAATGCCTTTACATAATTGCTAAAGCGTTGTTGCCAGCGTATATCTTGTGTACTCATAATTTATTTTTGAAAGGTTCATCCTTATTGGTTTATTCAGGTTTTCTTAAAACAACAAGCTTGTATTCGGCAGCGTCAATGTTCTTGCGGAGTTTGTCTGCTGCTTTCCAGAGGGGCTTCTCTAATGGTTTCTCGGTAATCGTTTTGGTTATAGACATTAGATATTAAAAATTAAACTTCATATTATAAGCATAGCTAGCAGGATTTAATAGTGATATCAGCCTCAATCCACGAATCTAATCAAAACCTATTAAATTTAAAATCGTTAATTTGCATCATTCAATTGAACACTCAATTTTGGGCAGTATGCTGGCTACAGGGGCACAAATTACCGAGAAGGCGTGTGCTGAATATAGCCCATTTTTATAAAAAAAACCATTAGAAAACGCCCCTCTGATGACTTCCAAATACTATTATTGATAAGGTATCCTATCCATACAACAAAAAAGAGTACCCTCACCAACCCCACTCAATTTCAAAAAACCAAACATTTTAGGCGCACCAAAAAGCCATCTTCCTAAGAGGTATTTTATTCAGGATTTGAGTTCAATACTGTAGATTAATTCTTGAAAACAGGCAAAAACGTTTATCCACAATACATTTAAAAAAAGCATCCTCTAAATCAGATACCTCAGCACCATCATCCCGTACAAAATCCCTTCAAACAAGCCTCAAATACAGTGATTTCTCAATTTTAAATTCAACAGAAAATAAATTTACCCCTACTATCTTTTGAAAATCAATCTATTATGCTAAATTTAATTTAGAAACAGCTCCTATGCCTCTGTTCTGCCCTGCTTTTGGTCATGTTCGTACCTACTTTTAGAAAACAAGCTTTTTTAAAGGGAAACTATAAGGTGAGTGAAAGGACACTAAAAGAAAGCATGGAAAAGAGCTGGACAAAACATGGACTTCACTTGGACTTGAGTTGGACTTTTGATCTGAAATGAAAGGAAATGGAGCGGTAGAAAGTTTAAAAATTGAATATACAAAAAAAATGGGAAGACAAAATGGAATTTTACCTTATGTTGGAAAATTGGGTGAAACCGTAGGTTATCGCAGAGGGAAAGAACATTATACGCGTAAAAAAACAGCCAGCTATCAACCCTCTGAAGAAAGCCTAAAAAGTGCTAATGAGTTTGGAAAAGGAAGTAGCGCCTCTGCATTGGTTCGCAAGGCGTTTAAACCCCTATTCTTTGCACCTTTTGAAGAAAATTTACATAGCCGTTTGGCAGAAGTGTTCCGTAAAATCATGCGTAGCGGTCCTGAAGCGCTAAAAGGAAACAGAAGGGTATATGATGGCAATGTATCCCTACTCAAAGGTTTTGAATGCAGTACTCATGCCAAACTAGAAAATCTATGTACCCAATGGCCAGGGCTTAGCTTAAATCAACAACAATTAATCATAGATTTTTTACCCATCAAGGTTAAAAACCAAATAAAATGGCCTCCAAAAGCCGATAAAGCCTTATTTATGGTAGGATTTGCTGCTTTTGATTTTGAGCAATCTAGCTTTCAGTTGAGTTTATCCGAACCTTTAACAATCGAAAAAACGGCGGATTTTACAGGTGGTCAATTAGCTTTTAACATCCCCAAACAAAAAGAGCAAATCATAATGGTGATGATGAATCTCCGTTACAGAAGCTCCGGCATCATCAACAACCAAAAGTTTTTAGCCGGCGCAATAGTAGATGCTTTCCATCTCAAAGAAGGCAAAATTGTTCATTTCGAGCCGGAAGAAAAAGCCTTAAAGCCAGAACCTGAAGAGCCGATACTTGTGCAATGGAAGAAGATATAGGGATGACAAATGTGAAAGGAAGCGAAACACTCCGCGGAGATTCCTGTCTGCCCTCCTCCGGCGGATAAACCGACAGGCAGGCCTCACTAACGTTCGAAATGACGTGTTAGTTGAAAAGAGAAATATTAATGAGCGTTGGGCTGGTAAAACGCCGAGCCGGGAGTATGGCCATGTGGGATGAAGGTTCGTTT
>JACXVB010000039.1 GCA_014763615.1 Sphingobacteriales bacterium | reverse complement strand
TATTTATCATCGAGAAAGGGTTTGTTTTTTTGCAACCTCAAAGGTAACAATGAGGTAAAACTTTCCTTTCTCTTTTTTTATTCATTTAGGACGCTATTGGAATCCTTCAGTAAATAATCAGCAAACAACAGGGGCAACAGTAACCAATATTAAAACACAAGTTGTAATAATTGATCCTGATTTATCAGAGAATCCTCAAATTGGAGGCACTTTAGAAACAGTTGGAATGCATACTGCCGTTACAGGTGCCTCAGTAGGTCTTACATACGTAGTTCCCAGAAACCAGCCAATCAACAATTTTGCAGCTGTTAGAATAATTTTTACAATAGTCCCTAATAATGGTGTTTCTCCATCATCAACAATTGTAAAAACTTTTTTGGCTAATATTGTGCCTAATTAAAACTTCAAATACTATTATGAAAAAAATAATCTTCACTGGTTTAATTTTAATTTATTCATTAGCATCATGTAAAAAGGAAATAATAACTCCAACACCTGCAGATAAAATAACAACAGAACTGCAAAAAGTTATTAGTACGAATGCAATAAAAAAAGTTTATCCAATTATTGGTAATAATAGTTTCCCAGATACTTTTCCATCAAATGCTGGGAATAGTTGGATTTTTTCAAATGGATTTATTCAAATTAATGGATATTTATTCAATCAATCCATAAATTTAAATTTTCTAACACATTATGATGTGCTGCAAATTAAGCTTGACAATGGAACCTCCGTAAAAGCTTTAATTTTGTATTTTAATTATTAGAATTATTTTAGCTGTTAACCTTTTCATAAAAAAAATATGAAAATTATTATTTGCATTTTAGTTCTAATAATAGTAAACTTCCCAAATTTGTATGCTCAATCAGATAGATTTAATCCGTCTAAAGATAATGTTTATAATCTTCTTAATGACACTTTGTTTACAAATAGAGGGATTAGGATTATTGTTGGGCAAAAATTAATAGTTGGCAAAGGATCGGATAAAAATGGCTGGTATTCGAGTATGCAATTTAGAAGCCCGTTTAATTGGTCTATTTGGCTGTTTCGGGATATGGAATTGAATAATAGTACAAATCCAAGCAAAGTTGATGCTGAACAGGAACGTGAAAGAGACAGCCTAAGAGATTTTTTTCATGAAGGGGACTCTGTATTAGTAAAAAAAATTAAAAGGAAAGGAAATAAAAAATATGGTTATTGGTATGTTCTTTATTTAAAGACATTAAAGTTTCCTAAAGCAAACTTTATTTGCAATATTAATCTTGCAATTAAAAAAAAGGAAATCATTATTGAATGAATCAAAAACTTACTTTAATTTATTTTTTTATAATTTTGTGATTTGGCGCAAAAGCACAACTTTCTATTGGTTTCGAAAGTGGTTATTCCAATAATCATCTTAAGACAAATATTTCTAACAGATTATTCACTCAAAATAAAAATGGGACCGGTTTTGGGTTAGATGTAATTCTCAAATATGACTACAAAAGAAAATTTGCTTTACAATTTGAGATCGACTTACTAAAAAAAAATTATTCTTTTGTAAGAACTGATAATTACATCGGTATTTACGAAAATTTTAAAAATACATATTTTCAATGTCCTTTAGTTAGTCAGTTTAAATTACTTGAAAAGCAAAAATTAGAATGTTTTATAGAGGGAGGTTTATTTATTTCACATTGGACTTTCGCAAAAGTTAAGGGTTTGGTATGATTAATTTAATAACTATTCATTACTTATTTTACTAATAAACCAATCACCAATTCAACCAATGAACTAATTCAACTATTTGTACTTTCCAAACATTTCATCAACAGCTTTTACACGGTAATCAAATATTCCTTGCGTTTGTTTAGCCACCATGATGCTATTGGCTATTCGTCCTAAAAATCCAAAAGGAATGCCATAAGTCAATTTATCAATCATTAATACGCCGCCCTCAATAGCTTCAAAATGATGCTCATGGTGCCAGAATTTAAAAGGACCGAATCTTTGTTCATCAATAAAATAATGACCTTCTTTTACATGGGTAATCTCGGTCATCCAATCCATTTTAATTCCCAACAAAGGCGAAACCTTATAGGTGATAATCATACCCTCATACATTTTGGTTTCAGGCGTATAATCTGAGGTGATTACAAAATTCATGCTTTTAGGGGTAATCTTCGATAGGTTCAGCGGCGAAGAAAAGAAATCCCAAGCTTGCGCTAGACTAATAGGCATTTTTTGGGTAAAATTTAAAGTATAGGTCTTCATGCTCAGCTAAACATCCTTAGCGGATAAAAGTTTGAGATCAAAAAATTTAGATATTTTCAGAATATTTTTAGTGTTTTTG
The DNA here is from genome assembly GCA_014763615.1 of Sphingobacteriales bacterium. GTDB lineage: Bacteria > Bacteroidota > Bacteroidia > Sphingobacteriales > Sphingobacteriaceae > Pseudopedobacter. The sequence continues at coordinate 23,703 of JACXVB010000039.1, read as the reverse complement.
AAGTTTTTACCCATAATTATATCTAATTATTCAATTTTTTTTGATATAAATTGTAATTTTATTAAAAATATTACGGATTATTGCTCCACCTAAACTAATTTTATTAAAAATGAATCAAACCTTCATTAAAAGGGTTCTGCCTTTTGGCATTTTAGCAACGCTAGCATTATCTACGCTGTTTATTCAGGTACATCCTAATTTCGCAGAGGAGAGTCTGTACAACCAAGCCGATATCACTTGGATTTTAGTGGCCACGGCACTGGTCTTCATCATGACTCCAGGTCTTGCCTTTTTCTATGGTGGCATGGTGCATCGCAAAAATGTACTCTCTACCATGATTAAAAGTGTGGTAGCAGCAGGAGTGGTCGGCATTTTATGGATTGTGGTAGGCTATAGCCTTTGTTTTGGAGATTCTATTGGTGGTTTCATCGGGAATCCTTTAACGCATTTATTCTTTAGAGATGTGGCTTCAGCCAAGCCTTGGTCATTGGCACCCACCATTCCACAAACCTTATTTGCTTTATTTCAATTGATGTTTGCTGTCATCACCCCAGGTTTAGTGGTAGGAGCTGTTGCTGAAAGAATCCGCTTTACCTCTTACATTTTGTTCACGGTCTTGTTCAGCATTTTTGTTTATGCACCTTTAGCTCATTGGACATGGCATCCCGATGGATTTTTGTTTAAAATGGGTGCTCTGGACTTTGCCGGCGGCACTGTAGTGCACATTTCAGCAGGTTGTGCCGCTTTAGCAGGTGCTTTAGTATTAAAGCGTAGAAAGGTGCATATCGAGCAAAAAGAAATTCCACCGGCAAATATTCCTTACGTACTCATCGGAACTGGTTTATTGTGGTTTGGTTGGTTTGGCTTTAATGCAGGTTCTGCTTTAGCAGCCAATGGCCTAGCGGTGTCGGCTTTTGCAACTACCAATACAGCAGCAGCAGCGGGAGGTTTATCTTGGATGTTTTTTGATGTTCTAAAAAACAAAAAACCTTCGGTTTTGGGTTTTTGTATCGGCGCAGTAGTAGGTTTGGTTGCCATCACCCCAGCGGCTGGTTTTGTGGATATACCTCATAGCATTTTTATTGGGGTATTCGCTTCCATCGTTTCTAATATTGCTGTTCACATCAAATCTAAATCTCGCTTAGATGATACCTTAGATGTTTTTCCTTGCCACGGATTAGGAGGGATGGTTGGGGTATTATTTACCGGTGTTTTTGCTTCTAAAATGATTAACCCCGCAGGCAATGATGGTTTGCTTTTTGGGAATTGGCATTTCTTCTTTATTCAGGTGAAAACCCTTCTCATCACCGTTACCTATAGCTTTACCGTTTCTTTCATCATTTTTAAGCTCATCAACTTTATTGAGCCTATTCGTGTGAGTGAAGAAGAAGAGGAGCTAGGTTTGGATGAAACACAACATGCAGAGAAATATACTCAAGGTACTTTATTAAGTCCCCAAGAATTTATCCAACATTAAATGGTTAAATCATGAATAAAAAATCCTGATTTGTGTGCAAATCAGGATTTTTTATTGTACCATTTTATTAGCGCAATAGCTACTGGCAAAAGCTTCAGGTTTGGCTTTAAATACAAAACCCATACTGAGGATATAGCCCATGGCTTCATGTAAAGCGGCATTAGATTTAAAATTCGGGTTGGTATTGATATCGGCATGTACCTCTAGATCTACATCGTATAAATCCAATAAATCACATAAGGAATAGGCACATTCAATAGATTTTTGAACCTCAGAAAGCATTCGCTCTTTTATACTCATTTTCTGTGTAGTACGTTCTTGATGGATGAACATAAATCCTCCTTTTTGCTCACGCAGAAAAACTATGACTGTAGCAAAATCGGTAACACTCCCTTTTACTTGAGAATCGGTGCCAATACAAACTTTTAGCTTATTGCCTAAGTTAACCTCCCGCTCAATGGCTTGTTCTACTTCTTCTAAGATGGACGAGGTAAGTTTCTCGCCGCTAAATTTTTTCCAGGTCATACAATTAGATTTAGATGAAACGACCCTTATATTTTTGAGGTCTATAAAATTAAGTAATTGTATTTCATAGTTTTATCAATTTAAGATGATTTAATTGTTAACATTTATCCGCTTTTCCACAGCTTTTTTTGAAGGCAAAAGAAAAGCCTAAGCAACAGGTTTAAGCTAATTTCCTGTACTTAATCCTTTTCGGAGCTACATCACCCAAACGTTTCTTACGGTTTTCTTCGTATTCTGAATAGTTTCCTTCAAAGAAATACACCTGAGAATCGCCTTCAAAGGCTAAAATATGCGTACAAATACGATCAAGGAACCACCTATCGTGAGAGATGATAACGGCACAACCTCCAAAATCATCTAAAGCTTCTTCTAAAGCTCTGAGGGTATTCACGTCAATATCATTGGTAGGCTCATCCAATAGCAATACATTACTGCCTTCTTTTAAAGTAATGGCTAGGTGAACGCGATTTCTTTCTCCTCCAGATAATACGCCCACTTTCTTTTGCTGATCTGCTCCGTTGAAATTAAAACGAGAAACATAAGCTCTTGAATTCACTACTCGGTGACCTAGCGGGATATTTTCTAAACCTCCGGTGATGTTTTCCCAAACTGATTTATTAGGGTCTAAATCATCATGAGATTGATCTACATAACCTAATTTAACCGTATCACCCACTCTAAAAGTGCCGGCATCAGGCTGATCTTGACCGGTAATAAGGCGAAATAAAGTGGTTTTACCTGCGCCATTCGGACCGATGATTCCCACAATACCTGCTGGTGGGAGGGAAAAAGTGAGGTTATCAAACAATACCTTATCTCCAAAAGCCTTGGTTACGTTTTGCGCTTCAATAACTACATTCCCCAATCTTGGGCCTGGAGGAATAAAAAGCTCTAATCTTTCTTCTCTTTCTTTGGTTTCTTCTGAGGCTAGTTTTTCATAATTAGATAAACGAGCTTTTGATTTGGCATGACGGGCTTTAGGGGGCATTCGGCTCCATTCTAACTCCCGCTCTAAAGTTTTCTGGCGTTTGCTTTCTGTTTTTTCTTCTTGTGCCAAACGCTTAGATTTTTGATCGAGCCAAGAAGAGTAATTTCCTTTCCACGGCAAACCTTCCCCACGGTCAAGTTCTAAAATCCAGCCGGCTACGTTATCTAAGAAATACCGGTCGTGAGTAACGGCAATCACCGTTCCGGCATATTGTTGTAAATGTTGTTCTAACCAATCAATAGATTCGGCATCTAAGTGGTTAGTGGGCTCATCTAATAACAATACATCAGGTTGTTGAATCAATAATCGGCATAAGGCAACTCTTCTGCGTTCTCCTCCTGACAATGTGGCAATCAGTGTTTCAGGTTCCGGGCAACGTAAAGCATCCATCGCTCTTTCTAATTGGGCATCCAATCCCCAACCATCAACCGCATCAATTTTATCCTGCAATTCCCCTTGTCGATTCATCAGTTTTTCCATGGTATCGGCATCCTCATACACCTCAGGCAAAGCAAATTTCTCGTTGATTTCTTCATATTCTTTAAGGATGTCTGTAATGGCTTTGGCACCCTCCTCAACGATTTCTTTTACGGTTTTAGTGGGGTCTAATTCAGGTTCTTGTGCTAGATAACCTACCGAGTATCCGGGAGAGAACACCACCTCACCTTGAAAGCTTTTATCTAAACCAGCTATAATTTTTAATAGCGAAGATTTTCCAGAACCATTTAAACCAATCACCCCAATTTTTGCTCCGTAAAAGAAAGAGAGATAAATATTTTTTAACACCTGTTTCTGAGGGGGATAAATCTTATTGACCCCTGCCATAGAAAATATTATTTTTTCGTCTGCCATTTTTTCCTTTATTTGGGGCAAATATCGCCTTTTTGATTAGAAAACGGTAAATATTCTTCTTCTCTGCAAATAAGTAGCGTTTTCCACTGATTTGGTCGTATTGTTGATAAATACTCTCCAACAGTTCTAATCAGAATAGGAAACATTTTAATACATTAGAACGTTCAACACTTATAGAAAGGTTTATATGGAAGCTAAATTTTCACCGAGAGTAAAAGACGTGATATCTTACAGCCGAGAAGAGGCATTAAGGTTAGGTCATGATTATATCGGTACAGAACATTTATTGTTAGGTTTGATTAGGGAAGGGGATGGTATGGCAATCAAGATTTTAAGGTCTTTAGGTGTTGATACAGCAAAACTACGGAGAGCTGTTGAAGATGCCGTGAGAGGCAATGCCGGCACTACCGTAAATTTGGGAAACATCCCATTAACCAAGCAAGCAGAAAAAGTTCTAAAAATTACCTATTTAGAAGCAAAAATATTTAAAAGCGATGTGATTGGTACAGAGCATTTGTTGCTTTCTATCCTGAGAGAAGAGGATAACATCGCTTCGCAGATACTAGCGCAGTTCAATATCAATTATGAAATTTTTAAAGCAGAGGTAGAGCATAACAAAGGAGGTTTCAGAGATGAACCTTCTGCATCAACTACCGGAGGCGATGAAGATTTTAAAGATGATGATGCCTTTTCTGCTCCTAAAAAAGTATCAGATATTAAATCTAAAACTCCTGTTTTAGACAATTTTGGTAGAGATTTGACACGCATGGCGGAAGATGGTAAACTCGACCCGATTGTGGGCAGAGAAAAAGAAATTGAGCGTGTTTCTCAAATTTTATCCAGAAGAAAGAAAAACAATCCAATTTTAATTGGAGAACCCGGTGTGGGTAAATCAGCCATTGCAGAAGGGCTGGCTTTAAGAATTGTACAACGCAAAGTTTCTAGGGTTTTATTTAACAAAAGAGTAGTCACCTTAGATTTGGCTTCTTTAGTGGCAGGTACTAAATACCGTGGTCAGTTTGAAGAGCGCATGAAAGCAGTGATGAACGAGTTAGAGAAATCTCCAGATGTGATTTTATTTATTGATGAAATCCATACCATCGTGGGGGCAGGAGGAGCTTCAGGTTCTTTAGATGCTTCTAACATGTTTAAACCGGCATTAGCCAGAGGCGAAATTCAATGCATTGGAGCAACTACTTTAGATGAGTATCGTCAGTATATAGAGAAAGATGGCGCTTTAGATCGTCGTTTCCAAAAAGTGATGATAGAACCTGCTACGCCAACTGAGACGATAGAAATCTTAAATAGAATTAAAGATAAATACGAAGATCACCACGGCGTAACCTATACAGAAGAAGCCATTAATGCTTGTGTAAGTTTAACTTCCAGATACATCACTGATCGTTTCTTGCCAGATAAAGCGATTGATGCTTTGGACGAATCAGGCTCAAGAGTTCACTTAACTAATATTCATGTTCCACAAAATATCATTGATATTGAGCAGAAAATAGAGCTGATTAAGGTAGAGAAGAACCGTGTGGTGAAAAGCCAAAAATATGAAGAAGCCGCCAAGCTAAGAGATACCGAAAAGAATTTGTTAGAGCAATTGGATAGAGCCAAAACCGAATGGGAAGCAGAAACCAAAACCAAGAGATACACAGTAACCGAAGATAATGTTGCAGAGGTGGTTTCTATGATGACGGGTATTCCGGTGCAAAGGGTTGGACAAACAGACAGCCAGAAACTGTTGAATATGTTCGAGAAAATCAATGAGAAAATCATTGGTCAGGATGAAGCCATCAAGAAATTAACTAAAGCCATCCAAAGAACCAGAGCTGGATTGAAAGATCCAAAGAAACCCATCGGTTCCTTTATTTTCTTAGGTCCAACCGGAGTAGGAAAAACAGAATTAGCCAAAGAGTTAGCCCGTTTCATGTTTGATTCTGACGACGCGTTGATTCAGATTGACATGAGCGAGTACATGGAGAAATTTGCAGTATCGCGTTTAGTGGGAGCGCCTCCGGGCTATGTGGGTTATGAAGAAGGTGGACAGTTAACAGAGAAAGTTCGCAGAAAGCCTTATGCGGTGATTTTATTAGATGAGATTGAGAAAGCTCACCCTGATGTATTCAATATCTTACTACAAGTCTTGGATGAAGGGCAGTTGACCGATTCATTGGGAAGAAAAGTTGATTTTAGAAATACCATCGTCATCATGACTTCCAATATTGGAGCCCGACAGTTAAAAGATTTTGGTCAAGGTGTAGGATTTACTACTGCCGCAAAAACATCTCAAGCAGATGCTCACAGCAGAGCAGTGATAGAAAGTGCTTTAAAAAGAGCTTTCGCTCCTGAGTTTTTGAATAGGGTAGATGATGTGATTGTGTTTAATTCTCTAGCCAAAGAAGAAATCTTCAAAATCATCGATATTGAATTGAGTGCACTATTTGGTAGGGTACATGCTTTGGGTTATGAAATCAAATTAACCGAAGCAGCCAAAGAATACATCGCTGAGAAAGGATTTGATGCTAATTTTGGAGCCAGACCACTAAAACGAGCTATCCAGAAATTTTTAGAAGATCCTATTGCAGAGGAAATCCTTAAAGGCGAATTAGCAGAAGGTGATACCATGGAGGTAGATTTCGATAAAGAAAAAGAGGAAATCAAAATTGTCGGCAAATTGGCTAAGAAGCGTAAGAAAAAGGAAGAGGAGAAAGAAGAAGATTAAGTTTGCCACCATTTTGAAATCTTAGGAAAGCATCCGCCGATAGGTGGGTGCTTTTTTTATTGAACACTTCTTGCAACCAAAAGTCTTTTGGTATCGTCTTTGTATAAACATGTTGATATGAAAAGGATTCTATTTTTATTTTTAGGCTTATCGATACTTGGAGTATCTGCCTGTCGCAAAGTGACCGAACAATATTATACCACGCCCAATCAAACCGTTTATTATAGTGTAAACAGCGATAGCTGGAGTAGTACAGACGGAGGATATACTTATGTTGCTTCACTCAGCTTTTTGCAAGGAGATAATTATATTAATGATTATGATGGAGTTTTGGTGTATATCTCTTATGATGGAGGAACCACCTACATATCTGTTCCTCAGACTTATAATGGCTTATCTTACAGTTTTTCGGCAACCAATGCCAAAGTGGTTTTGGAAGTGCAAAGTGCCAATTATGATCAAGTGATTGCCAATCCAGGGAATTTATCGGTAAAATTGGTTCTGATACCATCCCAAAAATAGGAGAAGAGAAAAAATTAAGAGCCTTCAGTAGATTGGCTGAGGGCTCTTTTATGGTCAACTTTTTGATCTAAATTTGTTAATCAAGAAATAAAAAAAGCCCTCGATAAGGAGAGTTTCTGCAAGTAACCATTTTTTTGTTTAGCCTTCGCCCCCAATTTTATCCATCACATCCATACTCACTCCTGTTGAAGAATAACCTCCATCATGGAATAAATTTTGCATGGTAACCATACGGGTTAAGTCTGAGAATAGGGTGATACAATAATCTGCACAAGATTCGGCATCTGCATTTCCTAACGGTGCGATTTTATCGGCAAAATCATAGAAATTATCGAATCCTTTAATACCTGAACCTGCAGTGGTGCGGGTTGGCGATTGGGAAACGGTATTAATTCTGACTTTCTTTTCTACACCATAGTGATAACCAAAGCTTCGAGCAATAGATTCTAACATAGCTTTGATATCTGCCATATCAGTATAAAAAGGGAAGGTGCGTTGTGCAGCCATATAAGTTAAGGCTACCACACTTCCGCCTTCGTTAATGGCATCTAATTTTTTGGCTACCGCCAACATTTTGTGTAAAGACATCGCAGAAACATCAATCCCTTTCATGAAATAATCATAGTTTAATTCGGTATAAGGAATCTTTTTTCTGATGTTTACACTCATTCCAATAGAATGTAATACGAAATCAATCTTCCCACCTAAAACTTCTTGAGCTTGCGTGAATAAATGGGTTAATTCTTCAATATTGGTTGCATCAGCAGGGATAATTTGCGAGCCAGTTTTTTCTGCTAGATCATTGATTTCACCCATTCGCATAGCGATTGGGGCGTTAGTCAATACAAATGTTGCACCTTCCTCATGTGCTTTTTCAGCCACTTTCCATGCAATAGAATTGTGATCTAAAGCACCTGTGATGATCCCTCTTTTTCCTTTTAGTAAGTTATAAGCCATTTTTTGTCTGTTTGTGGTTTTCTATTATCTTTTTCAGTTAAAGAAGACCGTCTAAATTATTTGTAAAGGTTATAATTTTTTAGATTTTTATCATGATTAATCTTGCAAAAGTTCTCTGGCATTTTGTAAGGCAGATGCTTTTGGATTCTCGCCACTTAGCATCTTAGCAATCTCTAGTACACGCTCTTCTTTAGTCAATTTCTTGATTTGAGTGTAAGTGAGCTCCTCTTTCAAAGTTTTGTACACAAAATAATGCGATTTCCCTTTGCTAGCCATCTGCGGTAAGTGCGTGATGGTGATTACTTGCATATCCTTAGCTAATTCTTGCATGATATTACCCACGCGATGTGCCACTTCGCCAGAAACACCTGTATCAATTTCATCAAAAATGATGGTAGGTAAAGCCGTTTTTTTCGCTATTAATGATTTAATACTGAGCATCAAACGAGAGAGTTCACCTCCCGAAGCTACCTTTTGTAGTTCGTTTAATTGATGACCTTTATTGGCATTAAATAAAAATCGAATTTGGTCTATGCCATTTTCATCAAAAGCTGAAGATTCTTTAATGTGCTGCTCTACTTTAATTTGAGCATTGTTCATGCCTACTTGTTCTAAAATGGCCAAAATATGTTGTTCTATCTCTGGAATTACCTTTCTTCGTTTTTGGCTGATGACTGCCGCTTTCTCCTCTAAGGATTTCTGAAGGACCTTTAATTCTTTTTGTAGCTTTTGTAAATCCTCATCTGCAAATAAAATCTGATTCAGTTTCTCGCTCAATTCATCTTGCAGTTTCAAAAGATCTTCATTAGAATTTACACGATGCTTCTTTTGAAGGCTGTACAATAAGCTTAAGCGTTCGTTAATTTCATCCGCCCTTTGCTCATTAAAAGCGGTTTGTTGCTCTAAATTTTCTAGCTCATCCGCAATGTCTTTGATTTCTATTAATGCACTTTTCAAACGCTCTGCCAATGGACCGATGGCAGGTTGATACTTCTCTAAAGCTTGAATTTGCGATAAAGCTTCTCTTAAAAGTGGATGAGCAGCCCCCTCCTGTTGTAGCATCAAATAATTGGCAGACAAGAGGTTTCTCTTGATTTCCTCTGCATGCGTTAAGCTGTTGAGTTCGTTTTCTAAATGCTCTTGTTCATCTGCTTGAAGGGCAGCTTCAGAAAGTTCATCAAATTGAAATTGAAAATAATCTTGATCGGCTTTGGCCTGGTCGATGGATGCTTCTAAACTCTTGAGCTTTTTTTGCTGCTTTTTATAATGATGATATTCTTGATGATAATCTTTTAATAAAGCATCATGGTTTGCCATCACATCCACCACCAACAATTGAAAATCGGAATTATTGATTTCTAAAGTGGCATGTTGCGAGTGCACATCAATCAATTGTTGACCTAAAGCTTTCAGAATGTTTAGCGTAACAGGCGTATCATTAATAAAAGCTCGTGATTTCCCATCTAAAGCAATTTCTCTGCGTAAAACCGTTTCTACCTCATAATCTAAATCATGGGCTTCAAAAAAGCTTTCTAAGTGATAAGATTGGATTTGAAAGAAACCTTCTACAATACATTTTTTTTGCTGATTGAAGAAATATTTACTTTCGGCTCTTTGCCCTAAAATTAGACCCAGTGCGCCTAAAACAATAGATTTACCTGCTCCAGTTTCTCCGGTAATGACATTTAAATCCTCATCAAAACTGATGTCGAGATTATCAATTAAGGCGTAATTTTTAATCAGTAATCGGCTCAGCATAAATTATTTTCCGTTTTTTAAGGCTTCGAATTTAGTTTGGTCGGCAGGGTCAACCTGCACCATTACATTATAAATCTTGGTTTTTTCTATCGGGTCTGATGCACTAAAAATATCGACGATTTCATCAGCTTTAGCTGAAAAAAACACTTGATTTAGCATAGATCCTTGTTTTTGTTGATTGAGTTCGGTTAAATCAGGAAGTGCTGAGGCTATATTTTTACGTCCTTTTTTCACATCCTCACTCATTAAATCTAAACCTTCACGATGGTAGGTGTAAAGCAGACTTCTTAAAGGAAGAAAACTTTTATTGGTGAGGTTTTCTATCAGCCAATACCTGTTTCTTAAACCTTCAAACGCTTTCCAACCGGTATAAGGTGCACTTTGAGCATTATTTAAAACCGTTTGAGCTTTGGCATAATAAGGAGTGCCGCCCAATTTAGAGAAGGTGTCGAAATCCATCCCCACGATAACATAGGCATAAAAAGCTAAAAGAGAGCTCAAATTGGAGCTAAAACTTTGGTCTGAAAAATCTAAAGGCTGACCTTCGGAATAGTTGAAATCAAAGTTTTTATCATTTACACTTAAAATAGGGGTATTATAAGTGCTGCCATAAACCGGGCGAGTACTGATGATTTGAGCTTCAGCCTTGAAGTTGCTAGAGCCATCCCAATCTTTAACAGTGATGACGAAATTGCAATCAATTCTTTCTTGAGCTTGTAGCGTAGCTTCGCACCATTTCCGGTTGTTAAGAAAATCCTGGATAGTGGTTTTTAATACATCTAAAGCTCGTTTATTGGTGCTTTGTACTTGAGGAGAAAGTATTTGTACCCTCGCATTCAAATCCTGAGCAAAGCTGGGTATGCTGAAAAATAGGAGCAGGATGCTAAGGATTTTTTTCATAAACTGGCTATAATTTGTTGACAAATGTCTTTTGCAACTGCTGTTTTAGCTTTCACTTCAAAATCTGTTTTCACTAAATCTTTGTTGATGATACTGACTTTATTAGTGTCTTTTTGAAAACCTGCTCCAGCATCATTCATCGAATTTAAGACAATAAAATCTAAATTCTTCTTTTGTAGTTTTTGTTTGGCATGCACTACCTCATCATGAGTTTCTAAAGCAAAACCCACTAATAATTGATGCTTGCTTTTCTGTTGCCCTAAAGTGTACAATACATCGGTAGTTTTTTTGAGTTGTATCTCAAATTCATCCGTGTTTTTTTTGATTTTCTGCGTAGCCACTTCCATAGGGGTATAATCTGCAACAGCAGCACTCATCACACAGATATCACAAGTTTTAAAATGATCTAGGCAAGCGGATAACAATTCTGCTGCGGTTGTAATATTTACTCTTTTAATTTGACTGTTAGAAGTGTGGAGTGCCGTAGGGCCACTAATTAAAGTCACATCGGCTCCTAAATTGGCTAATTCTTCCGCAATGGCGAAGCCCATTTTCCCGGAGGAATGATTGCCTATAAACCTTACGGGGTCAATCGCTTCATAAGTAGGGCCGGCAGTTACTAAAGCTTTTTTATTTTTTAATGGGAGTTTTTTTTTAAGATCATGGATTAAATGATCTACAATTTCTTGAGGTTCTGCCAGCCTTCCTTCTCCCACTAAACCACTAGCTAATTCTCCGTATTTGGGTTTTATGATTTGATTTCCAAAACCTTTCAGACGATCAATATTTTGTTGTGTAGAAGGATGCTTCCACATGTCTAAATCCATAGCAGGAGCTAAATAAACTGGGCATTTAGCTGATAAATATACCGCAGATAGTAAATTATCACATAATCCGTTAGAGAATTTAGCCATGCTGTTGGCCGTTGCTGGGGCAATCAACAGGAGATCAGCCCAAAGGCCTAATTCTACATGGTTATTCCATTCGCCAGTAGCGTTTTGGTAATATTCGGTTAAAATCGGATGCTTAGAAAGTGTGGAGAGGGTAAGCGGAGTGATGAAGGCGGTTGCATCTTTAGTCATCACTACTTTGACGTTTGCACCAGCTTTTACCAAAAGCCTAATCAGTTCTGCTGATTTATAGCTGGCAATGCTGCCGCAAACGCCTAAGAGTATGTTTTTATCTTTAAGCATATCTACCATGCTCAAATATAGAACAAATTACTTTTGTTCTTTTGATGGATTTCTATGGTAAACTTTACCATGAATAAATTCATCAATAGCAATTAAAGAAGGTTTTGGCATTCTTTCATAATGCTTAGAGATTTCAATTTGCTCTCTATTTTCAAAAATCTCTTCTAAATTGTCATTAGAACTTGCAAACTCAGCCAATTTGCTGTGCAATTCTTCTTTCATGTTAGCCGCAATTTGGTTGGCTCTTTTGCTAATAATTACTAAAGACTCATAGATGTTTCCTGTTTCAATGTCTAATTGTCTTAAATCTCTGGTAACGGTAGAGTTAGCTACGGTTGGTTTATTTGTTTTGTTGTTCATTTTCTTTTTGTTCTTTTTTAAGGCTCGGATAAGCGGCTAATATTTTTTTTGTTTCTTCAATTCCTGCTAAGGCCTCTTTCTTTAATTCATTAGCTTGATCTAAAAAAGTGCTTTTAGGATATTTTTCTACAAACCTTTGATATTCTTGAATCGCCTCATTATATCTTTCTTCCTGTTTAATCTCTAAACTGTTTTTAGCATAAAGGTATTGGGCTTTGATGATTAGAAAGTCCATTTCTTCTGCATATTTGGTATCGGGAAAATCTTTTTCAGAATTTCTGAAGGCAATGACAGCTGCCTGATAATCTCCAATGTCTAAAAACAATTTCGCGTTGGCAAAAGATTTATGCTCTAATTTATCTCTTAAATCTTGAATCAATTTACTGGCTTCTGCTACTCTATCACTGTTAGGATACAAATTGATGAACAACTGTAAGGCATCAATCGCCTTATAGGTGTTTTCCTGATCTAAAGAATAATTAGGAGAATCCAAATAATAACAATATGCGGCTAAAAACCTACATTCTTCGGCTTTTGGGCTGCTTGGATAAGTGTCTGCAAAACTTTTAAATAGGTATCTAGCCGTTAAATAATCCTTTAATTTATAATTTGTATAGGCATAATAATAGCTTAAATCTTCAGCTTCAGCTCTACCTCTGTAACGTTGTGCCAAGTCATCAAAAAGAATGAGTGCTTTAGCATAGTCTTTATTGTTATACAACTTAATGGCTTCTTGATACTTTTTAGCCACATCGGTACTCAATCTTAACTTTTCGAATTTGCTTTTACATCCAGTAAAAACAACACTCATCAATAGAATAAAGCTCAGAATTGCTAAGCTCTTGTTTTTAAACATCCTGCAAAGATAGATTAATAAATAATACAAGTCAATTTTAAATCACATCTGAAAGCTAAACTAACTAATTTAATTAGAGCAGTTATTTAATTAACAAATTTTAACAGCCGATATTTTATGAGTTTAAAAATAATACTCAAAGAATCACCATTTTATCAATTAATGCAATTGAAAATGGGCTAAATAGTATATTCTTTCTATCTTGAACTTTATTTAAAGAGAAGATGAATACATTAACTATCTATCAAGTAGATGCTTTTACAGATCATGTTTTTGGAGGAAACCCCGCCGCAGTTTGCCTATTAAATCACTGGTTGCCAAGTGCTATTATGCAAAGTATTGCCTTAGAAAACAATCTTTCTGAGACTGCTTTTTTGGTGAAAGAATCAAATCGATACCATATCCGTTGGTTTACCCCAACAGTAGAGGTGGATTTATGTGGTCATGCGACTTTGGCCGCAGCGCATGTTTTGTTCGAAAATAATTTGGTTTCGGGTGTAGCTATTGATTTTTTTTCGCAAAGAAGTGGTGAATTGCAAGTTCAGAAATCTGATGATGGTTTGCTTACCTTAAATTTCCCTTCCGACCATTTAGATGAAGTTTACCCTAATGCGCATTTGATTGCCCCTTTTAGCATTGCTCCACAAAAAGTATATAAGGGTAAAACCGATTATTTAATGGTGTACCAACAAGAAGGTGAGGTGCGAGCCTTAGAAGTAGATTTTACGGCACTGGCTAAAATAGATTGCCGAGGGGTAATTGTAACGGCAAAAGGTGATGTTGTAGATTTTGTCTCTAGATTTTTTGCACCACAGTCTGGTGTAGATGAAGATCCGGTAACAGGTTCGGCGCATACCACTTTAACACCTTATTGGTCTAAGGTATTGGATAAAAAAGTGTTAACTGCACAACAAATTTCTTCAAGATTAGGAAGCTTAAAAGTAGAAGATGCGGCTGAGCGAGTGAAGATTAGTGGTACTGCCATTACCTATTTAAAAGGAGAGATTTACTTTTAATGGATAGCCAAATCTTGTTAGAGTTGGTTCAAAAAAGAATGCCATTTGGTAAATACAAAGATAGGCTTTTGTGTGATTTGCCCGTTTCTTATTTAGAGTGGTTTGCAAATAAAGGATGGCCACCAGGAAGATTGGGGCAACAATTGGCTACTATTTATGAAATTAAATTAAATGGGTTGGAAAGTTTGCTTAAGCCTTTAAGACGATGAGGTGGTTTCTATCTTTCATTACGTTATTTTTATTTTCTCTTGCCTTAAAAGCACAAGTTTGTACAGGTAGTTTAGGTGATCCTACGGTAACCATCAATTTTGGTGCAGGAACAGGGGTTGGTCCACCTTTGCAAAGCGGTAGTACTACTTATCCTTATAATGGTAGCGATTGCCCTAATGATGGTTACTATGTCATCAATAATAAAACTAGCAATTGTTTCGGTAGTACATGGCATACCCTAACTGAAGATCATACTTTAGGAGACAATAATGGCTATATGATGATTGTCAATGGGAGTGTAGATACAGGTATTTTTTACACTTTTTCGGTAGATAATTTGTGTCCAAACACCACCTATGAATTTGCCGCCTATATTCTTAATCTCATTATCCCAAATGCGGGTTGCGGAGTTCAGTCTAAACCTAAAGTGACTTTTCGGGTAGAAACAGAGACAGGAGTCTTTATTGGCTCTTATTCTACTGGAGATATTGCCGAAACAGCCTCACCACAATGGAATAAATATGGTTTCTTTTTTAAAAGTCCGCCTAATGTAAGTAAGGTTGTTTTAAAATTGATTAATGATGCCCCAGGTGGCTGTGGGAATGATTTAGCTTTGGATGATATCACTTTCAGACCCTGCGGGCCCACTATTATAGCAGGTACATCTACCAATACCAATCAAAATGTTTTTCAGATTTGCGAAGGGGCCAGTGCCAATTATAGTTTCGAGGCTAACGTTTCATCGGGATATGAAAACCCTGCATATCAATGGCAGGTTGATTTACATGATGGTAATGGATGGAATGACATTCCGAATAGTAATGCAACGAGTTTGCCGGTAACCATTAATAATGCGAACATCAATGGTTATGCCTATCGCATGGCTGCTGCCGAAAAGGATAATATTCAATCTACCAGTTGTCGGGTTTTTTCTAATCCTATCAACATAAACGTGAACCCTCAAATAACAGTGGATGCAGGGAAAGACATTTATTTGATTGAAGGAGGACAAGCGAAATTGAGCCCCAATGTACCGGATAGTTTGACTTATCAATGGTCTCCAGCAACTTATTTGGATGATCCCACTTTAAAACAGCCCATCACTCAGCCAACACAATCCATCACTTATACATTAACCGTAACCGACCCACTAACAGGTTGCAGTGCACAAGATCAGGTGAATGTGGTGGTAGATAAAAACCTGAAGATACCAGATTCTTTTAGTCCTAATGGAGATGGTATTCATGATGTTTGGGATATTCAGGGATTATTAGGAGATCAATCAGCGGATGTTTCCGTTTTTAACCGAAATGGACAAAGGGTTTATCATTCTAAAGGTTATCCAAAAGCTTGGGATGGCAGATTAAAAAATACTCATCTTCCTCAGGGAATGTATTATTATATCATAGATACTCACTCTAATGTGAGACCGATCTATCGCGGGAGCGTTCTGATTATTTATTAAGCTTGATTTTTTCTTTGCGGAAAGAGAAGTTGCGCTGAGAAAAGTAGCTAAACACAATCACAATTCCGCTGGTAGTCATAGCGGATGGGGTAGGGTACCAACCAAATTTCTCTACAAATAATTTGATGAAGCAGTAATTCAAGAAAATATTAAAGCAAACCACTAAAAAATATCGGAATAGCTGAATTCTTTTCTTGAGGTATGAACCTTGAAAAACCACAAAAGTATTGAGGTAATAGCCTATCGGGAAAGTAATCATAAAGGCAATGATAAACGCAGCAATATGTGGACTAATGGCTATTAAAGAAAGATGAACCACTTCTTTTTTAAGGATAAAATTATAGCTGATAAAATAAATGAAGATGTTTAATAGGGTATTTCCGCCGCCACAAGCTGCATACCTAAAGGTTTGCAAGGGCATCAACTTTTTAAAATAAGGGTAAAAAACATCGATAATGTTTAAAATAAACTTCCTTATTTTTTGGTGAACATTGCGAACCATGTGTCGCAAATATAAATGCTTTAAAGTTCTGTATGCAAATTAAATCCTGGATTAGTCCTGATACCTATTCGTTCTCTTTGCACAATTTTTAATCTTACTTTTTTAAGCAAGAAGAAAAATACGGTAGCCGTACTCAAACCAATTACACTCATGATCAACATGGTGAGTTGTGCACCAATATGATTAGCGGAAAAACCCGCAATAAAGCTACCTATAGGCATCATTCCTTGAAAAGCCATGGCGAAATAACTGATCACTCTTCCTCTCATTTCATCATCTACATGGGTTTGAATGAAGCTATTGGAGCCTGAAATTTGAATCATTTGGCCAATACCAGTACCTATTAAGAAAAGTAAAGCTAATGGAATCCAAGGGGTGTAAGAAAAGAATAATAAGCTAGCGGTAAAGGTGAAAATAGCGAATATAACTGTTTTAGATAGGTTTTTAATTTTCTGAGCTCCAGCCAAATAAATGGCGCCACCTAAGGCTCCTAAGCCTGCACTTGCCTCTAACCAACTTAAAGTTTTGGCATCTCCATGAAATATATCTTTAGCGAAAATGGGTAGAAGTGTGATGTATGGCATTACCGCAAAACTGATACAAGCCATCAGCATAATCATCAAACTTAAATCGGGTTTGGTTTTGAGGTATCTGTAGCCCTCCACCAATCCTTTCCATACGTTTTTATCTTTTTTGATGATGGTTCTAGGTTTAATCTTCATCAATAATAAAGAGCTAATTACCGCTACAAAAGTTAAGGTATTGATGAGAAAACACATGCCTTCGCCTACCCAAGCAATTAACACGCCTGCAACGGTTGGACCTATTAATCTAGCTAGATTGACCATGCTAGAGTTTAAAGCGATGGCATTAGGCAGATTTTCTTTGTCTTCAATCAACTCAATCATCAAAGACTGGCGAGAAGGGATATCAAAAGCATTGATGCATCCTAGTAAAGCACTTAAAATAATCACTCCGGTGCTGCTGTAAAATCCTCCTAAAATCATGATGGTGAGCAACGCAGCTTGTACCATCGAAGCAATTTGAGTGATGAGTAATATTTTATATCGGCTATGCCTATCCGAAATGATTCCCCCATAAGGACCCAACAATAAAGAAGGAACTTGACCAGCAAAGGTGACCAAACCCAATAAAAGTGCGGAGTGGGTGACATCATAAACCAACCAACTTACCGCCATACGCTGCATCCATGTCCCGATTAAGGAGATGGATTGCCCTGCGAAATACAGCTTAAAATTTCTGTATTTTAAGGATCTAAAAGTATTAGCGAGTTTAGTGCTGCTCATGGATGCAAAAATGACAAAAAAGCATCAGATAAGTTTGAAGTATTTTTAGCTATATGCTCATCGATTTGAAGTACAGCGGATGATGTGTTAGTTAGTTTATGGTTTTTAGAAAACTGATATTCCTTTTCAACCCTTCAAATTTAGTTCGCTTTACAGCGGAGTTTTTGAATAGGTTTTTGAAGACTTCTTCGGTAATGTCTTCCCAATCAGATTTTTTGAGTTGCAATAAATCAGGATGAGGCTCAAAAGCTTTTTCTTGATGTGGAATGGCGAAACGGTTCCAAGGGCAAACATCTTGGCAAACATCACAACCGAACATCCAATGGTCCATTTTGCCTGTAAATTCTTTAGGAATTTGTTCTTTTAGCTCGATGGTTAAGTAAGAAATACATTTGCTGCCATCTACCACATAAGGTTGTACAATGGCATCCGTTGGGCAGGCATCTATACAACGGGTGCAATCTCCGCAATGGTCGGTTAAAAAAGGTTCATCGGCTGTTAAAGCCAAATCTAAAATCAACTCTCCCAAAAAAAAGAAAGAACCCGTTTGCTTGGCAATCAGATTGCTATGTTTTCCTAGCCAGCCAAAACCTGATTTTTGCGCCCAAACTTTATCTAAAACTGGTGCAGAGTCAACAAAAGCTCTTCCATGTACCTCGCCAATATTTTCATGAATGAAGTTTAACAATGATTTCAGTTTATCTTTCAATACAAAATGATAATCTGTTCCGTAAGCGTATTTGGATATTTTTGGAGCTGTTTTATCTTCCTGTTTTTCTTCGGTATAATAATTTAAAGCTACAGAAATTACGGATTTGGCATCCTCAACCAATAAGCGAGGGTCTAAACGTTTGTCAAAATGGTTGTTCATGTAATCCATTTTGCCATTGTAGTTGTTCTTGAGCCAACTTTCTAGTTTGGGTGCTTCTTGTTCTAAAAATGTTGCTTTGGCAATTCCGCAAAAGCAAAAGCCCAAGCGTTCGGCTTCGGCTTTGATAGCTGCAACATACTTTTCTTTTGGGATGGCCATTAAACAAAGATAGGTTTTGTTGATGAATTGATTTCGGTCTGTGAGGACACAGACCGAGGATTAGGTTTTGTTGATGATTTGTTTCGGTCTGTGGAGACACACAGACCGAGGGATAGGTTTTGTTCCTGATTTGTTTCGGTCTGTGGGGACACAGACCGAGGGTTAGGTTTTGTTGATGAATTGATTTCGGTCTGTGGAGACACAGACCAAGGGATAGGTTTTGTTCTTGATTTGTTTCGGTCTGTGGAGACACAGACCGAGGAATAGGTTTTGTTGATGATTTGTTTCGTTCTGTGGAGACACAGACCGAGGAATAGGTTTTGTTGATGATTTGTTTCGTTCTGTGAGGACACAGACCGAGGGTTAGGTTTTGTTGATGATTTGTTTCGGTCTGTGGAGACACACAGACCGAGGGATAGGTTTTGTTCCTGATTTGTTTCGTTCTGTGGAGACACAGACCGAGGGTTAGGTATTGATGATGATTTGTTTCGGTCTGTGGAGACACACAGACCGAGGGTTAGGTTAGATTAGTGCTGAAGCAAAGTATTTAAAGCATGTTCATAGTTTTGTAGGGCATCATCATGTGTAAACAAAAACAAGAAAGGCTCTATTAGTTCTAATTCCATTAAAACAAATTCATCCTTCATAAAAGCACCATCCACTCTGGCATATAAACAGCCTTTTGCAAAAGTATCTACATAAGCTTGGGCTTGCGCTATTTCCTCTTCGCTAGGTTGTTGTGGATGAATCGTTCCACCTAAATAGTGTTGAACTCTAAAGTCACCGGCTTTTGCTTTCTTTAGGATGCTATGGCTGTATTTTCCATTAAAGAACAAGAAAGACCATTCTCCATTTTCAGCAATTTCCTTTAAAAAGGGTTGCACCATGAAGGCTTCATCTTTGAGTAGTTGGTGGATTTGATTTTCAATCTGTGCTGCATTTTCTCGGTTAAACCTGAGGGTATTTTTAGAGCCACCACTCACCACAGGTTTAATCACCAATTCATCTTGGTTAAAGATTTGGAAATATTCAGACAGTTTTGGCTGGCTATCTTTTTCGCAAAATGCAGTGGGCGTTACTTTTAGTCCAGCCTCAGCAATTTCTTTTAGATAGTGCTTATCACTATTCCATCGGATGATTTCTATCGGGTTTAACATCTGGATGCCAAGATCTTCAAGTTTTTTTAACCAGTGGAGAAAAGTAGGATATTTATCAAAATAATCCCATGGCGATTTGATGATGGCGTGAGTATAATTTTCCCAAACTACGGTTTCGTCAGTCCAAATTTCTTCTTTGATGGGATAGCCTTTTTGGATGAGGAAATTCAATAATACGGTGTCTTCATCATCTGAAGAAGTATTAGAAACGTATTTTCCT
The DNA here is from genome assembly GCA_014763615.1 of Sphingobacteriales bacterium. GTDB lineage: Bacteria > Bacteroidota > Bacteroidia > Sphingobacteriales > Sphingobacteriaceae > Pseudopedobacter. Next base: position 3,680 of record JACXVB010000039.1, on the reverse strand, counting down.
ACATTTTCGTAGGTGATGTAAGCGATAGTCATATAGAATAAAAAGCGGCTAAAATACAAAAGAGTAATGAGGTGTTCCAAACTCTTTTGTAAGGTTTTTGAGGCAATTTATATTTTCTCGCCTTTGGCTAATTTCTCTTTTCGATGTTCTTGCCATAAATAGTGTAAAAGGTATTTAAGATTGCCTTATCGTAACATTAAATTAGAATTAATTTTTGCTGATGTTTTTGAACGATATGCTGTTACAAAGGCTCTTTGAGTTAGCTTTCTGTCAATAAATTTATAATCAATCAATTAAATTTAAAATTCAGTGTTTATTCGGATATATTTAAAGAAATTTTTGTCTAAACTTAAAAAGTTGATATTTTCATTAAATGAAACAAATATTTACCTTACTTTTTATACTTTATTTAACTAATATCCAGTTATATGGGCAAAAAATTAGTTCTAAGCTTGCTACAATAGAAAAAGCTAGAAAAGAAATTGATAACCGAGAATACAAAAAAGCTACCGCTACTTTAGCTTTGTTAGATAGCAATTCTTTTAAACCTACAGAATTATATAAAGGCTTTTATTATCAACAATTGGCGAGTTTAGCTTTTTACGATACTTATGAAGATGCCAAAGCGGTTAACTATTACTATAAAGCCATTAAAATTTATGGGATTAATCAATCTAAGGATGATATTGGTATGGCGTATTCTAATTTGGTTGGCATATTAACTGATTTAAAGGACTATAAAAGAGCAGAAATTGCTTTTCAAAAATCGCTACCTTACGTAAAAAATAACAAAATTAGATATGGTAATGCCTTAATTAATTATGCTAGGTTAAAACTAGATATCGGCGATTACGCCAAAGCAACTGCTCTAAATTTAGAAGCCATAAAATTGTTTGAACAAGCTGGTAATCAGGCTAGACTTTCAGCAGGTTATTTCCAAATGGGTATCAATATGGAAACTTCTAAACAGTTTGATAAAGCTATAGAATATTATCAAAAAGGATTAACCATACGCAAAGGGTTAAAAGATTCTTTAGGGATGTCTAATATCTATAATAATTTAGGTATCATTTATAAAAATCAAAAGCAATATAAACTGGCTACCCAAAATTATAAAGCTGCCTATGATATTGCTTTACAAATGAAAAGACCTGTACTGGCTTTAAGTCCTTTAATAAACTTAGCGGTTGTTGCCAATAGAGAAAACCAACAACAACAAGCCATTAAACTTTATGAAGAAGCCTTAGAAATTGCCAAGAAATTTGTTAGAACGGCAACTATCAAAATAATTGAAAGCAATTTGGCCTACATCTACATCAATAATAACGATTTTGAAAAAGCACTTCCCTTAGCACAAAAAGCTTATGATTATGGTAAAGAGAAAGGTTCTTTAGAAGAAAAAATTGCGTTTAGCTCAAATTTAGCCGAAGTTTTAGATGGATTAGGGCGTACAAAAGAAGCATTCTCTTACATGCGTGATAGCTATGATATGAGTGATTCTTTACATAGGAAACAAAGTGCCGAAGCAATTGCCGAGATGTTAACTAAGTTTGAAACTCAGAAAAAAGAACAGCAAATTTTACTTTTGGGTAAAGAGAATAACATCCAAAAACTTACTTTAAATAATCAGGATTTGATGCTTAGTCAAAGAGCATTAGAAATTTCTAATAGAGATTACAGCATTAATTTACAAAAAACTGAAATTGAAGCGCAAAAGTTAAAAACTAAAGAGCAACTACAGCAAATTAGCTTATTAGCAAAAGAGAAAGAGATAAAAAACTTAGAGTTAAAGCAAAAAAACACCTATTTATTAATGGCTTTTGGAGTTTTGATGATTGGTGGTTTTTCGGGCTTTCAAATATATAAAAGGAGAAAGTTGGATGAAGAAACCAGATTACAAAACGAAAAACTCCGCATCTCTAGAGAATTACATGATAATATTGGTTCTCAACTCACTTTTATTAGCAATTCTATCGAATCTTTTGAGGCAGAAAATGGTACAGCAGTTAAATTAAACGAGGCGCAAACCATCACCAAAAACACCATCAGAGAATTACGTCGTACGGTTTGGCTCATTAATCAACCCGAGTTTAGTTTAGAAGAATTTGAAATTAAACTGCGTGATTATGTAAAACCATTTGAAACGGGTAAGCCCATTATCAACATCATCACTAATGATGCTTCTGATTGTGTTTTGAAACCCATAACAGCCACCAATCTTTTCAGAATTATACAAGAAGGCGTAAATAATGCGCTTAAATATGCCGATGCCAGTTTGTTAGAAGTTACTTTAAACAAGCAAAATAACCAATTAAACGTGTTAATTACTGATAATGGTAAAGGTTTTGATTTAGATAAAAACAGTGAGGGTTATGGACTAAAAAACATTAAAGCCCGAGTAGAAACCCTAAAAGGTGAATATACTTTTAGCTCAAAACCAACAAAAGGAACACAAATTAACATTAGTTTACCTATTTAATTTATACGCAATTCATCGTATTGATAAGCAAAAAAGCAAAGTATATGTTTGAGGTTTCCAATAAAATGCTTATCACCGTAGCGATTGCAGAAGACAACAGCTTTGCTTTAAAAGCTTGTTTAGATAAACTTAGCCAATACACCGCTTATAAAGTGGTGTTAAAGGCTTTTAATGGAAAAGAGCTGATTGAAAATTTTGTGCAACACAATATCGATGTAATTTTGATGGACATACAGATGCCAACCATGAATGGTATTGAGGCTACAAAAATCATCAGTAAACTTAATCCAAAAATCAAAATCATCATGCTCACCACTTTTGATGATGACGAAAACATATTTAAAGCCATTATGGCTGGTGCAGCAGGTTATTTACTCAAAGAAGAAAGTGCAGAAATACTTCATCGTTCTATCATTGAAACCTTAACAGGAGGTGCGCCAATGTCGGCAGGGATAGCCATGCGAGTGCTCAATTTATTAAGAAATCCACCAGCATTTGGAGAATTTGCCAAAGGCGAGGATTTCGGCCTCACCAAAAGAGAAATTGAACTTTTAAATCACCTCAAAAGCGGTTTAAGTTACGAGCAAATAGCAGCCAACCTTTACATCAGTTATGGAACGGTACGTAAACATATCGAAAACATCTACAGAAAACTACAAGTCAACAATAAAGTAAGTGCCGTAGAAATGGCCGTTAAAAATAAGTTGATTTAATGTTGGAGAAAAGCCATATTTAACGATGCTTTAATCACAATGTTGAATATGCAATCGGATAAGAAATTTTGATAATCTGATGAAGAAATGGAGTAATCTTTAAAAAGGTTCTCCATTATTCACATAAATATCTAATCTGTTGATTTTAAAAAAAAAACGTAAAAATCATCACCTAAAAATACGCAGTTATGCGTATGTTTTCACAAGTTCATTTTATGTTTTTTTGGATGATTAATTCAAAAAGAAGAAAACATGAAAAAAGCCTTATTTTATTTAGCTATCATTAGCCTTTCATTTTTAGCCTGTTCTAAAAATGATAATCCAAATCCAACGCCCAGTTCAGAAGAAAGTAGCACTGTATTTTATACAGACACTTTTAATATTTACAGTGTCCCGTCCTAAAATAGCGTTACATAAAAAGTAATGTTATGAAAGAAAAAAAAGAGAATGAGTATGTTAAGCGTACTCAAAGAGATTACAGTTATGCT
>JACXVB010000038.1 GCA_014763615.1 Sphingobacteriales bacterium | reverse complement strand
ATCAAATCGTATAAAACAAAAAATAGCATCATGAATATTCATGATGCTACCTAATTTTATTATCCTTGTAAAACTGTATCGCTTATTTAGGACTAGTCAGGATTTATATGGTGCTTTTAGCTAGCTTGAGCAAATTTTGGTTTCATGAAATTTGAATGGATTATAGCAACATCAGCTTTAATTAACTCCAATAATTTTTGATCATAGGCTGAGGTTAATTGATGTATCATTTTTTGATTTTGCTTTTCTTTCTGAATTTTTAAATCTCTATTTAAGATCATTAACAATTCCATATCAAAAGTTTGGGTATTTATGTTTTGAGTGTTTAGAGCTATATTTTTCATGATTATAATTTTTAAGTTCGAAAAATTAATTACCATTTAGATGCCATTAGGTCTAAAATGTTAACAACACAACTAAAATTTATTGAAAATCAAACAAATAATACCCATTAGGCATTTTCCCAAGGAGAAAAGAGACTCAAATAAAGCCAAATTATGTACAATTATCTATACAAATCTATGTGTCTTTAGCTCATATCAATAGCCTGTTTAAATGAAAAAGCCCAGTAATTATTTTCTATTGAAACACAGCCAAAGATAAGCTCCTGTAGAAAGGTATTGGCTTGTGCTACACACTCTGTATTAGCTCAAAGCCTTGTAAATCAGAATTAAAAGCTAAGAATCTCTCTAAATAGCTCACTTTTAAATAAACATGTCAAATTTTAATTTAAACTGGAATTTGATATTTCATAGATAAATATAAAACCTTATATTCTTTATAGTTACTTTTACGCTATGATGTTACTTAAAATTTATGAAGAAAATCCTAATGAAAAAGCTTTAGAGCAAGTTGTGGAGATACTCAAAAAAGGTGGCATTATCATTTATCCTACTGATACGGTTTACGGTTTAGGTTGTGATATCACCAACCCAAAAGCCATAGAAAGGATTGCAAAATTAAGAGACATCAAGGTAGAAAAAGCCAATTTCTCCTTTATTTGTTATGATTTAAGTCATATATCCGATTTTATTAAACCTATTGATAATTCAGTTTTCAGAGTGCTAAAGAAAGCTTTACCCGGTCCGTTTACCTTTATTTTTAATGCTAATAATCAAGTTCCAAAGCTATTATCGAGTAAAAAAAAAACAGTCGGTATCCGTGTGCCTGAAAATAATATTGCTCGCCAAATTGTAAAAATGTTGGGTAATCCTATTTTATCTACTTCTATTCATGATGATGATGAGATTTTAGAATACACTACTGATCCTGAACTGATTTATGAAAAATATCAAGATAAAGTTGATTTAGTTATTGATGGAGGCTACGGAGATAATATTCCATCTACCGTAATTGATTGTACATCTGGAACATTTGAAATCATTAGAGAAGGTAAAGGTTTGATTGAAGAATACATTTAATTCTAATTCTTCCTCAGATTTATAATCACTTACTCAGCATCTGCTCACCAAAAAAACATTTTATTTCCTTTTATGACTAAAATCAAAAGATTCGACTGAGATTATAGACCAGTTTTTATTAATTTCGGCACATGGCTAAAATTATCAACCTTAAACCATTCAAAGATTTTTTTGGGTCAGAATCAACTGGAGGAGTACTATTAATGATTGGTGTAGCAATTAGTCTTTTATTGGCTAATTCTTCTATCAATAATGGATTTGAAAATTTATTACAAAGTAATATCGGTTTTAAAATTTCAACCATTGATCTAAATTACTCTGTTATTCAATGGATTAACGATGGTTTAATGGCCATTTTCTTCTTGATGGTTGGATTAGAGATTAAAAGAGAACTCATTGAGGGGGAACTATCTTCCGTTAAACAAGCGTCACTTCCTGTTATCGCAGCCATTGGCGGAATGCTGGTACCTGCAATATTATATAGTTTAGTAAATCAAGCGCCACTCACTAAACATGGTTGGGGAATTCCAATGGCTACTGATATTGCTTTTGCAATCGCCATACTTTCTTTTTTAGGAAACAAAGTCCCAAATTCTTTAAAGGTGTTCTTAACAGCTTTAGCCATTGTAGATGATTTAGGAGCTATTCTCGTGATTGCGATTTTCTATTCTAAAGAGATTCATATTGATTATTTGTTATATGCAGGAGGTATTTTAATTTTTCTGGTAGGAATGAACTTCTTCGGAGTTAAAAAATTAATATTTTACCTTATTCCAGGGGCTATTATGTGGTATTTTATTCACCATTCTGGTATTCATGCCACTATTGCTGGTGTATTAACTGCTTTTACCATCCCAACTAATACTTCTGATAAGGAATCTCCTTTGGAAAAGCTTGAGCATGCTTTGGTAAAACCCGTAAATTATCTTATCATGCCCATTTTCGCCATCGCAAATACCAATATCAGGTTTGAATCTAATATGTTTGAAAATGTAGCTTCAAGCCTAAGTTTAGGAATTTTAGCTGGTTTAATAATTGGTAAACCTTTGGGTATTTTTTCCTTTTCTTGGATAGCCGTAAAATTAAAAGCAAGTAAACTACCCGCAAAGACAAGATGGTCTCAAATCGCGGGTTTGGGATTGTTAGGAGGTATTGGATTTACGATGTCCATTTTTATTGCTTTACTCTCTTTCTCAGAAGTTGAATTTCATACTCAAGCCAAATTTGCTATTCTTATTGCATCTTTTACTTCCGGAATTTTAGGTTTCACAATTTTAAAATTTTTAGGAGAAAAGAAAAGAGAGTTTCAATGAAAATTTAAAAATTAATTTTAGGCACATTTACCTAGTTTTTGTATTGCTTTAATCTTTTGATTCACCGTTTTCCAAATAGAAGCTAAGTTTTCTGTTTTGGCTTTTTCCACTATTTCTACCCTTGTTTAATACTTATTCTTGAACTACTTAAGTAAGAAAGCTGCCAAATAAAAAGTTAAAGCTATTGCTACTGAAAAAGAACCTCAATTTACAGGTAACGAAAAATTAGAGCTGGCTTAAGCCCTAATTTTTCTGATAAATTCTGGTATCTGAGCTAAATAATCGTTTTCATTACCCAAAGTTTTTACAAAAGCTGTCCCAACTATAGCACCGTTAGCGTACTGATTAGCTCTTTCAAAACTTTTTTGATCTGATATTCCAAATCCAATAATTAAAGGATTTTTCAAATTCATGTTTTTTACTCGATTATAGTAGTCTCCTATAGCATCAGAGGTGTTTAAATCTTTTCCGGTGGTAGATGAGGAGGAAAGTAAATAAATAAACCCATTAGAAAGCTCATCAATTTTTCTGATGCGTTCTTCGGAGGTTTGAGGAGTAACTAAGAAAATATTACTCAATCTATTACTGATGAAATCATCTTTATAGAGTTCCTCATACTCATATAATGGCAAATCAGGTACAATTACTCCATCTACACCTACCTCTTTAGCCGCTTTACAAAAATTACTCACCCCAAACTGAATCATTGGGTTAGCATAACCCATCAATAAAACAGGAATTGAAATTTTACTTCTTAAATCTTTTAGTTGTTCAAACAAGACTTTTAAAGTCATCCCATTCTCTATGGCTACATGAGAGCTTTTTTGTATCACCGGTCCATCAGCTAAGGGGTCTGAATATGGAAAGCCTATTTCTAAAAAATCAGCACCAGACTTTTCCAAAGCCTCTGCAATTTTCAACGTTGCGCCAATTTCAGGATAACCTGCAGTAAAATAGATAGAAAGTATGTTATTTTTCTTCTTTTCGAAGAGTTGCTTTAAACGGTTCATTTGTTATTTTGAGGTTTAAGGTATAAGATAAAAGGTATAAGACATCTTTAGCCTTAAACCTTTTACCATTAACCTTTTTATAAATTAAAATATTTCATAAAGGTATCTAAATCCTTATCTCCTCTTCCAGATAAGCAAATCACTACCACATCTTCTTTTTTGAAGGTCATTTTTTTGAGTTGTGCTAAAGCATGAGCAGATTCTATTGCCGGTATAATGCCTTCTAATTTAGAGAGTTCTAAGCTCGCTTGCATGGCTTCATCATCTGTAATACTCACATATTCTACTCTTTTCACTTTATGTAAATGTGCATGCTGCGGACCAATTCCTGGATAATCTAAACCAGCAGAAATAGAATAAGGCTCTGTCACTTGTCCATCCTCAGTTTGCATTAAAATGGTACGTGATCCATGCAAAACACCTTCTTTTCCTAATACTGAAGTTGCCGCCGAATGTCCTGAATTCACTCCTAATCCTGCTGCTTCAGCCCCAATTAATTTTACATTTTCATCATCCAAGAAATGATAAAACATGCCCATCGCGTTACTTCCTCCACCAACACAAGCCAATACGTAATCAGGTTGGTCGTTTCCGGTGTGTTCTATCAATTGCTTTTTAGTTTCTTCCGAAATAATGGATTGAAAAAGAGAAACCATTTCTGGGTACGGATGTGGACCTACCACAGAACCAATGATGTAATGTGTATCCACCGGATTATTAATCCAATCTCTCATAGCCTCATTAGTGGCGTCTTTTAAAGTTTTACTGCCAGAAGTAGCAGGAACCACCTTTGCTCCCATCATCTTCATTCTGGCAACATTGGGTGCCTGGCGTTGAATATCCACTTCTCCCATGTAAATTACACATTCTAAACCTTTTAAAGCACAAACAGTAGCTGTTGCCACCCCATGTTGACCGGCACCCGTTTCGGCAATAATTCTTTTTTTACCAAGCTTTTCTGCCAAGATAATTTGTCCGATGGTATTATTGATTTTGTGCGCTCCAGTATGGTTTAAATCCTCCCTTTTCAAGTAGATTTGGGCGCCATATTTTTCTGATAAGCGCTTTGCCAAAAACAAAGGAGAAGGGCGACCCACATAATCTTTTAATAAGCTTTTAAACTCTTCTTGAAAATCTGGCTGAGCAATAATCTTCAGGTACTCGTTTCTTAATTCTTCAATATTTGGATACAACATTTCTGGGATGTAAGCTCCACCAAAATCACCGTAATAACCTCTATCATCAATTCTATAATTCATCTCTTCAATATTAATTGTTGATCAATTTAAATGCTGCTTTTAACTTTTCTATATTTTTTAATCCTGGCTCAATTTCAAATTTCGAGTTTAAATCTACTCCGTAAAACTGAGGGTTTTTAATCCTTTTCACCTCTTCTAAATTCTCCAAACTTAAACCTCCACTGAGAAAAAACGGCTTATTTAAGTTATAATTTTCCAAAATTCGCCAATCAAATGTTTTACCTGAACCCCCGTAAGCATCTACTTTGGTATCAAATAAAAAGTAATCTACAAAAGGCTCATAAGGTTTGAGTTGTTCAAAATTAAAATCCTCATTTACTCCGAAGGCTTTCAAAATTAAAAAACCTTCCTTCTTTACTTCTGCACAAAATTCTGGACTTTCCTCTCCATGTAACTGCACTGCTTTAAAGCCATACAACTTAGAGAATTCTAACACTTCATTCTGATGAGCGTTTACAAAAACTCCGGTTTTAATAATTTGATGATGTATTTTTTTCAGCATTTGCTGATTAAAATCTAATCCAACAAATCTTTTAGATGCAGGATAAAATATAAAGCCCATCAAATCAGGTTGCAGTTGTGATAAAGCTTGAATGTTTGCTTCTTCCCTCATCCCACAAACTTTTATCTTCAATTCCATTTTAATTACTGATTGAAATTAACTTCTGAAAAGATTGTAAAGCCCTACCTCCTATTAATGATTCTTCCGCTAAATAATAACAATCTGCAAATGATTTTTGCTGATCTACAGTTTGAATAGCCAATGCCGCATTGCATAAAACCACATTTTTTTGCTGATCTGTAGCCTTGTCCTCCAAAACCTGCATGAAAATCTTAGCAGATTCCTCTACCGTGCTGCCGCCGGTAATGCTAGCTGCATCAATCTTGTCAAATCCCAAACTCTCTATGGTATGAATTTGTTCTCCTTGATTAGAAAAAGTTTTAAAATCGCAGGTTAAAGAAACTTCATCATATCCTTCTAAAGCATGAAGAATGGTGTAGTTTTTATTGGATTGTTGATATAAATAAGCGTATAAACGAGCCAATTCTAAACTAAAAACACCTACAATCTGATTTTGAGGCTGAGCCGGATTTACCATAGGACCCAACATGTTGAAAAAGGTTTTCACCCCTAATTCTCTTCTAATAGGTGCTACGTTTTTCATCGCTGGATGAAAGAGTGGCGCATGCAAAAAGCAAATCCCTGCTTGTTCTAAAGATTTTTTTAAGATGGATTCATCATTAGTGAATTGATAACCTAAAAATTCCATCACATTAGAAGATCCGCAGCCAGAAGAAACGCCATAATTACCATGTTTTGCTACATGATATCCAGCTCCAGCAACCACAAAAGACGCTAAAGTTGATATGTTAAAAGTATCCTTTCCATCACCTCCTGTTCCGCAAAGGTCAATAAGATTAAAATCATCAGCGAGCTTTACAGGAATACAAAGCTCAACCATAGCTTCTCTAAAACCTTGTAACTCATCTACTGTGATGTTTCTCATACAATAAGCGGTCATAAAAGCAGTCATTTGCGAAGTATTGTATTTCCCTAAAGAGATATTGGTTAAAATCTCTTTAGATTGGGCTCGGCTAAAAGTTTTTTGTTCAAATAAGTGATTTAAAATCGCTTTCATTTTGTTGTTTTTTAATCATAAAAAAAGGGTTACCACCGGCAACCCTTTATTATATCTTGTTGTAAAATAAAAATGAGGTATGCCTTACGAATTTTCGTAATGCCACCACCAAATTGTATTTACTTTTAAATTTTTCATATTTGTGCAACAAAGATGGCAAAATTTTAAATATCCCAAAAATTATAAGCAAATTATACTGAAATTTAAGGGATGATAAAGCTTAAAGGGAGAGCAAAAATTGATGAGGACTTGGGTTTTGGTAAAAATCCAACCACTAATAATCAGCGTTTACTCAATAAAGATGGTAGTTCTAACATCCGAAGAAAGGGATTACCTTTCTTTAAACCTCATGAAGCTTACAATTCTTTGATTTATATGAGTTGGAATAAATTCTGGCTCTTTATCTTTCTTTCTTACTTCTGCATCAATATTCTATTTGCCTCCATTTATTTTTTGATTGGGATGCAGCATATCATCGGATTTACTGAAGGTTCTAGTTTTGATCAATTTACTGATGCTTTCTTTTTCTCTGCACAAACGATCGCAACAGTTGGATATGGCCATTTAAGCCCCTCAGGATTGGCCACCAATATCGTTGCCGCATTAGAATCATTCATCGGATTATTGACCTTTGCCTTAGCAACAGGTTTATTGTATGGTAGATTCTCTAGACCAACAGCTAAAATCATTTACAGCGAAAAGATAGTAGTTGCTCCTTATCAGGATGGGAAAGCTTACATGTTTAGATTAGCCAACTTAAGAAGCAATCAGTTGATTGAACTAGAAATCAGCGTGATGCTGAGTATCAACATCAATGAAAATGGAAAAGCTATTAGAAGATTTGTACAGTTAGAATTAGAACGAAAAGCCATTCAATTATTAACTTTAAGCTGGACCGTAGTACATCCTATTACCGAAACCAGTGCACTTTATGGATTAACTAAAGATGATTTAATAGAAGGCGAAGCAGAATTTATTGTTCTTTTAAAAGCCTTTGATGATGCCTTTTCACAAACGGTACACTCCAGAACTTCTTATAAAGCGAAGGAAATTGTTTTTGATGCCAAGTTTGAGCCCATCATTCATCCAGATGAAGATGGTGTTTTTTCTATTGATATTTCTAAAGTGGGAAGTTACCTTCCTGTTGAAAAACAATTAACATCTAACTAATTAAAGGGTCTTTCTCCTTTTTAAAGTGATTATAAACCAAAATATCTAACCAAGCCGGGAAAAACTTTTGCATCCAAACGGTTAACTTCCCTTGACCGGTCATGATTAATTTTCTTTTTCTTTTCTCTACCCCATCTACAATTCGCTTTGCTACTTCATCTGCTGTCATCATTTTCTCTTCTACCATAGATGTTTCTCCTTGTGGTTTGGCTTCGCTATTTAATGCTACATTTCTAATGTTAGAAGCTGTAAAACCCGGACAAGCTAACATCACATGAAGATTATTTTTTAGATTTTCGTTTCTTAAAGATTCTAAAAAGCCATTCATCGCAAATTTTGATGCTGAATAGCCTGTTCTGCCCGGTAAACCTTTAAAACCTGCGATTGATGAAACCCCTACAATTGAACCTTCTTGTTTTAATATTTCTTCGATAGCGTATTTGGTACAATAAACGGTTCCCCAAAAATTGATATCCATCACTTGCCTTAGTACTTCTAAATCCAAATCTTTAAACAAGGCTCGCATAGAAATACCTGCATTATTTACTAAAACATCAATCTGCCCAAAAGCTGAAAGCGTTTGTTGTATTAATGATTTGCAGTCCTCTTCTTGGCTAACATCCACCTGAACGGCTAAGGTTTTTACTTTATATTTTTCATGAATTTCTTGAGTAATTTCGCACAATTTCACATATTGGCGAGCCGCTAAAACTACATGAGCTCCCCTTTTGGCAAATTCCTCAGCACAGGCTTTACCAATTCCGCTAGAAGCCCCTGTGATAATGACAACTTTATCTTTTAAACGCATATCAAAACTTTAAAAAATATTTTCTTACAAAGATGAACATTGCACCATAAAAACTACGAATATATCTCCAACTCAACTTTCGTGTGCTTTGTCCTTTAAAATGAATAATGTAAGTTTCCGGAAAGTAAAAATTCTTAAATCCTGCCAATTTTAATCGGTAAGAGAGGTCGATATCTTCACCATACATAAAAAATGATTCATCAAATAACCCAATCTGATCTAATGCTTTTTTTCTTAAAAACATAAAAGCACCAGCCAAAACTTCTACTTCTGCGGTTTCAAACTCTCTAACCCAACCCATGTAATAGCGGTTAAGAAATTTAGAGTGAGGAAATAGTGCCGCTAAACCAACAAACTTATTAAAAGCAGCCCAAGGTGTGGGCAAACCTCGCTTAGATTCTCCCAAAAATTTACCTTGACCATTAATCATTCTTACTCCTAAACCACCTGCATCTTCTCGGGTATCCATAAAGTTCACCACTTTATGCAGCGTATCTGAACTGGTGATGGTATCTGGATTGATCACTAAAATATATTCGCCTTTGGCTTGTAAAATCGCTTGATTATTCGCTACTGAAAATCCAACATTTTTCTCGTTAGCTATCAGATTAACCTCTGGGTATTTTGCTCTGACCATCTCTACGGTATGGTCTCTAGAAGCATTATCAACCACAAAAATTTCATAAGAAAAACCTTCTGCTGCATCAATCAAAGAATCTAAGGCTTGCCGTAGTAAGTCTCTTACATTATAACTAACAATGACAATAGAGATTTTCAATATTTATCTGCTAAGAGAGGTTTCATAAGGTACACGGGTAGCGATAGAGCGCCCCAAAGTCAATTCATCTGCATACTCAATTTCACCTCCAAAGGCAATCCCTCGAGCTAAAGTAGTAATTTTAAGAGGCTTATCATTTAATCTTTTATGAAGATAAAAAATGGTGGTATCGCCTTCCATGGTAGCACTTAGTGCAAAAATGATTTCAGCAACTTCGGTTTCTTTTACACGATTCACCAAAAGATCAACGGTAAGATCAGACGGGCCAATTCCATCTATCGGAGAAATTAACCCATTTAAAACATGATACAAACCATTGTATTGCTGTGTATTTTCTATAGCCATCACATCTCTACTATCTTCAACCACACAAATTAAAGAACGATCTCTTTTAGGAGAAGTACAGATTTCACAAATTTCATGATCTGAGATATGATGGCAATTTTTACAGAATTTTATGTTTTTCTTGAGCTGGATGAAGGAATCACTAAAGCGTTCCACCGCAGCATCTTCCTGATTCAATAAATGTAAAACCAACCTTAAAGCCGTTTTTTGCCCAATTCCGGGCAATTTTCCAAACTCATTTACGGCATTCTCTAATAGTTTAGAGGAAAAATTCATCTTGCTAAATTAAAAATTTAATGCTAATTAGCGATGGTATTCATATCATAAGCATACCTTAAATCAATCTTTTTATGTCGCCAAACTTATTGCTTTCTTTTGTTATCGGTTATTTTTTGGTCTTAATTATCATTTCTTTTCTCACTTCGAGGAAATCATCTGATAATTCTACTTTTTTTATTGCCAATAGAAATTCTAAATGGTATTTAGTGGCTTTTGGCATGATAGGAACTGCATTAAGTGGCGTTACATTTATCTCAGTTCCAGGGCAGGTAGGGAGCAATCAATTTGAATACTTTCAGTTTGTTTTAGGAAATGCGATTGGTTTTATTGTAGTGGCAACCCTCTTACTACCATTGTATTACAGAATGAACTTAACATCTATTTATGGATATATCGAGAAAAGATTAGGAATTGTAAGTTATAAAACTGCGGCAGGTATTTTTTTAATGAGTAGAACTATTGGCTCTGCATTTAGACTTTATTTAGTTGTTATTGTTTTACAAAGATTTATTTTTGACGCCTATGGAATGCCCTTTTGGGCCACAGTTTTAACTTCACTTTCCTTAATTTGGCTTTATACATTTAAAGGAGGGTTGAAAACTATTATCATTACTGATTCTTTACAAACCACTTTTCTGGTTTTATCTGTCATTCTCACCATATACTTTATTTGTAGCAGTTTAGATTTAGGATTTGTGGAAGCCTTTGAAACTATTAAACACAGTGGCTACTCAAAAATATTTTTTTATGAAAACTTTATGACCAATAAATTTCACGTTAGTAAACAGTTATTAGGTGGGATGTTTGTAACTATTGCCATGATAGGTCTTGACCAAGATTTGATGCAAAAGAATTTAAGTTGTAAAAATATCTCAGAAGCACAAAAAAACATGTTCACCTTTACAGGAATATTTGTGATCATCAATCTTTTCTTTTTAAGTGTAGGTGCTTTACTTTATGTTTATGCTCAAAAAAATGGTATCGCCATGCCGCTAGACGAATTGGGGAGTCCCAGATCCGATTTTCTTTTTCCTGAAATCGCATTAAATCATCTTGCCACCCTACCCGCAATTGTATTTATGTTGGGTTTAACTGCTGCTACTTTTGCCACAACAGATTCTGCATTAACTGCTTTAACCACTTCTTTTTGTGTTGATTTTTTAGGTTTCGATAAAAAAGCGGATGTAAACTCCGCAAAAAGTATCAAAATTAGACATCTTGTGCATATTCTGTTCTCTATCTTGATGTTTTTTACAGTGATATTTTTTAATAAAGTAAATGATAAAGCTGTTGTAAGTGCAATTTTTACCGTTGCTTCTTACACCTATGGGCCATTATTAGGCTTGTATGCTTTCGGTCTCTTTCTTAAAAAAAGGGGCGTAAGAGATAAATTAGTACCCTTTGTTTGTTTACTCTCCCCTGCTATTAGTTTCTTTTTAAATCAGAATTCTAAAACTTTATTAAATGGTTATGTTTTTGACAACGAGCTCATCCTAATAAACGGGCTGATTACCTTTATCGGTCTATTATTCATTTCTAATAAAAAAGCTAAAATTGCATAAAATATAATTAACGAAAATGACAAGTGAAGATAAAATAAGAAGTGCCTTTGAGAATAAAACGTGGCAACAAATTAAAGTAACTGATTCATGGCAGATTTTTAAAATCATGGCAGAATTTGTAGATGGTTTTGAAAAATTAGCTAAAATAGGCCCATGTGTATCCATCTTTGGCTCAGCCAGAACAAAGCCAGATAGTAAATATTACCAAATAGCCTCTGAAGTTGGCCGACTTTTAACCGAAAGAGGTTACGGAGTAATTACCGGTGGTGGACCTGGTATTATGGAAGCCGGTAATAAAGGAGCTTATGAAGCCGGTGGTAAATCTGTAGGTTTAAATATTGAACTTCCTTTTGAGCAATTCCATAACCGATACATTGATAGAGATAAATTGCTGGAATTTGATTATTTCTTTATCCGTAAAGTGATGTTTATGAAGTATTCTCAAGGCTATATCGGTTTACCTGGAGGTTTCGGTACGATGGATGAGCTATTTGAAGCCTTAACCTTAATCCAGACAGGTAAAATTGCAAAATTCCCTATCGTTTTAATAGGAAAAGATTATTGGGGTGGTTTAATCAATTGGTTGAGAAACGATATGTTAGAAAAAGAACACAACATTAAAGAGGAAGATTTAAATCTTTTTAGATTAGTAGATACCGCCGAAGAAGCAGCCGAACATATTTTTAGATTTTATGATAAATATGTTTTGAAACCTAATTTTTAATTTAAAGCCGGATGAACCGGCTTTTTTTATGAGATAATGATATATTAGAGCACAGTTTTTGTCTTCATGAAAACAGCAAAAAGCTTCTTTGTATTTCTGCTCCTCCAAATTTTACTTGGCTTTCAATGGGCTGCTGCTCAAGAAATTGAATTGAAAGATACAGTTTCGACCGTCGATATTACCTCTAAATGTGCTATTTATCCGTTTAAAGAAGCTGTTTCCATTCAAAAATTTAAGGCTGTTTATCAAAAATTAAATCCGACAGACAGCATCAATAAAGAAGCTGAAAATTGGATATTATTCACATTAACCAATCAAAACCCTAAAAAAGAGCTATTTTATTTAAGCAGTAACTTTGCAGATCAGATGAATCTGTTTGATTTTGAAACAGAAGAACCTATCGGTCAAACGGGTTTACCTCTTCCTATCCATCAATTAAGCAGAGGCGTAGCAATCGGCTTTATTCCTATTTCTTTAGAAGGAGGAGAAACTCATCAATATCTTCTTAAATTAAAGGGAGAATATCCTCCAAATGAACAAGTTAATTTGAAAATAGAACCCGGTTCTCATATCGCTCAATACGACAGAGAATCAGAAATATCCTCCATCGCCATCTTTGCTATCATCCTCTCCTTTTTCATTTTTAACTTTTTAGTTTTCTTGATTTTTAAGGATAAAACTTACCTATATTATCTTCTTTACTTGATCAATTTAGGTTTATGGATGGTAAATTTATGGTTGGCCAAATGGTTAAACCTCTCCTATTCCACTTATTTTATTCAACATTATATCAATAATGTATTTTTAATTTTCTTTAATCTAGCTTATATCAGCTTTGCATTGAGTTATTTTAGCACCGATAAAAAAAGCAAATGGTATAAATTTTTATGTGCTTATCAAGCCTTATACCTCATCCCTTTTTTATTACAATTGGCACATCATAAAAATTATTATACCCATTCTGAGGATACAATATTGGCCCTACTTTCGCTGGGGAATATCATTTCCATCTTGATTTTTAGCATCAGTAATTATTCAAAAAAAGGGCGTGTAGCGGTTTTGTTTCTTATTGCAGAAGTCCCATTAATTAGCGCCGGATTAATTTTAGGATTTGAATTTTTAGTTTCCAATGCCGATAACTCCTACAAATTAGGCCCAACGGCTTTTAAAATTGGCACCATCCTAGAAATCTTGCTCTTCTCATTTGCCTTAGGCAATCGCTATCGGGAACAAAAAATCAGTTTGATGAAACAAATTGAAGAAAACGCCTTACTTAAGGCTCAGAGATCAGAAGAAATCAATCAACTCACTTTAGCTAAAAATATAGAATTAGAACAAACCGTAAAAAGTAGAACTGCGGAACTAGAGAAAAGAAATCAACAATTAAACAAGCTTAATGATGAGAAAAATAAAATATTCTCCATTATTGGGCATGATTTAAAAAGTCCACTAGCATCATTACAACAAATCTTAGACCTTTACTTAAATAGAGACATCACTCATGATGAATTTAAAGAAATGGGTGGGATTTTGAGTGAGAAATTAAAGGGGATGTCTAATTCCTTACAAAATCTTGTCATTTGGGGGCATAGCCAACTAGATGGAGTCAATACAGTAAAATCTAAAGTTGATTTAGCTTTTTTAATTCATGAAAAAGCGCATCTTCTACAAATGGCCGCAGAAGGAAAAAAGATTGAACTTATCATTGATGTTCCTGAGAAAACAATGGCTTATGTGGATGTAAATCAGACTGGTGTTGTGATTCAGAATTTGATTAATAACGCCATTAAATTTACCAGAGAAAACGGAAAGATCATGATTAAAACGGAGGAACAAAGTGATTTTGTGCTCGTTTATTTTATGGATAATGGAACCGGAATGAGCAAAGAAATCGTAAATAAAATCAACAGCAATAACCTAGTAGAGAGTTCTCCGGGTACTTCCGGGGAAGTTGGAACAGGATTAGGACTTTCTATCTGTAAAGAAATGTTAACCGCCAATAATGGAGAAATTTGGGTGGAAAGTATTCCTAACAAAGGAACCAATATTCAAATTAAACTACCCAAATCCTAGTTAAAAATTACTTACCCCGCCAGAAACAATAAACTTCATCGCTTGCGCCGATGATATTTTTAAAGGCGTTACCCGATCTGCTTTTACTATGACCACTTGACCCGCAAAAGAGTACGACCAAGGGAAATACACCGCTACCTCGCCTTTAATCCCAAAAGAGCTCATATCCTTTTGGGTTAAAAAACCAATTCGCTTGAAGCCATGCGCATCTTCTACCAGAACAGGTTCACTCAATTTTTTATCATCTCCCACAAAGGCTTCAGTTAAATCCTTAATAGACGAATAGATAAACTTAAAAAGAGGCAACTTATTTAGCCATCTATTGAACCAATTATAAATAGGTTCGGTAATTAAATAGGTCACCAAAAAACCAACAATTAAGATAAATAGAATCACAGAAATAATCCCTAACCCAGGTACATATAAAGGAGCACCCGTTTCTGGATTAATTAAGAATTTATCGCTTAAATTCAAGGCATCATCCACTGAAGAAAAAGCCCAAAAAACTAAAAAGAAGGCTGCCCCTAAAGGTAACACAACCAGCAAACCTTTCACAAAATACCTTAATAATGCACTAAATATTCTTTTCATTTTTATACAATTATTCGTAAAAATACACTCTTTTTACCCTTTGCGAAATATTGGTTAATACCTCATAAGGAATGGTTTTTAATTGCTTAGCAAGATCATAAACAGAAAGTTCTTCATTAAACACAATCACATCATCCTCTTCTTTTACCTCCAAACCTGTTACATCTAACATACACATATCCATACAAATACTCCCAATAGTGGGTGCTAATTGTTGGTTTATCATCATCTTCCCTACCCCATTACCTAAAGCTCTGGGATAACCATCCGCATAGCCAATTTTAACCGTTGCGATTTTACCATCCTCTAACATCACCCCTCTTCTACCGTAACCAATGGTATCTCCTTTTTTTAAATGCTTGATTTGCGTGATGGTGGTTTTCAATGTAGCTACATTTTGCAAGCCCGCTTGTTCTTCCGCAACACTGGCTATCCCATACAAACCGATACCTAAACGTACCATTTCAAATTGCGCATCTGGCCATCTGCTAATAGCAGAAGTATTGGCTATATGACGAATAAAATCATAAGAAAGACTTTCTTTGATTTGCTGAGAAAGCTTTTGGAATAGTTGAATTTGATATTGGGTATAATCCCGATGTTCTTCACTTTCACTTGCTGCTAAATGAGAAAGCACACTCCTCACCTTTAACTCGGTTTGGGTTTTTAAATATTCACAAAGTGCTGGTACTTCATTTTCATCAAAACCCAAACGATGCATTCCCGTATCCAACTTCAGGTGTACTGGATAATCCTGCTTTTTCTCCTCTTTTAAGAAATCAGCGAAAGCTTTTAAAATCCTAAAATTATACAATTCAGGTTCTAACTGATACTGTAAAATAGCCTCGAAAGACGGTACTTCTGGACTTAAAACCATGATAGGTAAGTGAATTCCTGCTTGTCTTAAAGCAATTCCTTCATCGGTATAAGCCACCGCTAAATAATCTACGCGATTATGCTGTAACAAATTAGCCACTTCATCACTTCCACTACCATAGGCAAAAGCCTTCACCATTGCCATCAATTTTACCCCAGGTTTTAGCTTTGCTTTATAATGATTGAGATTAAATTCTAAAGCATTTAAATTGATTTCTAAAACGGTATCATGCACTTTTTGGGTAAGCGCTTGACTAATTTTCTCGAACTCAAAATGCCTAGCTCCTTTAATTAAGATGATTTCATTTCTGAACTGTTGTTTATCAAATTCCTCCAAAAAAGTATCCGTGTCCTTATAAAACCAGCTTTTTAAAGTAAATAAGTTTTGATATTGATAAAGCTCATCGCCAATACCAATCAATTTATCAATACCTTTATTCGTGAGTAAAGCCGCTAATTGTGGATATAATTCTTGCGAAGGAATTCCTGTTTGATGGATATCCGAGAGGATTAAGGTTTTTGTTGGATGTTGCTTCTGCTGATTCAAGAAATCTAAAGCAATTTCTAAAGAAGAAAAATCAGAATTATAAGAATCATCAATGATAGAAGATTGATGAATGCCACTCTTTAACTCCAAACGCATTTTAACGGCTAATAATCGCTCCATCCTTTGTTGGATGATCTGTTGAGCCAAACCCATCTTTAATAAAGTAGCCCAGCAAATAATAGCATTTTCGATAGAAGCCTTATCAGTGAAAGGAATGGTTATGCTAATTTCTTGATGTTGATAAATAGCCTGTAGATGTGTATCCTGCTGGTGAGCATGAACAGCCGTAATCTGCAAATCTGCTTTATCCTCTCTACTCCATGTAAATACATCTTTCTTCCTCAAGCTATCATCTAAATATTTTTTAGGAATGATGACTGTTTTACAGTGCTGAAACAATCGTAATTTCTCGGCTAATTTCTCTGCTCTATTGGCAAAACCTTCATCATGAGCTGCCCCAATATTGGTTAAAATTCCGATGGTAGGTTGAATGATGGCTTCCAAATGTTCCATCTCATAAGTGGTGGAAATACCTGCCTCAAAAATCGCTAAATCGTAAAGATCATTCATTTGCCAAACAGAAAGCGGAACACCCACCTGCGAATTATAGCTTTTCGGACTACGCACAATCTTATAATCAGCTACCAAAAGCTGGAAAAGCCATTCCTTAATGATGGTTTTACCATTACTCCCTGTAATGGCAATTACAGGCATCTGAAAATTTTTACGATGTTGCTTGGCTAAGAGTTGCAAAGCCCTTAAGCTATCTTTAACCCACAAAAAATTGGCATCAGGATACAGATTAACATCAAAATTAATATCCGTAATGACAAAACATCTTAATCCTTGTTCATAAAGTGCGGGGATAAACTGATGGGCGTCTCTCCTACCTTTTAAGGTGAAAAATATAGATGAAGCAGGATCAGAAACTTTACGACTATCAGTAAGCAAGTGAGAAATGCGTTGATGAGGCCGCTTGATTAAGGCTTTTTCAGCGATCATCGATGATAGCTCTTCAACTACATAAGATTGTTTTAACATCAGCAACAAATTTGATGATTATTCATGAATATCACTAATTTTAAAATCTATGGAAAAGAAAAGCTTTACCCCTGTTGATTTTAAAACAGCCATGCAAAAGGCAGAAGCTTATTGTGCTTATCAAGAAAGAAGTCAGTATGAGGTAAGAGGAAAACTCATTCAATTAGGGATAAGAGGCGATGAATTAGAGGAAATTATCTTACATCTGATTACTGAAAACTTTTTAAATGAAGAACGTTTCGCAAAAGCTTATGCCTTGGGAAAGTTAAGGATGAAAAGTTGGGGTAAAAATAAAATTGCTCAGGGTTTAAAATTGAAACAAGTGTCTGCTCCACTCATCAAAAAAGCACTTCAAAACTTAGATGAAGAAGAGTATTTAGAAAAATTGAAAAATCTATTGGAGAAAAAAGCAGAAAACATCAAAGAAAAAGTAGCTTATCAGCGCAATTATAAACTCATGCAGTATGCATTGAGCAAAGGTTTTGAGCAGGATTTAATTTTTTTCTTGTTGAAAGATAATGATTTATAAGCAAGCACTAATTTTTTTTACATTGCATCTTGCAAAAACTTTTTTTCTGTCTATATTTGCATCCCGCAAGGGACGTTCTCAATAATACATGCGAAAGTAGCTCATCCCGATAGCTATCGGGAGGTAGAGCACAAAATATAAAGAATTGTTCTTTACATAAGCGAAAGTAGCTCAGTTGGTAGAGCACAACCTTGCCAAGGTTGGGGTCGCGAGTTCGAATCTCGTCTTTCGCTCTAAAATTTCCTTCCTATCAGGTAGGATTTTTTTTAAAAGCGAGAAGCTGCTAATTGGTGGAACTGGTAGACACGTCCCGATAACATCGGGATTCGCCCATAAATCGTTTGGGCGAATTATTAAAAATTATTAATCAGTTGCTGAAGTGGTGGAACTGGTAGACACGCAGGACTTAAAATCCTGTTCGCCCTAAAGCGAGTGCGGGTTCGATTCCCGCCTTCAGTACAAAAACCTCTCATATGCCCGTGAGAGGTTTTTTTGTTTAAAATATTTCCTATGTTTTACACTTACATTCTACAATCTCAAAAATCAGGAAGATACTATATCGGTCATACTGCTGATTTAAAAGAACGGCTGAATCGACATAATAGCGGTTTAGTTACCGCTACCAGAAATAAAGGTCCTTGGAAAATTGTATATTTTGAAGTGTTCAATGCAAAATTAGCGGCTAATCAAAGAGAGCTGAGCATCAAAAAAATGAAAAGTAGAATTTATATCGAAAAGCTAATTCAATCTCAACAAATTTAAATTAACCTAAAGCGAGTGCCCCGATTTTCAATCGGGGCCTTCAGTACTCAAACCTCTCACATGCCCGTGAGAGGTTTTTTTGTTTAAAATATTTCCTATGTTTTACACTTACATTCTACAATCCCAAAAATCTGGAAGATATTAGATCGGTCATACCGCTGATTTACAAGAACGGCTCAATCGTCATAACAATGGTTTAGTAAAGGCTACTCTAAATAAGGGTATGATCTGGCCTTATTAAGTCTTAAGGAATCTTTATTTAACTTGCTGAAATTAAAATACTTCTGTATTTTAGTATTAAAACATTAACTATGGCAACAAGTAACAATCCATTTCTTAAGGGCTTTAGAGGGCATATTGAGAAAACAGTGGTGGTCAAACAATACCCTGGCGATAGAACCATTATCACAGCATATCCTGACATGAGCAGGGTTAAACCTAGCAAAGACCAAAAAGTACAACGCTCCTTATTTAAGGAAGCAGTAGCTTATGCGAAGGGTATTTTAGCGGATAGCATTGAAAATCAAAAGGCACAATCACGTCTATATCAAAGAACCGGTAGTTTATACCACGCTTTGTTGAAAGAATATATGCAACAACATTCCAAAAAAGTGTAACATCCCTTCGGGTTAGGTTATGGTTTGCTTCTGGTTTCCTTCGCTCATCCTTCGTTCAAAGACGAAGGATGACTGAACATGACCTGCACTAAATTCCTACTCATCCCTTACCCACCCCCCACCGTAAAAAGACGAAGGATGAAACGGTTCCAATAAGCTCTTAGTACTATTCTAACAATTTCTACTCTCCATTACGCTACCACTAGCTATACCAGAAAAGCGGTATTTTTAACTTTTGCGCAAGCTAAGCTTGAAAATTATTGAAATAATTATTTATCTTGTTCTTTGAAAATCTAAACGAGGGAACAGCTACCCATATCTGCCCGTGAGAAAGCTTCGCATGAAAAGATTAGAAATACAGATATTTTAGATTCTTAGTGGTTTGGAAATAAAAAAGCCTCCAGCCGAACTGAGAGGCAGACTTAATTCAGTCTAAGGAATAATCCTTATTGTGATAAGCTTTCGATGTAAAAGTAATAGTAAAATTTAAAATAATAAACAAATGGCAAGATTTATTCTAGGACTTGATATTGGTACTAACTCAATTGGGTGGGTTTTATTTAAAGACAACAAAATATTTGATAAAGGGGTAATTATTTTTCCCATTGGAACAAATATAGATAAGAATGGGATTGAGACAACTAAAAACAAAGAAAGAGGAACCTACCGAAGAGTAAGCAGAACAAATTTCCGATATAAATTAAGAAGAAAAAATTTAAAAAATCTTCTTGTAAGCTTAGACATGTTACCCACATTTTCTAACACATTTGAAGTAAAAGAAAATTATCAAGCATCAGATTTATATAAATTAAGAGCAAAAGCTTTAGATGATAAAATCCCAATTGATGAATTAGGTAGAATTTTTTTGTTAATTAATAAGCATCGTGGCTTTAAGAGTAATAGTAAAACTTTAACTGAAGCAAAAGAAGAAGATGGAAAAGTAAAAGGTGAAATATCCGAACTAACCATATCGATGAAAAAAAATAATGCTAGAACTATTGGTGAATACTTTCATAAAATGTATCAAAAAGCTGCTAACCTTTATAATGACGGTAAATGGCATAATTTAGATGAGCCATTTGATGAAAGAGCATTAATAGACGAGGAGGGTAATTTCAGCCTCTTAAATAGTAGAGGCATTCGCAGAGAAGGGAGATTTGTTGATAGAGAAATGTATGCTACTGAATTTGACCTAATATGGGATAAGCAACAGAAGTACTATCCTCAATTAACTGGTAGCAGAAAGGAATTTGATGAAATATGTAAACTACCAGTGGATGAAAAAAGAGCTAGTCTCAAATTATTTAGAGAATCCTTTTATTGGAAAATAAAGCATCAAACAATTTTCTATCAGAGACCTCTTAAGAGCCAAAAGAAGTTTATAGGCAAATGTCAATTTGAAAAAAACAAAAGAACTGCTCCAGCTAGTTCATTATTATTTCAAGAATTCAGGATTTGGAAACAATTAGCTGATATTAGATATACTGATAAGGCTAACGACGCCTATAATCAGCCTTTGCCACGAGAATGGAAACTAAAAGTGTTTGATTACTTACAAACACATCTTTCACTAAGTCTTAGGCCAAAAAAAGACAACTCAGACATATTAGAACTACTCGGAATTGCTAACAAAAAGAACTTTGAATTTAACTACGATAGTAATGAAGATGATAAAACCTTTCAAGGTAATAAAACTCTATATGCAATATATACAACATGTGGAGAGGATAAATTCAACCAATTAAAAGAAGAAAATAAACTGGAAAAACTTTGGCATATTCTCTACATGGCTAAAGATGATGAATGGTTATATGATACTTTAACGTGGAAATGGAAATTTGAACCATCGGTTGCAACTAAACTAGTTGAAATGGGACTTGAAGAAGGATTTGCCAATTACTCAAGCAAAGTTTTGGCGAAAATATTACCATTTTTAAAGGAAGGTAAAGACGAACATGATGCGCTAATTCTCTCAAATTATATAAAAGCGCCTGACAAATACAAAGAAACCCAAGCTCTTCAAAAGAAAATAAAGCCACTTCATAATAATGAATTAAGAAATCCAGTTGTTGAAAAAGCAGTAGGTGAAACTATCCGATTAGTAAATGCAATTCTGAAGTCTCATGAAATCGATCAAGAAGACTTTACAATAAGAGTAGAAAGTACCAGAGAATTCAAAAAACCTAAAAAGGAAAGAGAAAGCATCAGAAGAAAAAATTTAGATACTGAAAAAAGAAGAGAAGAATATGCAAAGTTCTTAAACGAGAAAAAGGAAAAAGGAGAACTAACCTTTAGTAGGCATATACAAAAAAATGATAGCATAATTAACAAGTTTGAGTTATGGCTTGAATTAGGTGCTGATAAAAATGACCCTGAATTCAAAGAATTTGAAAAAATAGTTGAGAGAAGGGATAGAGAAAAACATAGTCTGTGGCTAGATTGCAACAGAGTCTGCCCTTACACTGGTAATACAATCACTTTATCTAAATTATTTAGTTCAGAAATTGAAATAGAACATATAATCCCATATAGTTGGAGTTTAGATGATAGTTTTACCAATAAAACATTAACTTTTAATTATGTAAATAAAGAAAAAGCAAATCGATCTGCTTATGATTACATGCAATCAAAGGGAAAAGATGCTTTCAATGAATTTAAGGAAAGAGTAAAAGTATTTCAAAAGGAAAAAGCAGAAGGAAAATTCTTAAATGCAAAACCAGAGCAAACTTTTACTAATGCACAAGGAAGAAATGCATCATACATAGCTGTTTATGTAAGAAAAAAACTACAAGAGGTTTGCAGAGATGTACAATTTACTAATGGTTTTGCAACCAGTGAACTCAGAAAAAATGATTGGCGTTTAGGTAATCTTTTAGACAAGGTTAGATACCAAGAAGAAACTGGAATAGATGTAGATAAATACACAAGAGAATTTGTTAATTATAAAAGAGATTTTGAACAGTATAGAAAACGCAAAGCAAATAGTACAGATATAGCCAAAACAGATTGGAGAAATCTAACAAAAGAGATGACTGCTGAATACGAAGCAGAAACTAAAAACCCTATTTATGACTGGTGGGAAGAATTACAAAAGTTTGATGCTTTTAGGGGTGCTAAAGGAAAGAAAGACCGCTCAGACCATAGACATCATTTGTTAGATGCTATAATTATAGGTATGTGTTCCCTCAGTATTATTCAAAAGCTTAGCACATTAAATCAATTAAGAGAAAAGCAAGGTATTTCACTCTATGATGAAAAAGGAGAATTAACAAGAGAAAGGATTGATTTACCCATACCCTATCTAGAAATTAAGGAAGCATTAGAATCAGTTCTTATTTATCACAAAGCAGAACAACATTTAATTACTTCAAAGCAAAACCGCATACACAAAAAGAAACATTCGGAAACTGATTCTAAAGTAATCAAGCAAAGAACAACTGCTCCGAGGGGTAGTCTTGTAGGTGACAATTTTTATGGAAAACTTAAGACCCCTCATCTTCAAGGATTTACAAAAAGTGATGTTTACGTCAAACGTGTTCCTCTTAATGGTGAAAATTTCAAGGATAAAAAAAATCTAGAAAAGGTTTATGATAAAAATATTAAAAAGATATTGGAACTAAGACTTAATAAATATGAAGGTAAAGGGGAAAAGGCTTTTAGTGAAGAAGCTCTTTTAAAAGATCCTATATATGTTTATAGTACAAAGGAATATCCTAACGGAATCCCTAATAATCCATCAAGCAAAGAAGGCAACACACTACCTGTAATTAAAAAAGTAAGAGTAGCTAATAAAAATTCAAGAAATTTAATTCAACTAGTCGCCAGAGACGAGCAAAAGAATATCGTAAATACGAATAGATATTCAGAAGCTGATGGTAATTATGTAATGGCACTTTATGAAAGTAAAGAAGTAGATAAAAAAGGTAAAGTAAAAATTAAACGAGACTTTGAAATAGTTTCATTTTTCAAAGCTGTTGAAAGAAGTAGGAATGGCGAGAAATTATTTGCAGATGAAAAAGAACAAAAAGATGGAACTTTCTTGCCTTTGATGAAGTCATGTCCACACTTAAAGGCTGGTGACTTTGTAGTAATGTATGAAAATGAACCTGAAGAAATTAACTGGGAATCAAAAAAGGACTTAATGAAACGGATTTATAAAGTCACACAACTTAGTTCGAAAATCGTTAGTAAAATCTATGAATTTGGAGATTTATTCTTTACAAAACACAATATCTCAAGTTCAAATGCTAAATATGAAAGTAAAGGCTATAGTAACATTAAAGAATACAAATATTTGCAAAACTCTCATATACAATTAAAAGCTATCAAAGTGCAAATAGATCGCTTAGGGAACATCTCCAAAGCATAAAGCCATGCTAGAAACGTCAACCTACTACCACATCTACAACCACGCCAATGGAGATGACAATTTGTTTAGAGAACAACGCAATTATCCATTTTTCTTATCTAAGTATCATCAGCATATCGACCCGATTGCGGAAACCATCGCTTGGTGCCTGATGCCGAACCATTTTCATCTACTGGTGCGGATAAAAGACGTAGCGGCTTTAGAACAAGATTTTCCAAAGTTTAAAACTTTGGAAAATCTTGATAACGAGGAAAAACAACAACAACTCTCTTATTTACTTTCTAAACAGTTTTCTAATCTATTCAGCGCCTACAGTCAATCCTTTAATAAAGTTTATCAGCGAAGAGGTTCTTTATTTCTTAAGAATTTTAAAAGAAAAAAAGTAGATAGTCAAGACTACCTCTATCAACTCATCCTTTATATCCACCTCAACCCTATTAAACATGGTTTTACCCATCAGTTATACGATTGGAAATGGTCATCAGTTCATGGTTTTGATATCCTCCAAACCTCTCTATTTAAAGAATTATTTGGAACTGCCGAGAACTATACCAGAGCGCATGAAGAAAAAGCTGATGATTTTAAAGAATATCACCTGATAGAAAGTCAAATCCTAAGCACCTCCTCATGATTAAAAGAACCCTAGCCTTTACTAACCCCGCCTATTTAAATCTGAAAGATCAACAATTACAGATTGACCTCCCGCACCTTAAGGTTTTGGGTGATGAGGAATCCAAAAAGACGATTCCGATAGAAGATATTGGGGTGATTGTATTGGATCATCAACAAATTACCATTACTCATGCTTGTATGGCTGCTTTGTTAAACAATAAGGTAGCGTTGATTACTTGCGACCATAGTCACCATCCCGTAGGCATGCTTTTACCTTTAGACGGACATGATACGCAAAGCGAGCGTTTTAAATTCCAGATTGAAGCCTCCAATCCGCTAAAAAAACAATTATGGCAACAAACTACACAGGCTAAAATATGGAATCAAGCAGCTGTTTTAGCTCAGAGAGGAATTCCACATGATAATATGTTGCATTGGGCAAAATCAGTTCGATCTGGTGATCCTGATAATTACGAAGGCCGAGCTGCCGCCTACTATTGGAAAAATGTTTTCCCCCCTAAGGTAGATTTCTTTAGAAGAAGAGAAGGTCATCCTCCCAATAATTTACTCAATTATGGTTATGCTATCTTAAGAGCCATGGTAGCCCGCTCATTAGTATCTTCTGGTTTATTACCCACTTTAGGCATCCATCATCGGAACAAATACAATGCCTATTGCTTGGCAGATGATATAATGGAACCTTACCGACCTTATGTGGATTTGATTGTTTTAAGAATTGTTGATAATGGAGAAAATTTCTTAGAGCTTGGGCAAAGCATTAAAAGCCAACTATTAGCCATTGGAAGTGTTGATGTGACTTTTGAGAAAGGCAGAAGTCCTTTGATGGTAGGTTTGCAATACACCACAGCTTCTTTAGCCCGATGTTTTGAGGGAAAGGCTCGGAAAATCAATTATCCATCTATCATCGACTTTAATCAGAAAAAGAAATATGAAATCCCTACAGACCGAGATCATTTATCCATAGCTGCAGAAGATGAAGAGGATTATGAATAAAACTTTAGCAAGCAATGATGCGCTTAAACGAATATCGTATTTTGTGGATTTTGGTGTTTTTTGATTTGCCTACGGAAACCAAGAAAGACCGTAAAATTTACGCAAAGTTTAGAAAAGACATTATGCGTGATGGCTTTAGTATGTTTCAGTTTTCGATCTATTTACGTCATTGTAGCAGCCGAGAGAATGCCGATGTGCATATGAAAAGAGTAAAAAAAATTCTTCCACCGCGAGGGCATGTAGGCATGATGACCATTACCGATAAGCAATTTGGGATGATGGAATTGTATTATGGCAAAGAAGAAACGCAGCTCCCCTCCACCCCACAACAGCTAGAATTGTTTTAGATGATTGATCCTCAGAAAACTCAATCAGACAGGCTATGGAGGAAAAAATTAGATGAGTAAAAAAGAAAAAGTATTAGAATTTTAAATCGAAGAGCCTATAGCCCTTCGATTTTTTAATTCTAAATTTACTGACAACTCACTGAAAAACAAAGCAATAAAGCCACCTATGTTGTTGTAAATATCAGTTTTGCAAAGAACGAAAGCAAATCACAACTTGCGAACACCACGCCTAAATCGCCATTGCGTTGTTGTAAATATCAGTTTTGCAAAGAACGAAAGCAAATCACAACCGTTGAGCTTGATTTAATAGTTTGTAAAGTGTTGTTGTAAATATCAGTTTTGCAAAGAACGAAAGCAAATCACAACCTGGGTGATTTTCCCAAAAACTGTTTCTGAGTTGTTGTAAATATCAGTTTTGCAAAGAACGAAAGCAAATCACAACGTTATAAGCAAATCACAATATAATAAATATGTTGTTGTAAATATCAGTTTTGCAAAGAACGAAAGCAAATCACAACCAGCTTTTGTTTCTTTCAATTTATCTTCAGGTTGTTGTAAATATCAGTTTTGCAAAGAACGAAAGCAAATCACAACCGTTTAATAAATCTGAAATTTGTGAAACCTGTTGTTGTAAATATCAGTTTTGCAAAGAACGAAAGCAAATCACAACTAGTCTTGCTCATTTTCAAATAGTTTTATAGTTGTTGTAAATATCAGTTTTGCAAAGAACGAAAGCAAATCACAACTGCTAACGTATCGGTGCTATACGATGTGGCGTTGTTGTAAATATCAGTTTTGCAAAGAACGAAAGCAAATCACAACTTGTGTCATAATAACTCAATAAAATAATCTGTTGTTGTAAATATCAGTTTTGCAAAGAACGAAAGCAAATCACAACCGCTAGCAAAGCGTACAAAAGGCAAACTTCGTTGTTGTAAATATCAGTTTTGCAAAGAACGAAAGCAAATCACAACTGCCAAGAAGAAACTAGAAGATGCAGGTAGTTGTTGTAAATATCAGTTTTGCAAAGAACGAAAGCAAATCACAACTATTTAATCCGTATTCTCTCACTAGGTTGAGTTGTTGTAAATATCAGTTTTGCAAAGAACGAAAGCAAATCACAACGTTATGAACGAGAACCTTAAAGAAGAATTCGTTGTTGTAAATATCAGTTTTGCAAAGAACGAAAGCAAATCACAACAGATTCAAAAGCATAACCACTGTGGTAAACGTTGTTGTAAATATCAGTTTTGCGGCAGCACTCAAGCAAATCATCCCGATTTTTCCATCGGGATTGTAAATATCAGTTTTGCAAAGAACGAAAGCAAAT
>JACXVB010000037.1 GCA_014763615.1 Sphingobacteriales bacterium | reverse complement strand
CGCTACGCTTCACTCAGTCCCTGATGTTTTAATGAAAGATTGAAAATGAATGTAAAAAAGTCTATTTTAGAATCGTACTAAAAATGGGGAGCCTACATTTATAGTCGGCATTTTCTAATTCTGATTTAAGAGTTATTAGTTTTTTTAAAAATTCTCTTGTTTCGTAGTATTCCATTACGGCTTGTGGAATTGAAAATTTTTCAAGTAATGCATTATAATTCATAACTACTGCGAGAATTTTATTCTTTTCTTCTCCTGTCAAATTATAATTACCAATTCGAACCGTGTCAGTTTGACCATTTTTAGTAACAGTTCCGTGAAATTTAACTGCACCGTCAAGATTTGTAATAACTCGTCTGTGAAAAATTGATAATGATAAGAATAGCTCAACTGTTTTAGTGTTTTCTTTTAGTGAACTGTACGTTTTATATTTCTCAATCAGAAAATTTGCTTCTTTCAGTCTGCTTTGAAATTCATTATAAATCTGATTTGTCAACTCGAAAGGGAGTTTGTAAGTCAGGATGTTTATTATGGGAGATTCACTTGCCATTTCTCTAATTGTTCATTTTTGGTTGTGTCGTCATAGCCTTGCCACTAACGTTTTGCAGCTACCCGAAGGTGGCGATTTCGAAGCACTACACTGTCAACCAAGCAGAAACTTTGATAGAAGCACAAAGCTTGATTTAACCACTGAACCGCCACTTTTGGGTAGGTGCTGTTATAGGGCGTTTTTCTTTGTCCGACTAACATTTTTTGTTCGTTTTTAGTCTGCTTGTGGCGATTTAATCATTTCAACATAGTTTACTGGTTTTGCTAATACTGGAACATTATCTGAGCTTTTTCCGGTCTCAAAAATTGTCTTCCAATAATCATAATTCTTCTTACCTGAAAATGTTGTGTTTGCCATTGCTCTGTCTTTCCAAAGTGGTAACATTTTGAGGTTGATTACAAAGTTTCTAATGTTAGTCCAAAGTTGGTCGTCAAACTTTTGTTGAAACAACGAGTTGTTATTAAACTTTTTACCTGTATTGCTGAAATAGTTAATGATTACATCTTTAACATAGCCAAGCCAATTGAACATAATTTCTTCCTTGCTCATACGGAAGGCAATTAAATGGTCGTCAGTAATATCGTTGTCCTTACCTGCAATTACTTTGTTCTCAATTTTTGCAACACCGATTTCAGGAAGGAATTTGTTAATATAAATTTCTTCGGCAATTATATTTAGTAATGAAATGGTCTGGCTAATTTCAAGTTCCCTTGGATTAAGTCCTTCGTCTGATTTGAAATTTATTGGAGTTGGAAGGAGTTGCTTACTGTCTATGAAAATGGTCAAGAATGATTTGTCAAAAGCACTATATGATATTGGAACTTCTTTAGCTTTTCCTTCTCTGTCAATATAGTCTTTAAGTTTGTTTTCGTTGGCTTCTGTAATTGAGTGTTTTATACTGTCTATTATGTATTTTTTTATGTTTGCATTGTCGCCTTTGAAATACTCTACCAATTTTTGCTCTGAAAATGAAAAGTCGTCAGTTTTTAAATTGTGGTCGTCCTGATACTTTTTAATTCGTTCATAGTAAAGAGTGTTATTCAGTTGTCGCATAACAGATTTGTCAAAAGCGATTTGACTTAAAACGCTTCCTGCGTTGGTATTAGTTTCTGTTAATCTATCAATGTCAGGTGAAATAAAAATGCGTAGTAATAAAGATTTTGCTCCTAATAGTATTTGAGCAACTGCTTTATGTTGTCCATCAAATATTTTGATTTTATTTTCTTCAATACGCCCCAAACTTAAATGTAGTTGAGGGTTTTTCTTTTCAAATTCTTTAACGAGTTTACTGATACTGCTATTAATTCCCCTTGGGTTAATCAGTTCATCGTGGTAAACGTATTCAAGAGGCAATGCTATAAAACAAGATTGTTCATTAGATAAATGGTCAGTATGGATTTCAGTTTCATAAATTGAATTGTCACCAATGTCTGAAAAACTATATTTTATTCTACTACCATCAATAGTGTATTTGAATTCACACTTTGAACCTTTATAATGCTTCAAAACTTGTTTTAGAGAAGCTGATTTATTCTCGGCTGTTAAAGTGTCTTCTTGTATCTTTTT
Source organism: Sphingobacteriales bacterium (assembly GCA_014763615.1). GTDB lineage: Bacteria > Bacteroidota > Bacteroidia > Sphingobacteriales > Sphingobacteriaceae > Pseudopedobacter. Next base: position 25,056 of record JACXVB010000037.1, on the reverse strand, counting down.
CAGTTTGTGCAGTATTCTTGCGATTTTCAAGTCAGCGTCTTGTTTTGACTTGTTGCAACTTTCGTGTGTCGCAGCAAAATTTTCTTCACTGTCCTTGCCTTTGTTTGCCAAAGGAGTAATGTGGTCAATATTTGTTGAATGTAGTTTTAAGTCTATTGCTTCTCCGCAAATAAAACATTTGTGATTTTGAATGTTAAGAAGTTTAAGTGTTAAATCTTCGTATTCTTTGTCTGAAAGCGAGTTTAGATACTTTGAAGCCATATTTTATTTTTTCGTTTTTATTATTTGTCTGTCGGTTAGTTTTCGGGTTACGGTCGGTCTTTTAAAATGCCCTATAACGGTTTGCGGCTTGGCGTAGTGGCGGATTTTTAGCACAAAATTTCAATCGAAGAACTGCACTTGAACCTACCACAAACTGTCATACGAAGCACTGAACCCGCCATTACGCCAAACCGCTGTTATAGGCTGGCTTTCTTGTCTGTCGTGGGTTACAACCATTTTTATGTCGTCTGTTTGTGTCATTTGTCGAGTGCTTTTTTGTCTGGCTTGTGTGTCGGGTGTTTTATTTTTTTTGAAGCGTTGGTAATTTTTTAAAAACAATTTTTGTCTTGCGGTGGCTTTGCAAGCTCTATTAAAAACTTTGGCTTTTGCGTAGGCTTGTGCGGTTTTTAATTGTGCTTGCAAAATGCGTGGGCTACTCCAATTTTATGGCTTCATATTCCTTTTTGCTTAAACTAAATTCAGGGTCTATAATTAAGACTTCATCATACGTCAAATCATAAAGTTTAAAAGTTAGTGAGTCAATTTCCATTGTTATGTTCTTGTAATTTTTATTCTCTGATTTTCGAGTTGTTATCTCAATGGCTTTCTTCTCAAACAACTTTGCATTATTAATCAACTTTTTGTTAATCGGAATTTCCGAAAGAGGAGTATTATACAATTCCAATGTATCGCCTTTCCTTTTTCCTTTATGAAATAGCCAATAAAAAATTAGTTTACTATTCAAAATTGCAGTAATTGCATAAAGACTAATCTTGGATTTTTTATTGTTAGTTAAGAAAAACACATCACGGCTAGAGTAGATAGGTTCTTCACAGATTGCAAATGCGTTTATTTTGCTTCTATAAGGAACAAGAATTTTCAAGTTAGATTCAAATATTGCCTGTTCTCTTGGACGATGTAAAGCATACCAAGGCCAATTTGGCTCTTCGTATCTAACAACTTGGTCTTGCAAAATCGGTTTAAATCTTGATAAATGATTAATGATATTGGGTATGTTTTTTTGAATTTCATCCCACTGGATATAAAGTAAATAATCTTCCGATTTTCTATATTCAAATTGACCTATATCAGAGTTTTTGATAAATGTTTTTATAAGAGCTTTTTCACTTTTTGATAATTCCTTTTGCAAGGATTTCATTTCTTGACTATTAAGAACAAAAACACCATCACCTTTATTGGCTTTAACTTTTGGAAATGTTTCTAAATGTTTGTCAGTAATTCTGCTAATAGTAACATCACAACCTGAATTTATATTTACTATCGAATCCAACCTTTCAGAATTTTTCCTGATTTTATCAAACAGGTCATTACTTTCTTTTGATTCGTCAGAAGATGTTATCCTTATATAATTTGATTCTCCTTCAAATATTTCATTCCGAATTGAATAACTTGTTTCTGAATCTATACCTGATAAAATATCTCGCAGAATTGCCGAGCCTGTTTGGTTTTTCCTATGAACAATAGCTAATTTAGTAGGAGTAGATTTTCGAGATTTCTTTAAAACTGTTATTAGATTGTGCTGACCAAGTGCAGAATCAAAAACTTTAAATTCATTCAAATTAATTAGTTGAGCCACATCAACCGATTCTTTAAACGACTTACGAAGTTTAACAGCACCATCCGCAGTAGGAAAGTAGTTTGTAGTAATAAAGGTTATAACTCCATCTTTCTTTACAAAGTTAATTCCAAGATGAAAGAAGAAGTAGAAAATATCCATTTTGGACTGGTAGAAATCCTTAAGAAAGCCCAATTTAATTTCTCTGAATTTTTCTTTGTATCCTTTTTCACCGAGATAGGGTGGATTTGCAATTACAATATCAAAACCTGCTTTATCCATTACATAACCGTTCATCACTTCGGGAAAGTCCAATTTCCAATCGAAGAAATGAAGTGGTAGTTCGGGTTTGTTTTTAAGTTTCTGCAAGTCTTTTATAGAATTTTTCCAACCAAGGGTTTGCAGATACAGTTCGGTTTGTTCTGCCAGTTTCTTGCCTATGCCATTGGGTTTGGTTTCAATTCCTTTCGTGCTTATCATTAGCTCCAATTGCGTAATCAGTAAGTCAATTTTTAGTTTACGTATGTCGGCTACTAATTTTTTCTTGTCGCTATCGGGGTTAAAAAACTCTTTTTGTTCTTTGCTTATCTTTTTAAGCAAGTCGCCTTTTTGCTTTGCCAAATCAGCACCAAATAGTCCGTGTGAGGTTTCGTTTAGTGTCCAGTCAATATCAATAATATCATCACCCAGTTTGCTTACCAAACTATTGCCTACCACAATTTTATAATCGAGGTTGGGCAACGCTTTTGGTTTTTCTTCGTCCACAATTAGGCTCAACCAAAAACGTAAACGGGCAATGTCCACCGCACCTTTTTCAATGTCCACACCATAAATGCTGTTTTGTATGATGTTGAGCTTTACAGCCGAAGCATCAAAGGTTTTGGTATTGCCGTGTTCAAAGGTGTGCAGGGTTTGTTTGGCAGTAAATATTTCGTGTAGCAAACCCATAGGGAAAGCACCAGAACCAATTGCAGGGTCGCAAATTTTTACACTGTCTAAAGCATTATGAAATTCGGCTGAATGTTTTTTGATGAGTTTTTTATCATCATCATCCAACTTCTTTTTCAAAAGTTTTTTAATCAGTATGCGGTCAATCTGTTTGCCTGATGTTTTATTATCCGCTTCGAAAATCATTTGCCCTTTTCTGCCTTCGTTTGCCGAAAACAGTTTGGGTTGGTCGGGTTTGTCAAAACCAATGTAGCCAACAACTTCATAGCCTTTGTTTTCAAACCAAGTAGTGAGGTATTCAATCAAACTCTCCTGGCACATATAATGCACAATTTCCTTTGGTGTGTAGTATGCACCTTTGTCTTTGTTGTCTTCCAGTAAGTTTTCAAAAATATGCCCCAACATTTCAGGGTCAACCGCTACAGTGTGGTCGTTTGGGTCGTCTTCGTAAATGGTAAAGTTGTATTGATTAAAGAAATCAAACAGGCTTTTAAACAGATTGGCAGGAAAAATAAGGTTGCGGTGTTTTTTATCGTCTTCTTCAAACAAACCACCGTTTAAATATGGAATGCGGCAAGGTTCGCCTTTTACCAGTTCTATTAAATCGTCTTTCCGTTTGGTGTTGAGTGTATCGAAAAACAGTTTAGATAACAGTTCAGAATAAAACAGGTCGGGGTTTTTGGTGTTCTTAAACAGATTGATCAAAAAATCAAAATCGCCTTTACCCCAATCGCTTTTGGCTGGCACACCTAACCAACCTTTTTTCTGAATGAAATACAGGAATACAATTCGCCCCAACAATTTTTTATTGAAATCACGAATGCCTTTTTCATCACCGTTGAAAATGGTTTGGCGAATGTTAGGTTTAGAAACCATAAAGTCGCAAAAAATATCGTAGTGCTTTTTGTATTCGTCAAAAAATGCTTTGGAGAGTTTTTCTACCGAGAAGGCTTCTTTTACATCATCTATAGTGGCTTTGCTGCCTTTGTTGGCAATGGCTGTAAATCGTTCGGCTGCTGTTCTTGTGCTTTCGCCTTCGCCCAAAACATAGGTGTAGCGTTTGGGTTCGGTTTTAATTTTTACAAATTCTCCATCTGCATCATAACCCGTTAATTCCGAAACATAAGTAAAACGCCAGTTTGGTGTTTCGGGTCTGTGGTAAGCTATAAAAGCGGCATCAATATCTTTCCAGTATTTGCGAAGCAAATTGCGTAACCCAACACGGTTGCGTTCTAAAATAATGCCTTGTGCCAAGGTAACTTCATACACGGCAATTTGGCGTTCAATTCCGTATTCGTTGAGTGTAATGTAACCCAACTTTTGCACTTGTGAAGCCACATTGCTGTCAATACCTGTGAGTATTTCAGGTGTTGCCAACAAACGAGATTTGGCAAATGCTTCGCCCAAAAATTGTTTCCAATTAGTTTGGTTGTAGCGTTGCTTGAATAAGTTATGAATTTGTTCGTATGTCATTATTCAAAGGATTCTGAAATGATTAAAACAGGTTTTTCTACTTTACATTTTTTGCCTTTTTGAGCATCACTCAAATCAACATTGTATTGTGCTGCAATTTTATCTATTTCGGCTAAGGCAATATTCAGGTTTGCTTTCTTCTTTTGCAAACGGTCAACGTCAGTAGGGAGGTTGGTGTATTTACCAATATCAATTAGTACAACAATTTTTTGAATGTTCTCTTTTTGCTTCTCGGTTACTTGCGGATATTTTACCAAATCTGACAAGAATTTTTTAGCCCGTTGTGCCACACCGCCCAATGCTTCGGGGTCGGTTTGCGATTGTGCAATTTTGTGTTCCAGCGTTTCAAAATGCTCCAATGCTTTGTTTACGTGTTCGTGGTGTGTTTCAATTAGGGGAGCATTTTTTTCTTTTTCGTCTGCCGAAAATATTTTGAATGCTTCAATCGGTGTAATTTCTTTGGGTTGGTTGTTGCTATCCACCCAATAGAATTCAAACTTTTTATCTGTTTTTAAAAATGCTGCTGTTCCATTTTGCAGTTCAGGTTTCTTAATGTCGGTTGTACTTCGGCCTGCTCTTGATTTTAAAGGCAGTTTTTTAATCTTGTCGAACCAAGCTCGGTTGGCTTTTTTGAAGTGGCGTAAAAAGTATAAAAACTTCAATCGTTCGTCTTCTTCTTCCTTATATGTTCCGCTAAAGAGTTTTACTTCATCTAAAATTTCTTCTGTTGAAAAAACCTGATTGTCTTCGCCAAAAGCGGTATGGAAAGCCTGAATTTTCATAAAGGCGGTTTTGTTCAATCGTATTTGCGAATCGCCTTGTGCCGAAGGATAAAACACATAATTGTAAATAGCACTTGCTTTTGTTCCGATACGATTTACACGCCCTATCCTTTGCATCAGTTTAGTAGAGTTCCAAGGCGTGTCGTAGTGAATAATTACATTGGAACGGTGCAAGTTCACACCTTCTGCCAATACTTCGGTAGTGATGATGATATTGTATTCATTCACTTGTTTGTCGGTAACCCAGTTCGCATCAAAGTTGGTTACAATGGTGTCATACATTTGCTTACGGTTGGCAGCCGAAATAACCAAAACATCTTTTCTTCCTGCATCTTCCAGAGCCTTTGCCAAATAATCAACGGTGTCTTTTGATTCGGAGAAGATGACCAATTTGCCTTCTACATTGGTTTTCTTGTTCAGGAATTGTTTGGTGAGTTGAGCAATGAAAACATCCATTTTCGGGTCGTTCTCAATGGCGTTCCAACCTTTCACTAATTCCTTAATGAGTTTTGAATCCTTTTTTAAACTTTCAATAAATCCGTCTTTGAAATCGGCACTTTTGAAAGTTTGGTTCTTCGGGTTTTCTTCGCTTAATCGTTCAATTTCTTTTTCAATATCTTCTTCGCTCCAACCTTTGTCCAGTAGCTTGTTTACGTTGGTGTCGGGAGCAATAAACACTTTGTTGTTTTCAAACATTTCAATCATTCGGTCGGTTGCCGTTTGAAAATTGCCCAATGATTTTTTGAAAGCATAAAAACTACTTTCCAATCTTTTTATCAATTGGGTTTTCATTATAAATGCCAACGATTTAGAAACCGTTTCCGCATTTTCGTAATACTTGTCTTGTATTTCCTGTTTCAGTCCTGCAATGGCTTGGTAACGGCTGTATTTTAGTTTGTCTTCGTCTGTGAGGTAGAAAACGGTTTTGTGAAAAAGTTCATTCAGTTTTTCGTCCATTAGGTATTCCACTTTTTTAGGTGGGTCAACTTTTGGAAACTTAATGCCTTGCTCGTCTAAGTCAGTTTTATATTCAGGAATATTTTCAAGGTCGGTTCGTGTTCTGCGGATTGTAATGGGTTCAATTACATTCTTGCGAATTTTACCGTAAATGGTTCTTAGCTTGTTTACATCTAATTCGTCAAAACGCTTTAGCGTTTTGTATTGCTCCATCAATGGAGCAAAGAATGATGTAAGATTAGTTATTGGTAAAGTTGATTGTCTTGCATCCTGAAACATTTGAATCTGATAAAAAATGTCGTCAGGTCTATTGTTCAAAGGTGTTGCAGAAACTAAAATTACTTTTTTCTGTAAGCCGTCAATCAGTCCTTTGTTTGCTCTCGGACTTTTACAAATCAATTGTAAGTTTTGAAATGCACCTGTCAGGTAATTACGGAACTTGTGGGCTTCGTCCACAATTATCAAATCGTAATCTTCTTTGTTCCAATAGTCCTGATGACCTTCAAGAATTTTCTCAAGACTTCCGTTGGTAATGAACTTGGTGTATTTGTCGAGTTGAAAATCTTTGAAAGTGTTTTTCCAGTTCTTCTCAACTGCTGGCGGATAAACAATTAATATTTTGGTGTTGTCTCTACCGTTTTGCATTAAAAACTTCTTTGCCACCATAGCAGCAATTACGGTTTTTCCTAAACCCACAACGTCAGCCAATAAAAAGCCGTTGTGTTTTAAAAGCATATTGAAACCTTCGTTTACTGCATCAACTTGGTAAGAAAGTTTTTTGAAGTTTTGAGGCAAATCGCCCATTGAGTCTGGGTCATAGTCAATGTTTTTGCCGAAGTATTCTGTCAGTAGTTTGATGTAAAGTTCAAAAGGTGTTATTTCTTCATTTAGATAAGTTTCCTTTTTGATGTTCTGAATGTCAACAGGCAGAATGTCCACCGATTCAGCCCAAAGTTTTTCAAATTCATCTGTCGCAAATTTTACATCAGGATATTCAGTTAACTGAACATTGAATTCGTAATTGTAAAAATTACCGCCACCAAGCCCAGCGTCTGTCAAGTTAGATGAACCTGTAATTGCTGTTGCAGGAGTATGTTGGTTAAATGGCTCAGGTCGTAAAATGTAAACTTTGGCGTGAATCTTCTTTTCGGGATGGGCTTTGATTTGAATTTTCTTTTCAATCAAGTCGTCAATGAATTGCAAAATTCCTTTTTCGGTGTCCTTGTCGTAATTGGCTTTTTCAATGTCTTCCTGAATTTTCTTTATGAAATCTTCTTTGGTCTTTTCGTGATTTTTGAAAAATTCAAGTCCTTCCTTTTGTGCATCTGCAAGCATCTTGTCAATGTTGATGCCTACTAAAATTCTGATGTGCGGCACTTTGTCCAAAAACGGTCTGATGCGGAAATAGCCTGATGCCCGAAAGTAGCCTACTAAAGCGTCAAAGTATTGAATGTTGGGATTGTATGTAAAAACCCCTTCAAACTTGTTGATTAAGGTGTTCTCTTCGCTATTAGTAAAAAACTTTGTTGACATATATGTTTAAATTCTTAGGTCGTTAAAATACTGATTATTCTTGGTGCGTTGGCAAAAAATGGCTCTTTTGGTTTTGCGAAGGGTCGGCTTGTGTGTCGGGCAAAACCAAATGTGCCATTTGTGCGGCTGGCTAAAATTGGTTTTAAAAAATGCGGGTCGGCAAAAAAAAATAAAACACGAAGCGTTGGGCTGTCGTGTCGGAAAAAAGTCCGCTGTTAAGTTTATATGTTGTCCTGTTGTTTCGATAATTTTCTGTCAGTTTAATGGTTGTTGTGTCGTCTGTTACGCTTGCCTATAACATGTATATATGCCTAACTGAGTCAGACAAACACAAGCAAAAAATGTGGTATATGCGCAATTTTGGTATTCATATTTTTACTAAATATATAAATTTTATAAATCATCAAAAAGGCTTATCCCATTCTTTTATTCTGATCCAATCTATCCTTAATTTAAAAACTATACGCTACAACAAAAAGCCTTTTCATCACTTTAATCCTTAAAAAATCAGCTTAAATAGGATTCCATTCACAGGTCTTTTTCTGGGTATTGTTAAGAGTAAATATAAGAGAAAGAGCCACTTAATTTCAAAAAAATAAAAAATAACCTTTTTCTGGTATTGCATAATTGTTTCGCTTTAGTTAATTTTAATATTCACTAAAATTATAATTCTATGAAAGAAGAACTAGGGGCACTCATTGTTACGAACAAAAAGCTCCAAGAAATCACAGGCAAATCGGCTAAAGCAGTGGTCATCATGCGTCATCAAATCCGCGAAAAATGTGGTTTATCAAAACGTCAACTCATCACTGATTATCATTTAGCCGTGTTTATGGATGTTCCTCCAGAACACCTCAGACCTCACCTGTTGTAGTCTATCTTTGGAGGCCTCAAGGCCTTCAAAGTCCTCTTCTTTGCACCTACTGCCTTTTCTTTAAACCTTCTTTTCTTAGCAGCACCAGCCATTTTCTTTCAAAACTTTTAGCTATTCTTGTTAAGAAAGCTTCGTCTTCTTACAGATTTTTGCCTTTACTTCACAAGAAATCACAATTTCTTGATAGACTTTTGCTTTTTCTTGACGGATGTTCGCCTTTTCTTAACAGATGTCTGCCTTTTCTTAACAGATGTCTGCCCTTTCTTAACGGATGTTCGCCTTTTCTTGACAGATGTCTGCCTTTTCTTGACAGATGTCTGCCCTTTCTTGACAGATGTTTCCCTTTTCTTGACAGATGTTTCCCTTTTCTTGACAAGAAATCACGATTTCTTAACAAGAAAAATGATTTTTCTTGAGGGTTTTGCGCTCTCCAAATCATCATCAAAAAGGTTATTTAAAGTAGTTCGAGGTAGCTTAAGGTAAAGCAAGGTTATTCTGGGCATATAGTGTTTGCAGCCTAATAATCAGTCGTTTAAATTTGATTAAATCAGGAAAATGTATTCCTGTGTAAACGATTAAAAATGAAAAATCAGAAAGTAATTTTGGATTATTCGAAACTATCGGATGCCAATTTAAATGCAAAAGCCAAGGCCGTGGTATTGGCTTTAACCGGAAACACTTATTTTCCAACTACCACTCCTACTTTGGTAGATTTTACCACTTTACAAACGGATTATAGCACCGCTTTAGACAATTGTAGTGCCGGTGGTAAGCTGCTAATTGCTTTAAAAAATCAGGCTAGAGAAGCTTTAGTGGCTGGCATGCGCCAATTGGCTATGGATGTGAATGCCCAAAGCAATGGCGATACGACTATGTTGGTGAGTAGTGGTTTTGATTTATCGAGTATGGGGGATAACCCTGCGGTACTGGGAGCACCTACTGAATTTAAAATTACCGATGGCATGAATGCCGGAGAGTTAAAGTTTAGCTGCCGTAGTGCCAAAAATGCCATTGCTTATTTGGCAGAATATACCGATGAGGTGCCTAGCGATAATACTTTATGGCAAAAGTTACCCATCACCACCCGAGAAACCACCATTAAGGGCTTACGCAGCGGGATTCGAATTTATGGTAGAATTAAAGCCATAGGTAGAAAAGGCCAAGAAGCAAACTCTGATACCTTATCTAGAGTGGTACAGTGAGTTCAGTGGTCAGTTTTCAGTTTCCAGTTGTCGGTTGATAGTTCATTGGTCCATAGTCCATGGTTGATAGTTGATAGTTCATGGTTAATAGTCTTGAGTTGCTACTTTCTACTCACTACTTGCCACTACATAAGATTTTCCTGCCAAAAAGGGTTGATTCAGAATTGGGTCAGCCTTTTTTGTTTGCCCATTTAAAGTTACAGTAAGTTGAACCACGAAATAATAAATCTGCTCATCCAGATGATATTCATCTGATAAGCATTTTTTTATTGACCATCTTTTTCCTAATTTCAACCTTTTTTAGAGGGGAATACTTCAACTTTTCGGTTAGCCTCATAAGAAACAAAATCAAGCTAAAAATAAACCTTTTATTGACTCTTTCTCTAAAGTAGGAAAAGCTAAAATAAAACCTAAAATTTAAGCAATGAAACTTAAATATGGCCAATTGGAGTTTTGAGCCGATTTATGAACTATACGCCAAACAGGTGTACAATCTAAGTTTGCATAATGTACAAAATGCCAGCGATGCCGAAGACATCATCCAAGAAGTTTTCATCAAAATACACCAAAAAATAGCTTCTTTTCAGGAGGAAGCACAAGTCAAAACCTGGATTTACAGGATTACCATTAACCATTGTTTAGATTTCATCAAGGCTAAAAAATTAAGAAACGTTTCGGTATTTTTACTTCTTTATTCCATGAAGATAGTCTGGAGCCGCTCTCAGAATGAGCAGATTTTAAGAACCCTGGGGTACAATTAGAAGACCGTGAGGAGATGGCGGCACTATTTCATGCCATCAACAGCCTCGCTACTGTCCCAAAAACCGCCATCCTCCTTCAAAAAATCGAAGGTCACCCACAAAAAGAAGTCGCCGAAATGATGAACACCAACAGATACGCGGCATTTATAACGGCACTTTAACACTAAAAGTTGAGCAAATGGTAAAAGATATTCGGCTTTTACTTCAAGAGATTCATTAGGAATGATCTTCCCTAGCTGCACTTTCTATTAAACTATGGGCCAATTCTTTTCCTAAGTAGGCATCAATGATATAATGAACTAGGTACAAAATGGGAGTCATTAAGAGGGCTACAATAAATTTGTAGGTATAATTCACCAAACCAATGGCGGCAACCATTTGCCAACTATAATGGTATTGCGGATTGATATAGAAAGCAATAAATATCACCACAAAACTATCGATGAGTTGAGACACAACGGTAGAGCCGGTTGCTCTTAACCACAATTGCTTTTCTCCCGTGACTCTTTTAATACTATGAAAAATGGTGACGTCTGTTACCTGCCCAATAATAAATGCAGTAATAGATCCCACTATAATCCACATTCCTTGACCAAAAATGGCATTAAAAGCCGTATCCATGTTTAAATCTTGTCCGTTTATATTTTGATGTATCCAAAAATCAGCAGAAGTAAGATGCATGGCCAAACCAGCCACCACAAAGGCAAATGCAACAATAATTGCAGTGATATACGATAGAAAACGAATCCCTTTCCCTCCAAAATATTCATTGATAATATCTGTCATAATGAAAATGACAGGCCAAGTGATTACCCCTGCCGACATGTTAAAGGACAAACCAGGAACACCAAATAAATCAATATGAAACTTTGCAAAACCCAAAGATTCTTCCACAGAGAATATTTTTACGCCAATAAATTCAGAAAGCAAGGCATCAGCTAAAAAAAAGCTGCCTAATACTACAAAAAGTTTATTCGTTTTGCTCAGATGACTCATTAGATGTATAATTTTATCATCATATTACATCAATTATTCATAAATAGTTTTTAAATCTTAAATAAATCTAATTTACCTTTTTTAGGTAAAATTAAAAACAGAATCTAAAGAAAATAAAATAACTGTTTTCTAATAAGTATCATTAACTCAAAATTTATAGCTTTGAAAATTGTTTATAAAAGCTTTCGGCCCTCAGCTTAAAGCTTAAAGCATTTTTCACCTTGAGTATCAAAGTTGACACATTAAGCAAAGTTTACGGAACGCAAAAGGCGGTAGATGCCATTTCTTTTGAGGCTAGCGCCGGAAAGATATTAGGTTTTTTAGGCCCGAATGGCGCTGGGAAATCTACCACCATGAAAATGCTGACTTGTTATTTACCCGCTAGTGCTGGCAAAGCTATGGTTTGTGGTTTTGATATTGCTTCCCAATCTTTAGAGGTGAGAAAAAATATTGGCTATCTCCCAGAAAGTAACCCTTTATATCATGAAATGTACGTAAAAGAGTTTCTGTATTTTGTGGGTAACACTTATCATTTAAAAAACCTAAAGCAACGGGTAGAGGAAGTGATTGCAGCAACGGGTTTAGGGATTGAGCAACATAAAAAAATCGGGCAATTATCTAAAGGATACAAACAGCGTGTGGGTTTGGCGCAAGCCATCATTCATGATCCTAAAGTGTTGATTTTAGATGAGCCAACTTCCGGCCTCGACCCTAATCAGCTCATCGAAATCAGAAAACTTATCAAAGAATTAGGAAAAACCAAAACGGTGATTCTTTCTACACATATTATGCAAGAAGTAGAAGCCATTTGCGATGAAGTAATCATCATCAATAAAGGAAAAATTGTGGCTAACCATTCTTTAAAAGGCTTATTGGCAGAACATCAACAAAACAGCTTAGAACCTATTTTTGTAAAACTGACTAAAGACTAATACTTTGAGTTTAAAAAATATCATCATTTTAAAATTTATCAGCATTTTCTTGCTGCTCATCTATTTCAGTAGCTATGCTTGGATATCTTTTTTATTCCTTTTAAGCGAAGTGTATGCACCTTTTAAAAACTCCATCATCCCATTTGAATTGATGGTGATGGCTTTCGGGATTTCCGTTATTTTTCTGTGCATTTTTTGGGCAAAAGGAAAATCATTCATGCAAATTTTAGCGCAGGATATCATTATTTTAGTATTGAGCGTTCCTATGGTTTCTGCTTTTTTAGATTTATTGCATATTGGGATTAATGATAAAGGCGATTTTCTATTCGCGATCATCAGTATGTTAGCCATGAGCATTGGATTAATGACCCTTAACGATTGGAAGAAAATAAAAAAACTAGCCTAAATGTTCACCATTTATAAGAAAGAGCTCTACTCCTATCTCAGTTCCTTGGTGGCTTACATCACTATTGGTATTTTCTTAGTGGTTTTAGGTTTATTTCTTTGGGTTTTCCCCGATACCAGTATTTTAGACTATGGCTATGCCAGTTTAGATAGTTTATTCAGCACCGTTCCCTACCTATTTATGTTCTTGATTCCGGCCATCACCATGCGTTCTTTGGCAGAGGAAAAAAGAGAAGGAACATTTGAATTATTAGCCACTCGTCCATTAACTGACTGGCAAATTGTATTTGGTAAATACTTGGCATCCTTAACTTTAGTGCTTTTTGCTTTAATTCCAACTTTAGTTTACTACATTTCTGTTTATCAGCTAGGTGTGGTAAAAGGGAATATTGATACGGGTGCAGTGATTGGCTCGTACATGGGTTTGTTTTTATTAGGAGGTGCTTTTGTAGCGCTAGGAATTTTCTCTTCTGCACTCACCAAAAATCAAATTATTGCTTTTGCCATTGCGGTGTTTTTATGTTTTTTCGCTTTCAGCGGATTTGATTCGGCTAGTCAGATTTTATCCTTGCAAAAGTTTGATGATCTCCTGCTCAATATTGGCATCAATGAACATTATGAGTCTATCAGTAGAGGGGTTTTAGATACCCGAGATTTGATTTACTTTCTGTGTTTCATCACTTTCTTCTTATTACTCACCAAAACCATTTTAGGAGGTAGAAAATGGTAGGGCATCAAAAAAAGAAAGATTTAAGCCAGCTTTTTCTGGTATTAGCTGCATTAATTGTAGTCAACATTTTATCCCAATTCTCCTTTACCCGTTTTGATTTCACCAAAGAAAAACGTTACACCATTTCACCGATGAGCATCCAATTGCTAAGTCATTTAAAAGATGAGGTGAAGGTAACGGTTTATCTTCAAGGCGAATTTCCAGCAGGTTTTAAACGATTAAGAAACGCCACCAAAGATTTGTTAAGTGATGATAAAGCTTATGCGGGCAGCAAACTTCAGTTTGAGTTTGTGGATCCGATGGCCGATAAAAACCAACAAGAGCAAGAAGAAGAGTACATTACGTTAACGAGCAAAGGCATTGAACCTACCAACTTAAGTGTAAAAACAGAAAGTGGACTCACCCAGAAAATGATTTTTCCTTATGCTTTGGTTTCTTGCAACGGACATGAAATACCAGTAAAGTTGCTGCAAACTAGAATGGGCACCAATCCCGAAGAAGTTTTAAATAACTCAATTCAAAATTTAGAGTATGCTTTTTCATCAGCTATCAAAAAAGTGAGCTCGGGTGGAAAGCCAGTGGTTGTTTTTACCGAAGGTCATGGAGAGTTGAACGATTTGCAATTACACGATGCCTTGCAAAGCCTTTCTGAAGGTTATGAAGTAGGTAGAATTGATTTGGATAAGATCAATGAACAGGGTTTGAGCCAAATTGCTGTGATGATTATTGATAAACCTGAAACTGCTTTTTCTGAATTAGAGAAATACAAGTTAGATCAGTATTTGATGCGTGGCGGAAAAATAATTTGGGCAATAGATCAAGTAAATGCCGATTTAGATAGCATGAGACATAGCAGAGGCGAAGAATTAACTTTCCCTAAAAAGCTCAACTTAGATGATCAATTGTTTACTTATGGTGTAAGAATCAATTATGATTTAATTGGTGATATGAATTGTGCCCAAATTCCGGTAAGTGTGGGTCAAATAGGTGGACAAGCACAAATACAAATGGTGCCTTGGCTCTTCTACCCTATCATCATGCCGGTGAGTACGCATCATCCTTTGGTGAAAAATTTAGATGGCATTAGGACAGAATTTGTAAATACCATTGATACCATCGGCACTAAAGGCACCAAAAAAACCATTTTGCTCACTACTTCTCCTTTTAACAGAGAGCTGGATGCCCCAACCATGATATCTTTAGACATGATTGAAGACACTCCTGACCCTGAGCGTTTTCAGAGCGCACCAAAAGCGGTTTGTGTATTATTAGAAGGGCAATTTAAATCAGATTTCCTAAACAGAGCCGTTCCCGAAGGCATCATCGGTTTTTCTGCACCGCTCACAAAAAGTAAATACACCAAAATATTAGTTTTTAGTGATGGAGATGTATTTAAAAATCAGATTAGTGAAAAAGATGGTTCACCATTTCCACTAGGGTTCGATCGCTATACCCAACAAACCTACGGTAATAAAACTTTTTTACTAAATGCAGTAGATTATTTAACTGATGATGCTAATTTAATTGCTTTACGCTCTAAAGAAATTAAACTCCGCTTGTTAGATAAAGGCAAATTAGTGGCTGATAAATTACAGTGGCAACTCATCAATACCTTAATTCCATTGATAATATTAGTTCTTTTCGGAATTTTTCAACATATTTATCGGAAACGAAAGTATGCAGCTTAAAATTTCATATTTTTGATGACTTAAACGATAAAAACACTAAACAAATCAAATGAGATTCATTGTTTCTACGTCAACATTATTAAAACACTTACAAGCAGTTAGCGGGGCATTAAGCAATAGTACTGTTTTGCCTATTTTGGAGAATTTTTTATTTGAAATTAAAGATGATAGTTTAACCATCTCTGCTACTGACTTACAGACTAGTATGACTACCTCTGTGGCGGTAGAATCAAAAGAAGGCGGTAAAATTGCGGTTCCATCTAAAATTTTGTTAGATACCCTTAAAACTTTACCCGAGCAACCTATCGCCTTCTCTGTAGATGATAAAACCTTTGCTATTGAGATTAGTGCAGGTGATGGTAAATATCGTCTAAGTGGTGAAAACGGAGAAGATTTTCCTAAAATTCCGGTGGTAGATAATGCCTCATCGGTTAATTTACCTGCTTCTGTTTTGGCTGAAGCCATCAACAAAACCATCTTTGCCGTAAGTAATGATGAACTTCGCCCAGCAATGACAGGAGTATTTTGTCAACTTTCTCCTCAAAATGTAACCTTTGTTGCTACTGATGCTCATAAATTGGTAAGATATAGAAGAAACGATGCAAAAGCCGATTCTGCTACTTCTTTTATCCTACCTAAAAAAGCCTTAAACTTATTAAAATCATCACTACCTACAGAAGATATTAATGTATCTATTGAATATAATTCGACAAGTGCGTTTTTTAAGTTTGCTAATATTCATTTGATTTGTCGTTTAATTGATGAACGTTACCCAGATTACGAAGCGGTTATCCCTCAAAATAATCCAAACAAACTCACTTTAGACAGAGGTTTATTTCTCAACTGTTTAAAAAGGGTAGTGATTTTCGCTAATAAAACTACACACCAAGTACGTTTAAAAATTACGGGAAGTGAATTAAATATCTCCTCAGAGGATATTGATTTTGCGAACGAAGCACATGAAAGAATTGGTTGCCAATATGATGGTGATGATATGGAAATTGGTTTCAACGCGAAGTTCTTAATTGAGATGTTAAACAACCTTTCTGGAGAAGAAATTACCATTGAAATGAGTACACCAAACAGAGCCGGTTTATTATTCCCAAGCATCAAAGATAAAAATGAAGATATTTTGATGTTGGTTATGCCAGTAATGCTAAATAATTACGCTTAAAAGTAATTTTAAAAAATAGAAATGGCTTGGTATTAAAACTGAGCCATTTTCGTTTAATAGGAAACCATCTTTATGAAAATTAATTCCTTAAAAAACTATCAATTATTGGCTTTAATCATTTTTGGAAGCATCTATATTTTGGTAAGTTGTAAAATGAATACTCCTATTCTTTCTTTCGGAGAATCACATATTCGTCTCATCAATGCTTCTCCCGATAACAATGCCATCGATTTTTACATTAACGATACTTTAAAGAATTCCAGTCCTTTAGCATTTGGCCAAAACACCAACTACGCTACCATTTCTGGTGGAGTTAATCATTTTCAAGTGAAAGCAAATGGAAACTTAGTGAATCATTCTGATTTAACTTTTCAGTTAGATACCAATAAATATTTCACCGTTTTTGTGGCAGGTAATATTTCAAAAGATTCTATGAGTTATGTTTCTTTACAGGATGATTTGAAAGTGCTTTCAGACACCACTGCAAAAGTTCGTTTTGTAAATTTAGTCTCAAATTCACCTTATTTAGATGTGGTGGTTTCTACTAATCCACAGGATAGTATTCCATCCTTCTCTGGTATTAATTTTGGTTCAGGAGCAGATTACAAGGAATTTAAATCTGGAAACTATACCATAAAATTTAGACAAACTGGTAAGAATATAGATTTAGCGAGCCCGATAACTTTACAATTAGATGCCACGAAAATTTACACTTTATGGGCAAAAGGTTTTGTGAATGGAATCGGAGCTCAAGCACTTTCACCATCCTTACTAACAGATAATTGAACTTGTAAAGTTTAGAATCATACGTTTCATTCTTTCTTTTTTCTATTTTTACTGCAAATTTATAGCTTGTGGAAATCATCAAAACCATTATCGATTTTATTCTTCATATTGATGTTCATTTAAGTGAAATCATCCAAAACTATCAAGTTTGGACCTACTTAATCTTATTCCTCATTATTTTTGCTGAGACTGGATTTGTAGTTACCCCTTTCTTACCTGGAGATTCTTTATTGATTGCCGCTGGTGCATTAATTGCCGTAGGTAATACCGGATTAAATGTTTTTATTTTAGCAATCTTATTAATTATAGCTGCAATTGCTGGTAATATCTTGAATTATGAACTAGGAAGGGTTTTAGGGGCTAAAGTATTTAAGCCCGAAAACAAATTTCTAAAATTAGAATATTATACCCAAACACAGACATTTTTTGATAAGCATGGCGCCAAAGCAGTGATTATTGGTCGCTTTTTGCCTATTTTAAGAACTGTAGTACCTTTTGTAGCTGGTATTGGTAAATTGGATAGAGTCCGTTACAACTCTTATAATTTTATCGGAGCAACCCTATGGATTTTATCCTTCTTATTTGCAGGTTATTTTCTAGGTAACTTCCCATTTTTCAAAAAGAATTTCTCGCTGATCATTTTAGGAGTAATCGCTTTTACTATTTTCCCAGCGATTTATGCTGTTTTTAAAAGCAAATTCAGCAAAAAAACTACAATTTAACGGTCGTTCTTTTCTAGTAACTTCAATAATACAGCAAAGTCTTTGGGATATTCGGCAGTGAATGTTTTGCTCTCCTTTTCAGAAATCTTAAAAGTCACCTCGCGAGAATGTAAAGCAAAACGTTTCATGATGGGTTGCTCTTCCTCATTTTTACTGATGCGGTAATTACGCTTGATGTTAGATAAGAAAGCAGGCTTCCCTCCATACATCTCATCGCCTGTGATAGAGGCTCTCTGCGTAGCTAAATGTATTCTAATTTGATGCATTCTTCCGGTAACCGGACGAGCTTCAATTAAAGTATAATGTTTAAAGTATTCTAAAGATTGAAAATAAGTTTCCGCTCTTTTGCCCTCACCTCTACTTATCATTACGTTTCCTTTACCCGCATTTAAAATGGGTAAATCCACCAAAAGCTCATTAAAAACATGTGTGCCGTCAACAATGGCATGATAAACTTTTTTTACTTCACGATGCTCAAACTGCATGGAAACAAAACGATAGGTTTCAGGATCTTTAGCGATAATCATGGCTCCAGAGGTTTCCTTATCCAAACGATGGCATATCTGCGCATCTTGATGGTATTGCTTAGCTAACCTTAAAATATTGACTTCGCCACCTTCACGCTCATCTAAAGAACTCACAAAAGGCGGTTTGTTTACGATGATGAGATGATTATCCTCGTAAATGATTAAATCTTGAAATTTTGGAATTTTCATGAGGTGCAAAGATAGCCTTAATCCTCAAAAAATAGAATGTGAATTGTTTCACAAAAAAAACGACTTACTCAATCAGCAAGTCGTTTAAATATCAGTTAAAATTATTTAAATCTCAAATTTATATCCTACACCTTTAACTGTAGTTACGTAGGTATCTCCTAATTTTTCTCTTAATTTTCTGATGTGAACATCAATCGTTCTATTGGTGACTACCACCGAGTCTTCCCAAATATTTTTGAGGATTACCTCTCTGGTATAAACTTTTCCTGGTTTAGAAGCAAGTAAGTACAGTAATTCGAATTCTTTCTTAGCTAAAACTACTTTCTCACCCTTCTGATAAACTAAGAAAGCCTCTCTATCAATTACTAAATCTCCAATTTCCACCTTATTTTCAACCACTTCTTCGCTTTGCGCATTTCTTCTTAGGATGGCGTTAATTCTACTGATTAAAGCTCTAGGCTTGATAGGTTTTGCAATATAATCATCTGCACCAACGTTAAAACCAGCTATTTCAGAATATTCTTCGCTCCTTGCAGTTAAAAAGACCATAAAGGTGTTTTTAAACTCTGGCATCGCTCTCATAATTCTGCAAGCCTCAATACCGTCCATTTTAGGCATCATGATATCCAAAATGATTAAATCTGGAAGGGTTTTACGAGCTTCTTGAACAGCTTCCTGTCCGTTACTTGCAGTATAAACTTGGTATCCTTCTTTCTTAAGATTATACTCTATGAGCTCCAGAATATCCGGTTCATCATCAACGATTAAAATCTTAGGCTTGTTGGCGTTCATAAATAATTATTTTCACGAAGTTAGAGCGTTTTCTATACCAAATGATTAATAAACTATTAATAAATTGTTAAGGTTTATATTCGCTTAACTCAAAATTAGTTTTAACACAAGATAAATTTAATTATTTATTACTCTACTATTTGATTTAAGATTAGCACATTCTACCTCGTTCTATTTCAGAGTAGTTGCTAAAAATCGATGTAAATCTTCACCTCTTAAGTTTTTAGCTATAATTCTTCCCTCCGGATTAATGATAAATGAAGCAGGAATTGCAGTGATATTATACTCCACTGCTGTTGGAGCATCCCATTGTTTCAATTCAGAAACATGACTCCAATCTAAATGGTCTTTTTGAATAGCATCCATCCATTCTTCTTTATTATCATCTAAAGAAAAGCTAAAAATGGTGAATTTTTTATCCTTAAATGCTTGATATTGCTTTACCAAGTTAGGACTTTCTTGACGGCAAGGTCCGCACCATGAAGCCCAAAAATCTAATAACACATATTTTCCTTTAAAATCAGAGAGCTTTAAGGTTTTGCCATCAGGTGTTTGTGCGGAAATATCAGGTGCCATTTGTCCAATAGCTATACGTTCTGCTTTTTCCATTTGATTAGCAAATTGTATTACGGCTTTGTTTTTAGGAAATGTAGCTTTTGCTTCTTTACTATAACTGATTAATTTATTCTCATAAGTTCCGTTATTATCCATTCCTAACATCACATTAGCAGCATAAAAAGCGGTAAGTGTTTTTGGATGATCTTCTATAAATTGATAGGACTTTTCTAGGAAAGGTTTTGCCAATTCTTGAGACTTTTGATTAAATACATTAATGATAGAATCTTTTTTTCCGGCATTCTCTGAAATCATTTTGCTGTATTGTTCTGCTAAAGCACCAGTTTTCTGGCTAAATTCTGAAGTGATTTTATTGTAAGCGGTAATTTGATTGGATTCTTCAGAACCTGATAGTTCATAAGCACCAGAAGATTGACTTAAATCTGCTTTTAAAGTAATTTCATCTCCATTTTCTGCGATGATTAAAAAAGATTTCTGACCAATTAATAACTGACAAAATTCAGGTTCAACAGATTTAGATTTGAGCTTAAATTCATGATCTTCATTTAAAAAAGTTGAATCCACAGGCAGCATCTGACCTAAAGAATCAGCAACAAAAAGATAAACTTTTTTGGCATCTCCCACATTACTCATCTTTCCATTAATTACAAACTCATTTTTATTTTTACAAGCATTTAAACCTATAACCGCTAAAGCAGCGGTAAACATCCACAATTTCTTCATTTCAAACTTTCTATTTTTTCTATTAATAATTGATTTGCTTTTTTTGGATCAACCTTTCCGTGAGAGAGTTTCATTACCTCTCCCATAAATAAGCCAATCACCCCTTTTTTTCCATGATGGTATTCATTTACTTTATCTGGAAACTTTGCTAACACTTTAACGATGAAATTTGCTAATTCATCTTGATCATCTCTTAAAGCTAAATTTAATTTTGAAACTAAATCCTTCACTTTTTCGTTTGGATTTTTGAGTAAAGCTACAAATAATTGATCCTTTGCCTGATGGTGATTGATGACCTTCTCATCAATTAAATTAATGATTTGAGCAATCTCCTGAGCTGGAACTTTAAAATCTTCAAAAGTGAATTGCTGCTCATTCAGGTATGATTTGATGTTTCCCATTACCCAATTGGCTGCCATTTTATAATTGCTGGTGTGCTTTACTACCTCCAAAAAGTAATCAGCCATGCTTTTTTCGGCAGTAATTACCAAAGCATCATAAACGGGCAAATTCATTTCTTGGGTTAAGCGTTGCAAAAGCTCCTCTGGTAAAATAGGCATTTCGGCTTTTACTTCATTTAAAAAATCATCTGTTAAAACCAAGGGCAATAAATCTGGCTCAGGGAAATAACGATAATCATTAGCCGTCTCTTTTGAACGTAAAGGCGATGTTTTACCCGTAACAGCGTCAAAATTTAGGGTATTTTGCTCAATTTTTTCACCTTTTAGCCTGAGTTTAATTTGTCGTTCAATCTCATGCTCAATGGCTTTCTGAACATTTTTAATCGAGTTTAGATTTTTCACTTCACAACGGTTACCTAAATTTTTATCGCCCTTAAGGCGAATAGAAATATTGGCATCGCAACGCATAGAACCTTCTTCCATATTTCCATCACAAATATCTAAGTAGCGAACTAATTTTCTTAACTCTATTAGATAAGCAGCAGCTTCTTCTCCTGATGAAATCATGGGCTCTGTAACTACTTCTAATAAAGGTACGCCGGCCCTATTCAAATCGATATAAGAATACAAAGGATCTAAATCATGAATGCTCTTTCCTGCATCCTCTTCCATGTGGATGCGGTTTAGGCGTATATCTTTCTCCTCTCCACTTTCTAACCTAATTTTCAAACTTCCACCTAAACAAATCGGTTCATTATCTTGTGTGATTTGGTAGCCTTTAGGGAGATCTGCATAGAAATAGTTCTTTCTATCAAAAAAATTATGCTGATTGATTTTACAATTTAAGGCTAGTCCTAATTTAGTGGCGTAACGAATGATTTTCTCATTACATAAAGGTAAAGCTCCAGGCAAACCTAAAGAAACCGCACTGATATTCTGATTAGGTTGATTCCCAAAACTCGCGGAATCTGAACAGAAGGCTTTAGATTGTGTAGATAACTGAACATGAACTTCAAGACCAACTACTGCTTCAAAGTCATGGGAACTGTCTAAAATAACCGTCATTTTTAAAAAAAATCCACCTAAAAGGTGGGCTTATTGTGATTTTTCAAATATAATTTAAATAGGATGAATTCATCAATTAAAAGCAAATATTATGAAAATGCTAAAGTTTGGCATTGAAATAGCATGGTTATTATCAAATTAATTCTTTAGAAGATGAAAAAGTTAGTCATAATTTTAGGAATCGGAATCGCTGGATTAGCATTCAGTCCTAAACAAGCCGATGCACAAATTAGCTTAAGTGTAAATATTGGCTCTCAACCTTTATGGGGACCTGTAGGATATGATCATGTAGAATATTATTACTTACCGGATATTGAATCTTACTATTATGTACCACGACATCAATTTGTGTACTTGAGTAATGGACGTTGGGTTTTCTCTGCTAGTTTACCTGCCAGATATCGTAATTATAATTTAGAAAGAGGATATAAAGTAGTGATTAATGAGCCTAGAGCTTATGAGCATTATAAATATCATGAAGAAAAGTACGGTAGGTATAGTCATCATGATCATGACCAAAAATTAATTAGGTACAGTGATGATCCTAGATATAATGAAAGAAGAGGGAACTCTCAGAATCATGAGAACAGGGGTCATGAAGACCACGGAAATCATAAAGATAATGGACATCATGGGCATGATGATTAAATAAAAAGGGAGGTTAAAATAACCTCCCTTTTTATTTAACTAGACAAAGAACATATTATAATTTACTGTTCACATCTAAACAATTTAAATCTTCAAAAGCATTGGTTAATCTTTTCACAAATTGCTCCTCTCCTTTTCTTAACCAAACTCTTGGATCGTAATATTTCTTATTCGGAGCATCTTCTCCCTCAGGGTTTCCAATTTGAGCTTGCAAGTAAGCTTCTTTAGATTTATAGTAATTTAATACTCCTTCCCAAAAAGCCCATTGCATATCTGTATCAATATTCATTTTGATAGCTCCGTAAGAAATCGCTTCTCTAATTTCTTCCTGCGAAGAACCAGAACCGCCATGAAAAACAAAGTTAATTGGCTTCTCTGCCG
The DNA here is from genome assembly GCA_014763615.1 of Sphingobacteriales bacterium. Lineage (GTDB taxonomy): Bacteria > Bacteroidota > Bacteroidia > Sphingobacteriales > Sphingobacteriaceae > Pseudopedobacter. The sequence goes on along the minus strand of JACXVB010000037.1, from coordinate 1,954 downwards.
ATAAACTAAATTTATCTTTTACATATACTTGAGAGTTATGCAAAATAACGGGTTGTAACTTTACATTTCCTGGTTTGTAAACTCCATGAACGTTTCCAAATGCTGCTGCGATGCTAAAATTAGGGCTTACTTTGCTTAATTCTTCATAAGCATAAGAAACTTCTTCTGGTTGGGTATAGAGTTTAGAAGAATCTACATCAGAGTTATCTACCCCATCTTCTTCGCCACCAGTAACACCTAATTCAATTTCCAAAGTCATCCCCATCTTGCTCATTCTCTCCAAATATTTTTTACATATTTCGATATTTTCTTGGATAGGTTCTTCTGATAAATCAATCATGTGAGAAGAAAACAATGGTTTTCCATGTTGTGCGTAGAATTTCTCACCAGCATCTAATAAACCATCAATCCAAGGCAATAATTTTTTAGCACAATGGTCGGTATGAAGAATTACCGCTACGCCATAATGTTCTGCTAGTAAGTGTACATGTTGAGCTGCCGAAACCCCACCTAAGATACAAGCTTGTAGTTGATCATTCTTTAATGATTTACCTGCAAAAAACTGTGCACCTCCGTTAGAAAGTTGTACAATAACAGGCGAATTCACGGCCTTTGCCGTTTCCATCACGGCATTTAATGAATTCGTACCAATAATATTCACGGCAGGTAAAGCAAATTGATGTTTTTTTGCTATTTCAAACAGCTCCTGAACTTGTTCACCTGTGATGACTCCTTTAAAATCTTTTAAACTCATTTTGATTGCATATTTCTTGGCATCGAAGTTAAAAAAAATTATTTATCTATCTGTTTGATGGTTTCAATAATATTAGAAAGCAGAATTAATCCTCTTAATATTAAGCCCTGAACAATTCATCAAAATTTTGTTTATTTGCAAACACACTATTTTTAAAATAGCTTATGTCTTGGTTTAAAAGAAACACAAAGGGAATATCAACCTCTACTGAAGATAAAAAGGAAGCACCTGATGGCGTTTGGAATAAATGCCCCAACTGCAAGAAGCCACTGCATTATTCTGAGCAAGTAGAAAATAAATACGTTTGTCAATACTGTAATCATCATTTAAGAATTGGTTCTAAGGAATATTTTGAAGTTTTATTCGATAACAATTCATTTGTAGAACTTTTTGGAAATCTAACTTCTGGTGATCCTCTTCATTTTATCGACACTAAACCTTATACTGAACGTTTAGTAGAGAATTATAAAAAAACAGGATTAAAAGATGCTATCAGAGCTGCTCACGGGCAATTGGAAGGAGAAGATTTGGTGATTGCTTGTATGGATTTTAACTTCATTGGTGGTTCTATGGGTTCTGTAGTAGGTGAAAAAATAGCTCGTTCTATTGATTATTGCATTAAAAATAAGATGCCTTTTTTAATGATTTCTAAATCTGGTGGTGCAAGGATGATGGAGGCCGCATTTTCTTTGATGCAAATGGCTAAAACATCAGCTAAATTGGCTTTACTTTCAGAAGCCAAAATCCCTTATATCTCTTTATTAACCGATCCAACTACGGGTGGCGTTACGGCATCTTACGCCATGTTAGGTGATATTAATATTGCAGAACCCGGGGCTTTAATCGGCTTCGCCGGACCTCGTGTGATTAAAGAAACCATCAAAAAAGATTTACCTAAAGGATTTCAAACCTCTGAATTTGTTCTAGAGCATGGTTTCTTAGATTTTATTGTTGATAGAAGAAATATGAAGGCTAAATTAGCTTCATTTATCAAAATGATGAAGAATTAAATTTCTCTTTCAAAGAAAATAGGCTGTCTCAAAAATAAACTGAGGGAGCTTTTTTTTGTTTTTGATGAAGTTATTTTGTTAATGAAATCCTGAGCTGTTTGTTCGATTTCATTTATGAATGTTTAAGGCTGTAAAATGAGTTCGACATAGACAGTTACTACTATTCATTGCCTGACACGTTCTGTTGGTC
>JACXVB010000036.1 GCA_014763615.1 Sphingobacteriales bacterium | reverse complement strand
TAAGTTGTTTCATTGCAGTCTCAATTTGCATAAAACTTAGGGGAGTTTATTTCTCCTCTTCGTTTTTTATTGAGTTGCATTTATTACTTGAACTTACGATTGCTTAAAGGAAGAGACAATTAAAAAAACTTTATGTTACATTTTGTTAATTTGTACTTCCTAAATATTTGTTCATGAAAGTCAAATTTTATATCAGCGCATCAATTCTTCTACTCGTTTTTTCATCTTGCGCTGTTCAGAAAAAAGTAAGCTCTCCTTATCAACCCATTATCAATCAAATTGAAACGGCTCCAGCAAATCAGCAACATCAAGTAGGTTTTGTTTTGAGGGAGCTTGGCGGTAATCAAGATCTGGTAAGCATCAATGCTGATCATTACTTTACACCAGCCTCAAACACTAAATTATTTACCTTTTATACCGCTTTAAATATGTTGGATGATTCTGTACCAACATTTCAATACCTCATTAAAAAAGATTCTCTAATTATTTGGCCTATGGCCGATGCTTCTTTTCTTCACCCGGATTTCATGACTCAGAAAGCATTCGACTTTTTAAAGAACGCTAACCAAAACATCTACATGGTGGACGGCAGATACCAAGGTGAAAAATTTGGTAAAGGTTGGAGTTGGGATGATTATAATGATGATTATCAAGCCGAGATTACCGATTTCCCGCTTTACGCAAACAGTTTAAAAGTGAGTGTTAAAAACGGAAAATTGAAGTATAGTCCCGATTTACCTAGCATGTATTTGAGTGATGTTACCATCAATAATCAACTCAAAAGGATAAAAAGAGGCTTAGAAAATAACGATTTACAGATTCCTCAAAATGTAGATTTCAATTATCATCAAACTATTCCGTTACATCTTAGCCATAGTATTATTGAAAATTTATTGACAGATACTTTGCTTGCTACTGGCTTGGTCACTAAACCCGTAGAATCTTTATCTTGGCGACCAATCCCTACCGATGCCAAAGTATTTTACAGCATAAAAACGGATAGTTTATATCAGTATATGCTGCAAAACAGCGATAATTTTTTAGCCGAAGAATTATTGTTGAATTGTGCAGCAAATCAAAACCTTACAATGAGTACGGATAGTGTGATTTATTTTTCTCAAAGCAATTATTTAACAGATTTGCCCGATAAAATCCAATGGAAAGATGCTTCTGGTTTATCCAGATTAAACTTGGTTACACCGAGAGACCTCTCCACACTATTACAAAAAATTTACGATAAAGTGGGTGACGAAAAATTGCTTTTTAGCCTATTGCCCAACGGCGGAAAATCTGGAACGCTGAGAAATATGTTCAAAAATGGAGAAGCTCCGTTTGTTTTTGCGAAGTCTGGAAGCTTATCCAATAACTACAACTTGAGCGGCTATTTAATCGGTAAATCTGGTAAAAAATATGTTTTTTCTTTGATGAATAACAACTTCGTTCAGCCTAGTTCTAACATTAGAGCTGAAGTAGAAAACCTTTTAACTTTTATACACAACAACTATTAAAAAGCCAATTCTAACAAGATTGGACAATGGTCAGAGTGTTTAGCTTCTGGTAAAATAGCAGCTCTTTTTAAATTACTTTCTAATTCTTTTGTAGCCAAATGGTAATCTATCCGCCAGCCTAAGTTTTTAGCTCGGGCATTGGCTCGGTAGCTCCACCAAGTGTAGTTGTGTGGCTCGGGATTAAAATATCGGAAAGTATCGATAAACCCAGATTGCATAAAGTTCTCCATCCATTCTCGCTCCTCAGGTAAAAAACCTGATGAGTTTGCATTTGATTTTGGATTATGGATATCAATTGGGCGATGACAAATGTTGTAGTCACCAGAAATAATGAGCTTTGGATATTCCCATCTTAACTTTTGGATATAACCCGCAAAATCATCTAAAAATTTGTATTTAAAATCTTGTCGCTCATCTCCGCTAGAACCTGATGGAAAATAAGCACTCATGATCGAAAAATCTTTAAAATCGGCTCTTATGGTTCTTCCTTCTTTATCATAATCCTCTATTCCACAACCATATTCTACATGCTCTGGCGTAATTCTAGTGAAGATAGCTGTTCCGCTATAACCCTTTTTTTCTGCCGGAAACCAATAATGCTGATAACCTAATTGCTCTAAAATGGCGATATCTTGTATTTGATCTGGTGTTGCCTTAATTTCTTGCAGACAAACAATATCTGCATCAGTAGCTTGCAACCAAGCAAACCAATTTTTATTAATCGCAGCCCTAATTCCGTTAACATTATAGGAGATAATCTTCATTTTATTTCCCAATTTCTTTAAGTAACTGTCTCAATTCTTTTCCTTCTACCAAACTCACCTGCATCGGAATATCGGTAAGTGGTCTGTTATTTTGATCTGTTTTTACCGTACAAATGTTATCAACCATTTGCATCCCCTTCACTACCTCACCAAACACCGTGTAAGATTGATCTAAAAATGGCGTTCCACCAATGGTTTTATAAACTTCGCGTTGATCTTCCGGAATTTTTCTACCCTCCAATCTTCCTTTTTCAATCGCATCTAATTCAGCATCAGTATATTTTTTTCCTTGTACAATATAAAACTGAGAAGCGCTAGAAGCTTTCGCTGGATTATTATCTCTGGCTGCAGCCAAAACCCCTCTTTTATGAAAAAGTGTCGGCACAAACTCAGCCGGAATGGTATAACCTAAATCTCCGTCTCCCAATACTTTTCCGGATGGTGCATTCTTAGAGTCTGGATCTCCACCTTGAATCATAAAGTTTTGTATCACCCGATGAAAAAGTGTACTGTCTAAAGTGCCATCCTTAATCAGTTTGATAAAGTTATCACGATGTTTAGGCGTTTCATCGTACAATTGGATATAAACCACTCCATAATTGGTGCTGATTTTTACATAAGTGTTTTTGGGCTTTGCAGCAAATACGTTTAAACAAAGAAAACTTAATGCAAGGAGAATAAATTTTTTCATCTTTATGGATTTAAGCTCGAAGATAGCTTTAATTTATTAAAGATAAATTCCTTCAAAATATCGAACAATTAAGGTTTTTAAAAGCATCTCCTGTTCTAATAAAGTATAAGCCGGAATAGGTTTAATTTTTCGCCAATGTGGCCATCCATCCTGGTCTAAGCCCTCTAACTCATAAAAACCCAATTCAGAAAATAACCTGCAATTGGCAATATGCATCAACTCTTCTTTTTGGCGTTTACTAAACTTTCGGGGGCCTTTACCTAATTCTTGTACTCCAATTAAGAATAATATGATCTTGATATCTGGTTTTTCATTATCAAATTGATGTGCTAGATGATTTTGAAGCACTAAAAATTTCTGATTGACTTCTGCTGGTTTCATTTCAGGCAAATATATCGCAGAAAAATTAATATCTGTATCATAAGATGGTGAAATTCTCGTTTGAAATAGCAACGAGAATTTTACTTGTTTTCTAAATTATAACACTACTTTTGCATTGATGATTTTGAGGAAAAAATATTTTGCTGCAATTTTATCCTTAACATTAAGCTTTTCGATGCTCAGTGCGGCAGTACCGCTTCACGATATTTTTCATCTTCATCATTTTATCAAAAATGATACTTGTGGCACTGATTGTCCAAAGCATATTAAAGATTACAGCAAACCTTGTTGCACCACTTCTGACGCAGTTTTTATCGCTACCCTAACAAAAAATTTTCCTCCTATTAAAGTTTTTAGAACGCTACAACTAGTTTTAGGCATTGAAAAGTCTCAAAATTATTTTCAATTCTTCCACTTCTCTAAAAATAAAGCTCCGCCTGTTTTTGCTTAATTCTCATCAAAAATTAATCAAAAACATTCATTTCACTTCTGCTTGGCAGATCAACATTTTATTAAAAAAAACATGAAACGCTTATTATATTGTCTTATATTCGTTCTGACGACGCTTTCTTATGCTTACTCGGCAGATATTACCTTTTCTGGTAAAGTAATAGATGCACAAACTAAAACGCCTTTACCCGGTGCAACCCTTACCATAACTGATTTAAAAATCAGCACCATAACTGATTTAAACGGCAACTTTTCTTTCAATCGTATTCCAGATAAGGGAAGTTTCTTAATACAAGTTTCTTATCTAGGCTATAAATACTTAAATAAAACCATCAATTTTGCCACCACTAAATCTATGGTATTTGAACTTCAGCCTAGTTTAATAGAAGCCAATGAAGTGGTCGTTACAGGTACGGTAACCGGTGCAGATAGTAAGAAAAACAGTACTTCGGTAGGTGTTTTATCTCATGATGAAATGATAGATAGACCCTCTACAAATATTATTGATGCCATTTCTAAAGTAGCTGGAGTTTCTCAAATTACTACCGGGCAGGCTATTTCTAAACCTGTAATTAGAGGTTTATCTTATAATCGTATTGTGACTATAAACGATGGCGTAAAGCAAGAAGGTCAACAATGGGGAGACGAACATGGTGTAGAAATTGATCAATATTCGGCAGATAGAGTGGAGGTATTAAGGGGGGCAGCTAGTTTACTTTATGGTGCAGATGCGTTAGGCGGTGTCATCAATATCTTAGAACCACTTGCCGCACCAGAAGGAACCATTAAAGGAGAAGTACTCAGTAATTATTCTACCAATGGGGGTTTAACATCAAACTCGGCCATGTTAACGGGGAATGAAGGGGGATTTGTTTGGAGAGGACGAGTAACCTATAAAAATGCTTACTCCTTTAAAACACCTAGCTATAATTTCCCAAATTCGGGCTTCAACGAAACTTCATCAGAAGCGATGTTAGGTCTCAATAAATCTTGGGGTTATAGCCATGTGAATGTTTCCTATTTTAAAAATAATATTGGTTTTTACGACCCTATTGTAAATAGCCAAGGAGATTTTATTGATGATAATGGAAATACTTTTACCCGTTCTGAGTTTACGAATAGAACTTTAGCTTATCCTAAACAAGCTATTGCACACTTCAAAATTGCTTCAAACAGTAATTTCTTCTTTAAAAAAGGAAATCTGAAATTAGATTTAGGATATCAGAATAATGTTAGGAAGGAATTACCCAATGCAAATCCAGGTTTGTTTTTTGATTTAAATACCTATTCTTTAGATGCAAAATACTATCAACAAGCCATAAATGGATGGCAACCCGTAATAGGTTTAAGTAGTGATTATGGCAAAAGCTTAAACAAAGGTTCTGAGTATTTAGTTCCTGATTATAGCAACTTTGGCACCGGTATTTTTTATTATGTAAAGAAAGATTGGGCTCAATCAAGCTTTAATGCAGGTTTAAGATATGATTATAGGAATAATAAAGGTGAACCATTATTTACGGATGGTGAGCAAAAATTCACGGCTTTCGAAAATCATTTTTCCAACTTAAGTGGCGCAGTAGGATATACCCATCAGTTTTCAGATCAATTTAACATAAAAGCCAATCTAAGCACTGGTTTTAGAGCACCAAATCCGGCCGAGCAAGCCTCAAATGGAGTGCATGAAGGTACATTTAGATATGAAAAGGGAAATCCAACTTTAAAAGCCGAGAAAAGTTATCAAGCAGATGTTTCTTTCCAATACAGCATAGAAACTTTGGATTTAAATTTAAGCATCTACAACAACTACATGCAAGATTACATCTATCTAGCTCGCAGAAACAATGAAACCATTGTGGCGAACGGAGAAAGTGGTCAACCTCAAACTTTTCCCCTTTATCGTTATCAACAAGATAATGCAAACCTTTATGGAACAGATGCCAGCCTGATTTTTCATCCGGTGAAGTTTTTTCATTTTGAGAACACTTTCAGTTATGTGCATGCCCAAAATTTAGCTTTAAAAACGCCACTTCCGTTTATTCCTGCCACAAGTTTAAAAAATGAGTTAAGAATTGAACCAGACATTAAAGGATTAAAAAGCGCTTATCTTTCCCTTGGTTTAGAAAATTATTTCGCCCAAAACCGGATTGATACTTTTGAAACACCAACCGGCGGCTATTCTTTAGTAAATGCCGGAATTGGAACTTCATTTAATTTGGGAAAACAATTGGTGAGGTTAAATATCTCAGGAAATAACCTTTTGAATAAAAAATATTATAATCATTTAAGCCGTTTTAAACCAGGAAGATTAAGTGAAACCGACCCCACCTTAGGAGTTTACAATCAGGGTAGCAATGTGACTTTCGGAATTTACATTCCACTAAGTATTTAATATAGAAATTTCTTTTAGTTCAATAAGCCTCTGCAAATTTGCGGAGGTTTTTTGTTTTAAGGTCTTTTGTGAGAGAAAATATTTTATCATTTTTAAATTCGACCTATAAATTTTTGCCGCTTTTTCTATCATCAGAAAAAGAAAAGCATCCAAAAATTAATGAGACAGCAACTCAATGAGCTCATCAACTTTCACTTTTACTTGCTCACCCGTTTCCATGGTTTTTAAACTTAATAAGCCTGAATTTAGCTCTTCTTCACCAATAATCACTACATAAGGAATATTTTTATCATTGGCATATTGCATCTGCTTTTTCATCTTGGTGCCAAAAGGAAACAACTCTGCAGCAATTTCCTCTTTCCTTAATTTACTTAAAATCGGGATGGCAAAAGCTTCTTCTTTCTCGCCAAAAACACAAATCAACACTTTGGTACTCTCGGTAACATCTGCAGGGAAAAGATTCAGTTCTTCTAAAACATCATAAATTCGGTCTGCTCCAAAAGAAATGCCCACCCCTGTTAAACCTTCCTTCCCGAACATTCCGGTTAGGTTATCATATCTTCCTCCGCCGCCAATCGAGCCCATGGCTACTTCATTGGTTTTCACTTCAAAAATACATCCTGTATAATAATTTAAACCTCTGGCTAAGGTTAAATCTAGCTCTATTTTGCCTTGCTTTAAATTGAAGTTCTGAAGATAAGAAAGCACTTTATCAATTTCCTCGATGCCTTTTAAACCAATCATCGAGTTAGACAATATCGACTTTAATTTTTCTAATTTTTCTTGATTTGTTCCAGCTAAAAGAATGACAGGCTTCAACTTTTCTAAATCTATTACATCAAAACCTTTTTCTAAAAGCTCCTTTTCAATGCCTTCAAGGCCAATTTTATCCAATTTATCAATGGCTACGGTAAGGTCGATAATTTGATCTGGCTTACCTATTAACTCGGCTATACCTGATAGTATTTTTCTATTGTTGATTTTTATCGTGAAATCTTTCAAACCTAAAAGACTCAAAGCTTCATCATAAATACAAACAAACTCGGCTTCATTCAATAAAGAATCAGAACCCACTACATCGGCATCACACTGATAAAATTCTCGGTATCTTCCTTTTTGCGGACGGTCGGCTCGCCAAACCGGTTGAATTTGGAAACGCTTAAAAGGGCTGGTGATTTCATGTTGGTGCATCACTACATATCGAGCAAATGGAACGGTTAAATCGTAACGCAAAGCTTTTTCAGAAATTAAAGGCAGTAACTTCTTAGATTTATTATCCTCAGCATTAAGCTTTAAGCCTTCTGCCTTTAGCATATAATCTCCTGAATTCAGAATCTTAAAAATCAACTGGTCTCCTTCATCGCCATATTTCCCTGTCAAAGTATCCAAATTCTCCATCGTTGGTGTTTGAATTTCTTGATAACCATATTTCTTAAAAACCTTTTTAATGGTTTCAAAAATATAATTACGACGGTTCATCACCGCAGGAGTAAAATCACGGGTTCCTTTTGGGATAGCTGCTCTCACATTTGCCATGCCGCAAAAGTACGCATTCAGCGCTTTTTAAGGAATTATTTAGTAGGAATAAATATTGGCTAATTATTAGCCGCAACTTCAGAATAATACCACTTGTCTAAAACGCTTTGTCGCTCTTTGGCAGTAAGTTGATAAAATTCTGGATTTTTCTTTAAAAACACTTTTAAAGCATGCATTTGTTTATAGTAAAGTTCAGCATACTCGCCAGCATTTTTCATTCCGTACTTTTCTAAAAAGGCAGCATAAGTACGTTGGTTTTTTAAAATTTTGCCTTGATGGGCTTCGATTTCTGCCACAGCTTCTTTGGAAGCAGGAAGTTTAAAATCGAATTTTTTATTGTCAAATTCCTTTCTAGCATCCAAATAAGCCTTAAAATCCTTGTCTTGATTAACAAAATAATAGTAATATTTTAAGTCTTTTGGATCTGACTTTTGAGCGTAAGTATGCACACTCAAGAACACAAAAATAATGAGGAATAATTTCTTCATGATGATATTGATTTGTTAAACAATATTATCGATTTGAATTTTCTAGCTGAGACAAAAGTTTTTCACATTGTGTGGCAATCAGTTGAAAAACAGGCTCAAAAAGTGAATCATCAGTATAAGGATCCGGAACTACACCATTGGGTATAAAAAGCTTTACTTTCTCTGATTCTTCGTCATTAGCAGCTAATGAAATCACCTCATCATAATTATAATAATCCATCACATAAATATGATCAAAAAGTGTAAAATCTTTCTGATGAAATTGTCTAGCTCGCTGCATAGAAATGTCTATTCCATGCTTTTTGGCTACCGCGATAGAACGATCATCTGGTTTATGCCCCACGTGATAGCCTGCCGTCCCGGCAGAATCAACCACCCAATTTAAATGCTTTTTGTCTGCTAGATGTTGTAAAATACCATGTGCCAATGGCGAACGGCAAATATTACCCAAACAAACCATTAAAATCTTCATATCAAAAAATTAGGGTGCTTTTTGCAAAGTACATTCTCCTTTTTGCTTTAGGTTGAGTTGATGCGATAAACCTGTCTGTAAACTTTTAAAAATCAAGATTGAATCTGTACGCTTTACCAATAAGAAATCTTCTAAATATTTCCCGTTTCGGTAGCAAGTGCCATCCGCTTTGTATTTATAATCTTTGGTTACAAAGTTGCCGTCTAACTTTAAGGTATCTTTTACCATTTGATAATTTCCTTTGGCAAATTCGTCCCAATGGTTTTTATCAAAACAAAGTCCGCCTTGTAAGTTTACTTTATAAAAAGTAGTGACTTGCAGGTAAAAAGAATCACAGGTAAAGTAAAACTGATGTTGTTGATAAGTGAGCAACTGAGCTTTGTTGGCTACAGCATCTTCTTTCCATTTTCCTTGTAAAAAATCAACTCCGCTAGTGCGTTTATTCTCATTGAATTTACAAGAAACGCAAAAGAAAGCTGCAAAAAGAATGAAGGAATATAAGGGTACACTTTTAAATTTCATGATTATATTTTAAAACACGTCCGGAGTTTTTAAAACTCCGGATGTTTAAACTGTAGTTTCTATTTTAGAGAACCTACCATATTTTCAGGCTTTACCCATTCTGTAAATTGCTCTGAAGTTAATAAGCCTAATTCTATTGCTGCTTCGCGTAAAGTTTTATTTTCTTTGTGCGCTTTCTTAGCAATTTTAGCCGCATTTTCATATCCAATATACGGATTTAAGGCAGTCACCAACATCAAAGAGTTTTCTAAGTGCTTTTTGATTTCCGGTAAGTTGGGTTGGATACCCACCGCACAATTATGTGTAAAAGAAACACAAGCATCACCAATTAAACGAGCAGATTGCAAAACGTTAGCAGCAATTACTGGTTTAAATACGTTTAACTCAAAATGACCATTTGAACCGCCCACAGAAACAGCAACATCATTACCCATGACTTGCGCACAAACCATGGTTAAGGCTTCAGGCTGCGTTGGGTTTACTTTACCCGGCATGATAGAAGAACCTGGCTCATTATCTGGAATGATAATTTCGCCGATACCACAACGTGGGCCTGAACTCAACATACGGATATCATTCGCAATTTTCATTAAAGAAACAGCTGCTCTTTTTAAAGCGCCAGATAGTTCTACCATCGCATCGTGTGCAGCTAAAGCTTCAAATTTATTTGGAGCCGTAACAAATGGCAAACCTGTTAAATCAGCAATGTATTTGGCCACCAAAACATCATAGCCTTTTGGTGTATTTAAACCTGTACCCACAGCCGTACCGCCAAGTGCCAACTCTTTAACCGCCTCTAAAGCATTATTGATCGTTCTGATAGAATTGGTGATTTGTTGCGCATAACCAGAAAACTCCTGACCTAAAGTTAACGGCGTAGCATCCATAAAATGGGTTCTACCTGTTTTTACGATAGTGCTAAACTCAGCCGCTTTTTGAGCTAAAGTATCTCTTAATAAAGTCAATCCAGGCAAAGTAATTTCTACCACTTGCTTGTAAGCAGCAATGTGCATGGCTGTTGGGAAAGTATCGTTTGATGATTGAGATTTATTCACATCATCATTTGGATGCAAAACTTTTTGAACATCTGTTAATGCACCACCATTCATCACATGTGCTCGGTAGGCAATTACCTCGTTGGCGTTCATGTTAGATTGTGTACCCGAACCGGTTTGCCAGATGACTAGCGGGAATTGATCATCCAATTTACCTGTTAAAATCTCATCACAAACCTTCGCAATTAGATCTCTTTTTTCTGCCGATAAAACACCTAAATCGGTATTAGCCATAGCCGCAGCCTTCTTTAGGTAGGCAAAAGCATGAATAATTTCTTTTGGCATGGAAGCTTCCGGACCAATTTTAAAATTGTTTCTTGAGCGTTCTGTTTGTGCTCCCCAGTATTTATCTGCCGGAACTTTTACTTCGCCCATGGTATCATGTTCTAATCTGTATTCCATCGTTTTCGATTTAATTTGCGGCAAAATTAAGGTTTTTTTGCCGTTATGTAAGACAACCTTCCTATCAGTTTAATGTTTAAAACTCCTTTTGTTTTTATGTATTGATAATTTCTAATTTCAGCTCTCGTTTAAATTTAAAAAAAGCTTAATGATTAAATTCCCTTCTATAGTTTATATTGCATTTCTTCCACTGTTTTTAACAGCTTGTTCTACTGGTACTTCCAAAGAAAAGGTGACCACAAGTAACATCATTGATGTGGCTAAGCGTAATACCGAGATTCTTAAATATAATCCGGCTATGGCCGATAAAAAGCTAAAGGAATATTTTACAGACATCCATAAAAAGAGAAATTTTAACGGTAATGTGCTCATTGCTAAAAAAGGCAAAATCTTGTATGAAGGCACTTTTGGCTGGGCCGATTATCTACACCGCGATTCATTAAAACTGCAATCTCAATTTCAGTTGGCCTCGGTATCTAAACCCATGACAGCTATTGCCATTTTACAATTAATGGAAGCCGGAAAGCTAAAGCTTAACCAAACGGTAGATTACTTTTTTCCGGAATTTCCATACAAAGGAATCACCATCCAAATGTTGCTTTCTCACCGCTCAGGGCTGAATAATTACGTTTATTTCTCCGATGAGGTTTGGAAAGAAAAATATAAAGGCATGAGCAATATGGATGTGATCAAGCTTTATGAAGAATACAAACCCGCACCTTATTTTCCTCCGGGCAGGCAATACCATTATAACAATACCAACTTTATGTTACTCGGCGCTATTGTGCAAAAAGTAAGCGGACAAACTTTTGAAGTGTACATGAAACAACATATTTTCGACCCTGTTGGGATGAAACACACCGCTATTTATTCTACCGCTAAGTATCAAAAAATCCCAGCTGACGTGGTAGGGCATGACCGTATCTGGAGGCGTTCTGTTCGCCAAGATTTTCTGGACGGGGTGATTGGCGATAAAGGCGTCTATTCTACGGTAGAAGATTTATACCTTTTTGACCAAGCCCTACGGGATAATTTATTATTGAAACGTTCTTCTCTTGACTCTGCCTATGTTCCTCGAGAAAAATTTAAATACGATTATTTTAATTATGGATATGGTTGGCACTTATACCTGAATCCAGATAAAAATGAAGAAATAGTTTATCACCCGGGTTGGTGGCACGGTTTCAGGCACATGTATATGCGAGATATGAAACGCGACATTACCATTGTGATTCTGAGTAACTTGGTCAATGGAAGCATCAACCAAATTGACGATGTATATAAAATTTTAGGAATGCCTGTGGTAAGAAGAGGAGTAAGTGACGAAGATTAGGAATTTTTTCTACTAAAATTTTGTAGCTTAATTTTTTTTAAACCATTCGGTATGAAATTCAAACTTTCCTTCATCTTATTTTTTTCGAGCTTTTGCGCCTTTGCTCAAACGCAAAAAACTTATTTGTTAAAAGCAGATCGTGTTTTTGACGGAGAACAAATCCACCAAAATTGGGTGGTCATCATCAAAAATGATAAAATCTTATATGCCGGAGAAGACACTAAAATGCCAAAAGTCCAGATTGATTCTACCCTCAATTTAAAAGGACAAACCCTACTTCCGGGATTAATTGAAGGTCATTCTCATCTTTTTTTACATCCTTACAATGAAACCGAATGGAATGACCAAGTATTAAAAGAAAGCAGAGCGGAGCGATTGGTAAGAGCCGTAAATCATGCAAAAACAACTTTAATGGCAGGCTTCACCACCACCAGAGATTTAGGAACTGAGGGGGCTGGTTTTGATGATATCGGTTTAAAACAAAGCATAGAAAAAGGTTTAACACCCGGACCAAGGATGATTTGTGCAGGCCGAGCCATTGTGGCTACAGGAAGTTACGGACCAAAATCTGATAATGCCGAACTCATCTTACCAAAAGGAGCTGAAGAAAGTGATGGTGAACATTTGGTTAGCACAGTAAGAAGCCAAATTGGACATGGGATAGACGTAGTGAAAATTTATGCAGATTACAGATGGGGATTGAACAAAACAGCTAAACCTACCTTTACGGTAGAAGAAATTAAAAAAGTGGTGGAAATTGCGCATCGTGCTGGCAGACCTGTTGCTGCTCATGCGGCAACCAAAGAAGGAATGATGAGTGCTATTGAGGGGGGCGTAAATACTATTGAACATGGGGATGCCGGAGATGATGAGGTATTTGCATTGATGAAAGAAAAAGGGATTGCACTTTGCCCTACCATTGCTGCTGGCGATGCCATTGAGCAATACAATGGTTGGAAAGAAGGCTCTTCACCAGAACCTAAAAAAATCTTAGAAAAACATAAAAGCTTCGCTGCCGCTCTAAAGGCTGGAGTAACCATTTGTTTTGGTGGAGATGTGGGCGTATTTACACATGGAGATAATGCTCGCGAAATGGTGATGATGGTGGATTACGGTATGAAACCCATCGATGTTTTAAAATCAGCGACTTCGGTTAATGCTAAAGTCTTTCATCAGGATGAAATTGGACAGTTAAAAGCTGGCTTAAAAGCCGATATCATCAGCGTAAGCGGAGACCCCACACAAGATATTAAACTGATGAAAAAAGTGAATTTTGTGATGAAAAATGGAGTGATTTACAAGCAAGAACTTTAAGCTTCTGGCTCGAACAATAAAGTACTCATTTGCCGAGCATCAAAAATTTCATTAGAAATTTGAAGCAAATCTTCTGCTTTTATTTTGTTGATTCTGAAAAAGACCTCTTTCAAAGAATCAATCTTTTGATAATCCAATAAGCTTTTCGCCATCGAAATAAGCACTCCCATGCGGTTTTCTTCGCCCAAAGCAATCTGTCCGATAAACTTTTGTTTGGCTTGCGCTAGCTGAATCAATCCTAGTTTCTTCTCTCTCAATTTCTTCAATTCCTTTTCAATCAGCTTAAGAGTTTTATCCGTTTTCTCAGTATCAGTACCAAAATAAATGGCAAACAAACCGGTATCACTCAAAGGAGAATAGTTAGATTCTATGGTATAAGCGATGCCATGTTTCTCCCTAATTTCTAGGTTTAACCTCGAGCTCATTCCATTTCCGCCCAATAAATTATTCAGCAGCAATAATCCCGTCTTAGACTCGTGATGCATATGATAAGCTCTTGAGCCCAACATACAATGCGCCTGATTAATCGGTTTTTTAACTTTAGTAATTTGATGTTGAATAGCAAGAGGCGCTACTCTTTGCTTTTTTTGAGTATTCTCAGGGATAAATCCGAAGTACTGCTCGGCCAATTTGAGCACCTTTGCAGGTGGATAAGAACCAGAAATAGCAAAAACCATTTCATGCGTATTGTAATTCTTTTTGATAAATTGAAGAATGTGCTTTTGCCGAAAGCTTTTTACGGCATCTGGCGTTCCCAAGATGTTTTCTCCCAAAGGATGACCAGCAAATAACATCGCTTCAAAATCATCGTTAATGGCTTCCTCAGGCTGGTCTTCATAACTTGCAATTTCATCCAAAATCACCTCTTTTTCTTTTTCCATTTCTTCCTCTGGAAAAGTGGAAAAGAAGGCAATGTCCTGCAGTAAATCCATCGCCCTTTCTAAATGAGGTTTTAGAAAGGAAGCTTGTAAACAGGTATATTCTTTGGTGGTGTAAGCATTTAAATCGCCACCCACCACTTCCAATCGGTTTAAAATCTGATTGGTATTTCTTTTTTGAGTGCCTTTAAATAGCAGATGCTCAATAAAATGTGCCAAACCAGGCTCGCCAACATTTTCATCTCTCGAACCCGCATTCACAATCAAACAACAATGCGAAATGCTAGATTTTGCAGGCTGAAATAAAATCCTGACACCGTTTTTTAAAGTAAAAACCTGATGATCTGTACGCATAAATGGCTCTAAAGATAAAGAATTACTCCTCTAACAACTTAGCATCAATTTCTTTAGTAGCTTTTGCTCCTAGTTTTCTTAATCCCTCCACTCTGTTCACCAAGTTTCCGCTTCCTGTGTGGAGTTTACCCATCGCTTCGCCATAAGCTTTTTGTGATTTTTCTAAAGAGTCGCCCACCTTTTGCAAATCGGATACAAAACCTACAAACTTATCGTACAACTGACCTGCTTTGGTAGCAATATCAATGGCGTTTTTAGTTTGCTGCTCTTGTTTCCAGATAGAAGCAACCGTTTTCAGAGTCGCTAATAAAGTAGATGGCGTCACAATCACTACCCGCTTATTCCAAGCGAAATCGAACAAATCTAAATCATGTTGTACCGCAATGGCAAAGGAAGATTCTATCGGTATAAACAGCAACACAAACTCAGGCGAATTAATTTGATATAAATCCTGATAATTCTTGCCACTTAAACCAGTAATATGCGTTTTAATAGAGGCGATATGCTGCTTGATGAAAGTCTCTTTGTCCTCATCGCTTTCTGCGTTCACCAATCTTTCATACGCAATTAAAGAAACTTTAGAGTCAATAATAATATGCTTTTCATCCGGAAGATTGATCACCACATCGGGCAGTACCCTACTGCCGTCTTCTGTGGTAAAGCTACTTTGCTTACTGTAATTGGTGCCTTCAATTAATCCAGAACCTTCTAATAATTTATCCAACACCATCTCTCCCCAATTTCCCTGCTTCTTACTATCGCCTTTTAGGGCTTTAGTTAAATTGGTGGCATCATCCTGAATCAGTTTAGTTTGTTTGATGAGTTCATCAATGGTTCCTTTTAAAGTGAAACGTTCTGCCGCTTCGGCTTTGTAGGTATTATCCACTTTTTGCTCAAAAGCTTTGATGTTTTCTTTTAGTGGATTTAAAAGGATGTCTAAATTGGTTTTATTGGTTTCGGTAAATTCGGCTGTTTTAGCTTTGAGAATCTGATTCGCTACATTCTCAAACTCCAGCTTCAGTTTGTTTTGCGATTCTTCCAGAAAAGTCTTTTGCTCTTGCAAGCGATCTCTTTGCGCTTTAAAAGCCTCCTCAGCAGCAGTCATCCTTTTAATTTCGATATTTAACTTTTCATTGAGTTCGGTTTTCTCTTGCTCTAACTTTTCTATCCTTTGGTTGAATTTGAATTCCAAGTCCATCTTTTCATCCAAAGTGCTCTTCACTTTTTGCTCACTCACAGCCAACTGAATTTTTAGCTGCTCCAACTCCTTTTTTAGCTGATTCATTTCAGCAATATCTACATCAACAGCTGAAGGATTTGGTTTTTTCAGAAACAGAAAAACTGCAATCAGAAGAATAACAACAGCAACAACAATTAAAGTAATATCCATAAAGTAAATTTAAACGATTTTAATAAACGCGGCACAACAAACCTTTCAAATATTCTCCCTCGGGGAAAGAAATCCTAATCGGATGATCTTCAGGCTGCGTAAACTGATGAATAATTTGTACTTCTTTACCCGCATCTAAAGCTGCCCAAGCAATAATTTGCTTAAAAGTATCGATATCCACCGCTCCAGAACAACTAAAAGTAGCTAACAAGCCTCCCTTTTCTAAAACCTGCATGCCCAATCTATTCAAATCTTTATAAGCTCTGGCGGCTCTGTCTAAAGCCGAACGAGAAGGCGCATACTTCGGCGGGTCTAGAATCACGATGTCAAATTTCTCTTCTTGCTCTTTAAACAAACGGAGTTGCTTATTCACATCATTTTGTATCACCTCCGATTTCGCAGTATCAAATTTATTCAACAATATATTTTTCTTCAAGGTCTCCACCGCCAAAGCCGAGCTATCTACCGAAACCACTTTTGCTGCGTCGTTTTTCAAAGCGTTTAAACTAAATCCCCCGCTATAAGAGAAACAGTCTAACACCTTTTTATCTTTTGCATAAGCAGCTAAGATTTTACGGTTAGCTCTCTGGTCGCAGTAAAAACCAGATTTCTGTCCTTCTTTGATATTGATATGGTATTTAATGCCATTCTCTTTTACCTCCACAAAATCAGGCGGAAGCGCCCCCCACAACAAACCTTCTGTTTCTTGCAAGCCATCATGCGCTCTGGCTTTCTCATCGCTTTTATCAAAAATACCTTTTACGCCAGTCAGCTTTTGTAGTTCATCTAATATAATAGGCTTTACATTTTCAATTCCCGAAGTCAGCACCTGTAACGACAAGTAATCACCATATTGGTCGGCAATTAAACCCGGCAAATAATCTGCTTCGCTAAATATTAATCTGCAGGTATTGGTTTCTTTTGTCAATAAAGGTCGACGGGCTTGCACTGCCTTTTGCAAACGCATTCTCCACCAGTTTTCATCCGGCACTTCGTTTTCATCCCAACTCAACAAGCGCACCGCAACTCTAGATTCGGCATTGTAATATCCGTAAGCCAAAAAATGATTTTTTGCATCCAGCACTTTCACCAAATCGCCATTGGCAGGTTTCCCTTTAATTTGAGCCAAAGCACCAGAAAAAACCCAAGGATGCTTTTGCAAAACCGCCTTTTCCTTTCCCTTATTCAGAACAATATCCACCATAGTTTACAAAGGTAAATAAAGCTGCGATAAAGAGGTAGAAAAGGTGCTTTATTGCCTGTGGGTACTGCAGTCCCGCTGTTCGCTCATACTGCTCCAGGCCTTAACCACAAGGCGGGTATCCGCTGCCATCAGGTTTATTTAAGAAAAGCTTGTGCAAAACAGGATGTTTTCTCCTTCTCCCCCTGAGAGAAGGCCAGACGAGGGCTAACAAAATTTCAAAATCAACATTTCAACAGTTTTACGTTATTAGATTTATTTATATTTGTGTAAATCATTTGAAAATGAAAGCCATAGAATTAAAATCTAAAACAAACCAAGCAGGGCATTTAAAAATAGATTTAGACCTCAACGTTAAAAATAGTGCCGTTAGGGTTTTAATTTTAATGGATGAAAGCGAAGAAGAACAAAATTGGGCGGCATACGCTTTAAAAAGCGAGGCTTTCGACTTTTTGAAAGAACCAGAGGAAGACATTTATTCTATTCGAGACGGGAAACCATTTAATGATTAAATACTCCATTGTTCTTGTCCCATTTCCATTTGATGATTTTTCAAGCAGTAAAGTACGTCCTGCAATCTGCTTAATCTCAACAATAGGGAATTATGAGCACATTATTATAGCTTTTATCTCTAGTAAAATTCCCGATGAATTATTTCAAAGTGATGTAGTGGTTAAAAAAAATGGAGCTCTAATTAATGAAACAGGTCTGTTGGTTGATTCTGTTATCCGATTACATAAATTGGTAACAATACCTAAAACCCTAATAAGTAGAAGACTAGGTTTCGCCGATAAAGAATTAATTGATCAAATATCTAAGAAAATTAAAGACTTATTTGAAGTTTAAATCTTCCTCCCCTCTCTAATCAAAACCTCAGAACCTTCTACCAAAAACACCGAATTGGGCTCTTGCTGATTCATAAAAGCGAAATCTTTTCCATATAAATCTTCAAAATCAGCTTCTATGGCATATTTCCCTACCGGATAAACCTTCCATGAGGGGTGTTCCACCCCATATTCTAAACTTTTATTTTTACCTGCCGAAGTATAACCCCAATAATGCTCGGTAATAAACTCCTCCTCGCTACCTTTTAGAAATGGTACGGGCTTGTTCTGAGCTTCCATCTCCATTTTATACCAATCCTTTTTCTTCCACTGGTAAGTCACTTTTAATGAATTATTCTCAAGCACCCAAGTATGTTTGGCTTTTAAAATCTCATAATGCTCATGAAAAAGTGTGTTGGCCACTAAAGCAATCATAGGCTTAGAAACTATTTCACTGATAAAAACAGCACCTCTTCGCCATTCATTACCTTCTTTATATCGCACATAAAAACGCAAGTTCACTTCCTCAAAATTCACATGAAATGGCACTTTTATACCTTTGATTTTGGTATTCATGAACATAAAACCAATCAGGCTCACATAGCAATTACCCTGATAAAAATCAAGTTCAGTATGTGGTGGTACATATTTTTGAAGAATAGCGGGGTCAACAATATAATTGGCCATCCCTAATTTCCGCCATTCTGCGGTGAGAAAAGTCTTTTTCATCTGTATATAATTTGTTTTTTATGGGTGATGAAGCAATCATGATTTATTTCTTCATTCCCCTGTTTGATGGGTCAATCATGATGGTTTCATATGCAGAGAATAAGCAAATCCATGGGGCGTTTGTTTTGAAAGACGATTTTAAAAACTAGATTTTTTTTGGATGAACTGCTTACTTTAAACTGGATAGTAAGGGCTGCAATTTATTGCAGGTGCGCAGCACCGATTCCCGATTAATATCGGGAGAAGCCCTGAAAAGCCAGACGATCGGCTCAAAAGAGGAAAGGTTTTGCTTTTCAAAAAAATTAAAAACTTTATTTAAAGCACTGAAAAGAGCTGTTTTACCCACTTCTAGTTTAAGAAATAAAATTTTATGCTTTAGAAGGTAAATTTGTATCTTGCGCCCTCTAAAAATAAAAATTATATATACGATATGGGAATAATGGGTTTTTTGCGTAACCGAGCAGGAGTAATCATTGTGTTCGCAATCGGTTTTGCAATTGTGGCGTTTTTACTGAGTGATGCAGTACAAAATGGAAAAGGATTTATTGCTGACTCTAGAAGTGAAGTTGGTGTGGTTGCTGGAGAATCTATTTTATACAAAGATTTTAACGACAAGGTTGAGCAAAATTCTCAGCAATTTAAACAGCAAATGGGCAGCTTAAATGCTCAAATGACGGGTTACATTGTAGAAAACACTTGGAATCAGATGGTTTCTACTATCATTTTGAAGAAACAAACTGATAAAATAGGCTTAAATGTTGGTGAAACGGAGTTGTTTGATCTGATTTTTGACAACCCTACACAACAAGTACAACAGATTTTTACTGACCCAAAAACTGGACAATTTGATAGAGCTACGGCCATTAACTCAAGAAAAAGTGCAGATACTGATCCGTCAGGACAGTTAAAAGCTCAGTGGGTACAATTAGAAGAAGGTGTACAAGAACAAAGATTGAATCAAAAATACATCGCTTTAGTGCAAAATGGAGTTTATGTAAATTCTTTAGATGCTAAAGATGATTATACCAACCGCAATAAATTGGTAAGTTTTGATTACGTATATCAAGATTACGCTTCAGTTCCGGATGCGGATATCAAAATCACTGATGCAGATTATAAAGAATACTACGAGAAAAATAAGTATAAATTCAAAAACCCATCTGAAACCAGAACTTTTGAATACGTAACCTTTAATGCTGCTCCCTCTGCGCAAGATACTGCGGAAGCAAAAGTGAAAATCGAAAAAATTGCTGAAGGTTTAAAAACCACAGATAATGATTCTTTATTTGTGGCCATCAATGCCGATACCAAAACACCTTTAATTTATCAGAAAAAAGGAGAACTAGAGCCTGCTTTAGATTCTGTGATGTTTAACGCTCCTAAAGGTTTTGTTTACGGTCCTTATATTGCTAACGGTGCTTATAAAGTGGCTAAACTGATGGATAGCAGAATGAGCCCTGATTCTGTAAAGGCTCGTCATATCCTCATCAATCCAACAACAGAAGGTGGTTTAGATAAAGCAAAGGCAAAAGCAGATTCCTTAAAAAACTTGATTTTAAAAGGTGCTGATTTTGCCAAATTAGCCGAGCAATTTGGTTCGGATGCCTCCAAAGATAAAGGTGGAGATTTAGGTACTTTTCCTAGAGGAGCTATGATTCCTGAATTCGAAAATGCAGTATTCAACGGAAAAACAGGAGATGTTTTAGTCATCACTACCCAATATGGTGTACACGTTATCCAAATTGAAAAGCAAATAGGTTTATCAAGAGTGGTAAAAGTAGCCGTGATAGATAAAGCCCTTGTACCAAGTTCTACCACGGAGCAAGCAGCCTATCAAAAAGCGCAAAGCTTCATTAGCAGTGTTAGTGATGTAAAAAGTTTTGAAGAAATCGCTCAAAAACAAGGCTTAAACAAAAAAGTAGCGGAAGACGTGACTCCGCTTCAAGCTTCATTACCAGGTTTAGAAGACGCCCGTAATTTAGTGAAATGGGCTTACAAATCTGATAAAGGAAGTGTTTCTGATGAGATTTTCGATATTGGCGACCAATATGTAGTAGCCGTTTTAACCGCTATTAAACCCGAAGGAACTTTAAGTTTAGACGATGTGAAAAAACAAATTGAGCCTGATGTGAAAAGATTGGTAGCAGGTAAATTCTTGAAAACTAAATTTGATAGTGCTCTAGCAGGAGCAAGCAATATCCAAGCTGTTGCTCAGAAATTAGGTCAAGCGGTTAATCCAGTAGAAAACGTGGTTTTCGCTAATCCGGTGATTCCTGGTGTAGCTCAAGAAAATAAAGTAATTGGAGCGATCTTCGGTTCTCAACCTAATAAATTATCAAAAGCCATTGAAGGCGATAGAGGTGTTTATGTATTTACTGTAAAAAGTTTTACCAACCCTGCTCCTTTAACCAATGTGTTAAAAGTGAAAGAACAGATGCAACAAACTATTTATCAGCAAGTTAGTAGTGCTGTTTTTGAAGTATTGAAGAAAAAAGCCGATATCACGGATAATAGAGCGAACTTCTACTAAGCAATAAAATACTTAATTTTGAAACCGAAGATGATATTCATCTTCGGTTTTTTTATTTAAAAGCTATGGACATTCAAGAAAATATCGTGAACAAGGTGGCGCAAAGCGGATTAATTTCTTTTGATCTGGCTGATTTGCATGAAAAAGGAGAACGAGTGATTTATGATATGAAAGATCATTTATTTCAAGGACTGATTTTAAGAGAAAAAGACTTTAGAGAACAAGTTAAAAATCAAGATTGGGAAATTTATCGAGGTAAAAATATAGGCGTAATTTGTTCTGCTGATGCTATTGTACCTACTTGGGCCTATATGCTTATCGCTTCAAAATTAACTCCGGTAGCCAATTTTTTTATTTTTGGTAACCTCGAGACCTTAGAAACCGTCTTGTATTTAAACGCCATTGAAAAATTAGACATTGAAAAATTTAGAGATCAGCGTTTGGTGATTAAAGGATGTGGAGATATTGAAGTGCCAACGGCAGCATTCATGGCTTTAACTGCAAAATTAAATGCGGTAGCCAAAAGCATCATGTATGGCGAGCCTTGTTCAACAGTACCTATCTTTAAAAGAAAAGATTAATTTGGTTCGCTAATTGTTTAAACATCACTATGAGAAAAATTGGAATTACATTTTTATGGTCTTTTCTGAGTGTTGTTTCATTTGCTCAGGAACTGAGCCATCTTAATCACTCTACTTTCAAACCTGGTGAAAGTATCCGCTATAAATTAAAATATGGCTTTTTTACCGCAGCCGTAGCTACCATAAGAGTTTCTGAAACAGATGTGAAGTTTAATAATCGGCCAACATATCACTTAACCGCACAGGGTGCTACGTCTGGAACATTTGATATTTTTTATAAAGTGAGAAATCGATATGATTCTTATATCGATGAAAAAACATTTACTCCTTATTTATACACTGAAAATGTTCGGGAAGATCGTTATAAAAGAAATGGCAAAGCTCGCTTTTACCAAGAGGAGAAAAAAATTATAGCAACCAAAGGGACTTTTACTTCACCTGTTACGCAAACCTTCGATTTGTTATCGGCCTATTATTTCGCTAGAAATCTGGATTTAAGCCATGTTAAAATTGGAGATAAAATCACCCTAAATTATTTTTTAGATGATGAAGTGACTCCTTTAACCATAACCTATTTAGGTAAAGAAACCATTAGAACTAATTTGGGTAAAATCAGATGTCTAAAATTTAGCCCTTCCATTGTTCCGGGTCGTATCTTTAAAAAAGACAGTCAACTGTATCTCTGGATTACAGATGATGGCAACCGTATTCCTGTTAAAGCGCAAGTAGAAGTTTTGGTGGGTTCCATTACTATGGAAATCCAATCGGCAAGTGGTTTAAGCGAACCTTTACAAACTCAATAAATTTAGGGTTTCCTACACATCCAAATAAATTTTTATTTTTAAGCTCATTTTATCAAGAACCTCATGCACAAAATAGGGATTATTGGGCAGGGATACGTGGGTTTACCACTTGCTGTTGCTTTCGGGAAAATATGGGATACCATTGGTTTTGATATTCAAGTGAAAAGAATTCAAGAACTTCAACATTTCCAAGATAAAACCAAACAAGTGAGTGAAGCCGATATGAAAGCCTCGCATTTGCTTTCCTTCACTTCCGATTTGAATGTCCTTCAATCTTGCAATACCTACATTATTACTGTACCCACACCCATCAATAATTTTAAATCACCAGATTTAAGTTTGCTCTTAAAAGCAACTACAATGATCGCCGGGTTACTAAAAAAAGGAGATTTAGTGATTTATGAATCTACCGTTTATCCGGGATGTACAGAAGAAGATTGTATTCCGCTTTTGGAAAAAATGAGTGGGATGACTTTAAACAAAGATTTTTTTGTAGGCTATTCGCCTGAGCGGATTAACCCCGGCGACCGCATCCATACCTTAACACAGATTTGCAAAGTAACCTCAGGTTCTAACCCAGAAGCAGCCCAAAAAGTTGATCAATTGTATCAAAAAATCATTAAGGCAGGCACACATTTAGCACCCAGCATTAAAGTGGCCGAAGCTTCTAAAGCCATAGAAAATGCACAAAGAGACGTGAATATTTCTTTTGTGAATGAGCTGGCGCTGATTTTTGATCGCATGAATATTGATACCATTGACGTGATTGAAGCTGCCGCTACCAAGTGGAACTTTTTGAAATTTAAGCCCGGTTTAGTGGGCGGGCATTGCATTGGGGTTGACCCTTATTACCTCGCTCATAAAGCAGAGGCCTTAGGTTATCATCCTCAAGTTATTCTATCCGGAAGAAGGGTGAATGACAATATGGGCATGTTTGTAGCCAATAAACTCATCAAGCTGATGCTGAAAAAAGAGCATAAAATTATGCAAAGTAAAGTGCTGATTTTAGGCTTCACCTTTAAAGAAAACTGCCCGGATATTAGAAATACAAGAGTCATTGATATTTATAAAGAATTGCTTTCTTTTGATTTAGAAGTTGATGTTTACGACCCTTGGGCGGATGCGGAAGAAGTTTTTCAGGAATACCATATTTCTTTAATCAAATCAATTGATCCTCAAAAATACCAGGCCGTAGTGATTACGGTGGCGCATCAAGAGTTTATGGAAATCCATTTTGAAGAGTTCAAAAATCAAAATGCGGTGGTTTTCGACACCAAATCTATCATTGACAGAAGATTTGTAGATGCGAGATTATGAGTAAATCCATTAAAATGATTGATCTTCAGGCTGAATATCAGCATTTTCAGCCACAGCTGGAAAAGAAAATCATCAACGTTTTGGCGGAGGGAAAGTACATTAAAGGGAAAGAAGTTCAAGAATTCGAAAATCAATTAGCCGAATACTTAAAGGTAAAACAGGTCATCAGTTGCGGCAACGGAACTGATGCTTTGCAAATTGCATTGATGGCTTTAGGCATCGGTATAGGTGATGAGGTCATCATCCCAGCATTTGCTTACGTGGCGGTGATAGAGGTCATTTGCTTATTGGGGGCCATCCCTGTGATGGTGGATATTGAACCAGACCATTTTCAGATAGACTTTAACGCCATAGAAAAAGCTATTACGCCTAAAACAAAAGCCATTATTCCGGTTCACCTTTTTGGGCAATGTGGAGCAATGGCAGAAATTTTAACCCTCGCTAAAAAACATCACTTATTTGTGATAGAAGATAATGCACAAGCTTTGGGTTCAAAAGTAAAAACATCTCAAAAGGAAATGTTCACCGGAACCATAGGCGATATTGGCTGTACCTCCTTTTTCCCTACCAAAAACTTGGCTTGTTTTGGTGATGGAGGGGCTTTGATGTGCAATGATGAAACCTTGGCTCAAAAAATCAGAATGGTGGCCAATCATGGTCAGGTACAAAAATATGAGCATGAATGCGTAGGCGTAAATTCCAGATTAGACACCCTTCAAGCCGCAATATTGAATTTTAAGCTCCCATATTTAGAGGAATCCATAAATAAAAAAAGAATATTAGCAGAAATCTATCGACAAGAGCTAAAATCGGTCTCCAAAATCAAGCTTCCTGAAGAAAAAAGGGACAATTGGCATACATGGCATCAGTTTACCCTTCAAATTAAAGACAATTCTAGAGATCATCTAAAAAAACACCTCGCCCAAAATGGTGTAGATAGCATGATTTATTATCCCAAAGCCTTATATCAGCAAAAAGCTTATACCGATTTCAAGGTATTTTGCCAAAATACCGAGCGTATTTGTGATTCTGTGCTATCTTTACCCATTCATGTGCGATTAGAAAAAGAAGAGGTATTATCCATTTGCAATTTGATAAAAGAATTTTACGATGCCAGAGCATGAGATTTTTATTCATGATACAGCTGTTGTTGATGCACAAGTATCCATTGGTGTGGGCAGCAAAATCTGGCATTTTTGCCATATTTCTGAGGGAGCAACCATTGGAGAAAACTGTGTTTTAGGTCAGAATGTCTTTATCGGGAAAAAGGTACACATCGGAAATGGGGTAAAAATCCAAAATAATGTTTCCATTTTTGAGGGTGTCATCATAGAAAATGAGGTGTTTATTGGTCCTTCTGTGGTTTTTACCAATATTTTAACGCCCAGAGCGTTCATCAATCGAAAAAATACCTTTTTACCCACCAAAGTAGCGCAGGGGGCAAGTATTGGCGCCAACAGTACCATTATTTGCGGGCATCACATAGGTGCTTATGCAATGATTGGAGCTGGTTCAGTGCTTACTAAAAATGTAGGCGATTATGAATTATGGTACGGGAATCCTGCCCAGAAAAAGGGTTTAGTTAATAAAGAAGGGGAGATAGGCTAAAGTTGCATATAAATAGGGAACGCTTTATACTTTTGCGAAAAAAATATAATAATGTATATTTAAATAAAATTTAAGATAATGATTTCCATACTTGGAACTTATGAAAACGGACAAATCAAGTTCGCTAAAGATTTTTCCTTAAACCATCCAACTAAGGTGATTGTTACTTTTATAGAAGATATTCAGATAGAGACCAAAGAGGGCTTTTCGATTGCTGATTTTTCATTTAAAAAGAGTAAAGTTAATTTAAATAGCTTCCAAGGATCATTAAGTAACGTAGTTTTAGAAGAAAGACGGAATGAACTATGAAAATTTTCTTAGATACTTCTTCTATCTTCAAGCTTTATCACCAAGAAGAGGAATCAGCAGAATTAGAAAATCTATTTAAATTTAACAATATCACCCAAATTTTTTTATCCGAGATATCTAAAATTGAATTCTCTTCTGCGTTGTATAAGAAAGTGAGAACTAAAGATATTTCAGAAAAACAAGCGCAAATTACCCTATCTCTTTTTGAAGACGATTTTAAACAGTTTCATTTTATTTCAACCGATAGTTTAGTGATTGAACAAGCAAGATTTTTATTAACCAAATATGGAAAATTAGGATTAAGAACATTAGACAGTATTCAATTATCCACTTGCTTACTTTTGCAAAGACACACAGATTTATTTCTAACTTCAGATCATCTTTTAAAAGATTTTATGATAAAAGAAGGTCTTAAAACGAATTAGTTTCCTAAATTTTTTAATCAACTAGAATCTTCATTCATAACAACTAAAACATTAAAAAACCCTATCTACAAATATGCAAGAAAAAGTGATGTTGGAAATCGCTGGGCACCTCGTTTCAGAGGAGCTCATTAAAGAAAATTTCATTTGTAACCTAGAAAAATGCAAAGGTGCTTGCTGCATTGAAGGCGATGCTGGCGCACCCTTAGATAAAGAGGAAGTGAAGATTTTGGAGGATATTTATCCGATGGTGAAACCTTATATGACGGCAAAAGGCATCGCTACCATTGAAAAAATGGGAACTTCGGTAACTGATTTAGATGGTGATATCACTACCCCTTGTGTAGATGGCAATAAAGAATGTGCCTATGTGATTTGGGAAAACGGAATCACCAAATGTGCCATAGAAAAAGCCTACGAAGACGGAAAAATAGATTGGCAAAAGCCGATATCTTGTCACCTTTATCCCATCAGAATCACGGCCTATCCAGCGTTTGATGTGCTTCATTATGACAGATGGAGCATTTGCAGCCCGGCTTGCAGCTTAGGAAATGAGCATCAAGTAAAGGTCTATGAATTTTTAAAAGCCCCACTCATCAGGAAATACGGTGCAGATTGGTATAAAGAATTAGAAATGAACGTGGAAGCGTTAAATCAAAATAATTTTTAGCTTTGTGGTGCTAAATATGAAAATGCTGTTACTTAAATAAAAAATCAATAGTCATTGAAAGGAATTATACTCGCAGGAGGCTCGGGAACCCGATTACATCCCCTCACTTTAGCCTTAAGTAAGCAAATGATGCCGGTTTATGATAAACCGATGATTTACTATCCGCTTTCCACATTAATGTTGGCAGGAATTAAGGAGATTTTAATCATCTCTACCCCTCATGATCTTCCTGGATTTCAAAAACTTTTAGGAGATGGCAAGAACTTGGGCTGTAAATTTTCTTATGCCGTTCAACCTTCACCAGACGGTTTGGCACAGGCTTTTTTAATAGGTGAAGAATTTATAGGAGATGAGGCTGTAGCCCTTATTTTAGGAGATAATATTTTCTTTGGAGATGGAATGGCAAAACTCATGCAAGCGAATAATAATCCTGATGGCGGAGTAGTTTTCGCCTATCCAGTGCATGACCCTGAGCGTTATGGTGTGGTGGAATTTGATGAGCATAAAAATGCGATTTCCATCGAGGAAAAGCCCGTACAACCTAAATCAAATTATGCCGTACCCGGCTTGTATTTTTATGATAACGAAGTCATCAAAATTGCGAAAGCCATTAAACCTTCTCTAAGAGGAGAACTCGAAATCACAGATATCAACAAAGTATATTTAGAAAAAGGAAAATTAAAAGTAGGCTTGCTAAGTAGAGGAACAGCCTGGTTGGATACCGGTACTTTTGAATCCTTGATGCAAGCCGGACAATTTGTTCAAGTGATTGAAGACCGGCAAGGTTTAAAAATTGGTTGTATCGAAGAAATTGCCTACAGAATGAGTTTCATTGATGCCGAACAACTTCGTAACTTAGGCAAGCCATTGATTAAAAGTGGCTATGGTAAATATTTAATAGACATTGCAGACGGGAAGATTTTGTAGGAAGTCACTCTGAGCGGAGTCGAAGGAATGTCACCCTGAGCGAAGTCGAAGGAATGTCACCCTGAGCAGCTTGTCCGGCGCTTAGGCGGAAAGTCGAAGGAATGTCACTCTGAGCGAAGTCGAAGGAATGTCACCCTGAGCAGCTTGTCCGACGCTTAGGCGGAAAGTCGAAGGGAATGTCCTCCTGAGCAGCTTGTCCGACGCTTAGGCGGAAAGTCGAAGGGAATGTCCTCCTGAGCGTAGTCGAAGGAATGTCACCCTGAGCAGCTTGTCCGACGCTTAGGCGGAAAGTCGAAGGAATGTCACCCTGAGCGAAGTCGAAGGGGGGGGATTGGATTGATAGAAACAAATTATAAAGATTAACAATAATTAAATAAATAACAGGAAAAAGATAGGGTTTCAAAAACATAGATTGATAGAAGGCTTAATCAGCATCAATCAAAGTGTACCGAATAGCAAAAAGGCTTCGACTCCGCTCAGCCTGACGACTAAACCATAAGAAATCCTATTTTGATCGTTTCGTTAAAAAA
>JACXVB010000059.1 GCA_014763615.1 Sphingobacteriales bacterium | reverse complement strand
TCAACTTTTTTATATATACCAATATCCACAAAACTAAAGACAAGCTTTTGGGTATAGCTATGAATCTCATCACCGATTCTTTTGATTCTTCTTAAAAGTTCATCAATCGTAATCTCTTGAGTCAATATAAGTGGGTCATAACGCCAAACAACCCGTTTCTTGCCGAGTCTTGTTGAGAGTTCTTGAAAGGTTTTGATACGACTCTCAACTGATGGAACTTTAGCTTCATAGAGTTCTTTGTCATAGTCATTGAGTGAAAACTGAAAGTAGTAGTTTGGAATGTTTTTGTCACACCAATCAAGATGTTTCATAAATGATCGCGGATTTTTTGTCCAAAACACTACGCAGCGAGCTTTTTTCAAAGAGACATAGAGTGGTTTTCCATTGAAAGGATTCGTCCATTTTATATAGCCTGCTTCCCATCTACTCATAAACCAATCCGCATAAAACGCGGGTATATCAGTACTTCTGCTTGCTGATATCACTACTGGTGCTTGAGCATCTACTACCGAGCCATCTTGTAATGTAATTGTTTCTTTTGTCCATTGCATGATTTTATTATATCCAGTTCTTTTTGAGTTAGAATTAAATGAGGTATTCTCGCAACTCTGTTTCTCTTTTTTTTCTTTAATGAGATTGAATCTAGTTGATAGAACTTTGATATTATAAATAAGCCTTTGGACACATTATGTCTCAAGACTTATCTTACAAGAAGCTGAGTAAAAATCTCTTCTGTGTATGTTTTCGAGAGTTCAACTTTTTTTGCATAATATTTAAACTCTAGTACAACATTTTTTATCTCTGTTATAATCTTTTTATACTCTTTTATGTGGTGCTTTTGCCCTAATTTTTCAAGATGTTCTACGGTTGGATTTTTTCCCTCATTGAGATAAGTAGTGCTATGCTCACCCCCTGGACCGTATGAAAAAGTCAAATCATAAGCAGGCGCAAATTTCCAACAATTTTCATAATCCAAAAGAAAAGAAAAGTTTTTTGCATGATCATCTCTATTGTGGACAAAATAATTAAATACCGCTAGTTTGTAGACTTTTGTCACTTCATTTATATCTTTTGTAAGATCTAATGCCACCATTAAAATATCATCATAATCGACTGTAGGGATTCTAAAATCAGTATGAACCAAACCTGCTAAAGAGTGTACATGAACTCTTTTATCTTGAACTCTATCAAACCTTTTGATTGCGAAGTAGCTATTTTTCTCTCCTACGAGTAGTTTTGTGTCTGTCATTTCAATTCCAGCATCTTTTGCCATGAGTGAATATAAAAATTCAAGTTTGCCTATCTCATGATGATCACTAGAACTTGAAAATTTGACCATATAGTGCTCATAGCCATTTTGGAGTGCTTGGTTTGCACTTAAAAACTCACTCTCTTTATTGATTTGAAGCATGATTTTTGGTCTAGCCCCTCCACTTGAGCCATTGTTTAGTAGAAGTGTTTCAATATTTTTTTCATCATTTCCCCTTAGAATATCTAAGGATGAAGAGGCTAAATCATCTAAGTTGATATCATGAGTATCATCTAGTGACTCTATAATAGGCTCATAGCTCAATGCACCTGTGCCATACTTACCTATGAGCATCAGTCTATCTAGTGCAGAGATTTGGGCTAGATTAAACCCTCTACTCATCAAATACCTATCAAGAAGTAATCTCCCCCAGCCATCAGGCAGGCTATCTGCAAACAATCCAAATAAACCATCAAAGAGATGATCACTATCGCTAAAAACTCCCTCTTTTAAGGGTAATTTATAAGGGGAGAGTTCTATGCCACTTTTTAAAAAATCTTTTTCATACTCAAAGTAAATTTTTCTATTATCTTGTGCCAATCTTCCAACTTTGAGTTTTGAGGTATCTCTATGGTAAAAAACATTGACAAGCTTTGTACTCATTTTATTCGCCCTCTTTTTTTCATAGCTTTGTCTTTACTCTTTAAAAGCTCATCGATTGAATCTATTGTTGGCTCTTTTTTATTTGCAATATCTAAAAAATCATCTAAACACTCAAGTACAACAGAGAGTTTTAAAAGAGATTCTAAAGATATTTGCCCACTCTTTTCAAATCTTTTGAGGCTCCCTAAGCTTACTCCACTTTTATTGGCAAGTCCCTCTTGTGTAAGGTTTAGGCTCAATCTTTTGTGTTTAAAGTTTTCTTTTAGTAGCGCTATTACTGAACTTGGTGTGTTTATATTAAAAGATAACATATTATTCCTAAATTATATATTTCTACAATTATAGCTAAAATATAGTTTATTAGAAATACACTCGAGCATCAATTTAAAAGTCTGTTTTAAGATACTCTCGCAACTCTTTTTCTATTTTTTCTTTTAGTGAAAGAGGTTCTAAGACCTTCATGTGTGGAAGCCAGCTTTTAATCAGACTCTCCAATTTATTTATAGACAAAATAAGTCCATAAATCTCTCTATAATTCTTCTATACAAAATATAGAAGGATTTGAAATGGTCGCATATAACTACCAAGAACCTACAAAACGATTCTCTCAAGAACTAAGATTTAACGGAAGTGAAAATCTAGCTTTAAAAAATGGATTTAAAGTTGTGCTTGATGCAAATGCCTACAACGGCAGATACTTCATAAAAGATAATAAAAAATGGATTCATAATATTGCAGCTTTAAGAAGACAGCTTGGCATTTATGATGATAGTGTAGTTGAAGAGATGGGCTACGATGTAGCTACATACTATAAAACGCACTGAGAGGCAAATCTTTATGAGCGGGCGCAATAACTATCAAAACATGCATTACACAACATCCATTCAAAACTTAGAAAATAACTTGAAATTATCCGTATTTGGTCAAGACCATGCCATAAAAGAGATATCTAGTGGAATCATGATACGAGAAGCGGGGCTTGGTGATGCCCATAAGCCCATAGCATCGTTTTTGTTTACAGGACCAACAGGTGTGGGAAAAACTGAACTTGCCATAGAGTTAGCCAATAATCTCAATCTTCACTTTGAAAGATTTGATATGAGTGAGTATTCTGGTAAGTATGGGGTAAGTACGCTGATAGGTGGTGAAAAAAGTTTGGTTGGGCATGAAGAAGGAGGACTTCTAACAAATGCAATAAGAAAAAATCCTTTATGTGTTTTGCTTTTAGATGAAATAGAAAAAGCACATCCTATGATCTTAAATACTTTTTTGCAAGTTCTTGATTATGGCACATTAACAGATAAAAAAGGAAATAAAGTAAGCTTTAAAGATGTGATTATCATCATGACATCAAATCTCGGAGCAACCGCCAAAAGCACAGTTGGTTTTGGTTCAAGTGGACATATAAATAGAGATGATGCTGTCAATGAATTTTTATCACCGGAACTTAGAAGCAGAATCGAGTGTAAGATAGAGTTTAATTCATTAACAAAAGAGATGATTCAAGCCATAACAGATAAATTTTTGAAAGAATTATCGCACAAAATATATACACACTGTAAAATGATGATAGTTACCGCCAGAGCTAGAGAAGAGATTGTTAATCGTGCAATTGATTCAAAGCTTGGTGCTAGATATATAAGTAAAATTATCAGCGATACCATAAAGCAAAAATTAGCCCATGAACTTTTATTTGGTCGTTTCAAACAAAGCGATAAAGTAACGATAGATTTTCAAGATGATTTTGAATATATATTTGAAAATTACGAGCAAGTCGGCTTGCTTTGCAATGATGAAATTTTTTTCAAAACAGCTCAAGAAGCACAGCTCTATGCAAAAGCAAATCCTAGTGTCACTATCATAAGGTCAATAAGCAGAGATGGGTTTACTGTAAAGTAATTTAACATATAGACAAAATTATAAAAATTGATCCTATTTTAGTGCAGGGTTTTGGAAGTAAATTTTAGGCTAATGTATAAAAAGGAGGAGAAGTAAGTATGAAAAACACCATACCGTGGAAATCCACTATCGACATCAACACCACGAGAAATCTCTTTTCTTTAAACAATGAAATTTTACCTTATGAGATAGAACTCTATATCTGCTCATGTGGAATGCAAAAGAGAATCATCAAAGGAGCAAAACAAGAGCTGGAAAAATATCAATGCAGTGAATGTGGCAATGAGGTTTTTTACGACGCCGATTATTATTTATCAAACCATGCGTGGTATGAAATTATAGAGAACATGCCTTTTTACAATCTCTTAGAAGACAATCTAAAAATTGAAATCAAGTATGGCGAAGATCAAAAAGAGTTGCTTTTCTTATTTAATCTTCAAATCCCAAACTCCATAGAACCCTCTAGTGAGAAGGTTGGATACTTAGATAAAACCATTTACTCTTTTTTTGTAAAAAAAATGGCGGCTATGGTGCAAAACTGATGGTTAATGTTGACTTGGATTTTCTAAGGGATAAACATATTATCAGTGAGAATTTATACGAGTATGAGCTTATAAACAAGCATCCTCTTGTTGTTTTTTTTTAACAAAAAGATACTAAAGCTTTTAATAAAACATCCATTTTGCAATGATTTAGGACTTGTAAAATATGATTGTACCTCCATGGAGGATATCTCATTTTTTCTACAATATCCACATCTTAAAGAATATAATTTTCTTACATGGCAAGAGTTATTTTTACTTCCTAATGATAAACCGCTCAGTATTAGAAAAGCGCTTGACTATATTTTACGTTGTGTGTGCAAATATATATCAGATGTCAATATTGCCACAAGGATGGTGTCCTTTACATTTGAGAGTGATGACATGGAAGTGCACCATGAATCAGGTGAAGAAAAGCTTTTTGTTTATTTGGTACAAACCTACACCCAAAAGCAAATAGAGAGGCTAATGCACGATTTTAGTAAATATCATGTTGATATATATTTTGACATACTACAGATGTTTAGTCAATTTGAAGATGATATGTTGCATGAGATAGAAAAAGTTAAACCAAAATGTTATGAATTGCACGATGCTGTTGTCAAATATCATAGCTTGAGAATCGCTAAAAAAAATTTCCATATAAATTTTAAATATAGTGATTGGCAGCAAAGAGGATGTGTAAAAAAAGAGCCTTATAGCATACAGTTGCCACAAAATGGTCGTGAACTCTATGAATGGTCACAAACACTGCAAAACTGCCTCTCAGGATATGCAGAACTCATAAAAAACAAACGCACCACAGTGTATGGATTTTTTAAAGATGGTGTTTTACAGATAGCAGTAGAGATTAAAAACAATCAAATAGT
>JACXVB010000008.1 GCA_014763615.1 Sphingobacteriales bacterium | reverse complement strand
TAAGTTGTTTCATTGCAGTCTCAATTTGCATAAAACTTAGGGGAGTTTATTTCTCCTCTTCGTTTTTTATTGAGTTGCATTTATTACTTGAACTTACGGAAGAATCTCCAACAGGATGTTTTTAATCTTTGTTTTACAGAACGTTTATTAATCTCTATCTCTACTCATTTTAGAGAAAGGCAAGGTATGGGCTACCAATTCTTGCTGCTCTCTACGGTTTTTAACGATATGAGTTGCCTCATAAAGTGCATCTCTGAAAGAAGTTGGCGAGGCCATATTTTTACCTGCAATATCATAACCGGTTCCATGGTCGGGTGAAGTTCTTACTACTGGCAGCCCAGCAGTGAAGTTTACACCATGCTGAAATGAAATAGATTTGAAAGGAATCAATCCTTGATCATGATACATTGCTAACACGGCATCAAACTTAGCATATCCTTGATTTCCGAAGAAACCATCGGCAGGATAAGGTCCGTAAGCGAAAATTCCCTCTTTCTTGGCGGTTTCTAAAGCTGGGATAATATGTTCAATTTCTTCTGCTCCTAATAAACCACTATCTCCAGCATGAGGATTTAACCCTAAAACTGCAATTTTAGGTTTCTCTATCCAAAAATCGTTTTTTAAAGAGCTATGCATCATCCTGATTTTTGATAAAATAGCATCATGGGTGATGTTCTGAGCCACTTCTTTTATTGGGATATGACCAGTAACTACACCAACTTTTAGTTCATCGCTCATCAATAACATCAAAGAATCTTGGGCTCCAGACATGGCTTGCACATACTCCGTATGACCAGCGTATTTGAAAACCTCGTTTTGTATGTTGTGTTTATTGATAGGCGCTGTTACCAGAGCATCAATTTTGCCGGAAACTAAATCTTCTGTGGCTCTTTTTAACGATAAAAAAGCATATTTTCCACCAGTTTCATTAGAGGTGCCAATATCGATTTTTACATCCTCATCCCAACAATTAATCATGTTTGGTTTGCCATGATGAGCTTGATCAGCTTGTTGAATGACTTGAAAAATGAATTCTTGTATGCCTGCAATTTTACGATGAAACGAGGCCACCTTCGTGTGTCCGTAAACTATTGGGGTACAGTATTGGTAAACTTCAGCCTCAGACAAAGTTTTCATAATCACTTCTAAACCAATTCCGTTTACATCGCCTATGGAAATTCCAACTTT
This sequence comes from Sphingobacteriales bacterium, assembly GCA_014763615.1. GTDB lineage: Bacteria > Bacteroidota > Bacteroidia > Sphingobacteriales > Sphingobacteriaceae > Pseudopedobacter. The sequence continues at coordinate 101,462 of JACXVB010000008.1, read as the reverse complement.
TAACAAATCGCTCATACAAAAAAAGATTATCTAAATTTTCTGCAAAATAAAGATTTTGCAACGAATGTTAATTTTAAAGATTACAAATTCCGTAATTTGTAGCTCATCTTTACAGAGAAATGAGCGAAGTAAAAGCGAAGAAACATTTAGGACAACATTTTTTAACCGATAAAAACATTGCTGAAAAGATTGTGAACAGCTTGATACACCATGAAAAGTATCAGCAAGTTTTAGAGGTTGGTCCGGGAATGGGTATTTTATCTGATTTTTTACTTCAGAAAAATGAATTTGAAACCTTTTTAATTGATATTGATACCGAATCGTTCGAGTTTTTGCAAAAGAAATATCCTCAGTTAAATCATCGGCTAATAAATGCAGATTTTCTTCAGTTAGATTTTAAATCTGTTTTTCCATCTGCTTTTGCCATCATCGGAAACTTTCCTTATAACATTAGCTCTCAAATTTTATTCAAGATTTTAGACAATAGAGATCAAGTTCCTGAGGTGGTAGGGATGTTCCAGAAAGAAGTGGCAGAGCGTTGTACCGCTAAAGCCGGAAGTAAAGAATATGGAATTTTGAGCGTTTTTTTGCAAGCTTATTTTCATTGTCAATATCTTTTTACGGTAAAAGCAGGAGTGTTTAATCCACCTCCAAAAGTGTTATCTGCAGTAATTAGATTAACAAGAAATGATGTTGCTACTTTAGATTGCGATGAGAAATTATTTTGGCAGGTGGTAAAAGCGGGTTTTAATCAGCGAAGAAAAACCTTGAGCAACGCTTTATCAGGTATCATCCCAAAAGATAAGCAAGGTGACGAAAATGTTTGGACATTAAGAGCCGAGCGTTTGAGTGTAAAAGATTTTGTAGCCTTAACGCAATTAATCAGTAAAAATTTAACATGAGCAAAGGAAAAATATTAATTGTGGATGATTTACATCCAGCATTTAAAATTGCAACAGAGGTAATGGGTTTTGAGGTGGATGATTTTCCACTTATCAAGAAAGAGGAAGTTTTAGAAATTCTTCCAAATTATGTGGGCTTAGCCATCAGAACCAAGTTTAGGGTAGATAAAGAAGTAATAGATGCTGCTCCAAACTTAAAATTTGTTGCCAGAGCAGGTGCGGGTATGGATAATATTGATGTGGCTTACGCCGATAAAAAAAATATCCAGCTCATCAACGCTCCAGAAGGAAATGCCGATGCAGTAGGAGAACATTGCGTAGGAATGTTGCTTTCGCTGATGAATAATTTGAGAAAAGCAGATACAGAAATTAGAAATGGCATTTGGGAACGTGAAGGGAACAGAGGTTACGAATTAAAAGGTAAAACGGTTGGTATCATTGGTTACGGGAATAATGGGAGTGCTTTTGCCAAAAAATTAAAAGGTTTTGAGGTGAAGGTTTTAGCTTATGACAAGTATAAAACTCGTTTCACGGATGACTTTGCAACCGAGGCCAGTATGGAAGAAATTGTGAAATATGCTGATGTTTTAAGTTTACATATTCCCCTCACAAAAGAAACCAAGCAAATGGTTAATGAAGAATATTTGAGCTATTTCCGCCGACCTATTTTCTTTTTAAATGCTTCCAGAGGCGAGATTGTAAACACGAAGGCCATTTTAAAAGGAATTAAAGAAAATAGAATATTGGGAGCAGGTTTAGATGTGTTAGAAAAAGAGAAATTTCCGGCTTTAGCCGATGCTGATTTTTATCAAGATTTAATCGCGGAAGCTAGGGTTTTATTAACTCCACATGTAGGCGGATGGACTTTCGATTCTTACCGAAAAATATCAGAAGTATTAGCCAATAAATTGAAAAATTTGGAATTTTAATTTCAAATTTTATATCTTCGTAGGAGAGAAAACAAGACTATGTATGCCCATGCAAACGTAGTCTTGTTTGTTTTTTAGAGCTTGGCATTGTCCGAGCTTTTTTAGTCTTAATCAAATTAATAAGGAAGAAGATGACAGAGGTAGCCTATTTTACAAAAGAAGGTTTAGAAAAACTTAAAGAAGAATTACATTACCTTAAAACAGAGGGAAGAAAAAAAATCTCTGCTGCAATTGCAGAGGCAAGAGATAAAGGAGATTTATCAGAAAATGCCGAATATGATGCGGCTAAAGAAGCACAAGGTTTACATGAAACCAAAATTGCGCAGTTAGAAAACACCTTGGCTCATGCCCGTTTAATTGATGAGTCTAAATTAGATTTAACCAAGGTTTTAGCCTTATCAATAGTAAAAATTAAGAATGTTAAAAACGGTGCAACCATGACTTATCAATTGGTTTCAGAAAATGAAGCCGATTTAAAATCTGGAAAAATTTCTGTGAAATCACCAATTGCAAAAGGTTTATTAGGAAAATCCGTAGGCGATAAAACCGAAATTGCAGTACCAGCAGGTAAGATGGAATTTGAGATTCTCGAGATCAGCAGGTAGTTTGTTGGTTGTGGGTTTGTAGAGAGAACTTTACAGCTAAACATAACTAACCAACTAATAATCTAATAAACTAACAAAGCAAGACCATGTCAACCATATTTAGTAAAATCATTTCAGGCGAAATTCCGGCTCATAAAGTTGCAGAAACCTCAGAATTTTTAGCTTTTTTAGATATCAATCCATTAAAAAGAGGACATGTTTTGGTCATCCCTAAAAAAGAAATAGACTATCTTTTTGATGTTGAGGATGAGCTTTATGCTGGTTTGATGATTTTTGCCAAAATTGTAGCAAAAGCCTTAAAAAAAGCTATTCCTTGTAAAAAAGTTGGCGTTGCTGTAATTGGTTTAGAAGTTCCTCATGCACACATCCATCTCATCCCGATGGATGAAGTCTCTGATTTAGATTTTAGCAAACCCAAGCTAAAGCTAACAGAACAAGAATTAAGTGAAACGGCGTTAAAAATTCTGAATGCGTTTAAAGACTAAAACCTTAGTGCAGTAAAGCGATTATCTTGTTGATAATCAAATAAAAAAGTAATAAAAATCATTCTTTTACAATATTTATTGTGGTAATTTTAGGGGTAAATCTAAAACACACCAACATGAATAAAAATATGGGAACTTTAGATCGGGTGATCAGAGTGATTGCTGCGATTATTATTGGTTATCTATATTATAGTGGTACAATTAGCGGTAATTTCGGAATCTTAATGATTTTTGTTGCAATTCTATTGCTGATGACAAGTTTAATAAGATTTTGCCCACTGTATTTACCATTCGGAATTTATACTTGCAAAGCCAACGAAAGAGATTCTATCGAAGAATAATTACTTCAGCCTCTTTTGATTGTCTTTAACAAAAGATTCCCATCCGCTATAGCTTTTTCCACTACTCGAACTGCTTATTTTTTGGAAAGAGTGGCAAACAGCTACGCCTAAACCATCCGTTGCATCTAAAAATTCTGGAGTTTCTGCAAAGTTTAATAATTGCTTCAGCATGGCTGCAACCTGCTCTTTTGTGGCATTTCCATTTCCGGTGATAGATTGTTTTACTTTTTTTGGCGAGTATTCAAAAATAGGTAAACCTTTAGCTAATCCAGCCGCCATGGCCACTCCCTGAGCTCTACCCAATTTAAGCATCACCTGTATGTTTTTTCCATAAAATGGTGCTTCTAATGCCAAGCAATCAGGTTGGTACTGTTCAATTAATTTGCTTGTTCTTTCAAAAATGCGTTGAAGTTTTAAAAAATGATCCTCTAAATGAGTCATTTTCACCACACCTAGACTAATCAATTCAATCTTATTTCCCGTTTCTTTTATTAAACCGTAACCCATCACAGCGGTTCCAGGATCTATGCCTAAAATGATGCGCTCTTTGGATTTTTCTCTTAACATGAAAACAATATTAAGCTAAATTCTTAACATTGCACAAAATCAATTTGGTTTGATAAGGTCTCAAAAAAAAATACTCAGCTATATCATAAAACTCTCTGTTGTTACTTTGGCGGGGATATTTATTTTTAGAAAACTATCTGATAATCAGAATATTAAAAATTTCAGTGAGATTATAAATCATTTAGAAAGATGGAAAGTTTACTTAGTAATAAGTACTATTTTTTTACTGATGTTTATTAATTGGTTTTTAGAGAGTTTAAAGTGGCATTTTTTGATGAGTAAAGTCGAGAAAATCAGTTTTTATAAAGCTGTAGAATCCGTCTTTTGTGGGCTTACTTGGGCTATTTTTACACCGAATCGGATTGGGGAATATGGCGGAAGGATTTTCTTTCTATCTCCAAGAAAAAGAATTCAAGGAATTGTTGCCATGAGCGTTGGAAGTGTCTCTCAAATGTTAATCACCAATGTTTTTGGTTCTTTGGCTTTACTTTGGTTCATCCATTACTTTTTAAAAGTGAATGATATTTTATTTGTAGGTATTTCGTTTTTAGTGATTGTATTTTGTTTTTTCTTCATTTTATTTTATTTCAATATCAAATGGTTAGATAAGCTGCTTAGTAGTATTAAATTTTTGAAACGTTTTAAAAGGTTTTTTGAAGTATTAAACCGATATAATAAAAGGGAGTTGAGTAAAATATTAAGTTTAAGTGTGAGTAGATTTATGGTTTTTACCACCCAGTATTTATTAATTATTCATTTACTAGTTCCAGAAATCCCATTTTTTGAATCCGCACTGATGGTTTTTATCCTTTTCTTTATTCAATCTGCCATTCCTACTTTAGATATTTTTGATGTTGGGATAAGAAGTATCACGGCTACTTACTTATTTAGTTTTATCACTCATCAAGAAATTGCAATCATCACATCAGCAGCTTTAATTTGGTTGATAAACCTAATTATTCCGGCAATTCTAGGTTCATTTTTTGTTTTTAAACTCAACTTCTTTGATCAACATCGTTAGTATTCTTTCTTTATTGCTTACTTTTTGGTATGCCTTTTTAGTACTTTTTTTAAGAAAAGGATGGATGAAAATCCCTTATTTTCTAACTCACCATCAGGAACCAAAAACCAAGGTATCTATCATCATTGCAGCCCGTAATGAGGAAGATAAAATTCATTTGACTATTGAAGATATTTTGGCTCAAGATTTTCCAAAATCCCTTTTTGAACTCATCGTGGTTGATGATCATTCTACTGATAAAACTTCTGATATTATCAAAAGTTACGAAAAACAAGGCGTTAAACTCATTAAACTGAATGAAAGCGAGCCTTTAAATTCTTACAAGAAAAAAGCGATTGCTGAGGCAATCAATATCGCAACAGGGGAATTAATCATTACAACTGATGCAGATTGCAGAATGCATCCAAATTGGTTAATAACCTTAGTAAGTTATTATGAAAAAAATCAATTTAATTTAATTAGTGCACCGGTTGTATATTATGAGGAAAAAAGTCTTTTTGAGCGTTTACAAACTTTAGAATTTCTTTACCTCATAGGTTTAGGTGCAGCCGGAATAGGTAATAAAATGCCCTCTACCTGTAACGGAGCTAACTTAGCATATAGAAAGGAAGTGTTTTTTAAACTTAATGGCTTTAAAGGTATTGATGATTTGGCTTCTGGGGATGACGAACTTTTTTTACATAAAGTAGCTCAAGCTTATCCCGGGACTATCGGTTTTTGCAAATCTACTGAAGCTATTGTTTATACACACGCCAAAGCAAATTTAGAGGAGTTTATGCAACAGCGCAAACGCTGGGCAAGTAAGAGTGTAAAATACAAAGACAAGCGTATTTTGTTAATTACATTGACCATTTGGTTATTTAACGTTTCTTTGATTTTAAACCTGATATTAGGTTTGTTTTTTCCTTATTTCTTAAAATTGCTATGTATTCAGTTTGTTATAAAATTTGTTGTAGAAATTTTCTATTTAACACCTTTAACTAGTTTTGCCAAGAGGAAATCCCTTTTAGTAAATCTTAGCTTTTTAACATTTTTACATGTACTTTATTTCGTTTACATTGGTCTTTTAGGAAATTCTGGAAAGTACCTTTGGAAAGGTAGAATGGTTAAATAATAACAGAAGTGCAAACAGATAAAAGTTTATGGAAAAAATTTAAGCAGAATAAGCTTGCTTTAGCAGGATTAACTATTATTGTTTTCATCTCTTTACTAGCAGTATTGGGGTATCTTATCACACCGGATGATAGCCCAATGGCTAACCAAATGAATTTACAACTCAACATTGAAAAGCCGGGAAGCACTTTTACCATCCTAAAAATTCCTAAAAATCCAACTCCAGAGAAGGTCAATATCATCAGCAAAATGCTTTTCGGTCAGGCTCCACAATTTGAAGAAATTCCTTTAGCAGATTATCATTTTACAGCTCATCAAATTGTTTTTCACGAATATCTTGGCGAAGGTCAAAAAGGAGAACAACATCAAGTAGATTTAAAAAAGTTTAACCATCTTTCTGTTCAAGAAATCAAGGAAAACAACATTGTACAAAAAACTTTTTGGTTTGGTACAGATATTTATGGTCGAGATTTATTGAGCAGAATTATTATTGGTTCCAGAGTTTCATTAACGGTTGGCTTTATGGCCGTTCTCATCAGCTTATTTTTAGGAACTAGCTTAGGAGCGATTGCAGGTTTTTATAGTGGCAAAGTGGATGCTGCTATCAGTTGGTTGATGAATGTTTTGTGGTCTTTACCGGCATTACTCTTAGTAATCGCTATCTCCTTTGCTTTGGGCAAAGGATTCTGGCAAGTGTTTATTGCGGTAGGTTTATCGATGTGGGTAGAGGTTGCTCGTTTAGTACGTGGGCAAGTAATTTCACTTAAAAATGCTCCTTTTATTGAGGCTGCAAAATCTTTAGGGTTTAGTAATTCAAGAATTATTTATAAACATATATTACCTAATATTTTAGGTCCAATTTTGGTGGTTGCTGCATCAAATTTTGCCTCTGCCATACTTCTTGAAGCCGGATTAAGTTTTCTAGGTTTTGGTGCTCAACCTCCAATGCCAACCTGGGGAGGGATGATCAAAGAACATTATGGTTATATCATCATTGATGCAGCTTATTTAGCTATTATCCCCGGGCTGATGATTATGTTGATGGTATATGCTTTCAATTTAGTTACCGTTTGTTTAAGGGATATTTTTGATGTAAAGTCTCAAAATACTAATGTTTAGTTGCGGTTTAAAATTGGAATAAGTACTTTGGTACTTGTCAAAACACCACTGAACATGCTATGCATAATGCATCAGAAAATGATGACCAAATAGATTTAATTGAGCTTTTACTGAAAAGACAGGCAGAACTTAATGCCTTATTGGAGGTAACCCGAGCAATTAACAGTAATGTTCCTAGCGAAACGCTTGTGGAGATGCTGGAAATGATTATGAAAAATAATCTGAAAATCAATAAATTCAGATTAATGCTTGAGAACATTAAGGAGTTTTACTGTGTATCAAACTATGGCGGAGAGTTAGAATCATTTGATGATATACAGCATATTACCCGAGAACTCATTGAATTAAAAATTCCGATTCCTATTTCAGAACATCCCGATCCATTATTAAATCAATACGATTTTTTTATTCCGGTATATCATAAAAATGAACCCCTAGCTTATGCCTTAATTGGAGATTTTGAGAATGGCGAAAAATTGATTGATAATAAGGTGGATTATATTCAAACCTTAATTAACGTTATCATTGTTGCTTTCGAAAATAAAAAACTGTTTAAAGAACGTCTGCATCGTGAACGATTACAAAGAGAAGTAGAGCTAGCTAGTCAAGTTCAAAATATGCTGATTCCGCAAAAATTTCCTAAAAACCCAACATTAGAAGTTGATGCTGTTTATCTGCCTCATCAAAACATTGGGGGTGATTTTTTTGATTTTATTGAACTGAACGAAAATAAATTCCTTTGGTGTGTAGCAGATGTTTCTGGAAAAGGAATTTCTGCAGCTCTAATCATGGCAAATTTTCAAGCGAGTTTAAGAGCCTTGGTTTCATTAGATATTAGCTTAAAAGACTTAATCAAGCGGTTAAATCAAGTGGTTTTTAACAATACCAAAGGCGAAAGATTTATCACGCTTTTTCTAGGGATTTACAATCGCGAAGACCGAAACGTCAATTATATTAACGCAGGTCATAATGCTTCTTTACTTATTCAAAATAATGAAGTAACTCCTTTAAAATTAGGCACCACCATGATTGGTGTTTTTGATGAACTTCCTTTTGTGAATGAGGGAAATGTTAAAGTGGAAGAAAATGCCATCGTTTTCAATTATACGGATGGAATCATCGAGTTTGATGGTGAGGAAGAAAAATCATTGTCTGAAGAAAATTTAATCAACTTTTTAGCCCTCCATAAAAACCAGTCTCTTCATGAAATTCATCAAAAGTTAATTTCTAAAATTGAAGGCTTAAGAGATCACAGAGAAGCTACGGATGATATTACCATTCTTTCTATGCGGTTTTTGTAAGCTCTTTTTTCTGCCGAATGGATAGCGCAACCGTCATCCCCATCATTAACCAAAAAATTACAGCAGCCTTATCTTGATCTATAAAATTGTTCATCAATCCGTGAAAAAAATAAGTCATTAATCCTAAAAGAATCGCCAAACTCAACATTTTAATTTCTTGATTTTTTGTTTGATAATAGGTTTTCATATTGATGCTTATGAAGGTGCCGAAAAGTAAAATCAAACTGATTAATCCTACTATACCGCTTTCTACTGCCGGACCAAAATATTCGCTGTGTATTCCGCCCATGGTACCTTGAGTGGAGCTGATGCTGGTCATCTCGTGGGCTCTTTGGTAAGGCGAGTATTTAAACATGTACGTTCCCGGACCAAAGCCTAATAATGGTTTTGCTTGAAACATTCGCCAGCCAGATTCCCATCTATTTAAACGTTCCACATTAGACTCATCCGTTTTTACATTAGAAATAGATTTAATATCGCCCTGTAAACTTTTACCCGATGAAGCTTTATTTAAGCGGATGTTTTGATAAATCTCATCATTAAAAATTAAAGCTATCCCTACAACTACGGCTAAGCCTATTGCTAAGTTTCTAAAACTGATTTTAAGTTTTAAAACGAGATAAAATAAAAGGGCAAAAATTACGCTCAACCAAGCGGCTCTAGAGTAGGATAAAACCACACCAGTTAAGGCACAAATTCCGATATAAAAAGCGATGATTCTCTCGTAAAAGTAAAGTGTCTTTCTTTTATAAAAAGCCAATACAAACCCGAAAGTGGCTACAATACTGCAAACAGCACCATAAACGGTATGATCATCCATAAAAGGATTCATCATTGCCCAAACTTTATCATCTGTAAAACCTGTTTTAGCATGTCTGATGGTGGAGTAAAAAACCAAAATGCTTAAACCCAAGCCGAAGGCAAACAGAAATTGTTTTATCTTTTTGAAATCCTTAAAAAGTAAAGCTCCCCAGAAAAATCCGAAGACAGTACACCACAAACGGGCTAAGAAAAATTTGAAGGAAATAAAAGGCATGGTACTGGTTAATGTGGTGACCAATATCCAGAATAAATTAAAAATAACAGCAAAGGTGAGCGGGTGTTTATAGAAATCTTTATCCATCCCATTTTCAAATGATTTGATGATGAAAAGCATCAATAAGATGAACATTAAAGGCTCATCAGGCAGGTTAATGCCAGAATTGCCAAACATGACTTTTAGAGAAAGTGGTGTGCAAAAGGCGATGAAGAGCATGATTTTATCAAACGAAAAAAGGAATAATGCTGCACCAAAAAATAGGATAGGAATACCTAAAGCACTCCAATAGATTTCAGAATAGGCAAGGTAAAAACCTACAAAGAGCAAAAAAATGCTCCAACTATAAAATCGCTTTAGTGCAAGCGGATGCATCAATAAATCTTAATTTTCGGGTTGATTATTTCATTATAAACCGCCATAAATAGAGCGATTAAAAAGGCAAAAACTACAGATACAATCACTACCAATAATCGGTTAGGGTAAGCTTTTTTTTCTGGCTTTTCGGCCTTATCAATGATGAATTTTTGATTGATGGTTTTATCAAAATCAACCAAAGCATTTTCGTATTTCATTTGCAATAAACTTAAAGCATCTTTTTGTTTTTCAAAGATGGCATCGTTAGCTAAATAATCTCCGCTGTACTTTCCAAAATAATCTATCCTAGGTTTCAAGATGTTTATGGCTGCTTTTGCTGCTGCTAAACGCCCTTTAGCTCTAATAATAGTGGTGTCTGGCAGTCGAGATTGGTAAGAATTGTAAACCTGCATGCGAGCCAATTCTTCTTGATATTGCGCCTCTGCTTTTACAATGGCTTTGGTGAGTACCTCAGATTGCGATTCGTAATCATAAATACCTTTATCGCGGTATTTGGTCATGACTTGCTGTAATGAATCCACCTGTTTCCGTTTCTCTAGATATTGATCTTTAATAATTTGAAGTGCTTGTTCCGTTCTTTGCTGCTGAATTTTAGTTCTGATACTATCTAAAACTACGGTGATATAATTCGCTATATCAGCAGCCATTTCTGGATTTTCATCGGTAATTGTGATTTTTACCGCTAAAAAATCTGTTCTTTTGAAATCTGCATTTCCGCTAAATTTATCTTTCACTTTCGTGGAAGCATACGCTGAGTTTTTATCAATTTGATAATGATGAAACAAATCGAACTTTTGTATCACTTTTTCCTTGAGCTGATTAGAGTTTAGAATCTGCAACATCTGATCGGTCTGATCTTCATTACCAAACTCCATCAAACCCTCCAAATTATTATTATCTAAGATGGATTTAGAGATAGAATTATTTGCAGGAGGATAAAAAATTGCTGAGGCCTCATATTTTGGAGTGATGACGAAAGCTAGAATCACACCGCCAACTAATCCAATTAAAGAAATTAAGAAGATGTGTTTTTTATATTTTAAACCTGCTTTGGTAATCCCGATTAAATTAAAATCCTCGAAACGATTTTCCTGCATAAGAATATTGAATTATAGTGTGAATTTAAATAAAGAAATGAGTTTTTTAAGATGAATCAGGTTTAAAATGAACATCAAAACCAATCCGAAAAGATTGATGAATGCAAATTTTAGCAACCAAAATAAGCTTAAATTTTTAAGAAAGATGCTCCCAGCAATCAATAGTAACGCTAGAACCAGCAATTTTATCCATAAAAAAACCTTGATTTTAACCTTAAAAACAGAATGATAGCTGTAAATATAAGCCAAAGCAGCAAAGGATAAGGATATAATGGTAGCCAAAGCGGCTCCCCAAGCTTGTTCTTTTGGAATAAGAAATAAGTTCAACATCACATTTAAAGCCAAGCTGGCAAAAGCAATGTAGTTTAAGCCTTTTAAATTTCCGTTTGCAGTTAAAGCACTGCTAAAAATGTAATAAACCCCTATCGGTATAATACTGAAAATTAAGATTTGGAAGATAGAAATGAGGTGCAGGTCACTTTTAGTTGGATATAACAATTCCATCCACTCTTTGGCAAAGAGTGATAAGGAAATAGCTAAAATAATGGTGAGGGCAATAAGCACTTCGCTACTGCTTTGTATCCAAGTTTGGATTTCTTTTTTATCGGCTAAAAGCTTACTCAACAAAGGATAAAAAAATGAAGCAAATAAAATGGGAATCATGCTTAATGCATCTAATAAGCGGTATGCGGCCGCATAAGTTCCACTTTCTAAAGCACCATTTTTTAGCATTCTTTCTAGCATGATACTATCTACTTTATTATAAGCCAGCACCAAAAACATGAACAATGAATAAGGTAAAAGCTGCCTTAAAGTTTGTTTCAATTGTAGAAATGAAAATGCTTGGATTTTAAATATTGGATGCCCTTTTAAAAGAAAAATACAAAGCAAAATACTGATTAAAATTGCTAGGCATTGTAAGCCAGCGAAGTAGGAAATAGGAAAGTAAAAATCTGTGAAATAGCTGCTATAAATGAGTGGAAGCAGTAGAATAACGAGTAAAAACTTATCTAAAACTGAGACTACTGCATCTGCAGTGTAGCGTTGTAAACCTGTTAAATAAGACCTCAGATATCCTAAAAAAGATGATCCTAACTGATAAAATAAAAGAACAACTAAAAGGTAAAAAGCTTCTTGAGTATAGCCTATTAAAAACGACAGAATGAAGCCTAAAACCAAGTAAACAGAAGAAAGAATAAGTTTGATGCTGAACAAATGGGATGAAGAAATAATCGCTTTTTTGCCTTGCGTACTTAGCCTAATGTTATAGCTGTTGATGCCCATATCGCTCACTAAACTCAACAAATAAGTGAAGTTAAAAAGGGTAAAATATAATCCGTAAGCCTCGAATCCGGCATGTACTTGAACAGCTCTTTCTACTCCAAAAATCCAAACAGGTTTAATGATGAGATTGATGAGAATGAGAAATAAAACTTTACGATTAAAACTTTGCGACATTGGATTTATTGGACTTAACAAATTTATTCTTTTAAATTGCAGGAAGAATTTTTAGCCCAATTTATTTCAATTTTTTACGCATGAAGGCTGAAAAGCTGATCTACTTTTTATCCATGATTTTATCTAAAATCATCAATTTCAATAAACGTATTGAAAGGATAGAGGTACAAAAAATTTTGATTTTTAAATTGGATGCAGTAGGAGACATGGTTTATACTACGCCAGTTTTCCGCTTATTGAAACAGAAATATCCGGCAGCAGAAATCACTTTGTTTTGCCAAGAAAGTATAAAGCCACTCGTACAATTTGATCCGCATCTTCATCAAATTATAGCTGATTTTAGCCTCCTCCAGAAACATTATGATTTGATATTAGACCTTCGTGGAAATTTTAAAACCTTAAAATATGCGTTATTGCATCCTCCAAAAATAAGATTGGATAGAGGGAGCGTTCGTTTTAGAAATAAGTTAAAAGGGAAACATCCGCATGAGCTGATTACCAATTCGCAAATTATTGCTTCTTTATTAGAAATTGAAAGTAGAGATTTAGTTCCACGAATTTATTTTTCTGATGAAGATGAAAAGCAAGCATCAGATTTTTTGAAAGAAAACTCGATTAACAGATTCGCAATTTTACATGTTGGCGCAAACAAAGCTTTAAGAAAGTGGCCTTTAGATAGATTTGCTGCCTTGGCAAATTTCCTCAAAAATGAATATCAGCATGAAATTATTTTTGTTGGTGATGATTCGGATGTGGATAATATAGAAGTTGTTCAAACTCAAATCGGTTTTAAAACTTTTAGTGTAGCGGGTCATTTCGGTTGGACAGCCTTTGCGGCTTTGGCAAAAAAAGCACAACTTTTTGTAGGTAATGAAAGTGGTCCATTACATGTAGCTGCTGCAATGGATATTCCGCTTGTTGGTTTATTTGGGCCAGGAGAACCTAAAGTATTTTATCCTTGCGGAGAAAAATCTACCTTTGTTCATCATGTGTTGCCCTGCAACCCATGTAACCAATTAAATTGTGTAAATCCTGAAAATACTTGTATGCAAAGGATTAGCTTAAATGAAGTAATAAACAAAATATTAAGCTTAAAAATTAAGCCCTAAAGATGTTATTGCCTTTCTATCAAAATGAGTTAATAGAAGCAGGTTGCGACGAAGCCGGAAGAGGTTGTTTGGCGGGGCCAGTTTTTGCAGCAGCAGTAATTTTACCAAAAGATTTTAAACATCCTTTATTAAATGATAGTAAGCAAATTAGCGAGAAGAATAGGTACGATTTAAGAGCAGAAATTGAGGAAAGTGCTTTGGCTTTTGCTGTTGCTTTGGTAGATCATCAAGAAATTGATAAAATTAATATTTTAAATGCTTCATTTTTGGCTATGCATCGGGCAATTGAAAAATTAGCTCAAAAGCCAGAATTTTTAATCATCGATGGTAACACATTTAAACCTTTTCAGTCTATGCCTCATCAATGTATTGTGAAAGGAGATGGGAAATATTTTTCTATAGCCGCCGCTTCCATTTTAGCGAAAACTTATCGTGATGATTTTATGGAGAAAATAGATCAGGAATATCCTATCTATCAATGGAAAAAGAACAAAGGTTACCCCACTAAGTATCACCGAAAAGTAGTGATTGAAAATGGAATAAGCCCTTATCACCGTAAAACTTTTAAAATTACAAACCCTCAATTGTCTATTTTTTAATTAATTTGAATTTATGCGCATCCTTTTAATCACCAACCGAGTTCCTTTTCCTGCTGATGGTGGTTATGCTATTGTGGTTCATAATAGTATTCAATCTTTATTGAAATTGGGTTGTGAGGTGAGTTTGTTTAGCTTGAACACTACTAAACATTACGTAAGGATAAAAAGCATTAAAGATCCTTTAGCTACGCAAATAAAATTTACTCAATATAAAATTGATAATAGAGTTAAGGCAAAAGACGCTTTTTTCAATCTTTTTACAGATCAATCCTATAATATTAGCAGATTTTATGATTCTGGTTGCGCCAGCAAATTGGGCCATTTATTACGTACCCATGAATTTGATATCGTTCAATTTGAAGGCCTACAAGTAGCTCCGTATTTAGAGGTTGTAAAAGCGAATACTCCTGCAAAACTAATTTATAGAGCGCATAATATTGAGCATCAAATTTGGAAAAGGTTAACCCTGAAAGAGAATTTTATACTGCGTAAAATTTATTTAAGAATTTTAAGTAAAAGGCTGCAACGTTTTGAGCTTGATATTCTCTATCGCTTTGATGCGGTGTTCTCTATCAGTTTTGTGGACGAACATTTTTTTAAAAGCATCGGTTGCAAAATCCCGGTTTATACCTTTCCGGTAGCTTTAAATTTGGATAAATATCAAAACACTTATCTGCTTTCGCCTGATAAAAGCGTGGGTTATATTGGTTCTATGGATTGGCGTCCGAATATAGAGGGCGTCAACTGGTTTTTAGAAACTGTTTGGCCTTCTATCAAACAGTTAGGCTCAGGCATCACCTTTCATTTGGCAGGTAAAAATGTTCCGAAGCAATTCAAGATTTTAAGTGACGAGTCTTTTATTATGGAAGGGGAAGTAGAAAATGCGATAGAATTCATCAGTAGGCAACATGTTTTAATAGTTCCTTTACTTTCGGGTAGTGGAATGCGGGTAAAAATTATCGAGGCCATGGCTTTAGGAAAATGTATCATAGCCACTTCTATTGCAGCAGAAGGAATAAATTATCAGCATGATAAAGATATCCTGATTGCGGATAAAGCCGATGACTTTTATAGGCAAATTTTACGTTGCTTTACCGATAAAACCTTGATTAGTAAGATTGGTGAAGGTGCAAGAAAACTGGTAGAAAAAAATCACGATCAGGAAAAACTAAGTCATCATTTGATGAAAGTATATCAAGAAATCTATGCCTCTAAAGCCTAAATTTTTTATTACTTTTGGCGCTTTATGAATTCTTAAATCAACCCTTAATTTTAGATCTTTTCACCTTAACACTTGAAACATGCAGACCACCGCTCTAACCGATAAACATATTGCACTTGGTGCCAAAATGGTGCCTTTTGCAGGTTATAATATGCCAGTTCAATATGCTGGAATTAATGTAGAGCATGAGACGGTTAGAAATGCAGTAGGTGTTTTTGATGTAAGCCACATGGGCGAGTTTATCTTAAAAGGCGATCATGCACTAGATTTAATTCAAAAGGTTTGTTCTAACGATGCCTCTAAATTATTTGATGGTAAAGTTCAATATGCTTACCTACCCAATAAAAATGGCGGAATTGTAGATGATCTTTTGGTTTATAGGATTGATGAAAAAACCTATATGTTGGTAGTCAATGCTTCTAATATTGAGAAAGATTGGGATTGGATTAGCAGCTTCAACAGTTTCGGGGTAAACATGACGAATATTTCAGATCGCACAACTTTATTGGCTGTTCAAGGTCCAAAAGCTGCTGAAGCATTACAAAGCTTAACCAACATTCCTTTAGCAGAGATGGAATATTACACCTTTAAAAAAGGAATTTTTGCTGAGGTAGAAAATGTGCTCATCTCGGCAACGGGTTATACCGGAGCTGGTGGTTTTGAGGTTTATTTTGATAATGTTCATGCAAATAGAATTTGGGACGCCATTTTTAAAGCCGGAGAACCTTATGGTATTAAACCAATTGGTTTAGGTGCTCGCGATACTTTACGTTTAGAAATGGGATTTTGTTTATACGGTAATGATATTGATGATCACACTTCGCCTATTGCAGCTGGTTTAGGTTGGGTAACAAAATTTACCAAAGATTTCACCAATTCCGCTGCTTTATTAGCGCAAAAGCAGGAAGGTGTAAAAGAAAAGTTAGTTGGTTTTGAGATGATTGAAAAAGGTATCCCTCGTCACGATTATGAAATTGTAGATGCAGATGGAAATCACATTGGAAGAGTAACCTCTGGCACACAATCTCCATCATTAAAAAAAGCTATTGGTTTAGGTTATGTATCTACCAATTTTGCCAAAGAAGGTCAAGAGATTTTCATCAAAATTAGAGATAACAAAGTAAAAGCTCAGGTGGTTAAATTTCCGTTTTACAAAAATAAATAAATGGAAAAACGTAAAATAGAGGTTTGCTTTACCCCAGCCCTACTTCCACTTTACCATATCGAAAATGCCATTGTTGTAGTGATTGATATTTTTAGAGCTACCTCCTCCATTTGTTATGGGATTGCCAACGGTGCCGAAGCGATAATTCCGGTTGCCACCGTTGAACAATGCAAGGCTTATGAAAGTGAAGGATTTCTTTTGGCAGCGGAGCGAGAAGGGGAAATAGTAGAAGGTTTTGATTTTGGAAATTCTCCCTTTGCTTATACAGCAGATAAGGTAAAAGGTAAAACAGTAGTGCTAACTACCACAAATGGTACACATGCCATTGATGAATCTAAAAAAACAGCTTTTCAAGTAATTATTGGTTCATTTTTAAACTTAGATGCTGTTTGTAACTACTTAAGAAATCAAAATAAAGATGTTTTTTTACTGTGTGCTGGTTGGAAAAACAAATTTAATTTAGAAGATAGCTTATTTGCTGGTGCAGTAGTTCATCAATTAAATCATGATGATTATTTTTTAGATGATTCTGGTATCGCTGCTGCTGATTTATACCGTCAAGCTCAAGATGATTTAATAGCTTACACCGCTAAAACCTCACATAGCGAGCGTCTGAAAAAACTAGGTATCGAAGAAGACATTCGTTTTTGCCTAAATGTAAATATCATAGATAGTATCCCTGTACTTAAAGAAAATCGCTTAGTAAAGCTTTAATTTCTATTCAAATCTTTACATTACTTATAAGTTATAAAATTTATATTTGATGTTAACCAATGATTAAAACTCGTCTTTAAATCAAATTCATGAAAAAGGAATTACTTTTTAGTGGACTCATCGCGTTAGCTACTTTTACTTATGCTCAAGATAAAATAGCAATGAAATATGCAGCCACTATTACTGTTGCAGACGCTTCTGCAAAATTAAATGTCATTGCATCTGATGCGATGGAGGGTAGAGAAACCGGAAAACCTGGCGCCAATAGAGCTGCGGCTTATATTCGATCTCAATTTCAAAGTTTTGGACTTAAAGGGCCAGTGAATGGCTCTTATTTTCAAATGTTAGATTTAAAAGAGAAAGTGGTGACGCAAAGAGCCATTATAGCTAACGGTGAACCTTTAGTTTTTCTTAAAGATTATTATTTGATTCCAGGTTCTTTCGATAACATGAAGAAAACCTTTAAAAATTTTGTTTTTGTAGGTTATGGGATTGCTTCAGCACAATATGATGATCTTTCTAATTTAAATTTAGAAAACAAAGTGGCAGTAGTTTTGGCTGGTGAACCCATGGTGGATGGTAGATCATTAATTACGGGTACAGATAAAATGTCTGACTGGACTACCAGTAGAAATAAAAAACTCTTGGCAATTAAAGCAAAAAATCCTGCAGCTATTATTATGCTAAGCAACAACATGGATAGAATCCAAAGTATGAAAGCTTATTTTGATAGACCAAGTTTAATTTTAGGTGAAGATAAAACAGGTGATATTTTAACCATTAATAGCTCAGCATCGGCAATTGATAAATTGCTGAGCGGAACTTCAAAAACTGTTGAAGGCCTGAGCAAAGAAATCAGCGAAAGCAAAAAACCGGTAAGTTTTAATTTCAATGCAAATTTAGATGTGGATTTACAATCTAAATTGAATCCGCTGGAAGCAAAAAATGTACTCGGCTTTTTGGAAGGTTCTGATCCAAAACTAAAAAGTGAGATTTTGGTAGTAACCGGTCATTACGACCATTTGGGTGTTGCTAAAAACGGAGATGTGTTTAATGGTGCAGATGATGATGGATCTGGTACAACGGGCGTTTTAGAAATTGCCGAAGCTTTTGCACAAGCCAAGAAAGAAGGTCATGGCCCGAAAAGAAGTATTTTATTTATGACAGTAGTTGGAGAAGAAAAAGGTTTATTAGGTTCTGAGTGGTACTCAGAACATCCGGTTTTCCCACTAAAAAACACCATTACAGATTTAAATATTGATATGATTGGGCGTGTTGGCGATTTATATAAAGGTAAAGACGACTCCTTAAATTACGTTTATGTGATTGGCTCTGATAAATTAGCTTCCTCTTTACGATTAATTAATGAGGCTAACAACAAGGCTTACACGCACATGACTTTAGACTATAAATATGATGATCCTAAAGATCCTAATCGGTTTTATTACCGTTCTGATCACTACAATTTTGCCAAATATGGCATTCCGATTATTTTCTTTTTCAATGGCACACATGAAGATTATCATAAGGTAACTGATGAAGTGAAGAAAATTAATTTCACACTATTGGTAAAAAGAGTTCAATTAGTGTTTTATGATGCTTGGACACTTGCTAATCAGCCGCAAAGGCCTGTAGTAGATAGAAGTAACGATATGCCAAATGATAGATAAAAGCTAAATCTAAATCATAAAAAAAGCATCCTGATAATCAAGGATGCTTTTTTTTATGAAAGAATGAACTTGCTTACGCGATTTGTAAATAGTCCATTCTTAAGAAGAAATTTTCAAAATTTACAGTGTTACCACTTAACCAGTTTAATAAAGCGAAAATCCCTTTTTCTTGTTTTACATCAGTTGTGGTTTCTGCAATGCATTTTTTCATTGCAACCGGAATCACAACTTTTGCCAATTCTTCTGCTTTAGCAGGAGCAACTGCATGATATTTATTTAAACGATTAGCGTATTTTTTTACCATCATTTTTAATAAAACTTCTTGCTCCGATTTCTTGCCCTTAAAAAAGCTCATCAGATCCTTAGCCTTGCCAGAATCTAATTGCGATTTCAACACATCAATAACAGCTCCTGAAGCTTCACTAATTACAGCTTCAACAGAATCTTTTGCTATCCCAGCATTTAAGAAAACCTCATTCTTTACGTTTTCTTGTAACCATTGATTTATTTTGTTGAACATTTTAATGACAATTAATGTTTGATTAATATTTTCACTACAAATAACCTATTTTAATATTAAAAATACAAGCTATTAAATATATTTTTATCAAAAATTTATTTAAACTGATATAATTTTGACAAAAATTAAATTTTTAATCAAAAAAAGGAATCTGATTAACAAGATTCCTTTTTTTAAATATATGTTGAGGGTAATTACTTGCCTGCCGCAGCCTTCGCTTCAGCCTTCATTTTATCATTTGCAACGATAACAATCTCTACTCTACGGTTTTGCGCTCTACCTTCTTCGGTATCATTAGAAGCAATAGGCTCAGTTTCGCCTCTACCTTCTGTTTTCAATCGACCACTATCTACACCTTTTGCGATTGCATAATCTCTAACTGCATTTGCTCGCTGTAAAGAAAGCTTCTTGTTATAAGGATCAGATCCTAATGCATCAGTATGTCCGATAATCATAATATCTGTATTGGGATAGTTATTTAATGATTTGGCTAAATTATCAATGTTTTGTTTAGCATTGGCTGTTAAATCTGATTGATCAAAGCCAAAAAGTATTCCTGAATCAAACTTTACGATGATACCTTCGCCTGCCGGAATTACAGTAGCCCCTGGAACAGTTTGCTCAATTTCTTTTGCTTGTTGGTCCATCTTTCTACCAATGTAAGCACCAGCAGTACCTCCAATTGCACCACCTAATATAGCGCCAACGGCTGTATTACCAGCTTTTTTACCAATTAAAGCGCCAATTGTGCCCCCAGCAATAGCACCAATTCCGGCACCTTTTTGGGTTTTAGTTAATGATTCACAAGATGTAATTATAGTAGATATTGTAATTAAAGCTGCCAAAACAACCATTGTTGTTTTTGAAAAATAGGTTTTCATATTTGTTATTTCTTTTGTTGTCATGCTTTATTACTTTCAAAGCTAATGCCAAAAATTTTATTAGTAATTTGTATTCAAATGAAAAACGAAATGGAGAGGATTGCAGTTTTAGGATGTGGATGGCTTGGCCTTCCATTAGCATCTCAATTAAAGAAGGATGGTTTTTTTGTGAAGGGATCTACTACTCAAGTTTCAAAACTGCAAGAGATTGCGGCTCATCATATCGACCCATATATAGTACAGCTTAATCCGAAAATAGTAGGGGATGATATCCATTTATTTTTGGATGTTGATTTATTAATCATCAATATTCCACCCGGTAGAAGTACTGAGGAAGCTTCACTTTACCAAGAAATGATGGAAAATCTGGCGAAAGCCATTCAAAGCGCTCCGATTAAAAGAATTATATTTATTTCTTCTACCTCTGTTTATCCAGAAACTAATGGTTCAGTAAATGAAAATTCAGGTACTGATACCTCTGCCTCAGGTTTAAGAATGGTAAATGCTGAAAAAGTTTTCAAGAAGCTTCAAAATATTAAAACAACCATTATTAGAATGGCTGGATTAATTGGACCAGAGCGAGATCCAGGAAGATTTTTTGGAGGTAAAAAGGATATTCCTAATGGTTTGGCTCCGGTTAACCTCATCCATTTGGATGATTGTATCGGAATTATTCAACATGTCATCCGTCAAGAAATTTGGGATGAAACAATTAATGCAGCAGCACCATCACATCCAACAAAAAAAGATTTCTACACTTTAGCAAGTGAAAAATTTAATGGCTCAATAGCTGACTTTTTGACTGAAAAAGGGAGCTATAAAATTGTAGATTCCTCCAAAATTATTTTTGTATACGGCTACAGATTTAAGTATCCTGATTTGATGCAATGGCTTCTTGAAACTCATCAAAATTAAATGAGGCCTTATCCAAAATATCCCAAGTAGAATCTGAAAGTAGGCGTATGGTAGATAAATATCTTTTAAAAGATGGAGATCTACCCCATTCGTTCGGGCCGATTAAACTTACCATAAACAGGCCATCTTCTTTTTCATACAAGTGATAAATCTGACCCATTACTGGTTTAAAGCGCATTTCGGCTTTGTAGATTAATTCTGAAATTTTTAGACGATCTTCAATCTCTTTTACCTGTTGCATAATTAGTTCTGCTTGTTTGCGCAGCATACTAATTTGTTGATGCGCTTGCATGTGCATCGCCTCAACCGCGTTCGCTTTCACCTTATTTTTGTCTATCATTTTGATAGGCGGTGAATTTACCGACATGGGTACCGGCGAAAACTTTGCTTCGCCATTGTAATATGAAAATTCTTCTTTTTGTTCTGTCATTGCAAGCTTAAACTATCAAATACCTTTTTGGTTTGCTTAGATGATTTTTTAGTCTTAAAAGCATCAAAATTAGCTGATGTTTGGCTTAAAATAGTCTATTTATATTTTAAATTTCCAATGAGGAAATTAAAAGTCTAAAAATAAAAAGGAGGATGAAAGACCAAAAATCATCCTTCATCCATAGCAAATTACTTCCCTTTATTTAAATAATCAATCGTTAAATCGGCTAAAGTTTTTACGCCAAGTTTAAATCCACTTTCATCAATAAAAAAATCTGGGGTGTGATGTGATGGCGCTAATTTTGGATCTTCTCCTTTAGGCATTCCTCCCAAAAAGATAAACAAACCAGGAGCTTTTTCTTGATAGAATGAAAAGTCTTCGGCACCAGTAACAGCAGGTTTTAATAAAACATTATCTGTTCCAGCAACGGCCTGTAAAGTAGGCAACATTTTAGCAGTTAAAGCAGGGTCGTTATAAGTAACCGGATAGTGATTACTGTAAGGAATCTTCACTTCTGCGGTAGCTCCTGCAGCTTCTGCGGTTTTAGTCACAATAGTTTTGATACGCTCGATAAACATTTTTTCATCATCTTTACTTAAGTTTCTAACGGTTCCCAACATCACCACTTCTTCTGGGATGATATTAGAACGCACACCGCCATGAATAGAGCCAATAGTTACCACTCCAGCATTTTCAGTAACATTTAAATTTCTACTTACAATGGTTTGTAAAGCATTGATAATCTGTGCAGAAACCACTACCGGATCAATAGAAGACCAAGGATAGGCACCATGAGCCTGGCGACCATGAACTGTGATTTTCATATCGTTGACACTCGCCATCGTTCCACCCGGGCGATAAGCGATTTTACCCACCTCAGTCTGAGAGTTGATATGCAAGCCAAAAACGGCATCCACGTGAGGGTTTTCCATTACACCTTCCTTTACCATTAATTCGGCTCCACCTTCTTCACCAAAAGGCGCACCTTCTTCGGCAGGCTGAAATATGAACTTTACGGTTCCCTTTAAATCCGCTTTCATAGAAGCCAAAACTTCTGCAACGCCCATTAAAATGGCGGTATGAGAATCATGTCCGCAAGCATGCATTACGCCCACTTCTTGTCCGTTATACTGCGCTTTTACTTTTGATGCAAAAGGAACAGGTGTTCTTTCGGTTACGGGTAGTGCATCCATATCTGCTCTTAAAGCTACTACGGAGCCAGGTTTTCCTCCTTTTAAAATACCTACTACGCCAGTGTGTGCAACTCCGGTTTGTACTTCAATTCCTAATGATTTTAGATGATCAGCTACTATTTTTGAAGTTCTAAATTCGCGATTTCCCAATTCTGGATGTTCATGAAAATTTTCTCGCCAAGCAATTACTTGTTTTTCTAAGGCATCGGCTTTAGCCGATACTTTTTGTTTTAATGCTTCTGTTTGGGCTGAGGCTGAAAAGGAGATTCCGATGAGAGAAAATCCAGCAAAAAAGGTGAGTAAGATTCTTTTCATATTGATTTGCTTTTAGTTTTAGATTCGAATGAACACACAAGATAAACAATCCAAGCTCAATTTCAGAAAAGCAGATTGTAACATTTTTAATAAAAAAACCCAACCAAAATGGTCAGGCTTTAATTTTATCATTCGGCAAGAATCTGAATGCTCACATTTTAATACTCCTTGCTAAACTGTTGTCTCAATAAATAATTCTTTTTTCTGTTTATCATCAATGGTGGATGGAGAATCAATCATCACATCTCGGCCTGAGTTGTTTTTTGGGAAAGCAATCACGTCTCTAATGGTATCTAATCCAGCTAAAATGGAAACCAAACGATCAAACCCGAAAGCAATACCACCATGTGGAGGAGCGCCATATTCAAAAGCTTCTAACAAGAAACCGAATTGTTTTTGTGCTTCTTCTGGCGAAAATCCTAAGTGTTTAAACATGATAGATTGCAGCTTTCTATCGTGAATACGGATAGAACCCCCTCCAATTTCTGTTCCATTGATCACTAAATCATAGGCATTGGCCCTTACATTTCCAGGATATGAATCTAACAAAGGAATATCCTCTGGTTTTGGAGAAGTAAATGGATGGTGCATGGCGTGATAACGCTCTGTTTCCTCATCCCATTCTAATAATGGAAAATCGATTACCCAAAGTGGCGCAAATGTATTTTTATCGCGTAAGCCCAAACGGTTGCCCATTTCTAAGCGTAATTCGTTCAGTTGCTTGCGGACTTTGTCTTTTCCTCCTGCTAAAATCAAAACTAAATCGCCTGGATCGGTAGCAAAAGCGGCCGACCATTTTTTCAGTTGTTCTTCATCGTAAAATTTATCTACAGATGATTTTAAGGTTCCATCTTCATTGTGGCGCATATAGATTAAGCCTGTAGCACCAATTTGAGGGCGTTTTACAAAGTCTGTTAATTCATCTAATTGTTTGCGAGTGTATGTTGCTGCTCCTTTTGCATTAATACCTACCACAAACTCTGCGTTATCAAAAACTGGGAAACCAAAACCTTTTACGAGGTCTTCTCCCTCTCCTTCGGAGAGGGCTGGGGTGAGGCTCACAAATTGCATCCCAAAGCGGATATCTGGTTTATCAGATCCATATAAACGCATTGCATCCGCATAATGCATTCTCGGGAAATCATTAAACTCAATTCCCTTCACATTTTTGAACATGTGGCGGGTTAAGCCTTCAAACATGTTTAAGATATCCTCTTGTTCAATAAAAGCCATTTCGCAATCAATCTGGGTAAACTCGGGCTGACGGTCGGCTCTTAAATCTTCATCTCTAAAGCATTTTACAATCTGGAAATAGCGATCGAAACCAGAAACCATTAACAATTGCTTGAAGGTTTGCGGCGATTGCGGCAAAGCATAAAACTCACCCGGATTCATGCGGCTAGGTACCACGAAATCTCTTGCGCCTTCTGGTGTGGATTTGATTAAAACCGGAGTTTCTACCTCTAAAAATCCTTGAGCATCTAAATATTTTCTAATTTCCTGAGCCATTTTATGGCGTAAAATCAAGTTATTTCGAACAGGGTTACGACGTAAATCGAGGTAACGATATTTCATACGTAACTCATCGCCGCCATCAGTCTCATCTTCAATCATGAACGGAGGTAATTTGGCTACGTTCAGAATCTCTAAATCAGAAACTTTAATTTCAATTTCTCCAGTGGGGATTTTTGGGTTTTTATTGGAACGCTCTACCACAGTTCCTTTCACTTTTATCACAAACTCACGACCTAAATCCTTCACTTTGGTACGTAAATCGGCAGCGTCATCTGTGTTTACCACCAATTGGGTTAATCCGTAGCGGTCTCTTACGTCAATAAAAGTAGTCCCACCTAAATCACGTGATTTTTGTACCCAACCGCTTAAAGTTACCTGTTCGCCTAAATTTTTCAGGCTCAATTCCCCGCAAGTATGTGTTCTGTGCATTTCCCTTGATTTTTATTATCGGCTACGAATATAAGCCTAATTCTATTTTTTGGGAACTATTTGATTATTGTTTTGTGTAGGGATTTTTCTTTATATCGCAAAGTTGAGGAAATTAAAGATAATAGCTAAATTTGATTAAAATGCCAACAATACTTTTTATTTACGGCTGGAGATTATTCTTCTACTCTAATGAGGGTACTGAACCCATTCATGTTCACGCGGAAAAAGGAGATATGGAATGTAAATTTTGGATTTTGGTAGAGGAGGTAGAAATTAAAGAAGCTTTTGAATTTAACCTTACACCTCAATCCAAAAAGGAAATTAAAAAGATTATTTACCAGCATTTCGATTTAATTGTAGATTCTTGGAACACATATTTTAAAAAATAATGATAGCAACACATCAAATTCAAAACATAGATTTTAAAAAGGATATGCTTCTAATGGATGTTGATGGTCAACATTATCAATTTCATTTGCAAGAAATTTCTTCAAAACTTGCAAATGCTACAGATGCAGAGCGGAATTTTTATAAAGTTTCTGCTTCAGGTTATGGTATCCATTGGCCATTAATTGATGAGGACTTATCATTAGAGGCTTTAATCAATTTGTAATAGCATAAAAAAAGCGAAACCCTGATATCAAGATTTCGCTTTTCATAATTTAATGAGGAGGTTTAATTCACCTTCTCAAATTCATAATTATCATACTCCACGAAATCATTCGTTGGGATAGTTAATCCGGTGACTTTACCATTCTCCATCTTGAACTTTGTAGTGTAAATTCCATAACCTAGATTGCTGTATGTCATTAACCAATCGCTATGATCTAAATACTGCATTTTTGCACTCAGGTTTTGTGTGGTTTTCATATCCACCATTAAATCCTTCCCTGAAACAGAAATGGTAATATCGCCATAAAGCGGATGATGATAAGTTCCGGCATAAGCTGATAAAGCCAACTCAGGTTTTTCTTTACCAATTCTAGCTTGTTCCGCTTTAAGCTTTGCTATATCATCAGCCTTTGCTTTTTGATAACGAGGTAAGGCCGCTTTGCTTAAATTTTGATAAGGTTTTCCTAGATAAGCATTCAGGATTTGATGTCTCAACAACTCAAAGAAATCTTGATTATCCATATTGGTTAGAATGGCAATTCCTAAATGCTCTTCGGGTACAAAACAGACGTTGCTCACAAAACCAAATGCGCCACCAGTATGCCAATACACTTGTTTTCCGGCATCATCAGCTTCAAAAACACCCAAACCGTAATCTACAAAATGACTTTCTCCATTTTTACGAGATGAAATAGCGGTATTAACATCTCTAGTTGTAAGCAATACTTCCCAAGGTAAAATTTGTTTTCCTTGATATTTTCCGCTGTCTAACTGTAAGGTAAGCCATTTAGCAAGATCTTTCACATTAGAAATCATACTGGCTGCAGGGCCTAAATTATCGACATTATCATAAGGAATTTCGGTGATTACACCTGTGAACTGGTTGGTGTAAGGTTTGGAAACGTCTAGACGTTGTGCCATTCCTTTATGAACCGTATAAGTATTATTCATACCCAAAGGTTTCAGAATATTCTCTTCTACATATTGATTCCAAGTTTGATCAGTCACTTTCGGGATCACTTCTCCGGCAGTTAAAAAGCAGCTGTTGCAGTAGCCAAAATCCTGACGAAAAGGATAAACCGGTTTCATCAATCTCATCCGGTTCATAATTTCTTCCGAAGACAAATTGCTATCCCAAAAGGTAAAATCTCCCTGAAAAGTTTTGGTTCCTATTTTATGTCCCATCAAATCTTTTACAGTGAGTAAAGCCGATGCATTTTTATCGTAAATACTAAAGTTGGGGAAGTATTTAGTGATGGGATCATTGAGGTTAATTTTTTTCTCATAAGCCAAATTAGCTAAGGAAGTACCCGTAAACAATTTGCTATTGCTAGCGATCATAAACAGTGTGTTTTCATCTACAGGCGCTCCGGTTTTCAAATCTCTAACCCCATAACCTTTAATTAAAACAGGCTTTCCATCTTTTACTATCGCAATAGCTAGGCCAGGAATATCCCAATCCTTTATTCCAGTTTTAATATATTGATCTAAACTGTCGGTAATAAAAGTGGGTTGTTGAGCAAATGTAGCAGTAGCAAAACATGCCAAAAGTAAGGTGTAAATAAATTTCATAATGAATTTGAATTGAGCTGAAAATGCTAATTTAAGAGAGAACTTACGGAAATAAAAATGTCAAGACCTTACAAATGTCACATCTTTGCGATTTCAAGTAAATTTTATTTAACTTCAACTGTCAATCTTAAAATTTATGCCTGTTAAAACCTATGGAAGTGCGGTTTATGGTGTTGAAGCACTCACGATAACCGTGGAAGTAAACATCACTCCTGGCCAAAAATATTTTATTGTGGGTTTGCCAGATAATGCCGTGAAGGAAAGTATGCTACGCATAGAAAGTGCCATTAATTCTAGTGGAAATAGAATGCCTCGACAAAAAATTGTGGTCAATATGGCTCCCGCCGATATTAGAAAAGAAGGTTCGGCTTATGATTTAACCATTGCCACTGGAATTTTATCTGCTTCAGGGCAAATTCCAGAGGATGAAATTGGGCAGTATTTGATTATGGGAGAGCTTTCTTTAGACGGACAAGTTCAGGCGATAAAAGGTGCTTTGCCTATCGCTATCCAAGCGAAAAAGGAAAAATTTAAAGGTTTTATTTTACCTAAGCAAAATGCCCGAGAAGCTGCCATTGTGAGTGGAATTGAAGTTTATGGGATTGAAAATATCAGCGAGATTATTGATTTTTTTGACAAAGGAGTTAAACCACCACTTACCATTGTGGATACTCGCGACGAGTTTTATCATGCCATCAATAATTATGATGCTGATTTTGCCGATGTTAAAGGTCAGGAAAATATTAAACGTTCTTTAGAAATTGCCGCTGCTGGCGGACATAATGCCATATTAATCGGTCCGCCTGGGGCTGGAAAAACCATGTTGGCGAAACGTTTACCCACCATTTTGCCTCCATTAAATCTGTACGAAGCTTTAGAAACCACCAAAATTCATTCTGTTGCGGGTAAGCTTTCAGCTTCAGATGCTTTGTTAACCCGTCGGCCTTTTCGCTCGCCGCATCATACGGTTTCTGATGTCGCTTTGGTGGGTGGTGGAGGCAATCCCCAGCCGGGAGAAATCTCATTGGCTCATAACGGTGTTTTATTTTTGGATGAATTGCCTGAGTTTAAGAGAGCAGTTTTGGAGGTGATGCGCCAGCCTTTGGAAGAGCGCCGAGTGACCATCGCCAGAGCAAGAATGTCTGTTGATTATCCTGCCAGTTTCATGCTTATCGCAGCGATGAATCCTTGTCCTTGCGGCTATTACAATCATCCAGACAAAGAGTGTGTTTGCGCACCTGGCGTAGTGCAGAAATATTTGAGCAAGGTGAGTGGGCCACTGCTAGACCGCATTGATTTACATGTGGAGGTTACGCCAGTAAATTTTGATGAGCTTTCGTCAGAAAGGAAATCGGAAAAAAGTGAGGTGATTAGAGAACGAGTAATTAAGGCTCGGGAAATTCAGAATAAAAGGTTTGAGGCTTTCGCCGATATTTATTGCAACGCTCAGATGAGTCCTCAAATGGTACGCGAGATTTGCCAAATCTCTGACGCTGGGCAAATCCTCCTTAAAAAAGCGATGGAAAAATTAGGGCTTTCTGCCCGAGCTTATGATCGTATCTTAAAAGTTTCCCGTACTATTGCTGATTTAGCTGAGAGCGAAAACATCGGCATTGAACATCTGGCGGAAGCCATCCATTTCAGAAGTTTAGACCGTGAAAATTGGGCAGGTTAAATGCTTTTATCAAAACTTTATCTGTATGGTTTGCGTTTCTTTGATTGACTAAGCATAGAAAATATCATGAATAAGATTTTCAAATTATTAACCCTGTGTAGTTTTGCAATTTTAATAGCATCATGCAATAGCAATGGGCAAACCGGTAAACAACAAAGACCTGATAACAGTGTAAAATTAGTAGCTCCTAAAGGAAAAGCCATTGCTGCTTTTGCCGAAGGTTGTTTTTGGTGTTCTGAACATATTTTTGAATCCGTTGCTGGCGTAGATTCTGCCGTTTCTGGTTATGCTGGTGGAACAGTTCCTAATCCAACTTATGAATTAGTGAATACCGAAACTACAGGTCATGCAGAAAGTGTATTGGTTTATTATGATCCTAAAGTAGTTTCTTATCAGGATTTGGTAAATGTATTTTTTGCATCGCATGATCCTACTACACTTAACCGTCAAGGTCCTGATGTAGGCTCTTCTTATCGTTCTATTCTTTTTTATCAGACTCCGGCAGAAAAGGAAATTGCGATGGATACCATCAAAGACTTAACCAAAGCTAATCGGTTTGAGAAACCTATTGTTACGGAGTTAAAACATTTAGACGCTTTTTATCGGGCAGAAGAATATCATCAAAATTACATTAGTGATGGAAAGGGAAGAGGAAATCCTTATGTAACCAGCGTCTCTATTCCTAGATATGAGAAATTTAAAAGAACCTATAAAGGGAAATTAAAGCCTGGAGCTTAGATTATTAGTAACAAAATAGATCAAAAGTCGTCTCAAAAAAGGACGACTTTTTTTATGGAATCCACCTCAGCAACCTTATATTAGTAATTCTAAACTTCACAAATGGAAACATCTCAATTACCTATCATCAGTATTAAAAATTTAAAGAAAAGCTATGGTGACAAACAGGTTTTAAAAGGAATTAATCTAGATATCTATCCAGGGCAGGTCATTGGTTATATCGGCCCAAATGGTGCCGGAAAATCTACCACCGTAAAAGTGCTTACTGGTTTAATTAATGATTATGAAGGTGAGGTTTTAATGTACAATCAGAATATACAAGAAGATATTTTGGCCATTAAAGCCCAGATTGGTTACGTACCAGAAAATGCGGAAATCTATGATGTTTTAACTCCTCTGGAGTATTTAGACTTTGTAGGCAAATTGTATGGAATGGATGAAGATCAAATCGCGGAAAGAGCCATGAAGCTGTTAAAAGCTTTTGGAATTGATGGCAACGCCGACCAAAGAATGGATACTTTTTCTAAAGGAATGCGCCAAAAGGTTTTGTTGATTTCTGGAATTATCCATAATCCAAAAATTATTATTCTGGATGAGCCGCTATCTGGATTGGATGCCAATGCCGTGATTATGGTGAAAGAACTCATCGCTTTGCTAGCCAAAGAAGGTAAAACTATTTTTTACTGTTCGCACATGATGGATGTGGTAGAGAAAGTTTCAGACCGGATTTTATTGATTAATCAAGGAGAAATTGTGGCTGATGGTTCTTTTGAGGAATTAAAAGCTGGTGGAGATCAAACTTTGGAACGCATTTTTGCCAAACTCACCGGAAAGGAAGAAGGCAATCAGGAAGCAAATGATGTGTTAAGCGCTTTGAATTAGTATATCATGTCTAAAAATCATGAATATTCTGTAGCTATAAAATGGACTGGTAATATGGGTTCAGGAACTTCTGGTTATACAGATTACGAAAGAAGTCATATTATTCAAGCTGAAAATAAAGGTGAAATTATGGCTTCATCAGACCCATATTTTAGAGGAGATAAGCAAAAATACAATCCAGAGGAATTATTTTTAGCTTCCTTATCCAGTTGTCACATGTTATGGTTTTTGCATTTATGTGCAATTGCTGATGTAGTAATAACAGACTATAAAGACCAAGCAAAAGGAGTTATGGACTTGGACAAGTCGGGCAGTGGAAAATTTACTGTTGTGGATTTATATCCCGAAGTAACGGTTTCAGAAGCACAAATGATTGCTAAAGTTGAAGAATTGCATCACCAAGCGCACAAATTTTGTTTTATTGCAAACTCGGTAAACTTTCCTGTTAACCATCATCCCAAAACTACCTTAGAAATAAAAAAATGATCAATAAATACATCATCAACTTTATCCTGCTTTTCAAATCCTTATTTGTTCGTTTTGGTGTTGATCCAAATCAACTGCGAATCATCCTAAATACCAAAATGAAGATGGATGATCGAAGGCCAAATGTGTACAATCAACAACGTAAAAAGCAGCATAAAGAAGTGAATAATTCAAGTTGGCTAACCATGTTTTTCTTGGCTTTAACAGGATTAGTTTTTACCATTATTTTAGGGGTTGTAAAGGCTCCTTATGCCGCACATACCATTTATTTTTCTGCTTTTATGGTGATGTTGGCCATTACGTTAATTTCTGATTTCACCAGCGTACTCATTGATGTAAGAGATAATTACATTATTCTGCCACGCCCAGTTTCAGAAGCTACATTTACAGTTTCCCGAATCTTACATATCGGGATTCATATCGAAAAAATGGCATTTGCCATTGCTATTTCCGGAATGGTATTCTCCTTTTGGCAAGGCACAGTTTCTGGTTTCATTTTTTTGCTCGAGGTATTAATTGCGACGGTGATGAGCATTTTTCTTGTCAACATCATTTATCTTGTGGTGTTAAAAATCACCAGTCCGCAGAAGTTTAAAGACTTTATCTCCTATTTTCAGATTATTTTCTCGGTTATCATTTTTGCAGCTTATTATACTTTACCTAGACTCATCAATGCAAGTGTTCTGGCAAATTTTAATATTAAAGAATTTAAGGTATTAGCGTTTATTCCGCCGATGTGGTTGGCGGCGCTGCATGAGTTGGCTGTTAATTTCAAAACTGCTGATGGGTTGACTTTCATTTATGCTGCTTTAGCGCTAATTACTCCAGTTGTTTCTCTGTATTTGGTAATTAAAGTATTGGCGCCAGGATTTAACGAGAAATTGTCTGCTATCAGTGCCAGCGGAGATGATGCTACCATTGTTTCTTCTGAAGGGAAAGGAGCTTCACGCGGTTTTATGAACAAATTAGCCGCGATAGTTGCTCCAAAACCTATTGAAAATGCGGGTTTTAAATTCACTTGGTTGTTATCTTCTCGCTATCGCGATTTTAAAGTGAAGGTTTATCCCGCTTTTGCTTATGTTCCGGTATATTTTCTATACTTCGGTTTTATGAGTAAAAAAGGAAGTTTAGCACAAAATTGGGAGAACATGAAAGATGGTAATATGTACATCCTCTTGATTTACTTAACCAGTTTTGTGTTAACCACGGTACTACAAAATGCAAACATGACCGATAAGTATAAAGCTTCTTGGATATTTTTCACTACGCCATTAAAGCAACCCGGAGAAATTTTAGCGGGAATGTATAAAGCTATCATTATCAAATTTTACTTGCCTTATTTTAGTTTGATTTCTGTTTTTAGCATTATTTTTTGGGGACCTAAGGTGATTAACGATTTAATTTTAGCCCTTATGGTAGGGTTTATTTATGGAATTTTGGTGGCGCTATTTCGGGTGAAAGGTTTACCATTTTCGCAACCTGTAAACTTAAAAAAGGGCGGTAGGGTTTTCATTTCATTTGCTACCATGCTAGTTCCTGTAGGGATTGGTTTTTTACATCATTGGGCTGCTAAATGGGAATGGGTAATCACCATTTCTGCTATTTTAATGACGGGTGCAGCTTTACTCATGTTTAACTATTACCGGAAAGAATCTTGGGAAAACTTAGAAATGGCTGATTGAGGTTAGCTGCTAAGACTAATCTTTGAGCATTAAATATTCCTAATCGATTACTTAGAACGGGCATTATAAAACGGTGTTCCGAACAGAAGATGAAATAATTGTATCAAAAAATTTGCATTTAAAAAATGAAAGCTTAGTTTTGGCTCTGCAAAAAATGAAAAGAAATTTAACAACCACAACAACTACAAGCACCACTACGCTAATGCGTTGAGGAAGGTAGTTTATGGTTTTAAAAAAACATACACAAAGCGCCTTCCGATAAACGGGAGGCGCTTTTTTTTATACTAATTTCAATGAAAATTCTAAAATTCGGAGGAACATCCGTAGGTTCCGTAGAAGCATTAAAAGCACTAAAAGGTATGGTCAAATCCAATCTTGATCAAAAAAAGCATTTAGTAATAGTAGTTTCTGCCATGGGAGGTGTAACCAACCAATTGCTAAAAATGGCGGAAGATGCCATTGAAGGCAAAGATTTTACTACGCCACTGGCAGATTTAGAAAAACGCCATTTTGCTGTAGTGAAAGAATTGGTGCCTTTGCAGCAGCAAAATCAGGTGATTACCAAGTTGAAGTTATATTTTCAGGAGTTAGAAGATATTTTGCAAGGAATTACCGCTTTGCAAGAACTGAGTCCTAAAACCAAAGATATGGTATTAAGCTTTGGCGAAAAAAGTTCGGCTTTTATGATAAGCCGAATTTTAAGAACTGTTGCTGATAAAGCCGAATTTTTAGATGCCTCTGGAATTATTAAAACAGATAGCACCTACGGAAATGCAAAAGTTGATTTTGCACAAACTAATCTTCTGGTGCAAGATTATTTCGCTCAGCATCAAAATGATTTGGTGGTGGTTACTGGGTTTATCGCCAGCAACAATGAAAATAAAATTACCACTTTGGGTAGAGGAGGAAGTGATTATACCGCAGCTATTTTGGGTGCGGCTTTAGAGGTAAGTCAGATTGAAATTTGGACAGACGTAAACGGAATGATGACTGCCGACCCTAAAAGAGTGAAGAAGGCTTTTTCTATGGAAGAATTGTCTTACACTGAGGCGATGGAACTTTCTTTCTTTGGTGCGAAGGTGATTTATCCACCAACCATGACTCCGGCTTTCCTCAAAAAAATTCCAATTGTTATTAAGAATACTTTTGAGCCAGATTTTGCTGGAACCTTTATTCGTCATGATTTAAAGCCTTCAAATACCACCATTCGTGGGATTTCTTCGGTAGATCATATCAGCATCATCAATATGGAAGGCAGCGGAATGGTGGGCAAAGCGGGTTTTAGTGGTCGTTTGTTCTCTTTACTTTCTCGCGAGCAGGTGAATGTGATTTTGATTACGCAATCTTCTTCAGAGCACTCTATCACTTTTGCGGTGAATCCAGATGAAGCCTTAAAGGCGAAGGCTTTAATAGAGCAAGAGTTTGAATTGGAGTTACTTGCCGGAAAATTAGAACCAGTTAGAATTGAAGCTAATCTTTCCATATTAGCCATTGTTGGTGAGAATATGAAAAAAACGCCAGGAATTTCAGGTAAACTTTTTCATGCGCTAGGAAGAAATGGGGTAAACGTGGTAGCCATTGCGCAAGGCTCATCAGAATACAATATTTCTGTAATTCTTTACCATTCGGATTTATCCAAAGCTTTGAATGCCGTTCATGATGCTTTTTTTGCCGAGTTACAAAAAACGCTAAATGTTTTTGTGGTGGGTGCGGGGAATATCGGAACTGAATTGTTGAGCCAAATTAATGCTCATGCCACATATCTCGCTAAAAATAACTTGATTAATATTAAGATTTTGGGTTTAATCAACACTAAAAAGATGTTGGTTGATGCAGAAGGAATTGATTTAGCAAAATGGAAAGAAGCTTTGGCTGCATCGGAAAAAGCGGCTGATTTACCCACTTTTGTTCAAGAAATGAAAAAGCTGAACTTACCCAATTGTGTATTTATTGATAATACGGCAAGTCCTTATCCATCTAAATTTTACAAAGAAGCTTTTGAAGCCAATATTTCTGTAGTGACTTGTAACAAGATTGCCAACTCTGGAGATTATGCTCAATTTGCGGATTTGAAAAACACCGCTCAAAAACATGGGGTAGATTTTTACTACGAAACCAACGTAGGAGCGGGCTTACCTATCATTAAAACTTTGAGTGATTTAATGGTGAGTGGCGATAAAATCTCAAAAATTGAAGCGATACTTTCTGGAACTATTTCTTTCATCTTCAATAATTTCAAAGGCGAAGCTAATTTCCATGATGTAGTGAAAATGGCTCAAGAAAAAGGCTATACAGAACCCGACCCAAGAGATGATTTAGGCGGAATAGATTTTATGCGTAAGATGTTGATTTTAGCTAGAAATGCAGGTTTTGAGATTGAAGCTAGCGAGGTGAAACTGGGAAATATTATTCCGGAAAATTGTTCAAAGGCGCTTAGCGTAGCTGATTTTTATCAAGAGTTGAAAAACTCGAATTATTATTTTGAGCAGTTGAAAAAGGATGCAGAGGCAGCAGGAAAAGTGTTGCGATACATCGGGAAATTAGAAAACGGACAGGTAGAAATCAGCTTGCAAGCAGTTGGGGCAGATCATCCATTTTATGCCTTATCAGGAAGTGATAATATCATTGCTTTCACTACCGATAGATACAACGAAACACAAATGGTGGTGAAAGGTCCGGGTGCCGGAGCAGCAGTTACCGCAGCGGGTGTATTTTCTGATTTAGTAAAAGTGGGAGCAAGTAAAGCTTAAAGTAGAAGGCTGAAAGGCGTAAGATTTTGCGTTAGGGATTGAAATGGATACCGGCTATGTGGCTAAAGCCTTGTGTAGTATGAATGGAAAGCCCGCTCGAACGCCCAAATGAAACAAAATTTAATAAATTATATAATAAAGTCCTTCTCCTTTGGAGAAGGATTTAGGATGAGGCTAAATGGAATCAATAAAAGTTTTTGCACCTGCAACAGTTGCCAATGTGGTTTGTGGGTTTGATATTTTAGGTTTTGCAGTGAATGAGCCAGGTGATGAGCTCATCATGGAAATGACCAATAAACCTGGCGTAAACATCATTTCTATTGAAGGTGATGAAGGTAAATTGCCTTTAGACCCAGCAAAAAATACGGTGAGTGCTACGGTAATTAGCTTGTTGAGGTATTTAGGAAAAGAGGGAATTGGCTTAAACATTAAGTTGAAAAAGATGATGCCAATGGGCAGTGGATTGGGCTCCAGCTCTGCAAGTGCAGTGGCAGGTTTGTTCGCTGCTAATGAGTTGCTTGGAAAGCCACTTTCTAAGCTAGAGTTATTGCCTTTTGCAATGGAAGGAGAAGCTTTGGCATGTGGACATGGTCATGCAGATAATGTGGCGCCAGCTTTATTTGGTGGCTTTACGCTGATTAAAAGTTACGAACCTTTAGAAGTGATCTCGCTTCCAGTTCCAAAATTATATTGTGCCTTGTTGTATCCTCATGTGGATGTACCCACAAGAGATGCCCGTCAGATTATTCGTTCTAAAGTTTTATTAAAAGATGCGGTGACACAATGGGGAAATATAGCGGGATTAATTAGCGCTCTTTACACTCAAGATTACGATTTATTAGGAAGAAGTATGAAGGACGTCATCATCGAACCGATACGTTCTATTTTGATTCCAGAATTCGATCGGATGAAAGAAATGGCGCTGGGAAATGGAGCTTTAGGTTTCGGAATTTCAGGCTCTGGTCCAACAGTTTTTTCTTTGTTTAAATCGGCAGATGCTGCCCAAAAATCTTTACAAGAGATGAAACAAATGCTTGCCCAACAGGGGATAGAAAGCAATATTTATTTATCAGAAATTAACAAAAAAGGGCCGATTGTTTTATAGTCGTAAGATTGTAGTGTCAAGTATCAAGATGCTGTTTAGGTCTTGATACTTGATACTCATTACTTGATACTCGAAAGAAATGAAATTATACTCCACCAAAAACCACCACTTATCCGTTGATTTAAAAACAGCAGTTTTCAATAGCCTTCCGGCGGATAAGGGTTTATATATGCCCACTATTTTACCTCAGATTGATGAAAATTTGATGTTAAATTGGGGATCAAAAACATTACCTGAGATTGCTTTTGATATGGCTTATGCTTTATTAAAAGATGATATTTCTTCAGAAGATTTGAAAGCGATTATTGAGGATGCCATCAATTTTGAAGCGCCTTTACATCCATTAGAAAAGGATGTTTTTGTACTAGAGTTATTCCACGGGCCGTCTTTGGCTTTCAAAGATTTTGGAGGAAGATTTATGAGCCGTATCATGGCGCATTTCTTGAAGAAAGAACATAAGGAAATCCAGATTTTGGTAGCTACTTCTGGCGATACAGGCGGTGCGGTTGCCCTCGGATTTTTAAATGTTCCGGGCATAAAAGTCACCATTTTATATCCGAAAGGAAAAGTGAGCCCGATTCAGGAATTACAGCTCACCACCAATGGAAACAACATTGAAGCCATCGCCATTGATGGCACTTTTGATGATTGCCAAGCTTTGGTGAAAAAGGCTTTTCATGATGAAGAACTGAATGAGAAGCTGAACTTAACTTCTGCAAATTCTATCAACATCAGCAGGTTAATTCCGCAGATATTTTATTACGCCAATACTTATGCTAAACTCAAAGACCAATTTGAAAATCTGATTTTTGTAACGCCAAGTGGCAATTTCGGCAATATTGCAGCCGGAATGATGGCTTGGAAAATGGGTTTACCAGTTTCTAGATTTATTGCCGCAACCAACAGCAATGATATTGTTCCGGAATATCTACAAACCGGAATTTACAATGCTCGCCCGTCTGTACAAACCTTAGCCAACGCTATGGACGTAGGCGACCCCAGTAATTTTGTACGTATTTTGGATATGTTTAACAATCAGTTGCCAGTTTTGCGTACCATGATGTCTTCTTATGCTTTTCATGACGATGAGATTAGAGCCGCGATTTCCGCGATTTACCAACAAAAGAATTACTTAGTTTGCCCGCATACGGCAACAGGTTGTTTGGCAGTTACTGCCGATAAGGAAGTGCATCCAGCATTAGATAAAACAGCTTATGTGGTTTTAGCTACAGCGCACCCATGCAAATTTCCTGATGTTTTTGAAGAGCTAGGAATTACCATTGAAGAGCCAGAGCAGGTAAAAGAATTGTATGAGAAAGAGAAAATCTGTTTAGAAATGGGGAATAGTTTTGAAGAATTTAAGGCTTATTTGATGGGTTAATTAAATATCCAAAATTAATCTTAAAGCTTTCGTTATTTCCGGATGGTATTCCTTTTCTAGTGTTCCAATTTTTTCTTTCAATCGTGAGAAATCAACTGCTTTAATTTGGTCAACAACTACACTTGATGGCTTTTTCAAGCCATTAACCTCTGACTGGGAAACATTAATTCTTAATTTGGATACGCCTCTTTTTTGAGAACTAATTGGGCAAACAATAGTTGAAATATGACCCAATTGGTGCAAGGTGTCATTTTGGACTATTAAAACAGGACGAATTTTTCCTGGTTCTGTTCCTTTTCCAGGATTCAAATCCGAAATCCAAATCTCGAATTTATTAACAATCATTTTCGTCTTCTAAAAATTTAGCTAAATCTACTAATGAGGCTTCTTCAAAAATTTTCATTTCAGCTTGTGTCTCTTTATCAGCCTTAATTAATTCAATCTCCTTTTTAAGCTCCTTTTTTAATTGATTTAGTTTATAAGCTTTAATAGCCTCTTCTAAAGATTTTTTGATGAATCCTGTTTTAGAAATTTTTAATTCTTTTACAGATTCTTCCAAATCTTCAAAAAGCTCATCATCAATTTTTAATAATATACTTTTCATGCGTTTGTACTATATTTAGTATATGCAAAAGTATATATTTTTAGTATATATTTAAAATATAGCCTTCGCAATCTCATAAGTTTGCTCGGGTTTGCCCATCGTATAAAAATGGAGTACCGGAACGCCAAAATCCATCAATTCTTTGCACTGCTGAATCATAAATTCAGTTCCAATTTGTTTTACATCTTTATTGGTTTTGCAATCTTGTACTGCTTCGCTTAAATCCTCAGGAATATCAATATGGAAGATTTTAGGTAAAGAAATCAATTGCTTAGCAGAGCTGATGGGCTTTAATCCTGGAATAATAGGAACATGGATATCGTTTTCACGACATTTCTTCACAAAATCAAAATACTTCTGATTATCAAAAAACATTTGCGTAACGATAAATTCTGCACCCATATCTACCTTCATTTTCAAATATTTGAAATCTGTTTTTAAGTTAGGAGCCTCAAAATGTTTTTCTGGATATCCAGCAACGCCGATACAAAAATCACTTTTATCGTCGCTTACGACATCTTCATGCAAATATTTACCTTCGTTATGATTCTTTACATGCTCTAACAATTCAGATGCATAAGCATGTCCACCGGGAGTAGGAATGAATGTAGGATCAGCATGTCGGGCATCTCCACGCAATACCAACACATTATCAATACCTAAAAAATGCATATCGATGAGCGCATTTTCAGTTTCCTCTTTGGTAAATCCACCACAAA
Organism: Sphingobacteriales bacterium; assembly: GCA_014763615.1. GTDB lineage: Bacteria > Bacteroidota > Bacteroidia > Sphingobacteriales > Sphingobacteriaceae > Pseudopedobacter. The sequence continues at coordinate 62,227 of JACXVB010000008.1, read as the reverse complement.
TTAAATGTGGAACAGCATCCACCTTGTATTTATTCATGATGGCTGCACAAATGGCTACCGTTCCAGGGCGTTTGCGGTACGAAACTTTCTCCAACAAACCATTAGGCAATTGCTTATAAATATAATCTTCACGATGATAAGTTACATCTATAAATGGCGGATTGAATTCCATTAAAGGATCAATTGCATCATAAATCCATTGGATACTTTGTCCTTTAACAGGCGGTAAAAGCTCAAACGAGAAAAGTGTTTTCCCGTTGGCATTTTTTATGTGATCGGTAATTTTCATTTGAGTATTTAGTAGCAAGTATCTAGTATTAAGACACCTTGCAAGTTTTAATAAAAATCATTAATTATCAAGACTTGTAGAAAGTCCATTTAACATTTTTTGTATTTCTAAGAGCTTATTATTGATTATATCAAATTGTTCTAATGTAATTAAATCAACTTCTTTTGCTATTATAATTTGAGTTTCTAATTCGAAAGAAGAACCTAAACTAATACTAACAAATTGCTTAAATTCTTTATCCGATTTTCTCCCACAACCCTCTGCAATGTTTGAAGGGATAGAAACAGCACATCTAAATAACTGATTAGAAAGACCAAACTTATGCTCATTTGGAAAAGTTCTAGTGATCTCAAACACTAACTTTGAAAGCTCGATACTTAATTTCCAAACTTTTAATTCTTTAAAATTACGCATGTCAGTCTTGATTCTTGATACTAATTACTCGATACCCCTTAATAGCCCAAATTCGGACCCAACCACCTTTCGGCTTCTTCTACCTCCATTCCTTTTCTTTTAGCGTAATCAACTACTTGGTCTTTATCAATTTTTCCTATTCCGAAATACCTAGCTTCAGGATGAGCGAAGTAGAAACCACTAACTGCAGCAGTTGGGTACATGGCATAGCTTTCTGTTAGCTTTAAGCCGATGTTATTTTCTACATCTAACAATTTCCAAAGTGTTCCTTTCTCGGTATGATCCGGACAAGCGGGATAACCTGGTGCCGGACGAATTCCTTGATATTTTTCTTTAATTAATGATTCGCTGTCCAGACTTTCATCTTTTGCGTAACCCCAATATTCTTTTCTCACGAGTTCATGCAATTTCTCGGCGAATGCTTCTGCTAATCTATCTGCCAATGCCTTGGTCATGATGCTATTATAATCATCATGATCTGCTTCAAAAATGGCTACTAACTCATCACAACCATGTCCGGTTGTTACTGCAAATCCACCAAAATAATCCTGAATTCCAGTTTCTTTTGGAGCGATAAAATCTGATAAAGCATAGTGAGCCTCACCTTTTGGTTTTTCTGCTTGTTGGCGTAGGGTGTGAATGGTAATTAGTTGGTTAGATTGTTGGTGATTAGTTTGTTTGAAACTTTCAACTTTCAACTTTTCACTTTCGACTTCCAAAACAATATCATCACCGATTGAGTTAGCAGGCCAAAAACCAAAAACAGCTTTCGCGGTGAAGAGTTTCTCATTAACGATACGTTTCAATAATACTTGAGCATCGTTAAACAACTTTTTAGCTTCATCACCCACATAAACATCATCAAATATTTTTGGATATGAGCCTCTAAGCTCCCAAGTATGGAAAAAAGGCGTCCAATCGATATAAGGAACCAATTCTTCTAATGGAAAATTCTCTAAAACCTTAACTCCTGTAAAACTTGGTGCTTTTGGAATCGAGCCATTTAAGTTGATTTTATACTGATTTTTCCGAGCATCATCAATCTTTAGGAAGACCTTTTCTACCTTCTTTTTAGTGTAATTATCTCTGGTTTGTAAATAATCATTCTTGAGTGAGGAAGCATAATCTTTACCATTTTCTTTATTCAATAGATTGCTACAAACCCCAACACTTCTGGAGGCATCTAGCACATGAACCACCGCTCCATGATAATGCGGATCAACTTTTACAGCGGTATGAATTCTAGAAGTAGTGGCGCCACCAATCAATAAAGGAATAGTAAAACCTTCACGTTCCATTTCTTTGGCAAAGTGAACCATTTCATCTAAAGAAGGGGTAATTAAGCCGCTCAAACCAATGATATCTACCTGATGTTTTCTGGCTTCTTCTATGATTCTTGCTGCAGGAACCATTACACCTAAATCAATCACCTCGAAATTATTACAAGCCAAAACTACACCCACAATATTTTTTCCGATGTCATGAACATCGCCTTTTACAGTTGCCATCAACACTTTACCGGCACTGCTGCTGGTACCCACAACTTTTTCAGCTTCGATATAAGGCATCAAAATAGCAACGGCTTTCTTCATTACTCGGGCTGATTTCACCACCTGAGGAAGAAACATTTTTCCTTCGCCAAATAAATCGCCTACGATGTTCATCCCATCCATCAACGGGCCTTCTATCACCTCTAGTGGTTTAGCATATTGCAATCGAGCTTCTTCAACATCAATATCTAAATAATCAATAATCCCTTTGATTAAAGCATGTGATAACCGCTCTTGAACAGGTGCTTTGCGCCATTCCTCGTCTTTAACAACGGCTTTTCCTTTATTTTTTACGGTTTCAGCAAAATCCACCAAGATTTCAGTAGCATCCGGACGACGGTTGAGTAACACATCTTCTACTTTCTCTAAAAGCTCTTTTGGGATTTCTTCATAAACTTCTAACATTCCGGCGTTTACAATCCCCATATCTAAACCAGCTTTTATGGCGTGGTATAAAAATGCAGAGTGCATGGCCTCACGAACCGTATTATTTCCTCTGAAAGAGAAAGAAATATTAGAAACCCCTCCACTTACTTTGGCTAATGGCAGGTTTTGCTTAATCCATCGGGTAGCCTCGATGAAATCAACTGCGTAATTGTTGTGTTCTTCTAATCCGGTGGCAACCGTTAAAATATTAGGATCGAAAATGATGTCTTGAGCAGGGAAACCTACCTCATTCACCAAAATATCATAAGAACGTTTACAGATTTCTTTTCGACGCTCCAAACTATCCGCCTGACCTTGCTCGTCAAAAGCCATTACTACTGTGGCCGCACCGTATTGTTTGATTTTATGAGCGTATTCTTTGAATTTCTCTTCTCCTTCTTTTAAAGAAATCGAGTTCACAATTCCTTTACCTTGCAAACATTTTAAACCAGCCTCAATCACACTCCATTTTGAGGAGTCGATCATGATAGGCAATTTGGCAATATCAGGTTCTGAAGCAATGAGATTTAAGAATTTCACCATGGATGCTTCTGAATCTAACATCCCCTCATCCATATTTACATCAATAATTTGCGCACCACCTTCTACCTGCTGCCGAGCTACTGAAAGTGCAGCATCAAAATCTCCAGATAAAATGAGCTTGGCAAATTTTGGAGAACCGGTAACATTGGTACGCTCGCCAACATTCACAAAGTTGGTTTCAGGGGTGATGCTAAAGGCTTCTAATCCAGATAAACGCTGATAGGGGGCAACTTGTGGCACTTTTCTGGCAGTATAATTTTTTGCCTTCTCTGCCATAGCCTTAATGTGTTCTGGTGTAGTACCGCAACATCCACCAATCACATTGACGAAACCTGAAGCTAGAAAATCTTCTACCAGATCAGCAGTTTGTGAGGCTGATTCATCATATTCTCCAAATTCGTTAGGCAAGCCTGCGTTGGGATAGGCAGTAACGAAAAACTCGGCATTTTCAGAAAGTTCTTCTATGTGCGGACGCATTTCCTTCGCTCCCAGAGCACAGTTTAAACCGATAGACAATAAATCGCCATGACGCATGGAGTTTAAAAATGCCTCTACGGTTTGCCCGGATAGCGTTCTTCCAGAAGCATCGGTAATAGTTCCAGAAATCATGATTTCTAGCCTCGCCCTCGGTACCTCTCCAAAGGTGAGGGATGCCTGTCCTTGTTGATAAACTGTATTTGATAATTTTTCGGGTAATTTTTCCGAGTTCTTTATTTTATCATTTAATTCTTTTTCATAACGCTTGATAGCGAAAATAGCTGCTTTGGCATTCAAGGTATCAAAGATGGTTTCTACCAACAATAAATCGGCACCGCCATCAACCAAACCACGGACTTGTTCGTAATACGCTTCTTGTAACTGGTCATAAGTAATCGCTCGGAAACCTGGATCATTCACATCTGGCGACATAGAAAGCGTACGATTAGTTGGTCCGATAGCTCCAGCAACAAAACGTGGTTTATCGGGATTTTTTTGCGTATATTCTGTAGCCACTTCTTTAGCAATTCTAGCGCCTTCAAAACTTAATTCGTAGGATAAATCTTCCATGTCATAATCAGCCATGGAGATACGCTGAGTGCTAAAGGTATTGGTTTCAATGATGTCTGCTCCGGCATCTAAATAAGCAGCATGGACTTCTCTAATTACATCAGGACGGGTGATATTAAGCAGGTCGTTATTTCCTCTTACATCTTTGTGATGGTTTTTAAACCGCTCTCCGCGGAAATCTTCTTCAGTGAGTCTGTATCGCTGAATCATGGTTCCCATCGCCCCGTCAATGATGAGTATTCTCTTTTCTAGTTCTTTTCTGATATTCATTTTAAGTATCAAGTAATGAGTATCAGGTATCAAGAAATAAAATGCTATGAAAATTTTGCATCTTGATTCTTGTGTCTTGATACTTTTGAGGCTTGGTAGAAAAAGTCGTGGAGGTAATTTTGACTTTCACTTATCTTTTCCGCATCCCGATAGCTATCGGGACGAGATAGAATGTAGCACCTTGTTTGCACAGGTTGCTAAGACTTCGCAGGGTCTAATCCCTCCGTCTTTCTCTATAAGCAGTGCAAAAATGCAACATAGTTTGGTGAAAAGCAAATAAGAGAGGGGCTTGCCATATTTTATTTTGTTTATTGTATTGATATGACAAAAAGATTGTAATGCCCGCCCGAACGGTATGGGCAGGGATAGCCTAAAGCGCAGGGAAACACCCAAATTTTAACTTCCTTTTGTACCTCTAATCATCTGCTCTAATCCATCCCACATTTCATCAGTTACTATTTCTAAACCATTAAACTGACCCGCTCCTTGTAGCCACTCGCCACCATCAATAGTGATGACTTCTCCGTTGATGTAGCCAGAAAAATCTGATAACAAATAAGCAGCTAAATTGGCCAATTCTTGATGATCGCCTACTCTTTTTAAAGGGACTCGATTTTTAAAATCGAATTTCTTTGCCATATCGCCCGGCAATAATCTGTCCCAAGCTCCTTTGGTAGGGAAAGGACCTGGTGCAATAGCGTTACAACGAATTTGATGACGGCCCCATTCCACAGCTAAAGACCGCGTCATGGCTAAAACGCCGCCTTTTGCACAAGCCGATGGCACCACATAGCCAGAACCCGTAAAAGCATACGTAGTCACAATATTGAGGATAGCTGCTGGTTGTTTTTCCTTGATCCAATGCTTTCCAAAAGCCAAAGTACAATTTACAGTTCCTTTTAAAACGATGTCTATGATAGTGCTGAATGCATTTGACGACAATCTTTCTGTTGGCGAAATAAAGTTTCCGGCAGCATTATTCAATAAACCATCAACCTGACCAAATTTTTCTAAAGTAGCTTTTAATACATTTTCAACCTGAGTGTTCTCTCTCACATCGCAGGCCACTGCCAAAACTTTACCGCCAGTTTTTTCTTCTAACTCGGTTGCTGTTTTTTGTAGCACCTCTAACTTTCTTGAAGTAATTACCACGTTTGCACCCAGTTGTAATAAGTAAGTACTCATGGCTTTTCCCAAACCTGTTCCGCCGCCGGTAACTACATAAGTTTTTCCTTGAAGGGCGTCATCTCTTAACATGGGTTGATTATACATTTTCTTTGCGTTTTAGATTTTGGATGATGGTTTGCAGAATGGTTCTGGTTTGGGGAGACCACCATTGTTTAAGCATAATGTCTAAGGTTTCGGATTGATCCTCAGAAACTTTTTCAATCAATTGCTTTCGCAGATTGAGCTTACTTTGTTGCCAAGTGACGGCAGGTAATTGTAAGTATTGCTGCATCTTTTTCAGAGCTAAGGTCATTAACGAATGGATGTGTGCCGTTTCATCAATCAATCCAATAGTTTTGGCTTCTTCCACACCCATCAATTTCCCTTCTAATAAATTCTGATAGGCTTTGGCTTGGCCAATCCAAAAAGCGTAGAGCTCGAAAATATTTTCTGGAACAATGATACCAACTGGCACTTCATTTAAGCCGATGACATATTTCCCTTCCGCCATTACGCGATAATCTGAGCAAATGGCAAGAACACAACCTCCAGCCGGACTATGTCCGCTGATAGCTGAAATCAAAGGTTTTTTAAAAGCAGTGAGCGTTTTAACGAGGTGAAGAAATTTCTCCCAGAAGATTTTAATTCTTACTTCATCATAATCATAAAGCTCAATTAAATCTAATCCGGCAGAGAAAAAGCCTTCTTTACCGGTGAGGATTACCCCACCAATTTGATCATCTTTTTCAATATTGCGAATCATTTTCTCAAGTTCATCTACCATTTCTTCGTTAATGGCATTAGACTTTCCCCTATCTAAAGAAATAATCGCAACGCTATCTTGTACAGTAACTTTTAAGGTATTCATTAAGTTTTTTTGGTTTATTGAGCAGCATTCACTTGATAGCGAATAACTTTTCTACCAAGATGACCATTTAAATCCATTCCCTCAAGCACAATTTTATAATTTCCCGTACCATCAGCATTAAAAAACTGTACTTGAGCGTGGCCAGTAGCATCAGTAATGATTTTTGGATTCCAATAAATAGTAGTTCTTAAGTCTGGAACTTCGGTATTTAGTTTAGGATCATCGTAATTCGGAACATAAAAATCTTTTGTTTTATAAAGCCCGATAGGATTGTAAGTGATGATTCCAGGAGCATAATCATTTCTATTGTAATTAGCTTGCCCTCTCTTGGTATTGATGATAATGACACCGCCACCTCCTCGGCCACCATAGATGGCGGTATATCCAATGCTTTTCAATATCTCTACACTTTCTACATCTTGAGGGTTGATGGAAAACAGAAAATTAGGATCTACGTACATCCCATCTAAAATAATTTGGGCCACTTGCCCTCTAATGTAGGCAATTCCGTTAATGATTTGCAAACCTGCTACTCTGCCTTGTAGCACTTGATACATGGTGGTAGCATATTGTAGGTCTTTAGCTGTCAAAACTCTATCGGCAAAGCCGGCACCATTTAAGTTACTAGAGTTTTCTACCAAAGGTTTGGTATCGGTTACTCTTACCTCGCCCAATAAAATAGAACGGTTAACAATACCGTTTTTTAGCCAAGCTTCATACTGTGTTTTACTATTCTTCAAATAAGCCTGCATAGACTCGTTGATATTCACATCTAAATCTGGTGCATTGATATTTTTAGTGACAATTTGTGGAGGTAGCCTATTGAGTTCTATATCTACATTTTTTCTGCCTGTGGCTGTTCTGGCTTGTATCACAAACTTGGTGCTATCGTTATAATACAGACTATCAATTTTAAAATAGCCGTTTTCATCTGTTTTAGTTTGAACGATAAATTGTTGCCCCACAGAGGAAAAAAGTGTTACTGATCCATTGCTTACTGGTTTGTTTTTTTCAGTCACTCTGCCACTTACGTTTAATGTTTTCTCGGGTTTAAAAACCAGCACAGGGAAATTTTTATAGTAGATATTCCTCCAACTAAATCTTCTCCAACCTTGTGTCATCATGAGGATATCCACATCTTCTAGCTTCTTCGGAGTAATATCATGTAAATAATAATTTGGGTTTTCTATATAGCCTTTGATGTCTGAAGTCAATAGTAGGTTGGAGAAAATAGTGCTTTCCTTATCCTCATTCATGGGTACTTTATTTTCATCTATTACCGCCATAGAGAAAGAACCCAAAACGGGTTTTCCTTCAGGGTCTTTGATATCGATATCGAGTTTTGTTTTACTTCTGGTAGTGTATTTGTTCTGATTAGGTTTGATTTGGATATTTAGCGTGTCTTTTGGTTCGATAAAAATCAACCTTTCGGCAATTGGAAGCATATTTGGCCCAAAAAGTGTGATTTGAGTAATTCCTTGAGGGAACCTAGATTTAGGCAAAACAGTTCCAAAACTTAAACCCTTAAATTTTGATTTGGCGGTGTATAAAATGTTGCCAGAGTTTTGGGCGATAACCACAAACTCTTTATCTAAATTTTTTTGCTCATAAGCAGGATTTGCATAAACTTTTATTCCTACACTATCTTTTAAATTAGGATTTACGCTCAATGTTGCACCTTCAGCTTTGGCATCAGGAAGTTTAAAAGTTTTCTCAGAACCATCGTTAAACTGAACTACGGCTTGGTAGTTTTTATTGGCCTCTGGGGTGAAAGCAAAATAACCCATTCCTAAATGTTGCGAAGTAAATTGCGCTACTTTTTTTCCGTTATTATCGGTTACATATCCACTGATTTCTTTCCCTAAACCGTCATCTCCTACTGCTTTAAAAGCTACTCTGCTTCTGATATCCTTAATCAAATCTCCACCTTCTGGGAAAAATTGCACATTCACCCCATTAGAAGTACTTCTGATGGGAATGTATTTATTGACTGCTGTGTTTTCTCCAATTTTAATAGTCGTGGTAATTCTTCCAGATTTAGCTAAAAAGGGTTTATCATTAATAAAATGAATAACTAAATTCCCGTTAGCATCCGTTACTCCATTACCTTTGGCTATTGATCTAAAATCTAATTCAATATTATAAGAAACGGGTTTATTAGCATAAGGAAAACCATCCAGATTTTTATAATTGATGGTAGCGGTTACATTCTCGTTATTTCCTTCTTTCTGAAATTGATATTGGGTTTGGGTGATCACTTGGTTGGTCCAAGCGTTACCCACTTTTAGGGTTCTATCAAAATAGTATTCCTCACCATAATTTCGCATCCAAGTGGTATAAGCTCTTAAGCGATAATTACCTTCTCGTAACGAATCTTTGAGCTCAAAATTTCCACTACCAAAACCCGCCACCAAAGGAATTTTTAGAGTTTTTTTGATAGAATCTCGTCCATTAATCAAATCCACATATAAAAAATTGCTTTGTGGACTTGGTGTTAAAGTTTGCGCATCTACCACATAGGCTTTAAACCAAATGTCATCGCCGATGGCATAATAGGGCTTATCTGTATGTAAATAAACTTTTTCCTGAATATTCTCGGTCGTAAACTTCTGGAAGTTAAGAATTAACTGTTTTAAAGGGTCGCCATCCTGAACGAAACTTAAAAGGCCAAAAGCTCCTAAGGCAAGGAAAATAATACTATAAAATTTGGTTCTCATGGCTCTTGAATGATTAAGTTATAAAATCATTTAGTTTAAAAAACAAAACCTCAAAAGCTTGATTTTTGAGGTTTTATATCGTCTTTATTATACAAATCAAATTAAAATTGGTTTTTCCACATCATACTCTCAACGGGTTTAGTAGTCTTGTTATTGTATTTCGCGTTCCCCTTGGTGTTATACATGGTTTCTATTTCGCCCTCTACTACAAAGTAAATCAACTGCCCAATAGGCATTCCCGGGTAAACTCTAACTGGTTGCGTTGTCGAAATCTCTAACGTCCAAGTATTGCAAAAGCCCACATCACCTTTTCCTGCTGTTGCATGTATGTCTATCCCTAACCGCCCTGTGCTGCTTTTACCCTCTAAAAAAGGGACATGTTTGTGGGTTTCGGTATATTCTAAAGTTACACCTAAGTATAAAGTGTTAGGTTGCAAAACAAAACCTTCTTTCGGAATCTCAAAATGCTCAATCTCATTATGCTTTTTTGCATCAAGCTCACGGTTTTTGTAACAGGCTAAATGCTTTCCGAGGTGCACATCGTAAGAATTGGTTCCTAAACATTCCCTTTTAAAAGGCTCAATTACAATATTGCCGTCTTCAATTTCTTTTAAGATTAATTTGTCGGAAAGTATCATGGTTTAATTTTGCTTTTGCCTAAAATATGATTTATTTAAAATAATTTTGCAGAGAATTTATAAATTTAAAGATGCCACTTACTTTTCAGGAAAATATTAATGAGGATACCAGTATTGGCTTATGGAAAATCACCGAAACTCCTGAGGATTTAGAACAAAGGTTACAACTTAAAGCGCATGAATTAAAGCTCCTTCGCTCTTTAAGTAAAGAAAAAAGAAACTTGCATTGGTTAGCCACCAGAGTGCTGCTCCGCAAAATGCTCAACACCTCTGAATATATAGATTGCCAAGCAGACGAGAACGGCAAACCGATTTTAATTAACCATCCACACCATATTTCTTTAAGCCATTCTTATGATTATGCCGCGGTAATGGTGAGTAAAACCAAGAAAGTGGGGATTGACATCGAGATCATCAAAGATAAAATCATCCGCGTTCAGCAAAAGTTTATGAGTGCTGATGAGCTGTGCTTTATTAAAGAAGCAAACAGAACAGCGCATTTATATGTTTGTTGGTGTGCAAAGGAAGCTTTGTATAAACTCAACGGAAAAAAAGAAACTTCGTTTAAAGATCATATTCATTTGGCTCCTTTTTCTTATCAGGATGAAGGTGTTTTAAGTGCAAGTATCGATAAAGGAAATCAGTCTGATCAGTTTCAAGTTTCATTTAGAAAGTTTGAAAATTATATGTTGGGTTATGTTTGTGAATGATGATAAAAAATAAGAAAGTAAAATTTGAGGATTGGGGTTTGATGGATTATCAAGCGGCTTGGGATAAGCAAGAGCAAATATTTGCAGACACTATTGCCATTAAAACCAATAACAGAAATCATCCCGAGGAGGAAAAAATCACGCCTAACCTTTTGGCTTTTGTAGAGCATCCTCATGTTTACACCTTAGGTAAAAGTGGCAAGCCCGAGAATTTATTATTGGATGAAAAGGGACTTCAAGAGAAAAATGCGAGTTATTACAAGATTAATAGAGGTGGAGATATTACCTACCACGGTCCGGGTCAAATTGTGGGGTATCCAATTTTAGATCTCGATAATTTCTTTACCGATATTCATCTATATCTACGCACTTTAGAAGAGGCGATTATTCTCACTTTAAAAGACTATGGGATTAACGCTGGCAGGTATCCCGGTTATACCGGAGTTTGGCTAGATGCAGATAACGAAAAGGCGAGAAAGATTTGTGCCATGGGCGTACGTTGTAGCCGATGGGTCACCATGCATGGTTTTGCGTTTAATGTTAATGCAGACTTAGCTTATTTTAAAAATATTGTCCCTTGCGGGATTGATGATAAAGATGTGACTTCCATGCAACGAGAATTGGGTGCTGAGTTAAACATTCAGAAAGTGAAAGAAATCTTAAAAGGACATATTTCCGTATTATTTGGTATGGAGTTATCCTAATCCAAAAGATATGAAAGCTTTAAGTGTTATTATTTTTTCTATATTATTAAGTTTGGGGGCTTGCTCGGATAAAACAAATTTTAATCTGAAAGCACCAATAATTCAACCTACTACTGTGAAGTATAACTTAACTTATTTGGCTTTAGGCGATTCTTATACCATCGGCGAGTCTGTCACTACTTATGGCGCATTTCCTTATCAACTGGCGGCAGCATTGAAAACAGATTCTGTGAATGTGCAAGATCCTAAAATTGTTGCCAGAACTGGTTGGACGACCTCTAATTTAATCAATGCGATAAAAGGAGAGGATTTAAAGCCATCTTATGATTTTGTTACCTTGTTAATCGGGGTAAATAATGAGTATCAAGGAACCGATATAGAAATTTATAAAATTGAGTTTAAGCAATTGCTGCAAACGGCTATTCAATATGCGGGCGGCAAACCGAGTCGTGTTTTTGTTCTTTCTATTCCAGATTGGGGAGTCACCCCATTTGCTAAAAACGATGCTCGTTCTCCAGTTACTATCGCTAAAGAAATTGATGCCTATAATGCCATTAATCAACAACAAACCGCTGATTCAGGAGCTAATTATTTAGACATCACCGCTATTTCTAGAGCGGCAGCAACAGACCCAACTTTATTAGCTTCGGATGGTCTGCATCCTTCAGCAATCATGTACCAACGCTGGGTGAGTAAATTAGCACCATTGGTAAAAGCGAAGTTGTTTTAATTTTCCCTCTCCCACAGGGAGAGGGATCAAGGGTGAGGGTAATTTCACCTCATCCCTAGCCCTTCTCCTCAAGGAGAAGGGAATCGAAACTTTAAGTTTTAGCACTTAATTCTTTTACTAAAAGCTCTAAATCTGCTATCACGTTTTCTGGCCATTGATAAACGGTATCATTATCATATCTCACTAGATAATTACCCTGTGATTTGAGATAATCTTCTCTTATTGTGTCATAGTTTGACTGCGCCAATCACCGTCCCATCAGGGTCTCTCGCAGAGGACCCTGATGCCAAACTCATAAATAGAAATGCCTACATTTAAATTATGGCAACTAAAACTATTCATAATACTGCTGACAAAACATGGTTTGTCACTTTTACCTGTTTTCGTTGGCTATCATTATTTGAAATAACTAATTCTTATGATTTATTTCGTCCCATCAGGGTCTCTCGCAGAGGACCCTGATGCCTAACTCATAAATAGAAATGCCTACATTTAAATTATGGCAATTAAAACTAATCATGATACTGTTGACAAAACATGGTTCGTTACTTTCACCTGTTTTCGTTGGCTATCTTTGTTTGAAATAACTAATTCTTATGATTTATTATACGATTGGTTAAACCTGATAAAGACGAAATATAAAATAGATACCGTTGCTTTCGTATTTATGCCAAATCATGTGCACATGATTCTGCATTTGAATAGCTCAATAAATCTCAATAAAGTCGTATCCAACGGAAAGCGTTTTATTGCCTATGAAATTATCAAAAGACTGAGGTCTCAAAATAATTCAGATTTGCTTCTAACTTTAAAAAATGGATGTTCAGAGGACGAAAAGAAGAAAGGACAATTACATAAAGTTTTCGAGTCATCTTTTGATGCTAAAGTTATTTTAACAGAAAAATTCTTATTCCAAAAGCTAGATTATATTCACCATAATCCTGTATCCGGAAAATGGAATTTGGCGGCTACTTTTTTAGACTATCGTCATAGTAGTGCATCCTTTTATGAAAGCAATTTAAATCATGAAGATATTGCGTTAAAGCATTATTTGGATTTGGAGGGTTAGTAGGTATATTTAGCGCAGGGTCCTCTGCGAGAGACCCTGCTTGGACGATGATTCTCCTTCTGGGTGAGGGCAATTACTCCAATTTATAGTTTTTATGCAGCACTAAAAAACTGGCTCTTTCTTCTTTATGAAAAGGGATGTCCCAATTACCTTGATAGCTGATTTTGGTTGGCAATAAATCACCGCCAAAGTAGCTCATTTCAATATTCATCTGCACATCAAAAGAAAAGGCTAAATTGTCTAATTTCATGTCGATGTATCTTCCTAGTATCTGAAAATTGCGTTGATCAAAAATGGTGGTTAACTCTTTAATCATGATGCCATCTTTGGTCCAATTGCTTAAATCAGGCTTCATCTTTACCTTAAAACGATAGACTGGAATAGAGTCGAGGTACATTCCTTTCTGAAATGAATAATCATAATACTGCCTCATGTTTGCGGTAAAAATTTCTGTTTTACTCGATATCAATGGAACACCTTTAATTGGCCGACCTGGGGCAAAAATGAGGGTCTTGAGCTTATCTTTGTAGGATTCGTTTTTCCCACCAACAGGTGTGCCAACATCAGCAGTAAAATCAGAGTTGTAAGCATTCATAAAGATATAATCAAACATCTCCACGGTATATAAATCATACTTGCCGTTTCGCTTATACAGTTTGCCGCTATCTTCTTTTTCTAATATTTGCATGTGATGTCCAATGTCATCATTTTTATGAAGTATTTTCCGATATATTTTTCCATCCACTTTGTTTTTCTTGTCATAGGTATAAATCCTGTTTTCGGCCATAAACTCATACTTTTTCATGTTCCGGAAAGCCTGATAAAAGCTGGTATCCGTTACAATTTCTTGGATAAAATCTTCAATATCTAAGCCCGCTTTGCCCACTTTTACCACAGCGTCTTTATCCATTTTCATAGTTAAAACGGTATCCGGGTTAAACCGAGGAATAGCCTGTGCAAAAACCTGTTGCAAGCACAGACCCAAGCATAAAGTGAGGACAATTTTTTTCATGTTTGAATAAAAAAGGCTTCCTTTTTTAAGAAAGCCGTAAACTATTTTTAATCTATGGAAACCATTAGTTTCCTAATTCTTTAATGGCTAAATAAGCCATCAAACCCGTACTGATACCTAGCGCTTTTTCATCAATATCAAAGGTAGGGGTGTGTACAGAAGAAGTGATGCCGCGTTCTTCATTCCTAGTTCCAAGGCGATAAAAGCAAGCATCAGCAGCTTGCGAGAAATAGGCAAAATCTTCTGCAGCCATCCAAATGTCTAAGTCTAAAACATTTTCTGCTCCCAAATAATCAATAGCATCCGCTTTTACTCTGGCGGTTAATTTCTCCTCATTAATCAAAAATGGATAACCTTTCTCGATTCTAAAATCTACACTTCCGCCCATCCCTTCGGCAATACTTTCGGCCAATTTTTTCATTTTGCTATGCGCTTCCGCTCTCCATTTTTCATTTAAAGTTCTGAAGGTTCCTTCTAAATATACTTCGTTTGGAATCACATTGGTGGCACCATTGGCAATTACTTTTCCAAAAGAAAGTACAGAAGGAGAGCGAGGGTCGGCATTTCTGCTGATGATACTTTGCAGGGCAGTAATCATTTGTGCCATAATCACCACCGGGTCTATATTTTGTTGTGGTTGCGCTCCATGCCCGCCTTTACCTTTGATGGTCACATACAACTCATCGGTAGAAGCCATGTATTTTCCAGAGCGTATGCCAATTTTTCCAGCTTCTATCAAAGGCATCACATGCTGACCTAAAACGGCTGAAGGTTTAGGGTTTTCTAACACCCCTTCTTTAATCATCAAATTAGCACCGCCGGGTAAACGTTCTTCGGCAGGTTGGAAGATTAGTTTTATGGTTCCTCCAAAATCTGCTTTGATTTCATTTAAAATTTTTGCTGTTCCTAACAAAGACGAAGTGTGCACATCATGTCCGCAGGCATGCATCACGCCATTGTTTTTAGATTTATAATCCACCTCATTCGCCTCAACAATAGGAAGTGCATCCATATCTGCCCTTAAGGCGATAGTTTTGTCTGATGCTTTTTCTCCTTTGATTAAACCTACTACACCAGTATTGGCCATCTCCTGATAAGGAATCCCCATTTTATCTAATTGCATTTTCACAAATGCAGAGGTTTGGTATTCCTCAAAAGAAAGCTCAGGATTGGCGTGTAAGTGTCTTCTGTTTACAGTTACTTCCTCCTTAATTTCACTAGCGATGGATTTAATTTTGTTGATCAGCATCAAATTTATCGGCTTTTATGGGGTTAATCTTTTCGTTAAAAATGAACAGAGAAGGAAAATTTGATCGCAACTCATTCATCATTTTTTGTGCTTGAGCTCGGGTTCTAAAATCGCCAATCTTCACCCTATAGTTAGGTTGGGTATAAGAAAGGTAAGTATCTAACTCTGGATAAAGCGATTTAAACTTAGCCTGTTGCGCATAAGCCTCTTTTCGGTCGGTGCCAAAGAATATTTGAACTCGGTAACCATTCATCACGTAAGGAGAACCGTTGCCAGAAGTTACTTTGTTTAAAGCAATGCGTCTGGCAATTAAACTATCAATAGCGGGGTTTTTAATTACAGTTACCTTACCTCCATCTTGACCAAAAGCCAAACTAGTACAGAGTAATAATCCTAAAATGGATAGGTAATGCCTCATTTTTATTAAGCGTTTGCTCCGTGACAGTTTTTATATTTTTTACCGCTACCGCAAGGGCAAGGGTCGTTTCTTCCTACCTTATTTTCTACCCTAATCGGTTGTGTTTTTTGTAGCTCACGAGTATCTTCCATCGGCATACCATTACCTTCACTCACCATTTCTGGTTTAGACACTTTTAGTTTACTTAGGTCTGTTTTAGGTTGAGGTTTGGCTTCTCTTAAAGGCGCATCAGCACCTTGCATCGGAATACCACCTTTAAATAAGAAGCTCACCACTTCTTTGTTGACTACACTTAACATTTCTTTGAAGAGATTAAAGGCTTCAACTTTATAAACTACCAATGGATCTTTTTGCTCGTAAACTGCGTTTTGTACAGATTGTTTCAAATCGTCCATTTCGCGTAAGTGCTCTTTCCAAGTATCATCAATCAGCGTAAGCGTAATAGTTTTCTCAAAAGATTTGACCACTTCCTTACCTTTGGTTTCCACCGATTTTTTCAATGGAGCAGCCACTTGAATGCCCATCGTTCCATCGGTAAATGGCACAATGATGCTTTCTATACTTTCTCCACGGGTATCGTAAATATCTTTGATGACAGGATAAGCTTGTTGAGCAATGGCTTCGGATTTTCGTTTGTAAAAACTGGTAGCTTCTAAGAATAACTTATCGGCAATATTATCAACAGTACCATTGTTAAATTGATCTTCTGTAATGGAAGTATCGAGGGCGAAAATGCGCAATACTTCTAGGTGGAAACCTTCGTAGTTGCCTAATTCTTTGTATTCTACCACGATGTCATCCACCGTATCCAGAATCATGTTTTCAATATCTACTTCTAAACGATCGCCAAATAATGCATTTTTACGTTTGGTATAAATTACGGTACGTTGCGAGTTCATCACATCATCATATTCTAGCAAACGCTTACGGATACCAAAGTTATTCTCTTCTACTTTCTTTTGCGCTCTTTCAATGGAGTTGGTAATCATAGAGTGTTGAATCACCTCTCCATCTTCGATACCCATTTTCACCATCAATCCGGCGATACGCTCAGAACCGAATAAACGCATCAAGTTATCTTCTAAAGACACAAAGAATTGAGAAGAACCTGGATCACCCTGACGACCAGAACGACCTCTTAACTGTCTATCCACACGACGAGATTCATGACGCTCGGTACCTACAATGGCTAAACCACCGGCAGCTTTTACGCCCTCTCCCAATTTAATATCCGTACCACGCCCCGCCATGTTAGTAGCAATAGTTACCTGACCGGGTTTACCCGCCTCGGCCACAATATCCGCCTCTTTTTGGTGTAATTTAGCGTTCAGTACATTGTGTTTGATGCCACGCATTTTTAACATACGGCTCAGCAATTCAGAAATCTCCACGGAAGTGGTACCTACTAAAACTGGTCGGCCTGCTTGTGTAAGTTCTACAATTTCTTCTGCTACGGCATTGTATTTTTCGCGAGTAGTACGGTAAACTTTATCCTGCCTGTCGTCACGAATGATAGGCTTATTGGTTGGAATTTCTACCACATCCAATTTATAAATTTGCCACAACTCACCCGCTTCGGTAACGGCAGTACCCGTCATACCCGCCAGTTTGTGGTACATTCTGAAGTAGTTCTGTAAAGTAATGGTGGCGTAAGTTTGGGTTGCATCCTCTACTTTTACATTTTCTTTGGCTTCAATAGCTTGATGTAAACCGTCTGAATAGCGACGACCATCCATGATACGTCCGGTTTGCTCATCTACAATTTTTACTTTTCCTTCATCAATGATGTATTCGGTATCTTTTTCAAATAAGGTGTAAGCTTTTAACAGTTGATTTACCGAGTGGATACGCTCTGATTTTACCGAGAAATCTCTGATTAACTCATCTTTCTTGGCTGCTTTTTCCTCATTGCTTAGGTTAGATTTTTCTATTTCGGCAATTTCAGATCCCACATCTGGCATCAAGAAGAAACCTGGGTCTTCACCGGAAGCGGTAATCAGCTCAATTCCTTTTTCAGAAAGCTCTACTTGGTTATTTTTTTCATCAATCACAAAGAATAATTCGGCATCAGCCTTAGGCATTTCTTTGTTTTGATCTTGCATGTAATAGTTCTCGGTTTTGTTGAGGATGGTTTTCATCCCAGGCTCACTCAAGAACTTAATTAATGCTTTATTTTTCGGTAAACCGCGATAAGCTCTAAATAATGCCAAACCACCTTCGCCCTCACCGGGTCCAGTTTTACCTTCGGCGATGAGTTTCTTAGCTTCATTTAAAGCGCCTTGTACATAGTTTTTTTGTGCATTGACCAATCTTTCAATCCTTGGTTTTAGCTCATAAAATTCATGCTGATCTCCTTTCGGAATCGGACCTGAAATGATTAATGGCGTACGGGCATCATCAATTAAAACCGAATCCACCTCATCCACAATGGCATAATGTAATTTACCTTGCACCAATTCTTCTGGGGTGCGTGTCATGTTGTCACGCAGGTAATCAAAACCAAACTCATTATTGGTACCATAAACTACATCTGCTTGGTAAGCTTTTCTTCTTTGTGGGGAGTTAGGTTGATGCTTATCGATACAATCAACGGCTAAACCATGGAACTCGAAAATTGGACCGTTCCACTCAGAGTCACGTCGAGCCAAATAATCGTTTACCGTTACCACATGGATACCTTCGCCCGAAAGGGCATTTAAATAAATAGGTAGCGTACCCACTAAAGTTTTACCCTCTCCAGTGGCCATTTCGGCAATTTTACCTTGGTGTAAAACGATACCCCCGATCAATTGCACATCGTAGTGTACCATATTCCACTTTACTTCGGTACCGGCGGCTAACCAGCTATTATGGTGGATGGCTTTATCTCCTTTAATCACCACATTAGGTTTGCGAGCAGCCAATTCACGGTCGAAATCGGATGCGGTAACCTCAATGGTTTCGTTTTCGGTAAAGCGGCGAGCAGTTTCTTTCATCACGGCAAAAGCTTCCGGTAAGATTTCCATCAAGGTATCTTCCAAAGTTTTGTTTCTATCTTTTTCTAACTTATCCACCTCATCATAAAGGGCGGTTTTTTGCTGTATGGTGAGCTCTTGATTTTCTTCTACATTCTTTTTGATTTCGGCAATCTTCGCATCAATATCGGCTAAAGAAGATTTGATTCTGGCTTTGAAATCAAGTGTTTTCGCTCTTAGCTCGTCATGAGATAAGCTACTTAATTTCTCGTATTCTGCTTTGATTTGATCAACTATGGGTTTTACGCTCTTAACGTCACGGTCAGATTTACTACCAAAAATCTTATTTATAAAACTCAGCATTTCTTTTTCTGTATTTAAAGCTCTTTCAAAAACAACAATTAAGCCATAGAGATGATTAAGTCAATTTGGCATTTGTTGGGGAGGTAAAATTAAGATTTTATTTAAGGAATCGCAGGTTTAAGCATAATGATTTAAGGTATTTTAACATAATTTTTAGGATATAAAGGGGTAAGGATTGGAACAAGGAGTAAAGAACAAGGATGAAGGAATATAGAACAAAGACTTTGGGTATTATTTTTAGTTGAGGGCAAGGTATCGCTTCGGCATAGGTTCAATAGCTCAACTGGCGCAACTCTTTTGTGTGATGGATAAAGGGGGTGGGAGACTCGTGACTAAATACAAATAAAGCATTGATGATGATATTTATGATTAAGCACAAGTCGGGCAAAATACGCTAGGCTTTGCCACTAAGCCTTTTGCTTGAAAATAGACTAAGGAGATAATTGGGACTGTTTACCTTTTACCTGCTTCGGCTGAGGTAAAGGATACTTTAGATTATCAAAAATGCGTAAACTTTTTTTAGGACGAGACCTTTGCCTTATTAAAAAAAAAACTAACTTTAATCAGAATAAAAAAAAGATGAAAAAATCAAAAAAAATAGTAGTCCTCGGATGCAATTTTGCCGGACTTACCGTGTCACGATTCCTTCACCAAGAAATAGGTGATGCCGCAGAAATCACCATCATAGACAGGAAAAATTATATCAACTTTATACCCAATATTCCTATTGAAGTTTTTAACAATCACAATCCAGCTGATTCCTTAGAGTTTCAATTTCAGAAATTTTTAAAACGCGATGGAAGTGAATTTATCCAAGGAGAAGTTGAGCATATTGATGCAGACAATAAAAAGGTTCTTTTTACGCCTAATGAGAGAACAGGGGCAGCACAAGAAACCATATCTTATGATTATTTAGTTGTTGCTCTAGGCTGTAAATTAGCTTACGACAAAATTGAAGGCTTTGCAGAGTTTGGGCATACATTTTCAGACACGTTCTACGGTAATGAAGTAAGAAAGTACCTGCATAATGAGTACAAAGGAGGTCATATAGCCATTGGTTCAGACCGTTTTATCCAAGGGCAAAGTCCTAAACTTCCTAAAATACCTGTTGCATTGGCTGCATGCGAAGGCCCACCAATAGAATTGGCTTTTTCTCTAGTAGATTGGTTGAAAAAACATAAAAAAGGAAATGCTAAGAATATCACACTTTTTACACCTGGAGAAGTGATAGCAGAAGATGCTGGAGAAACCATTTTAAAGCAGTTGCTCCCTATGTTAGCTGAATATGGCTATAGAAAAGACACCGTCGGAATTAAAAGAATTTATAAAGATGGTATAGATTTTAAAGACGGAAGTAGCTTAGAGGCTGAAATGAAAATAGTCTTTCCTAATTGGGAAGCCCATGATTTTATGAAAGATCTTCCATTTGTTGATGACCAAGGTTTTGTGGTTACAGATTTCTTTATGAGAAACCCTGATTTCCCTGAGATATTTGCAGTAGGAGACGCAGCATCAGTTACAGTTCCAAAATCAGCTTCTTTAGGGCACATGGAATGTGAAATTGTAGCGAAAGTTTTAGCAAATGAAATTCTGGAAAGAACTGAAAAAGTGGATCCGTTACACCCTGCGGTACTTTGTTTTGGAGATATGGGTAACCATAAAGGATTTTATATGCATACAGACGAATGGTGGGGTGGAGAAACCTGTATTTTAAAGATGGGCTATACCCCTTATATTTTAAAAATGGGCTTTAAAACAATGTATCAAACTTTAGGTGGAAAAGTTCCAAGCTGGGGAATGCCTTTGTCTGAGTTTGTTGGTGATCATACCATAATTTAAAAAAGCCAATCCTTAAAACTTAAAAGTGCGTATCAAAATATATGATAAAAAAGAAAATATAAATAGAACAAAGGGTTTTGCTTCCAGTCAAACCCTTTGTTAAACCAAAATTTCAGGCTTCTGAATCGCCTAATTTCGTTTAATAGGCCATCAAAGCCTCTAAAAACCTCCAATCGGTTCCCACATTAAAAGAACAGGTTGGTCAATCTTGGGTTTATATTGCATACTTAATGCTTCATCCTTTCCACGGGAGTTTAAAAAAACAGTAAACCAGAAAATGAGTGGTTTTTCCTGATGGTCAATCGTTTTTATTTATCCTTTTAACGGCTAAGTTTCAAAACTAATTGGGGTTTTTAGACAGAACGTAGCAATTAATCCTATGCAACAAGTGGTTTGTTTAGTGGTTAAGGCATAAAACCAAAACCCTATAAAACAGTTAAGCTCAGAACGGGGAGGACTGAGCTTAAACTAACCAATTATAAACCTAAATTAAACGAAAGGGCTGTAGGGGTAGGAGTCGAACCTACACGAAGTAGTTATTTCACCTTGCGGCTATTTCCCAAACCTTCGCCACCGAGACAAGGAGGTGTGTCTGCCAATTTCACCACCCTACAGTGTATTTTATTTTTTCAATTTCATCATTCGGATCGCCCTAATGAGTTATTGTATAAAACAAATGTAAAGCATAAGGATATACGTTGCAAATATTTCAACAATATATTTTAATTTTTATAAATTTTTTATTTATACTTGTTTTATATTAAAATTCAGAAAAAACATGATTGATAAAGCCCGACCTAATTTAGAAATTGATAATTTGGATATTGAAATCCTATCTATTTTAATGAATGATGCCACTACTGCCTATACAGAAATTGCAAAAGAACTCATCGTTTCTGGTGGAACCATCCACGTAAGGATGAAAAAGATGCAGGATTTAGGAATTATTAAGGGCTCAAACCTGATTGTAGATGCGCAAAAAGTAGGCTATGATATTTGTGCTTTTTTAGGTATTTATCTAGAAAAAGGTTCCATTTATCACGATGCGGTGGAGAAATTGAAACAAGTGAAGGAAATTGTAGAGTTACATTACACCACTGGGGCCTACTCTATGTTTGCTAAAATTATTTGTAGAGATACTACCCACCTTCGTCATGTTTTAAATGATGAAGTTCAAGCAGTTCCAGGTATTCAGCGTACAGAAACTTTTATTTCTTTAGAAGAGAGTATCAAGAGGCAGATTACTCTAAAATAGGCGTAAGGCTTAATGCAAAAGGCTTAACGCTTGATTTATCTGCGCAAAGCCTATTTAAATATTAGAAAAAGTTTAAACCCAAAGCGCTCCATTTTCAGTTTTGCGCTTTTTGCCTTCTGCTTTTTCGCTTTAAGCTTTACTTAAATTTCCCCATTAAGGCTTTTAGCTTGTCTTGCATATCGCCTTCTACGGCTTTGGGCTCTTCTTTTTTCTGAAATTTAGGCTTCTCGAAAGCTGCTTTGGGTTTTTGAAATTCGTTTCTTTTAGGCTTTTCAGCAGGAGCTTTCTTTTCTCCAGACTTCATGCTCAATGAAATTCTTTTTCTGGCATAATCTACCTCTACAACAGTAACCTCTACACGTTGTGCTACTTTTACCACTTCGTTGGGGTTAGCAATAAATTGATCTGCCATTTGGCTCAGATGTACCAAACCATCTTGATGTACGCCTATATCTACAAAAGCGCCAAAGTTGGTAATATTGGTAACCACGCCAGGCAGTTTCATTCCAAGTTTTAAATCCTCTATTTTATTGATGCCATCCGCAAATGCAAATGCTTCAAATTGCTCACGAGGGTCACGTCCGGGTTTTGCCAATTCGGCAATGATATCCTGTAAAGTAGGTAAGCCTACTTCGGTAGAAATGTATTTTTTTAAATCGATTTGCTTTCTCAGCTTTTCATCCTTCATCAAATCTTCCACTTTGCAGTTTAAATCCTTAGCCATTTGGGCTACCAAAGCATAACGCTCTGGGTGTACTGCGCTACTATCTAAAGGATGTTCTGCATTTCTAATTCTGAGGAAACCAGCAGCTTGCTCAAAAGCTTTATCGCCCAAACGAGGAACTTTTTTCAGAGATTCTCGATTTTTAAAAGCACCATGAAGGTTACGATATTCTACAATGTTTTGTGCCAATTGTGGCCCTAAACCAGAAATGTAAGAGAGGATTTGCTTAGAAGCGGTGTTTAACTCCACGCCTACGGCATTTACACAAGAGATCACGGTATCATCTAAAGAAGTTTGTAATTTATTTTGATCTACATCATGTTGGTATTGGCCTACGCCGATGGATTTAGGGTCAATTTTTACTAATTCGGCCAGCGGGTCCATCATCCTTCTACCAATGGAAACGGCACCTCTAACGGTAATATCATGATCAGGAAATTCTTCACGAGCAGTTTCTGAAGCAGAGTAGATAGAAGCGCCACTCTCATTTACCATCACTACTAAAACGCCTTCTAAATTTTGTGCTTTTACAAAGTCTTCGGTTTCTCTACTCGCTGTTCCATTTCCAATAGCAATAGCTTCTATTTGATACTTTTCTACTAAATATTTTAAAGTTTGTGCTGCTTCTTTGGCTACGCCTGCACCTGTATGTGGATAGATCGTGGCGTTTTCTAACAGTTTTCCTTGCTCATCCAAACAAACCAATTTGCATCCTGTACGGAAACCAGGATCTAAAGCCAATACGCGTTTTTGACCCATTGGTGCAGCTAACAGCAACTGACGAGCGTTTTCTGCAAATACGCGGATGGCTTCTTCATCTGCTAATTGTTTAGATTTTAAACGCGTTTCGGTCTCCATTGATGGTTTTAACAGGCGTTTATAACCATCTTCTAAAGCTGACTTTACTTGTTGTGATTTTTGATTACTGCCTTTGATGAATTGATTTTCTAGGAGTTGTATTGCGGCTTCTTCATCAGGTAGTGCATCTAGTTTTAAGATGAGTTCTTTCTCGCCACGACGCATGGCTAAAACCCGATGAGAGGGGGCAGTTTTAATCGGTTCACTCCATTCAAAATAATCTTTGTATTTGATGCCTTCGGCTTCTTTTCCTTTGATCACTTCGGAGGTATAAATTCCTTTTTCAAAGAATAAATCCCTCATTTTAGCTCTGGCTTCTGAGTTTTCAGCAATCATTTCGGCAATGATATCTCTGGCGCCTTGCAAAGCATCGTCTAAAGTATTCACGCCTTTTTCTTCATCAATAAAAGCTGCGGCTTCATCCTCTGGGATATGTTGGTTTTGCTCTAAAATACTGATGGCTAAAGGTTCCAAGCCCTTTTCGCGGGCAACCGAAGCTTTGGTTTTGCGTTTAGGTTTGTATGGAAGATAAATATCTTCTAATAGCGCCATTGTTTCGGCGGCAAGTACTTTCTCTTTTAATTCTGGGGTAAGTTTGCCTTGCTCTTCAATGGATTTGAGGATGGCTTCTTTGCGTTTGTCTAATTCTCTTAATTGCTGTATGCGATCTCGGATAGCGGCTACCTGCACTTCGTCTAAACTTCCGGTCATCTCTTTCCGATACCTTGAAATAAAAGGAACAGTTGCTCCTTCATCTAGTAAATTTATGGTGGCTTCTACTTGTTTAGTGCCTACACTTAATTCTTGTGCGACTAAAAATATATGTTGTTGCGACATTCGGTTTCTTTTTTGGAGATACGAAGATGTGAGTTCTTCTTTTTCTAAACAACATTTGTGTATAAAAAAAGCCATCAAGAATTTCCAGATGGCTTTAACTGAAGGATTTTATTTTTTTAGAAGGTGTAGCCTAGGCTAATTCCGGCATAATAAGGAATAAAAGCATCAGCATTAAATATTGGCGTAAAACCCACTCTCAAGTTAAATCCACTTTTAACCGGCTGTAAGCGGTACATAAAACTCATGGTTCCAAAAACAGTAGAACCATTGGTGTCTAAAACTGAAGCGGTAGCATAAGTTGCTCCTAAACCTATTTCAAAGAAATTTTTACCCTCGCCTAAAAGGTAATTTAGAGAGATGGGGATAGTAACGATGTTATCTCCATCGCTACCTATAGCGCCGATTCCAATTCTACCGCCTAAGCCGTTTCTCTTTTTGCTAAAGCGTGTATCGTAATTGGCGGTAAAAAGTAAGCCTTGACCTAATAATTCTACATAAACGTTTTGGGCTCTTCTTTCTATCGTTGGTGCTTCTGGCTGGTCGTAAGTTTCTACCGTTCCATTTTCATAAACGATTTTTAAGATGGCAGATTTAGAAATGGTGTAGATAGGGCCATTAAGGTTAGCAAACACTTTGTATTTAATCTCAGTATTGCCCACTTCGGTTACTTTGGTTTCTAAAACACCACCGTCTTTTTTGTAGATTTTATCTTGTGCTTTAGCTTGGATGATTCCTATAGATAAGAATAAAAGTGTTAGATAGATTAATTTCTTCATGCTTAATTTTTAAATTTTTGAGTAAAGAAACAAAAAAAGCTGGATAAAAATAATTTCTTTCATCCAGCTCTCTAAATCTCAAAATAGAATTTTACTCCTTAATAAGCTATACGTTTTGCAGGTCTCAAGCGCTACGTTTTCTTCATTTTTTTATTTGATAGCCCCAAAAGCAGCAAAGCAAGCATGTTTGTGCAATACTTCGGTAAATCGGAAACCTACTTTTTTTAATAAATCTAGCTGGAAGTTTAAAGAACGAGGGGTATCTTCATAGGCCACATAATCAAACACTTTTTGGCGATATTCCACTCCACCTAAACTTTCTAGGTATTTTCCATACTGTTCTTGGATAATACTATTGATGGGTTCATAATCATGCGTAATCAAATCCGAAATCCAAAGGTTACCTCCAAGTTTTAAGGCTTTGTAGAATTTGGCAAACACTAATTCCCAATCTTCATCGCCTCTTAAATGGTGTAAAGTTGCTGCGGCAAGGATAATATCATAATGATTTTTTGGTAAATTGAGCTCACGCATATCTTGTTGGATGATTTCTACTTTTCCATGAGTAGCGGTGCTTACCCTTTCTTTGGCTTTTTCTAGCATCGGCAAGCTTAAATCTACTAGCGTACAGTTGAGGTTTGGAACTTTCTCCAGCATTTTTAGGGTGTAATTTCCTGCTCCGCAACCAATGTCTAAGAGATTTTGCGCTTTTGGATTACATTTTAAAGCCGCTTCGGTACAAAGTTCTAAAGTAAGCGGCGCATCTAAAGTACTTTGTTGACCAGTTTCTAAATTGGAAAATCGTTCTACATCGTTGTCGAATCTGTTACGGATATCGGCAACAGTGGCTTTTTGGGAATAATCTGGTTTCATATGAATTATTTGTGCAATGGCTTTTTCGTATCTTAGTTTATGAGAAAACACACATTTATTTATCTCAATATATCAAAGTTTTTAATAAAATTCTTAATTGCGACTCCAAAATCAATTTAATTTTTGCTAATTCACTTTATGAAACATAATTTCATGAAAAACATCATAAGTGGCAAATCTAGGATTCTCAGAGAGTTGTAAAATATTCTAACCATTAACAATTTCAAATTGAAGTTTTTATATTGTTTAACTTTATTATTTTTTCTTTACTCTTCAAGGTTGGTGGCGCAAAAGCAAGTAGCCATTAATGATAGTGAAGAGCAGCATATCTTCACATTTGATGAAATATCAATTCTTGAAGATCCTAGTAACATATTAACTTTTAATCAGATACGGAACAGGGACAATCTTTTTATTACAAACAAAAGGAGCACACCACAGAATTATAATTTGCATTCAACCTATTGGTACAGAATAAAAATCAGTAACAATGGAAAAACAAAGAATGACTGGATATTAGAGTTTTTTGATCAAACTATAGATGATTTAACTGTTTATCTGCCTGACAATTCAGGCCATTATGTAGCTTATATTTCTGGAGACAAACAAAAATATAGTAATAGAACATTTGCACATAAAAACTTTGAGTTTAAACTACCTCATGATATTGCTCATCAAGTAATCTATGTAAAAGTAAAATCTAATCAGATTGCAGACGTCATTATCGTCCTAAGATCTGTTAGTTGGTTTATTCATTATGCGCTTAATGAATATTTCATTTTTGGTCTTTTTTATGGAATGATACTGATTTTTAGTTTTTACAACTTGGTCATGTTTCTGGCTGTAAGGCGCATACAGTACTTATATTATGTTCTTTATAATCTTGGAGTAGGGCTTTACGAAAGCTGTACAGATGGTTTGGCTTATCAATACATTTGGCCTAATTCTCCAGTTTGGAACGAATATGCTTATGGAGTTGCCTTATATTTTGTAAGTGTTTTTTCTTTACTGTTTGCAAAAAAAATTCTTCATTTAAAAGTAAAAGCACCTTTTTTAGACCGATTGATTTTATGGTTTATCATATTGAGAACTTTGTTTTTCATCATCTGTCTCTTTTTTGAGCAATCATGGTTTAATTACAAGTTTATTGAATTTATTCCTCTTGCATTATCTTATATAGCCGGAATATTAGTTTATCGGAATGGTTTTAAACCAGCCAGATTCTTTGTGTTAGGATATTCATTTTTGTTTTTTGGGTTTGTCATCAAACTATTAATAACATTAGGCGTATCGTGGCTAAATTTTGATGCTTTTGCTTATTATAGTTTAAGTATCAGTTTTATTCTAGAAATGTTTTTTCTCTCATTTTCTATTGGAGATAATGTTAGAATTCTAAAGTTAAAAAAGGAAAAAGCACAAAAAAGAATTATTGAGCAGTTCAAAAAGAATGAGCAGTTAAAGGATGACATCAATAAAAAGTTAGAAGGAAAAGTCATTAAAAGAACTAAGGCAGTTTATGAAAAATCAGCACTTATCATTCAAAAAAATAAAGAGTTGGTACAAATGAATAAGCTATTGAAAGAACAAGCCGAGGAAATCCAAAGAATTAATCTTTTATTGGAGAATGATAACTCTAAATTAAAAACTAACTTTACTACGGTTACTAGGGCAAGAGTGATGTTAAATATTGTTGATTTTGAAGAATTTAGTAAAATTTATCCTGATAAAGAAAGTTGCTACCGTTATTTAGCGGAGTTAAAGTGGACGGATGATTTTAAATGTAAAAAATGCAAATCTATCTATTACATTGAAGGACGAACTAATTATAGTAGAAGATGTAAACAATGTGATTATGATGAATCAGTGACTAATGGAACAATATTTCATAACAGTAAAATACCTATTAATAAAGGCTTTTATCTACTATACTTACTTTACAGTTATAGAGGAAAAATATCCTCTAATAAACTCTCCGAAATACTTAATATAAGACAAGGAACATGTTGGGCTTATGCTGCTAAAGCAAAAAAAATAATTCTGAAAAAAATTAAAGAGGGAACTTTTGAGAATGATAATTGGAGCTCTTTAATTCTAACCGATAAAAATTAGAACTTATCTTATGCATTATTGAAGCAATTATCGAAGAGGTTTTAAAGCGTATTAAAAAAAACGTAAAAAAAGTACTGTAATACGTTAATTGCCTTTTAATGCAATTATTATAAATAAAATTATGGTTTTAAACCGTATAATTTTATCTAAAATACACGCTTTTTGTCTTAAATTAATTTGCATTAGGCAATAAACAGTCTCTACTTTTAGGCACCAATTATTAACAACTTTTCTCAAAAACCAAAAAGTATGAAAAAATTTTTAACATTTTTTATCTCCTTGTTCCTATTGATTTCCTATGCTCAGGGACAAAGCGCCATTAAAATTAGTGGAGCAGTGAAGGATAATAAAGGATTGCCTTTACCAGGAGTAACGGTAACCATCAAGAACTCTAAAATAGGAACAGCTACTGATACAAATGGAATATTTAGTATCAATGCTACAAAAAACAATATTCTTGTCTTTTCCTTAATTGGATATGCTACAAAGGAGGTGGCAGTTAACAACAATACAATTGTAAATGTTATCCTAGAGGAAGATGTTTCTAGTTTAGATGAGGTGGTAGTGATAGGTTATGGCTCTGTAAAAAGAAGAGATTTAAATTATGCAACTTCTGAGGTGAGTTCCAAAAGTATAGAAGATAGACCAATTACCAATTTGCAACAAGCTATTCAAGGGCGGGCGGCAGGTGTTACAGTAGTTCAGCCCTCAGGCAAACCAGGCAGTGGATTGAGTTTAAGAGTTAGAGGGTACGGCTCTTTAAACGGATCTAATGATCCTCTTTATGTAGTAGATGGTGTTCAGTTATTATCAAATGATGGGATAAATCCTAACGATATTGAAAATATCACTATTTTGAAGGATGCCGCAGCCACGGCTATATATGGTGCTAATGGTGCTAATGGCGTGGTTTTAATTACTACAAAATCTGGCCAAGCGGGTAAAAGTCAAATTAGTTTTGAAACTTATTACGGTTTTCAAAATTTAACTAAAAAATTGCCTGTCTTAAATGCTAAGGATTTTGCTCTACTTATCAATGAAGAAAGAACTAATGTTGGGCAACAACCTTTCATCACTGATGTAAATAACATTGCTTACAATACCAATTGGCAAAACGAAATTTACAGACAAGGTGCACAACAAAATTATCAATTAACCGCAAGTGGTGGTTCTGAAAAGTATAAATATTATCTTTCAGGAGGTTGGAACGGAGAGACAGGAACTTTGGCTCCGGCTAAGTTTGGAAGGTACAGTATCCGATATAATCAAACATCTACCCTATTCCCCAAATTAAAAATAGGGAGTAATATTTCTATTTCCCGTATTAATTCAGTTGATGTTGCGGATAATAACCGAGTAAATCAGGGTGGTGTTGTGCTTTCTGCGCTATCTACTCCTCCTACAATTCCGGTTCAGAATCCTGACGGAACATATCCTCAAAACCCTTATCAAGCTTTAGAAAATCCAGTAGCTATCACTAGAGGAGCAGATAATACATCATTTACAAATAAAATATTAGGCAATGTATTTGCAGAATACCAACTACCCGCAGATCTAAAAATAAGATCAACTTTTGGTGTTGAAGCAAATGATAATAGGTCAGACAGCTTTATTGATCCCTTTACTACAGGTAACGGAAGGGCGTTAAAAGGTTTTGCAAGTGCTGGTTCAAATAATGAAGTTATTTGGCAAAACGAAAATATTTTATCTTATCAGCATACTTTTAATAAAAAGCATAGCATTAATGCTATTGGAGGGGTAACCTTCAGAAAATCACAATATACGGGTACTTATTTATCAGGTAAAAATTTCGCAAACAGCGCCATTAAAACAGTTAATGGCGCATCGGAAAAACTGGATGCAAGCAGCAACAATTCAAGCTGGGCATATTTATCTTATTTAGCCAGAGTAATTTATTCTTATAAAGATAAATATACAGCAACCGCTTCATTCAGAGCGGATGGATCATCTAGATTTGGTCCTAATCAAAAATATGGATATTTCCCTGCGGCCTCTGTTGGCTGGTTAATTTCTGAAGAAGATTTCTTAAAAAATGTGAACTGGTTAAGTAGTCTGAAACTTCGTTATGGAATTGGCAGCAATGGTAATTCTGCTGGTATTGGAGACTTTAGCTATTTGGCTAGATACAGAGTGGGTTATAATTATCCCATCAATAATAACACACAACCAGGAACAATTACCACAAGTATTGCAAATAATGATTTAAAGTGGGAAGTAAATACAACTAACAACTTGGGTTTAGATATTTCTATCTTTAATAATCGGATTAATTTATCTGCCGATGCTTACTATAGAAAAACCACTAATGCGTTAGTAAATAGGCCTCTTCCTTCACAAACAGGATATACCTCTATTACTCAAAACGTAGGAAGCTTAGAAAACAAAGGATTAGAGTTTAACCTCAATACCATTAATTATGCCCACAAAAAATTCAATTGGCAAACAGATATTGTGTTTTCTTTAAATAGAAATAAGGTGTTAGATATCTTGGGGCAGCAAATTATGTCTGGTGGTGTTGGAGACAATGGAAGTGTAACCATTACAGAACAAGGCGAGCCAATTAGTTCTTTCTATGGATATGTTTCTGAAGGTGTTGATCCTGCAACGGGCAATATCACTTACAAGGATTTAAATACTGATGGAAAAATAACAGATGCCGATCGTACAATTATTGGTAATCCTAATCCTAAATTCGAAGGAGGTGTAACCAATCGGTTCACGGCATTTGGGTTTGATCTCTCTTTTCTATTTCAGTTTATTTATGGTAATGATGTTTATAATGCAACAAGGATAGAAACAGAGGGAATGTCGGGTCCTAAGAATGCTTCTACAGCGGTTTTAAATAGGTGGACCACTCCGGGACAAATTACGGATATCCCTAGAGCAGCTTTTGGCGATCCCAATAAAAACTCTTTAAGAAACTCCACACGTTTTATAGAAAATGGATCTTATTTGAAATTAAGAGATATAACCTTTGGATATAATTTATCGAATGTTTTGAAAAATCAATCTGTTTTAAAATCTGCAAGAATATACTTTAGTGGTAGAAATCTTTTTACAGTTTCAAATTATAAAGGTTATGATCCAGAAGTGAGTAGAAATGGGGGAAATCCTTTCCAATTGGGTATAGATTATGGGACTTATCCACAAGTAAGAACATTAGTTTTTGGAATTAATGCGAAGTTTTAATTAAGATTTATAAGTTTTAAACGCGTTGAAAAAAATACAATTATGAAAAAATATATAATTATTGCCCTTTCGGGTTTTGTAACCTTAACGGGCTGTAAAAAGTTTTTAGATATCAAACCTCAATCAGAAATAACAGGGGCTAATTTTTATCAGTTACCTTCAGATGCAGAATCAGGGCTGATTGGTTGTTATGATGCTTTACAGCCAGATTCTTATTATGGTTTTGATATGGAAACCTACGGAGACGTTACTTCTGATAATGCCTATGCCGGAGGGGATAACCCCGCAAATATACAGATAGACGAATTTACAACCGACCCAAACAATCCTAATATTGCTAGAGATTGGAATCAAATGTATCAAGCCATAGGTAGAACAAATGATGTTATCGATAATGTTTCTGCAATGAGTGATAATTTATTCCAAGGAGATAGAAAAGCTCAAATCATTGGAGAGGCAAAGTTTTTAAGAGGATTACATTATTTTAACTTAGTAAGAATTTTTGGGCCGGTTCCATTAATTATATCTCAATTGAAAGATACAAATCCAAATAACATCAATGCAGGAAATAGTACTATCGATGAGATTTATACTCAAATTATAAAAGATTTAACAGATGCTATTGCAAGTTTACCTAAAGACAATAATGTGGGCAGAGCAACAAAAGGTGCAGCCGAAGGACTTTTGGCTAAAGTTTATTTAACCAATAAAGATTGGGCTAAAGCTGCTGATTTATGTGGACAAGTGATGGCACTAAATAAGTATAATTTGGTAAGTAATTATGACAATCTTTGGTCTGGTAAAAATACCTCAGAGTCTTTGTTTGAAGTTCAATATACAGGAGGAAAAGAAGGGAATGTTATGCCAGATTTGTTTCTTCCATATCCATTAGCCACTTATGAATTTCTAAAATTCAGTACACCTACCGAAGATTTAATTGCCGCTTATGAGCCTAATGATCAGAGAAAAGCTGCTTCTATTATTTTTGCCAATCAATATTATGGAAATAATTTTCCCCATGTTTATAAATATAGAAATGCCGCTGGTTTTGCTGCCCCAACTAACGTTCCTGTACTCAGATTTGCAGACGTTTTATTAATGAGGGCAGAAGCACTAAACGAAATAAGCTACCCAAATATTGAGGCTCTTAGTCTTCTAAATCAGATTAGAAATAGAGCAGGTCTTATTCTACCTAAGACTTTTATTGATTTTCCTTCTCAGGATGAATTTAGAAATGCAATCGCTAAAGAGAGAAGGGTGGAGCTAGCATTTGAAGGCCATAGATGGTTTGATTTATTGAGAACTGGAAAAGCCATAAATACCTTAAAGGATAAATATCCAATAAACGATAACAGACTGTTATTTCCTTTTCCTCAAAATCAAATTGATAAGAATCCTAATTTAATTCAAAACACAGGATACTAGCCTCTTACAAATAGGAATTGGTGGTTAAACCAATTCCTATTTTTAATATTATTGTAGCATGAATGCTTTTTCAAGAAAAATTTTTAGAATAGACCTATTGCTTTTTATCGCATTAATTTGTAGCTGTAGCTGTAAAAAAAATGTTGATGCGGTTTCAGCTAGTGTTCCTCCTCCTATAGTTGATACAAAATCTACTGTACAATTATGGTTAACAGATGCAGACCAGGCAAATAGGTTTAATAGGCAAAATATTACCCTGAACTTTGATAAGCAGGAAAATAAAGATGCACCAACAATCACAGTTGATTCTACACAAAGCTACCAAACTATTGATGGTTTTGGTTATAGTTTAACAGGAGGTAGTGCTTACTTATTAAATGGTTTAGCCGAGGCAGTAAAGACTGAAACTTTAAATAATATTTTTCAAACTGATAGTAATTCTATCGGGGTGAGCTATTTAAGGATAAGTATTGGTTCATCAGATTTAGATGCTAATGTGTTTTCTTATGATGACTTACCAAACGGACAAACTGATGTTAATTTAGATAAATTTTCTATTGACGCAGATAAACAAAACTTGATTCCAATCTTAAAACAGATATTATCCATTAATCCAAACCTAAAAATTATGGCTTCTCCTTGGAGTGCACCATCATGGATGAAATCTAATAACGCATCAAAAGGAGGTTCTTTAAAACCTGAATATTATTCTGTTTATGCAAATTATCTAGCTAAATATATTTTAGCAATGAAGGCTCAAGGCATTCAAATTGAAGCCATTACTCCGCAAAATGAGCCACTAAATCCTCATAATAATCCAAGTATGACGATGACTGCTTTAGAGCAAGCAAATTTTATCAAAAACAATTTAGGTCCAACTTTCAAAAATGAAAATATAAATACCAAGATTATGGTTTATGATCATAATGCAGATGTTCCAGAATATCCTACCACAATTTTAGCAGATGCAGATGCGGCTAAGTATGTAGATGGGTCAGCATTTCATCTTTATGCAGGCAGTATTACAGCATTGTCTCAGGTTCATAATGCTTATCCTAATAAAAATCTATATTTTACTGAGCAATACACTCCTATAAGTGGAAGTTTTTCTGGTGATTTAAAATGGCATATTACCAATTTAATTATTGGAGCAACTAGGAATTGGAGTAGAAACGTACTGGAATGGAATTTAGCATCAGATCCTAACTTAGGTCCTCATACTAATGGGGGGTGTACAACTTGTTTAGGAGCTCTTACTATAGGTCCACAATCAACCATAACTCGCAATGTTTCTTATTATATCATTGCACACGCGTCTAAGTTTGTAAGACCTGGCTCTATCAGAATAGCTTCTACCTCTTCTGATACTCTTCCTAATGTTGCTTTTATAACTCCGGATGGTAAAAAGGTTCTAATTGTGGCTAATGATTCATCTTCTGATAAAGATTTTAACATTGCTTATAAAGGCAATATTTTAAATAGTTATTTAAAATCAGGAAGTGTAGCTACGTTTGTTTGGTAATTTTTATTATTTAGTGATGGATTCAAAAATTCAAAAATTTAAGTACATTCCTTCTTTTTGTTTAGGTATTCTAATGATAGTAGGATGTTCTAATAAAGACAATACTCAAACAGTAGAAGTATCAAAATTAGCGGTTTACACCACTGCCAAAGGCACAGATTTAAGAATCAGTAAAACCGATGGTCTTAAATTTACTAAGGCAATTCAGCCTTTAGAGACTGAGGCTTTTATTTTAGTTGATCCTGAGCATGAATTTCAAAATTTTGTAGGTATTGGAGGCGCATTAACAGACGCAGCTGCAGAAACTTTTGCTAAATTACCTAAGGTAACACAAGCAGAGTTACTAGATGCTTATTTTGATAAAGACAAAGGGATTGCATACAATATGGGGAGAACAAATATTAATAGTTGCGATTTTTCTAGTGCATCATACACCTATGTAACAGACCTTGATACATCATTAAAATCTTTTGATATTAAGCATGATGAAGTTTATAAAATTCCTTTTATTAAAAAAGTTTTAGCCGCAACACAAAATAAGCTAAAGCTTTTTGTTTCTCCTTGGAGTCCTCCCGCCTGGATGAAAACTAATCATGATATGCTGCATGGAGGAAAATTATTGCCTGAATATCGACAAACTTGGGCAAACTATTACGTAAAGTTTATTAACGCTTATGAGGATAGAGGCTTGCCAATTTGGGGATTGACTGTACAAAATGAGCCTATGGCAAAACAGAAGTGGGAATCATGTATCTATACGGCTAATGAAGAACGGGAGTTTATTAAGAATTTTTTGGGACCAACACTTAAAAATAATAGACTAGATGATAAAAAGCTGATAGCATGGGATCATAATAGAGATTTAGTTTACCAAAGAGCCAGTGCTATTTTAAATGACAATGAAGCGGCTAAATACGTTTGGGGAATAGGTTTTCATTGGTACGAGACTTGGACTGGAAACGAAATGCAGTTTGACAATGTAAAAAAAGTAAAGGAATCATTTCCAGACAAGCATCTTATTTTCACAGAAGGTTGCCAAGAAAAATTTAATATTGATAGTGTTTATAACTGGAGTTTAGGAGAAAAGTATGCCCATTCAATCATAAATGATTTTAATGATGGTACGGAAGCCTGGACTGATTGGAATATTCTTTTAGATGAAAATGGAGGACCAAATCATGTTGGTAATTTCTGCTTTTCTCCAATCCATGCGAATACAAAAACAGGAAAATTAATTTATACTAATGCCTATTACTATATAGGACATTTTTCTAAGTTTATTTTACCCGATGCAAAAAGAATTATGGCATCCTCTAATAAAGAGGATTTAGAAGTTACCTCTTTTTTAAATCCTGATAAAGGAATAGTTACTGTGGTTCTTAACAAAACAAATAAACCAATATCATTTCAAATGATGATTGGTATTAAGTCAGTTAAGACAGATATTTTGGCTCATTCAATTGTTACTTACGTGGCAAAATAGAATTTATATTTAATCAAGTGTTAAAGTAGCGGCAGGTTTAAACCTCCTGATCAACAAAAAAGCCGCTCTGAACTCTCAAAGCGGCATCTTTATACTTTATAATTTAACTTATTTAGTCACGTACATCACTTCTTTTACCGCTTTAACTACACGCTCAGCATTTGGTAAGCTGGCAGCAATGAGGGTTGGAGCGTATGGAAGCGGTACATCTGCACAAGTAATACGAATTACCGGAGCATCTAAATAATCAAATGCGTTTCTTTGAATATTAAATGCAATTTCTGAAGAAATAGAAGCCAATGGCCATGCTTCTTCAACCACTACCAAACGGTTAGTTTTCTTTACAGAATTGATGATGGTATCATAATCAATCGGGCGAACGGTTCTTAAATCAATCACTTCGGCATTAATACCTTCTTTTGCTAATTCTTCTAAAGCTGGAGCAATTACTCTCGACATCATTTTACCGAAAGAAACAATAGTTACATCGGTTCCTTGTTTAGTTACATGAGCTTTACCAATCTCTAAATAATATTCTTCTTCAGGCACTTCACCTTTATCACCATACATGACTTCAGATTCCATGAAAATCACCGGATCATTATCTAAAATAGATGATTTCATTAAACCTTTAGCATCATACGGATTAGAAGGAACTACCACTTTTAAACCTGGGCAGTTAGCATACCAGTTTTCAAAGTTTTGAGAGTGTTGCGCACCTAATTGTCCGGCATTACCAGTTGGACCACGAAAAACAATAGGGCAACCAAACTGACCACCACTCATAGATAAGGTTTTTGCAGCACCGTTAATGATTTGGTCAATCGCAACCAAAGAGAAGTTGAAAGTCATAAATTCTACAATCGGACGTAAACCATTCATGGCAGAACCGATGGCAATACCTGCAAAACCTAACTCTGCAATTGGCGTATCAATCACACGCTTCGGACCAAATTCATCTAACATTCCTTGGCTCACTTTATAAGCACCATTGTACTCGGCAACTTCCTCACCCATTAAGTAGATTTTGTCGTCTTTGCGCATCTCTTCGCTCATGGCTTCACGCAAGGCCTCTCTAAATTGTATTTCTCTCATTATTTGATGTCTCTAAATATTTAAGGAACGCAAATATAATTAATGTTGTTTTAAATGCAACGTAAACACATCGCTAATGACAAACATTTCCTTAATGAGGTAAAATTTATGAAAATGGAAATTTTGAAGCGCAAAAGCAGCACATTTTTGAGTGTTTGCTCCCGCTATTCGTTACAATCTTTTTGCTTTTCCTTCGACTCCGCTCAGGATGACAAAGCAAAAAGGATTTCTACTACTATCGGGGCTATTTAACTCAATGTTTAGCCACTATTTTAAATATTAAGTGCAATGGGAAGTGCTGAAAGAATTATAAATTAGCTGCATTAACATTTTTGAAAAACTGCCAAGCCTATAGCGAAAGCGATTTTATGATAGAGTTTGCAATAACTCCAATAAAGCATTTGCGAATAAAAATAAGCGCTATTAATTTATAATTCAGTTAAGGGTTGTGCGGCAAAAGCACCTGAGCAAAAAAAAGAAAGTTTTGGTTCTTTTCATCCGAAAAGAACATATTGTTTACTCTTTTTCCAAATTCCTCACCATTCTCGCCACTCTATCCTCCACGGTTTCTGTACTTAGTTTTTCCCTACTTAATCTATCCACCATTACCGGAAATGCAAAAGTCGATGGACCATCCGTAGTTTTAATGATGTGTTTTTGTTCTTGAATTCTTTGTAAAGCAGCTCTCAATCTAAACTCTTCTAACTGAAAAGCTAAAGCCTCATTATAAGCTTGGCGCACCAATAAATTATCGCTTTCATACTCGTTAAAAACATCAAACAATAAAGAGGTGGAAGACTGTAAATGTTTGTTTTTCATCGGCTTGCCCGGATAACCAGTAAAAACTAAACCCGCAATATGGGCAATATCTCTAAATTTTCTTCGGGCCATTTCGTTAGCGTTTAAACTATGTTGAATGTCTTCTATGAGGTGTTTATCGCTAAATAAACCGTTTTCGATAGATTGCTCTAAGGGCATTTCTTCATCCGTTAGCAGTTCAAAACCATAATCATTCATGGCGATAGAAAAGGTGGCACTTTTCAATTTCGTCATCCGATAGGCAAAAAGAGAAGCTAATCCTTCATGTACCAAACGCCCTTCAAAAGGATAGAAAAAATAATGAAAACCATCCCGACTTTCTACTTTTTCTATCAAAAACTCAAATTTATTGAGCAAGTGTGATTGCTGCATTTGCCTTTCAAACAGCGGACGCAAAGCCACAATTTCTTCATCTTCTTCTAATCCCATCGAAACCTCATCTAGCTTTTCTCTAAAAACAGCCGAAAGTTGAGAAGATAAAGGCATTCTGCTGCCCACCCAACTGGCAATTTGACCTTTTTTCTTTTTGCTGGTTTTCACATAAGCCGTCATCTCTTTCAGTTGGATAAACTCCAGGCTTCTTCCAGCAAACCAAAAAGTATCACCAGCTTTCAATCTGGAGATAAAGCCTTCTTCTACTGAACCCAAACTGCCGCCACTCTGAAATTTCACGCTAATATTTACATCTCCAGTGATGGTTCCCATACTCAAACGATGGCGCATAGCCACTCTTTTATCATTCACTTTAAAGAGGCCGTCTTCAATTTCTACTTTCAGAAATTCATCATAAGCACTCAAAGATTTTCCGCCTCTGGTAATGAATTCTAAGAGTTCATGAAATTCTTTTCTGGATAAATCGGCGTAAGCAAAAGTGCTAATCACTTCTTTAAAAGTTTCCTCGGCTTTAAAGCCATCAGAAACCGCTAAAGTCACCAAATATTGAATCAATACATCGTAAGCCAAAAGAATTGGATCTCGACTTTCGAAAATCTCATTTTCTATACCATATTTTAGAGCAGCACCTTCCAGTAATTCTAAGGAATGTGTAGGTACAAAATAGGCTTTGGAAGTAGCACCGGGAGAATGTCCGCTTCTTCCGGCTCGCTGCATAAAACGGGCAACGCCTTTTGGGCTGCCAATTTGAATCACGGTATCCACCGGACGAAAATCGACTCCCAAATCTAAGCTTGAGGTGCAAACTACTAATTTTAAAACTGCAGCATGTAAGGCTTCCTCTACCCAAGCCCGCAACTCGTTATCTAAAGAGCCATGGTGCATAGCAATTACGCCCGCATATTCTGGATAGTTATCTAAAATGGCGTGGTACCAAATTTCTGATTGCGCCCGAGTATTGGTGAAGATTAAAGTGGT
Source organism: Sphingobacteriales bacterium (assembly GCA_014763615.1). Classification (GTDB taxonomy): domain Bacteria; phylum Bacteroidota; class Bacteroidia; order Sphingobacteriales; family Sphingobacteriaceae; genus Pseudopedobacter. The sequence continues at coordinate 22,893 of JACXVB010000008.1, read as the reverse complement.
TTTGCTTTCTGCCACAATCTGCATCACCTCGGGCAAAAGCTTTAAGCCAATATGCCCAGCCCAACTGTATTTCTCAACATTCTCTGGGATGATAGATTTGATTTCTAGCTTTTTAGCAAAGTTGGCCTTTACCATTTTGGTTTGTTCAACAGGAAATTGAGGTCCCAATAATACCTGAACAGCTTCTTCTAAATTGCCAATAGTTGCGCTGATGCCCCAGATTTTTAGGCTAAAGGCTGAAAGCTGAAGGCTTAAGGCTTGCTCATCAACTTGGGGAGATTTCGAAAAATCATTTGACTTTTCGCTTTTGGCTTTTGGCTTTCTGCCTTCTGCTTCATTATGTGCCTTTTGTTTTAAGCATTTTAATCGTGAAAGTCCCAACTCTACTTGTACACCGCGTTTTGTACCTAATAGTTCATGCCATTCATCAATTACGATTAACTGTAAATTATCGAATGTTTTAGGGTATTCTTTTTGCGCCAACAGGAGGTGTAAACTCTCGGGTGTGGTGAGTAAAACTTCTGGAGGTTTACGTTTGATGGCTTGTTTTTCTGCAGTAGAAGTATCTCCAGTTCTAGCTCTAATTTTCCATGGAATTTGCAAATCATCTACTACAGATTGCATGGCTTTTTGAATATCGTTGGTTAAAGCTCTTAAAGGCGTAATCCAGAGCATCATTAAACCATTGTTCTTTTTATGCTGATAATCTTCTGGATGTTGATTGATGTAATCGGCTAGAAAAGGCAAAAACAAGGCAAAAGTTTTACCACTTCCGGTTGGGGCATTTAACAAACCCGAATAGCCGGAAAGATAAGCTTCCATCATCTCCTGCTGGAATGGAAATTGTTCCCAATTTTTGGTTTTATACCAGTTTTGGATGATGATTTCGCCTTTGGTTTGATGCATGGTTAGTTCATCAAAATAAAATCTAGATAATCTTCTGGGTTAATCACTTGAAAAGTAGCTTGAGGATAATTTTTTTGGAAGAAGGCAGGAATTTTCTTTTTCCCAAACTTAAATTCAAAGGCTTTTATTTCGTCTTTATTTTTCTCTATCAAATCAATTTCTTGCTGATCATAAGTTCTCCAAAAAAAATATTCTGTTTCAGTTTTATGGATTCTATTGATTTTTATCCGCTCATAAATGCAATAATTTTCCCAAAGCAAACCCATATCTTGTCTTAATGCAGGTAATCTAAAATCATTAATAATGGTATTTCTTATCCCATTATCAAAAAAGTACCACTTAGAAGATTTAGTAATCTCTTTTCTTAGGTTTGAACTAAAACCACTGAGTTTAAAGATGATTTGGACCTTTTGTAAAAGGTCTAAGTACTTTTCTACGGTATTTTTACTCATTCCTAATTGTTTACCAAGCTCATCAAAAGAAACTTCGGAACCATTTTGATAAGCCATTAACTTAAGCAGATCGAGAATTTTACTGCTGTTCTTAATATTTTCAAAAAGTAAGATGTCTTTCAATAAATAAGCGTTGACAAGGTTTTTAAGGTATTCTTGTTTTTCATCTAAGGTTTCTAACGAAAAAACTTCTGGATAAGATCCAAAAATTAACCGTTCTTCTAAATTTTGTTTGGTTTGTAGGAGATTTTCTTCCAATTCTGCTTGTGCAACCGGATACAAATAATAGGTGAAATTCCTTCCAGTAAGTGGCTCACCTGTTTGATTAGACAAATCAAATGCGGAAGAGCCAGTAGCTATAATGGTCAGATTGGGAAACTCATCAATCATTAATTTTAAGATTTTTCCGATATCTGGAATAACCTGAGCTTCATCAATAACCAGTAAATTATTCTTATTTAGCAACCTTCTGTAATTGGCTATACTACGATTTTCTAATAGGGCTTTTACGTCTGCATCTTCAGCGTTGAGGTGTAGATATGGGATTTTTATGGTGCTTTCTATCTTTTTAATAAGATGAGTTTTACCAACCCTCCTAGTACCAAAAATTAGAATGACCTTATTTTGCCCAATTTTTTCAATGATTGTTTTGGATAACAAGCGATTGATATTCATAAAACTATCCTATTAAAAGTTAATTCAGTCAATAAATATACTGAATTATTGTTAATTCAGTCAATTGAAATGATGAATTTAATTATTTTAAGAACTGAAGGAGTGTTTCCAAACTATCCGCTTCTTCCATTTTTTTATCGGTTCGCCAGCGTAAAATTCTGGGAAAACGTAGTGCAACACCAGATTTATGTCGGGTTGATTTATTGATGCCTTCAAATCCAATTTCAAAAACTAACTCGGCTTTCACGGTTCTAACTGGTCCGAATTTTTCTAATGTATTGCGCTTCACAAAATGATCCACCTTTCTAATTTCTGCATCAGTTAAACCCGAATAAGCCTTTGCAAAAGGAACCAGTTTATCTCCATCCCAAACCGCAAAAGTATAATCGGTATATAAATCGGCCCTACGTCCATGACCTTTTTGTGCATAAATCATCACTGCATCCACAGAGAGTGGATCCACTTTCCACTTCCACCAATCGCCGCGTTTTCTACCTACTTGGTAAGTTGCTGATTTCCGTTTCAGCATCAATCCCTCGGCTAATAAATCTCTGGAGCGTTCTCTTTCCTGAGCTAAAAAATTCCAATCATTTGTTTGGATGATTTCAGAAATTCTGAATTTATCTTGATGTGGAGAAGCGCTTTGAATCTGCTCCAAAATCTTTCTTCTTGCTTCTTGACTCTTACTTCTTATATCTTCTCCGTAAAACTCCATCACATCATAAGCGATAAAAGCCACCGGATTTTCTCGCAAGATTTTTTTGGAAAGTGTTTTTCTGCCTATACGGGTTTGTAAGATATTGAATGGCAAAGGTTGCTCATTTTTGAAGGCTAAAATTTCTCCATCTAACACCGTTCCATTGGGTAAATACATCATAAAGGGATGTAACTCTGGGAATTTTTCTGTTGCTAATTCTTCGCCACGGCTCCAGATAAAAATTTCATCAGCTCTTTTGATGAGTTGCGCTCTGATGCCATCCCATTTAAATTCGGCTTGCCAATCATCGGCTTTGCCCAATTCACTTTCCAGTTCTTCAACAGATTTTTGTTTTTCTGAAGTTTCCTGAATAGGGTAAGCTAGAAAAAATGGATAAGGTCTGGAAATATCTGAGGTTCCATCTTCTTTAGCAATTAAATCCTGATAAGAAAAAGTGGAAGCTTCCCAATTGCCCATCATGCGATGGGTGAGGGTTGCGGGATCTAAATTTGAAATTTCTGATAATGCTTTTACGACAAGATTCTGTGAGACGCCCACTCTGAAGCCACCAGTCAACAATTTAAAGAACATGAACATTTCTTGTCGCGTCATTTTTTGGAGCGAATTTAATAACCAAGATTTTTTAAACTCATCGTTAAGTTTCCTGATTTTGTTGATTTCCTGAATCCATGTAGATAAACTTTTATTTTCTTGATTTTCTGATTCGGGTAATAATAAAGAAAGGGTTTCGGCCAAGTCTCCAACCACCTCATAACTTTCTCTAAACAACCAATCAGGAATTTGACTCAACTCTAAAGCCCATTCTTTGAGTTGTGTGGAGTTGATAGGTCTTTTGGGTTTTCTTCCAGTAAACAAAGCCAGCATCTGTATTTTATCTTCATCAGAAACTGATAGAAGATAATCTTTGATGACCCTTACCTTTTCATTGGTTTTGTTGGTTTCATCTAAAGAGAGGAAAAGTTGGGCGAAAGCTTTCATAAATTTTCTCCTTTCGCTTCCTCAGCCTCGTTTTCCTCTTCATTACCATACAAAGTTTTGGCTTCACGGGCGTCATAACCAATTTCACTTAAATATCTGCTAAAAGAGGCAGTATAACCATGGGTGAGGTAAACGGTATCACATTCTGTGGCTTTGATAGCCGAGATTAATCCATCCCAATCGGCATGGTCTGAGAGTACAAAACCTCTGTCGGCAGCTCTTCTTCTTTTGGCTCCACGGATGGCCATCCATCCCGAGCAGTAACCAAAAGAATATGGATTCATCTTTCGCATCCAAGGAGTTCCGATAGCTGATGGTGGACAGATGACGATATTTCCTTTTAATTCTTCTTTGGTGGTTAGGACTGTAATTAGTGTAGTAGGATTTAGTTCAATGCCGTTTCTGATGAGCGCTTCATTAGAATTGTGGATGACGCCGTGAGTGAACACTTTACCAATATTCAAATCTAAGTTTTGTAAGATGCGCTGTGCTTTGCCTAAAGAATATCCGGCTAAAACTGAGGTTTTTCCTTCATTTTGCTTTTGCTGCCACCATTCATTAATACCTTTAAAAACTTCAGCTTGAGGTTGCCATTTATAAACAGGCATTCCAAAAGTACATTCCGATATAAATGAGTGGCATTTTACAGGTTCGAAAGGTGTACATATACCGTCGTCTTCGGTTTTATAATCTCCAGAAACCACCCAAATTTCTCCCTGATATTCTACTTTGATTTGTGCAGAACCGGGAATATGTCCAGCTGGATAAAAAGTAATTTTTACGCCATTTTTAATCCGACTTTCGCCGTAGTCCATTGTTTCTAAACTAATCTGACCTAGTCTGTGGTACAAAATTTCACGAGAAAGCGTATGAGCCAGATATTTTTGATGTCCCCATTTTGCGTGGTCGCTATGCCCATGTGTAATTACCGCATCTTTTACCGGTCGCCAAGGGTCGATGTAAAAATCGCCTTGAGCGCAATAAATCCCATTCTGATTAAATTCTAAAAGTGGTTTTTTAGCCATTGATTTACAAACCAATAAAGCTGCAAAATGTTGATGATAATGAAATTACTACCTTTTATTTACGTTTTACCATTATTGGATCAAAAATTATAAGCTATTTAGCATGATGATTAAAAAAATGGGATATCTTATTGTTGCAGCTTATTTCCTTTGCGGGCAATTGATTTTCCCATTAGGTGATTTTTCTCTGATGCGTGATTTAGGATTGATGTACCATAAGTACAAAACTATCGAAAATGCAAAGGAGACCGGTGCTTTAGATTTTGTATTTGATTATCTGTTGCATGGCGAAACTCTATTTGGACAAAATGCTAATGAAGCACCCCCTAAAGCTTATGGCTTAGTTCAGTTTGTTCATCAAGCTAACCCTGTAAGTTTCATTGTATTTATTTTCCTGTTTTCTCTATTAACCGTTTCTAATCAAAAATCAGATTATTTAATTTTTACTGATGATTATTATTCTGAAGGATTTTTAACCCCACTTTTTCGTCCTCCACACCTACTCCTCTCTTCATTTTAAGGTTCATTTATTTAAAAATTAAATTTTAGCATCATGAGAAGATTCTTGTGGCTCATGCTATTGCTGCCGCAATTTGTATGGGCTCAACACAGTATATATTTAAAAGTAAAAGATGCCAATACCCTAAAGGCGATAGAAGGGGTTTCCGTTTACATCAAAGATTCTAATTTTAAAGGCACCACCAATGATGATGGAGTAGTGAGTTTTAAAAATATCCCTTTAAAAAAGGTGAATTTTATTTGTTCAGATTTAAATTATGAGGAGCAAACCATTACACATCATTTTTCAAATGATAGGATTGTTGATACCGTAGGAGTTTTTATGATTCCAAAGGAAGAAGTGATGGATGAAGTGATTATCACTTCCACTAGAACAAATTCAAGGATTGAAGATAGTCCGGTAAAAGTAGAAGTCATCGGACAAGAAGAAGTGAATGAAGAAGGCGCTATTAAACCTATGGGAATCGCCAAATTACTAACCGAATCTGGAAGTGTACTTCCTCAGCAAACTTCCTCCATCAGCGGGAATGTGAGTATCAGGCTGCTTGGATTAGATGGCAAATATACTCAGCTTTTAAAAGATGGATTTCCACTTTATAGTGGTTTTGCACAGGGTTTAAGCATTACGCAAATTCCGCCTTTAGATTTAAGGCAAATAGAAATTATTAAAGGTTCCTCCTCTTCTTTGTACGGAGGCGATGCCATTGCTGGTATTATTAATCTGATTAGTAAAGTGCCTCATGAGAAGCCTGAGTTAACTTTTCTATTGAATAAGACTAGTTTAGGAGGGGAAGATGTTAACGGATACTATGCTAAGAAATGGAAAAAAGTAGGTTTTAGTTTTTTAAGTGCAAACAGTTGGCAATCGGCAAAAGATGTAAGCCATGATGGCTTTAGCAACCTTCCTCAAACACGTACTTTTAATTTTTCGCCTACGCTTTTTATCTATCCAGATAATCGAACTTCTATCCGTTTTGGTATAAATGGTTTAATAGACGATAGAAAAGGAGGAGATTTATTGGTGTTGAATCATCAGGTAGATGCTCAACATCAGTTTTTTGTGGAAAATAAATCACAAAGATGGTCATCGCAATTTTTGCTCACACATCAATCAAAATCAAATGCTTTATTTACATTCAAAAGCAGTAATAGCTATTTTAACAGAACGATTAATCAATTTAACGCTGCCTTTGGAGGGAAACAATGGGATAGCTACACTGAGGCAAATATGCGCTTCATGAAAGGGCAGCATCAATTTGTTTTAGGTTCTAATTTTATCACTCAAAATTTTAAGGAGGATACCACAAAAAGCCATTTAAACAGAGATCAACAATATCATACTTTTGGTGTTTTCATGCAAGATGATTGGAAATTTGCTCCTAATTTTATTGGAGAAGGTGGTATAAGATTAGATTTCCAAGATCAATTAGGTGCTTTCTTTTTGCCTCGTTTAGCTTTGAAATATCAATTTAATCCAGATTTTTATGTCCGATTGGGGAGTGGTTTAGGATATAAGCTACCCACTATTTTTTCAACCCAAGCAGAAGAAGTTGGATACAACGCTATTCTTCCTTTGGGGCAAAACATCAAAGCTGAGCAATCTATTGGGACTAATTTAGATTTCAATTATAAGTTAAATCTTGAGGATGAAGCGTACCTCACCTTAACACAGTCTTTTTTTGATACCCAAATACAGCATCCATTGGTTTTGCAAGGAGATGTTTTTACCAATCAAAATCAGCCCATTAATACAGCTGGATTGGAAACTGATTTTCATTTTGTTGATGATGAATTTCAAATTTATGGAGCCTATACTTATATCAATGCTAAACGAAAGTATAATACTGTTCAGCCTTTTTTACCTCTAACCCCAAAACATAAATTAAATGTAGATGTGCTTTATGAGGTAGAAAAGAATTTTTCTGTGGCTGCTGAGGGGTATTATTTGTCGTCCATGTATCGGGATGGTGATACTAAAACCCCTTCTTTTTTTACTTTGGGGCTAAGTGTGCAAAAGTATTTCGGGAAAATCACCATGATTGCGAACTTAGAAAATGCGCTTGATGTAAAGCAAAGTAATAGGGAGCCCTTAGTGCTACCACCAACGAATGATCCTTCTTTTAGGCAGATTTACGCACCTATTGAGGGCAGAGTGTTTAATTTGGCACTAAAAATTAGTTTATAACAAAAGAGGCTGTCTCCTACATTTGCTTGCAACAAACTTAGGAGACCGCCTTTTTTGATTAATTATATTGCTACAATTTCTTTCTTCTTTTTAGATTTCATCCGTTTAGGAACACTATTTAAAATTTCAATTTCCAGGGCATCAATTACTCTTTTTTTGATGAAGTTTTTATGTGTTACGATGCTCACCTCTCGGCTAGGTTCCGGGCTTTTGAAATAGCGTACTTTATCCATTTGTTTTATAGAAAAATCTTGGATAGAAAGCTCAGGCAGGATGGTGATTCCATTATTCAAATCCACCATTTTGATTAAAGTTTCTATACTTCCGGTGTTGTAATCTAACGCATGATGATTAGATTGTTTGTGTTTGCAAATATTTAAAACCTGATTTCTTAAACAATGCCCTTCATTTAAGAGCCATAAATCATCGATATCTAAATCATCTGGGGTAAGTGTTTTTTTCTTAAAAACAAAACTGTTTTTGGAGAGGTAACTCACAAAGTTTTCGTAAAAAACAGGTCTTTCATTTAAAGAAGGTTCATCCAACGGAGTTGCTAAAATTCCGCAATCTATCAAACCAACTTTTAATTGATGAATGATACTTTCTGTGGTAAGTTCAGAAACAGTTAGTTTTACTTTTGGATATTTTTCCATGAAGCCACCAATTACCCGTGGAAGTAAATAAGGAGCAATAGTTGGGATGACGCCAATTTTCAATTCTCCTGCCAATTCCCCTTTTCTTTCTTCAATAATTTCTTTGATTTTGTAGCTTTCTTGAAGAATTTTTCTGGCTTGTTCAATAATCTCAATGCCTATTTCCGTAGGCACTACGGGTTGTCTAGATCGGTCAAAAAGTTTTACACCTAAATGTTCTTCTAATTTTTGGATTTGCATACTCAGTGTGGGTTGAGTTACAAAGCATTTTTCGGCAGCTAAAACAAAACTGCGGTAAGTATCTACCGCAACTGCATATTCTAATTGAACAATAGTCATGTTCTAATATAGAAAAATACTATAAGAAAACAGAAATCTATCAAAAATAAATAAGGAGCTTTTTAAGCCCCTTCTCTATTATTCTCCGGTAACTGATTTGGATAAATTTCTTGGCTGATCAACATTACTGCCTCTTAAAACGGCTATAGGATAGTAATTTTAATGGGATGGTTGTCAAAATGAACAAAAAAGAATCATACTTTAATCCTGAGGCGTGTGGTGTACTATGATGAAGATAAGAAATCCTTATTACAGTTTCTAACTAACATCTTTGATATGTCGAGCCAAAAAATTGGTCAATTGTACAAATTACGAAGGCAGATTGAGCTGCTCTTTAAATAATTGAAACAAAACTTCCCGCTCAAGTACTTTCATGGGGATAATGAGAACGCTATCAAAATACAAATGTGGTTTACCCTGATTGCAAACCTCCTTTTTACTGTAATCAGAAAAAGCATCAAACAAAAAATATCGTTTTCTAACTTAGTAAGTTTTGCCAGACAACATCGCTTTTAGCGATCATAAACTAACCGATTTGATTGAAAAAAAAGAAAAATAATGGCACTTAAAATATCAACCTAAATTAGCTCCTCAAGCTCTCCTTTTTGATGGATAGGGAGGTTCACTTTCATTTGCAAACAGAAAAAACAGGTTAAATCATTGCTCAAACACTTTTTTATTCGTGCCTGCTTTTTTATTAGGAAGCAATGTTTTCATTGTACAAATAAAAGCCTTCTTCCCGATGGTTTAGGTCTTATGATTCTCCCACATAAGGGTAATAGCTAAATTTTTTTTTCTAAATTCTACAAATTTGGATGTCATTTTAACAGAAAATCCCTCCCAGAGACAAACTCCAAGAGGGATTCAAAATATTCTTAGTTTAGGAACTTTAAGCCCTAAACTTTACACTTTCAACTTCTAAATCAAAGCCACACTTCTATTCACAAAAGCAGTTAATTCCGCTCCGGTTAGTAAACCTTGAGAAAGTAGCGCTAAATCGAAAGCCTGTTTAGCCAATTCAGCTTGTTCTTTTTCATCGGCGGAAGCCAAAATTTTAGTTACCAATTTATGATTTCCATTGATGGCTACTTTATAACTATCCGGCATATTTCCATAGAAACTCATGCCTCCACCCATGGCAGCCATGTCTTTCATTCTGCGCATAAACTCGTCCATGGTTACGGTCACAGGCAATTCATCCGGACTTAAAGCTTCAACCTCTACCTGATAAGCCGGTTTGTTAATCGCTTTTTCAAAGATTTCTTTCACCTGCTTGGTTTGGTCTTCGCTCAATACATGTTCTAATTTCTCGCCCTTGTCTATCAATTTATCGGCAGTAGCAGAATCCACACGTTTCAATTGTGTTTTCTCTAGTTTGTGCTCCATGTGGCTCACAAAATGCGTATCAATTGGCGTATCCATCAACAACACATCATAACCTTTTTTCTGTGCCGATTGGATAAAACCATCTTGTTTAGCAGGGTCAACCGTGTATAAATAAATCGTGTTTCCGTCTTTATCCGTTTGGATGTCTTTCACCTTAATTTTGTATTCCTCAAAAGTGAACTGCTTTTTATCTGTATTGGTGAACAAAGCAAAATCCTTGGCTTTTTCGTAGAATTTCTCTTCAGAAATCATTCCGTATTTCACAAATAAGCCAATATCACTCCATTTTTGCTCATAAGCCTCACGGTCTTTCTTGAATAATTCTCCTAATTTTTCCGCTACTTTTTTGGTGATGTAACTATTGATTTTCTTTACATTTCCATCCGCTTGTAAGAAGCTACGCGAAACGTTTAACGGAATATCAGGAGAATCAATCACCCCATGTAACAGCATCAAAAATTCTGGAACAATGTCTTTCACCTCATCAGTAATAAACACTTGCCGACTAAATAATTTGATTTTATTGCGCTCTATTTGTACATCATTTTTCAATTTCGGGAAGTATAACACTCCGGTTAAATTGAAAGGATAATCCACATTTAAGTGAATCCAGAACAATGGATCTTCTTGGAAAGGATATAATTCTTTATAGAATTGCAAGTAATCTTCGTCTTTCAAATCGGCAGGAGCCATAGTCCAAATGGGTTTGGCACCATTGATCACATTCGGCACATCAATTGTCTTATACTTTTTCTTTCCTTCTTTATCCTCGCCATCTTCTACGCTTTCGGTTTTAGTACCAAAAACCAATTTCACGGTTAAAAACTTGAAGTACTTATCTAAAATCTGTTGAATTTTATATTGATCTAAAAATTCTTCCGACTCTTTATTGATGTGCAAAATCACATCCGTTCCACGAGTTTTACGCTTTCCTTCTTTAATCTCAAACTCGGTACTACCATCACAAACCCACGATGCCGGTTCTGCGCCTTCCTGATAAGAAAGCGTTTGGATTTCTACTTTCTCAGCCACCATAAAAGCCGAGTAAAAACCTAAACCAAACTTCCCGATGATCTCATTGGCATCTTTAGCGTCTTTAAATTTCTCTACAAACTCAGTCGCTCCAGAAAATGCGATTTGGTTAATGTATTTCTTAATTTCTTCGGCGGTCATCCCCAAACCATTATCAGAAATGGTGATGGTTTTCTTCTTCGCATCAAAAGCAACATCTACCTGCAACTCGCCCAACTCGCCATTATATTGCCCTAAAGAGGCTAAACGCTTAATTTTTTGGGTCGCATCGGCAGCGTTAGAAACCAACTCTCTTAAAAATATCTCATTATCAGAGTATAAAAACTTCTTAATGATTGGGAAAATATTCTCCGTGTGAATTGAAATCGTTCCTTTTTCCTTCATGATCTATTGTTCTGTTAATTATTTTTTTGTTTACAGATGCAACCTATCCATTTCTGTTCCAAAGCTTTTCAGAATGTCAAGATGACAGTTTGAGGTGATTTTTTGGGCGTTTTAACAGGCTTTCCGCTATATCTTTTTTGCCTACCCTTCGACTCCGCTCAGGATGACAAAAAAGGATGCCGCTGCAATCCTTAACGCGGACATAGAAAGTCGTCATGTTGAGCAAAGCGAAAAACGAAGTTCATCCAAGAAACATCCCATTTGCAAGGTTGCCATAAAGTACTTCAAAAAACTTACATGGTGAGATGCTTCCTATCGTCAGCATGACGATAGGCTTAAAGCTTGTTAAACGCCACCATAAAATAAACTTTACCATAAAACCAATATTCAACTTACCCTACTTCACCACAAAAATTCTATTTTCGCAAACAATATCATGCGATTTAAAAACTTCTACTTTTTCAGCTTTATGTTGCTCGGTGCTTGTCAGGGTTCATCACCCAGAAACAATCCAGAAAAGCGCATCTTTCAGTTTGAAAAAATTAAAGGCATTAAATACCAAGAAGTACGCAGAGCGTTTGATAACGACATTGCTTTTAATGATTTTGGCTTTGAGCAAGAGCCAGAATGGGCTGTTCAGTTTTTATCCGATACTTTGGTAAAAGCTTACAGCCCTTCGTTAGATAGCATGATTACTTTTCCACTGATTTACAGTCATGGTGCCGTTTATAATTTCGCAAGAAATTGGTTTAGAGTAAAAAAAATGAGCAAAGACAGCTTGGTTCTACAACGCTTAGAGGTGAACGGAAAAGTGATTGCTCATGATATCCGCTCTAATGTGTATATGACTTTTTACTCGGAAGATTATCTAAAAAAAATACACCAAACGGTAGCAGAATTGCGCAAACCCAGACCCAAAGATTCTGCTTTTGTGCGTAAACACATCAACTTAGCCAATGCGCATCCTTTAGATAGTGCTTACTTTTTTGCAGCGAGAAATCCGGTAAAAATCACTTCAGAAAGTAAAATTGTAAAGGTAGAGAAGATATCTAATGTGAATGAACTAGATAATCATACTGCCGCTTATGATTATTTGTATCCAGAATATCGGATTACTATTCATCATGCTTATAAAGATTTTGGCTACACTGTTGCCGTGGTAGCTGATGTTTCAGGCATTTTAAAATTCTATCGTTTCCAAACGGTGATAGAGGAGCCAGAAAGCCAACAAAAAGTGGTGCAAGGAATTTTGGATGTTTATGTGAAAAATCTTTGTCGCGTTATTCCAGGCCAAACCTTAGGGATGCCACATGCTTCGGTGATTACCTTAGATCTTATCGGGAAAAAAGATTAAGCTATTGTTGATTTAGCTTGCAGAATATGCGCCAAATGATGTTGGCAATGCCAATGATAGGTAGCTAAAGCAGTACATAAATCAAAACTTTTTTGATGCTCTGGATGGAAATAAGTTCTTTCATAATCCGCTGCACTCATGCCATGTAATAAAAATACCCAATGCTGATGAATACCTTCTATCACGTTTAAAGAAAAAACTATCGGTAATTCATAATCGTCTAAACGGGCAAAAGCAGCTTCCTTGTAAGGTTTTATAGTTGGATTGTCCTCTGTTAAAGTGAGTTTAAAGCGGAGCAAAGCATTCATGTGGCTATCTGCACAATGATGTACCACCTGTCTAATTGTCCAACCCTCAGGACGGTAAGGCGTTTCCAATTGTTCTGAAGTTAAAGAGGCTACTTCTTGTCTTAATAATTTCGGGAAAGATCTAATGGTATCTATAAATCCTTCAATTTCCACTAAAGTGTAATTATCTTTAGGTTGAAACCTCCCGATAGGATATTTAAGTTTCTCTAAATCCATATTTAGGTCATTACCGCAATCATTTTTAAAGCATGACTCGCCAATTCTGTGTCGCCATGTAATTGGTAATATTGTCCTGCATCCAACGGAGAAATTCCTTTGGAAAACAAGAGCCATGCAATTTGTTGGTCAATGTAAATGAGGGCATTGGGTTCTTCCACTTCACTATCAATAAAATTCCAAAAATTCTTTCCTTTCATGATGGCCCATGCACCTCCAGCTTCTCCTACAATCTCTACTTTAACGATGCTGCCCAATGGTGCTTTCACCTTTAAGTAAGTATAGGGTAAAGCCTGAATGGCGATTTTCAAATAAGGAAAATAAAACTTTGCATGTAATAAATCCTGGTTATTTAATGCCTGCCGTATTTGTTGTTGATGTAACCATCGTTCTGTATATTCTCTGGCAATATCAAACCAATTCTCTGAGTGTTCTTTGCCCGCCCACCTTACCGGAAAAATCGCCATTTCAAAAGGGTCTAAGTCTGCGAAATAATCCAGCAGCTCCTCTTGATATTTTTCAATCATTTCAATCAAAATGGGGGTGCTTACTCTCTTCATCGCCTTCACCCAATCTGCGTTTAAGCCGTTTAAAAAATCAACCATCTCCTCATAAGTGGCAAACTGTTTGTTTTTTAGAAAAGAATGACCATCTCTGCCAATAGATAGGCGTCTCAGGTTAGTATCTAATAAATGTACAGCAATGTCTTTAACAGTCCAGTTTGCACAAACTGTTTTTCTTTCCCAATCTTGAGGTTTTAAACTTTTAAGCACATCAATTAGTGCTTCATTTAAATCAGGAAATATGGGTAAAACGTCGATCATAAAGGGCAAAAAATCCATCCAAAAAAAGAAAGGAAGGTTTTAATTATCAAACATTTAAAAATACATGATTTTTTCAGAAAAATAGAATCATATCAACGTAATTTTAATCTATAGGGTTCATTTTAGCGTAACTATTGTACTTCAAAAAAACAAAAAGAAGCAAATAATGGCTTCACTTTTCAAGTTAAATATTGTTAAAATAGGAGTTCAAAAAATTTATTTGTTCAGATTACGTTAATTTTGCCATGATGATAAAAAGATATTTCTGGATTATCTTATGGATAACCTCTATACAAGTTAAAGCGCAAACCAAACCTGATGTGATTGTTTTTGGAGGTTCTGTTGCCGGAGCGAGTGCAGCAATCCAAGCTGCCAGAAGCGGAGTTAAAACCCTTTTACTATTACCTGATAGTTCATTAATGAGCAACCCAACTTTATCATTAAAAGTGCCTGCTTTTAATTTAGGATTTTGGAAAGAATGGAATGAGGCTTATCAAAAAGCAGCAGACAGCACCCAAACCACTCCGGAGAAAGTGCTAGAAGATTTGGTTAAAAAAACCAAAAACTTAAGCTTTTTAAGAGCCACAGTACCATTAAGTATTGAAGAAAAGAAGAATGGTTGGGAGGTAAAAGTCATCATCAATAATAAAAAAGCAGACCTAAAATGTAAGGTTTTATTAGATGCCAGTAGCGATTACAAAAACTCTCCGCTGTTTCAAAATGGAATCATTGATTTTGATAATGAGGGACACTTTCAGAGCTTGGTAAATTATAATTTGGCTCAAAAAACCACCCCTTATGCGCAAACACAATTGCTTTATAGAACCAGCGGGGCTGCAGGTTTTGGGAAAGATAGTACCCTAGAATATATTCCTTTAGGTGTTTTTATCCCGAGAGATAAACCCAATGTTTTGATTATTTCTGATGCCGCCTTCAAATTTTTTAAGAAAGCAGATTTACAAAATGTGGCTCTTTGGACCAACATGGGGCAAGCGGTGGGTGCACTAGCCGCCTTCGGACCGTTTTTCGATACCACGCCAGCTAAAGCAAATATCAGAATGACACAGGGCGAAGTTTTTACCTATAAAAGTTTCCTTTATCCCGTTTTAGATCTTGCAGTTACAGATTCTGCCTTTTACCCAACGCAAAAAATAATTGCTAGTGGTTTGCTAAAGTTTGATTTTAAAACGGGTGAGTTTCATCCGGATGAAAAAGTGAAAATTGAGGATATCAAATCGATATTAATGGAGCTTTACCCACGTTCTAAAATTTGGTTTTTAGAGCATAAACAAGAAACGGATGTAAAATTGGCCAACTTTATAAGCTTAGCAAGTTTCACCACCGCAAAAGACCCTTATTATACCCAAAAAGAGATCACTACGGATTGGAAATCGAGATACCATTTTGATACTGATTTTGATGAACAACATATTCTTAGCAAAAAAGAATTTGCCATTTTAGCTGATCGATATTTATCTCCATTTAATGTGAATGTTGATTTTAATGGCTATTTTTTGAGGTAAACAAAGCTTTAAATCAATGAAAGAGTCGTCACAACAGGCTGCTATTATTTGTTTTAGAGAAATCTTATGGGATATTTTACCTAATGGTCCGCAGCCTAGTGAAGGCACTTTTAAATGTGCCTCATCATCTACAAAAATTAGGTGATAAAGTTAGTGTTTGGAGCAGGGGACAGGGTTGAAAAATTGAAAGAATGGCCGATAATTTAGGAAATCAATCAGTTTATTTACAGTTTTCATCCTAAAAAATATCCTGGCATTTATGTTTACAATGCCTCAGGGCATTTAATTCTCTATCATGATAGTGATAAAGATTTAGACCAGGTTTTTAATGCTATAAAAAAAGGGCGATAATTAGATTATCACCCTTTTTTATGAGCTTAATTTGTGCTTATCCTTTTGGATTCAAAATCGCATCAATTCTAGCTAAAGCGTCTAATAAATGAGCTTTTAAAACCGTATTACTGTAACGCGGTAAAGCTCTCTTAATTTCAGCTTGTAATCTGGTTAACTCCATACGAGCTATTGGTCTGATATCTGATTGTGAAGCATCAATTCTGGTGCCTAAGAACATTCTGGCATACTCTGCCGGAATTCCTTGTGGCACTTCTTGATCTTTAGTCATCAAATATTCTAATCTTTCGATATACGCTCTTTGTAAGTTTCTACGGTAAGTATCAATATTTGAACCGCTAGCTAACTCTGTCCAAATACCTTTATGCAAATCATCAAATAACTCGTCAATACCATAAGCAGCATTACCGTTTTTGGCCGAATTATCAATTACTCTAGCTAAACGTCCGAAATCTAAAATTCCGTTTAAAACACTGGTTTGCATTCTTCTGATTCTGTCCACCATATCAGCATTATCAAACTTAGCCAATTCGGCTTCATCAAACATCCAAGTTGGTGTTTTAAAAGCTTGATCAACGATAAATTTAGTAGAAGCTTCTTGCTTAGGTTTTGGTACATGCGTGTAAACGGCTCCTTTTTGCTCGTAGGTTTTATCATTCTCATAAATACCACCGATGCTTGCTCTCACATGTCCCATAT
The DNA here is from genome assembly GCA_014763615.1 of Sphingobacteriales bacterium. Classification (GTDB taxonomy): domain Bacteria; phylum Bacteroidota; class Bacteroidia; order Sphingobacteriales; family Sphingobacteriaceae; genus Pseudopedobacter. The sequence goes on along the minus strand of JACXVB010000008.1, from coordinate 6,366 downwards.
AACGCAAAAATTGGTTCATCACCTCGCCATAAAGCTCTTCTAAATTATCATAAGGCTTACCTTCCTCATAAGTCCATTTTTCGATATTAGGAAGGATACGCTTTAAGTTAGCGATACCATAAGTAGAAGCTTTTACTGCGTCATCCCCTAAATCTTCTGATTGTGATCTTGGATCAATAGGGCTTCCGGTTTGTTGACCATAAAAGTATAAAGGGTCGCCTGCTTTATCCACTGTCCATTTATTTAATACGGCAGTTTCTTCACTTAAAGGTTTGTTTAAATAAGTATAACCCCATTTTATTGCCCATTTATCATAAACTCCAATCCCTGGATAAAACTGGGTAACGCCATCACCTGGTTGAGCGATGTAGTTAAATCGAGCGTAATCCATAATAGAAGGTGCAGTACCGCCCATTTTATTGGTGAAAGTTGGAGAACGTAAAGAATCAACAGGGAAAGCCACACTTGAACCAAAGTTATGTGCTAAACCTAAGGTATGACCCACCTCGTGTGAAGACACAAAACGGATTAACTGACCCATTAATTCATCACTAAAGTGTGGTGCTCTTGCAGCTGGATTAACAGCAGCGGTTTGCACAAAGAACCAATCGTGAACCAAAGTCATCACGTTGTGATACCAACCTATATCAGATTCAATGATTTCTCCTGAACGTGGATCAGAAATGTGAGGACCATAAGCATTCTCAATATCAGAAGCAAAATAACGGATAGTAGAGTATCTAGCATCTTCAGGCGACCAATCTGGATCATCTGTTGGTGCTGCCTTGGCAGTAATTGCATTTTTAAAACCGGCTTGCTCAAAAGCTTTATTCCAATCTTTAACGCCTTCAATTAAATATGGAACCCATTTTTTCGGCGTAGCCGGATCGATATAATAAACGATTTGCTTTTTAGGCTCTACCAATTCTCCTCTGGCGTAAGCCGCAGGATCTTTTGGCTCTAAACGCCATCTCGCCACATATCTGGTTACGGTTGCTTTTTGGTCGTTAATGCTATAATCTGTTTGCCTTCTAGAGAAGAAACCTATTCTATCATCATACATTCTTGGCTCCATTGGCGTTTTTGGCAATAATACCATAGAAGTATTTAACTCTACAGACATAGAACCGATAGAACCATCACCTGGTGCATTATTAGCAAAATAAGTTTTCATACTTCTTGCTTCGATGTTGATGGGGAATGATTTAATGGTATCAATGTAAGAACGAGAATCGTCTAATCTGCTGATTTTATAAGCCATTTTGCTTCTTTGGTTCAAACCTAAAGCACTTACATCTTTAGCCCACATATCGGTTACATCAATCACCACTCCAGATGAATCTTTGCTTAAGGCTTTGATATCAAATGAAGCCAAAATTGGAGCTAGATTAGAGTTTCTTACCGATTCATAAATATCACTTTGCTTATCAGCGATATTGGTGTAAGAAGGCACTTTTAATAAAATTTTGTCGCCTTTTCTTTCCCAGGTCCAAACTTGTTCGTTTACTTCTTCTCCACCATAAGTTCCTTCAATTGATGGAACTTTTACGTAGCGAGTGACGGTTAACATTTCTCTCCCTAACAAGGAATCAGGAATTTCATAAAAATATTTCCCTTCTTGAGAATACACATTAAATAAGCCTTCGTCTTTTTTGGCTTTTGCAGTAATTACATCTTTAAAAGGTTTGATGCCCGCATCTTTTTTGCCTCCCATAGGGCCTCCAGCTGGTTTAGCTGCCATTGCAGAAGTGGATGACACAGGTGTTTTGGCTTTTTTTTGAGCCGAACATGCACCAATCGCTACTGATAAAGACAACACTCCAACTACTTTAAGAAGTTGTAGGTTTTTGTTCATACATTTAATTTTTAAAATTTAATCTATCTTTTAAAATTTAATCTATCTAATGTATCAATACCTGAGCTTACGCCGATATAGATAACTACTTTGTTACTTAATTTCTACCATTCCGTCTGGTTCCTCCTCTTCTGGCTCTCCTTTAGCTTCAGGCTCAAAACTTCTTTTTCCTCCATTCCCTTCTACTAAAGTGAGTGGTTTAGTATCCTTATTTCCATTTAGGTTGATGGTAATGGTATATTTTCCGGCGGGTAAATAAAGGTTGCCATTATCTGCATTTTTAATTTCTTTTTTTGATTGATTTGCTTTCGCGAGATCTACAGCTTTAGTTTTATCAAAAGAAAAATCATATTGTGCAAAATTTAAACCTACCTCAGCATTATCAATAAAACTTTTAAGAACGGTACCATCTTCTGTACTGATGGTAATTATTGCTGTTCCGGTTTGGCTGGCATAGTATGGAATCTGTATTTTAGGCTCAAAAAATTCACCATTATACATTTTTCTTCCCCAAGAAGAACTGGCGTTTACACTTTCCATTTTAAATAAACTAATGGGCTTTTTCATCAAATCTACCGTCATTTGCTCTAATTGATTTACGTCCGCCTTCCATAATGATCTGCCATGCGTAGCTACTACCAATTCATGATCGCGGGGTTGCACCACCAAATCATGTACAGGAACAGCCGGCAAACCTCCACTAAAGGCATCAAAAGTTATCCCTTGATTAAAGCTCACATATAAACCATGATCTGTACCCACATAAATGACATTTTTGTTTGCAGGATCTTCTTTAATCACATTTACAGGCTCGGCAGGTAAGTTTACACCGATTTTTATCCAAGTTTGCCCATAATCTTTGGATTGATAAACATAGGAGTTGAAGTTATCCCACCGGTAACCGTTTAAAGAAACATACACTGTTCCTTCGGCAAAAGCTGATGGATAAACTTGAGAAATCCACAGGTTTTCTGGCAAACCAGCAGAAATATTCGTCCAATTTACGCCGCCATCTTTGGTGACATAAACTAAACCATCATCACTTCCGGTATAAATTAAACCAAACTTTAATGGCGATTCTTTTACCGTAGTTAAAGTACCAAAAGTAACATCTCCTTTTTTACCTCCTTTGGTTAAATCTGGAGAGATAGCAGTAAAATCTTCTGCTTGGTTTAAGGATCTGAATAATTTATTCGCTCCAAAATAAATCACATCCATATTGTGCTTAGAGATATGGATTGGTGCTTCCCAATTCCATCTCAAAGGTTTTTCACCTAAATCATGCTTAGGCTGAAAAGGCATTCTTTCGCCTGTTTTCTTGTTGTATCGATTATAAAATCCGTATTGAGAACCGGAATAAACTAGATTATTATCTCTAGTATCAATTACCACCTGCATGCCATCGCCTCCGCCTACTCGTTGATAAGGATATTTTCCATCATCATACCAGTTATAACTAAATTTATAATCAGACGGACCCATCCAAACACCATTATCTTGCAAACCTCCGTAAACATTAAAAGGCTTGGCCATGTCATAATTTACAGAATAAAACTGCCCAACAGCTGGTGTATTGGCTTTAAACCAAGTTTTACCATCATCGTAAGAGATATTCACCCCGCCATCATTTCCATTGATTAAATGACCATCTTTATTTGGATCAACCCATAGCGCATGATGGTCTGCGTGTACATTGGCTGCATCCATAGATTGAAAAGTTTTTCCTCCATCTACGGATTTCCAAATAGGTACTCCCATGATGTAAACTTTATCAGGATTAATTGGGGAAACAGAAATCTGCCCAAAATAATAGCCATAAGTGTTGTATAGACCTTTCAAATCCATCACATTCACTTTACGCCAAGTTTTACCCGCATCATCAGAGCGATAAACTTCTGCCTCTTTGGGTGGAGCAGAAAAAACCGAAGTATAAGGATCATCAATAAACTCGGCTATAGCCTGAGGTTTAATCTCCTCATCGGCTACTTTTTGCTTTACAATTTTGGCAGTGTATTTTGATGGAAATCTGTTTTCTTTTAAAAATGAAGCAAGTTTTTTATCATCTAAAGCGGCAAACTCATCTTTGGTGATTTTGGCAAATGTATCAATGGTATATTCATCCTTTTTGTCTTCATCCTCATCTTTCTTTTCGTCCCTCGGAAATTGATTATCTAAAACAGCATAAATAATTTGAGGATTTTTAGGATAAATGGCTAATCCAATTCTACCCACTCCATCTCCGGTAGGGAAACCACTGGTTGCCGTAGTTACTAAAGCCCAAGTGTTTCCACCATCCGTAGATTTATAAATCCCTGAGGTTTTCCCTCCTTCTACAAAATTCCAAGCCTTACGCTCACGATACCAAACCGCAGTGTATAAAATATCTGGATGGATAGGATCAACTGCTAAATCTATCGCTCCAGTATTTTCATCGATATACAAAGTTTGTTTCCAAGTTTTACCACCATCGGTAGTTTTATAAACGCCTCTTTCTTTGTTTGGAGAATAGAGATGACCAATTGCTGCCACCCAAGCAATATTAGGATTTGATGGATGAAGTTTTATTCTTCCGATATGTTGGGTTTCTGGTAAACCTACATTTTGCCAAGTTTTACCCCAATCGGTAGATTTGTAAATCCCTGTTCCGGAATAAGAAGAGCGACTACTGTTGTTTTCTCCTGCACCTACCCAAATGATACTGTCTTGCCAGTTTACCGCAATATCACCAAGAGACATGCTTTCTTCTTGCTGAAAAAGTGGCTCGAAAGAAATTCCATTATTGTGGGTGTACCATAAACCTCCTGATGCATAGGCTACAAAAAAATGGGTTGGATCATTTTGATCTACATCAACATCTACCACACGCCCACTCATTACCGTTGGACCAATATTTACAAAAGGAAGGTTTTTGACTAATGAATTTTCTAGCAATTTGATTCTGGTTTGATAGCTTGCCAATTGCTCTGAGGCTGAAGTTGCAGATGGAATTTCGACCTTTACTTTTTTGTTTTTCTGGGCACTAACTTGATAAGTAATCGTTGTAAAAACGAGTAGAGGAAGTAAAAATTTCTTCATAAAAAACTGATTAGAATTACCAAGTTAACGAAAAATTTTGAAGCAGAATAGTGTAGCAGATTAATTACAAATTAGATTCTTCTTTTTAACGTGAGCACTCCTCTAATTAAATTATCGCCTCTGGCGATTTCTATGTAGAGGTTTCTGCCATCTTTAGATTTTAGCATCTCTGTAATTTCATCCATCGTCATTTTATGAGCAAGTTTAAAGTTGATACTTAAAATTTCATCTCCCTTTTGGATACCAAATTCATCGGCTGGAGAATTCGGCTCCACCCGATTTACAAAATATCTCGAATAGTTGTCTCCAGTGCAGAAAAGCTCCATCCCACTCATATCATGCTCAAAAGGCTCTTTAAAATTGCTGTTAGGCCTTATGTAAATACAACTTCTCTCGTAATCAAACACCACCTCAAATCTTTTTAAAAGTTGGTTCCCGATGCTTCCGTTTCTATCAATCCCTTTAACTTTTGCAGCCATTTCTTCATCGTATGGAAAAGAGGCAATTGGATTTTTGAAATCAAACCTCCCTATTCTAAAATCATCAATACGACCGATAAAACCACTAATATTTCCACCTAAACCAACACCTAAATTTGCCTGAATAAATTTATCTGGCAACGGAAATGGATGATCTCCTTCAGATTCTATGGCTATCGGATGCCCAGCGCCGGTATCAATCAACATTTTTAGGGGGATTTTCTTTTGAGCTCCTTGGTTAGCGAAGACTTCCAAATAAGGTTTATTCTGCTCAATGGTAATAGGAATTCGGTATCCTTTCCTAATAAGCCTTGATTTTTGGTTCTTAAAAATTGTGATATATCCAGCATCATAATAAATCCGAACCATAAAGCTTTGAAAAAACTCGTATCCAATTAAACCGTGAATGGGTATCCCAGCATAACTGGATAGGTTAAAAAAATCTTTGGCTAAAATTGCAGCCGAGGTACTTTTGGCAATAGCCGAACCAATTTGCACTTTTAAATAAGGCGTAGTAAAAGCTTCAATAGTATTTCCTTCGCCTAAACCTTTTATTTGGATGGTTCTTAAATATTTGAGATTTAATGAATCTTTTAAATCTGGGTCTGTAATAATCATTAACCCTACTCCAGAATCGAGAATAAAATTGTAAGGTCCTTTATCATTGATATAAGTGCTGAGTACAACTAAACCTCTGGCTTTAGTAAAAACAATAGATTCTCTTTTCCGATTTCCTTTAAATTCATAGGTGTTCTGAGAAAAAGTTGCTCCAACTAATGTGCAATTGCAAATTAGGCAAACAAAACATCTCTTCCAGAAGCGGTTTATCATATTGGTTATAAAGCAATTTACTTATTAATTGGCGCATTCAAGTAATAAACGCAACTTTCAGATTATAAAATTAGCCATAAAAACTTGATAAGGAGTTTTAAAGTTTAATGTTTTTCTTGGTCTGTT
>JACXVB010000035.1 GCA_014763615.1 Sphingobacteriales bacterium | reverse complement strand
ATAACAGACCAAGAAAAACATTAAACTTTAAAACTCCTTATCAAGTTTTTATGGCTAATTTTATAATCTGAAAGTTGCGTTTATTACTTGAATGCGCCGCTGATTAAAATCTAAAATTAATCCTAAAAAAACCTTTTCAATTCCTATCTTTGCATCCCGAACAAGCATTCGGGATTTTTTAAAAGCGTAAAAATCCCCTTAAAATTACGCCATGCCAAAAGATCACTCCATCAAATCCATTTTAATTATCGGTTCAGGTCCTATTATTATTGGTCAGGCCTGCGAGTTTGATTATGCCGGTTCTCAAGCTGCTTTGTCTTTAAAAGAGGAAGGAATTGAAGTTTCCATTATCAACTCCAATCCAGCAACCATCATGACAGACAAGGTAATTGCTGATCATGTTTATTTAAAACCATTAACCGTAGCTTCTATTGAAGAAATTTTACAAGAACGTAAAATTGATGCTGTTTTGCCAACCATGGGTGGGCAAACCGCTTTAAACTTAGCTATAGAGGCAGAAGAACGTGGATTGTGGGAAAAATATGGTGTAAAAATCATCGGGGTTGATACCGCAGCGATAGAAAAGACAGAAAACCGTGAGGCTTTTCGCCAATTAATGGTGGATATCGGTATCGGCGTAGCCAAATCAAAAATTGCCAACTCTTTCTTAGAGGGAAAAGAAGCTGCACAAGAAATTGGTTTTCCTTTGGTAATCCGTCCGTCTTATACTTTGGGTGGTTATGGAGGCGGTTTCGTACATAAAAAAGAAGATTTCGATGCTGCACTTTCGCATGGTTTGCAGGCATCGCCAACCCACGAAGTATTGGTTGAACAAGCCGTTTTAGGTTGGAAAGAATACGAATTAGAGCTTTTGCGTGACAATAAAGACAATGTGATTATCATTTGTTCTATCGAGAATTTTGACCCGATGGGCATCCATACCGGAGATTCTATCACTGTTGCACCAGCCATGACTTTGTCTGATCGTTGCTATCAGGATATGCGTAACCAAGCTATCAAAATGATGCGGGCCATCGGGAATTTTGCGGGTGGATGTAACGTACAGTTCTCTGTAAATCCAGAAAACGAAGAAATTATCGCTATAGAAATCAATCCTCGTGTTTCCAGATCATCGGCTTTAGCCTCAAAAGCAACGGGCTATCCTATCGCTAAAATTGCGGCTAAATTGGCCATCGGTTATAATTTAGATGAGCTCGAAAATCAAATTACCAAAACTACTTCCGCTTATTTTGAGCCTACGCTGGATTATGTGATTGTAAAAATCCCTCGTTGGAATTTTGATAAGTTTAAAGGAGCCAATACCGAACTGGGCTTGCAAATGAAATCTGTGGGCGAGGTCATGGGAATTGGTCGCTCATTTATAGAAGCCTTACAAAAAGCTTGTCAATCTTTAGAAATTGGCAGGGCTGGTTTAGGTTCTGATGGCAAACAAAACAGAAACTTGGAAGACATTATGCACAAATTAGAGCATCCAAGTTGGGATCGAATTTTTGCGATAAAAGATGCCATGCGAATGGGTGTTCCGGTAGAATCTATACGAAAGGCCACTAAAATAGATCGTTGGTTTTTAAACCAAGTTCAAGAACTAGCCACATTAGAGCAAGAATTAAAACGCTATTCGTTAAACAATATTCCAAAAGATTTTTTCATTACCATGAAGCAAAAAGGCTTCTCTGATATTCAAATCGCTTGGATTTTGGGTAACGTCACCGAAGATGAGGTTTATCACAGAAGGAAAGAATTAGGCATTAACCGAGTGTATAAAATGGTGGATACTTGTGCGGCAGAATTCCCAGCACAAACGCCTTATTTCTACTCTACTTATGATGGTGAGAACGAATCTATCCCATCAAACAAAAAGAAAATCATCGTTTTAGGCTCTGGTCCGAATAGAATTGGACAAGGTATTGAGTTTGATTATTCATGCGTTCACGGCTTAATTGCAGCAAACGATGAAGGTTTTGAAGCCATCATGATTAATTGTAATCCAGAAACGGTTTCTACCGATTTTAACATGGCTGATAAATTGTATTTCGAGCCAGTTTTTTGGGAGCATGTGCGTGAAATCATCGATTTAGAAAAACCTGAAGGCGTTATTGTGCAATTGGGTGGGCAAACCGCTTTGAAAATGGCCGAGAAGTTGCATGAAAGCGAAATTAAAATCATCGGAACTTCTTATGATAACATGGACATCGCCGAGGACCGAGGTCGTTTCTCTGATTTATTGAAAGATTTAGACATTCCTTATCCAAAATATGGTGTTGCCGAAACTGCCGAAGAGGCTATTGAAGTGGCACATCATGTTGGTTATCCAGTTCTGGTGCGTCCTTCTTACGTTTTAGGCGGTCAGGGCATGAGCATTGTGATTAACGATGAAGATTTAGAAAAAGCTGTTGTTAAATTATTGGGCGATTTACCTGGAAATCGGGTGTTGATTGACCATTTCTTAGACAGAGCAGAAGAAGCTGAGTCTGATTCTATTTGCGATGGAGAAGACGTACATATTATTGGTTTGATGGAACATATTGAACCTGCAGGAATTCACTCTGGAGATTCTAGTGCGGTTCTCCCTCCTTTCAACTTGCCAGAAACGGTAATTGCTAAAATGGAAGAATACACCAAGAAATTGGCAAAAGCCTTAAACATCAAGGGATTGATGAATATTCAGTTTGCGATAAAAAATGGAGATGTTTATGTGATAGAAGCCAATCCGAGAGCTTCTCGAACGGTTCCTTTCATCGCGAAAGCATACGATGTTCCTTATATCAATATTGCTACTAAAGTAATGTTGGGTACTAAGAAGTTAAAAGACTTTAACATCGAAAGAAAATTGGTAGGTTATGCTATTAAAGAGCCGGTTTTCTCTTACAATAAATTCCCTGAGATACAGAAAGAATTAGGTCCAGAAATGAAATCTACTGGCGAAGCCATCCGTTTCATCAAAGATTTGGAAGATCCATATTTTGTTCATCTCTATAAAGAAAAATCAATGTATTTAAGCAAGTAATCACACTTAATTAAGTGTGATTACTCTTTGTAAAGTCTTCTGTTTTCTTCTATTACCAAGAACCTGTTTCTTTGGGGCTGTTGATAATAGCCTCAAATTCTGCTTGAGTAATAAACTGAGCAGCATAGTTTCCGCCAGCACCAGTAATCTGACTATAAAACGAACGCATATGGTTTCTGCTACCTTTGTTTAGGTTTTCATAAACGTATTTGATATCTTGATTATCAACTTTGGTAATTAGCTCATTTAAGTCCGAAATATCCAAATCCTCGATGGTTGCGCCTACAATAAATGCGTTTAAGAGTGATGATTTTCCTTGAGTTGTTAACTGAGTATATAGTTTTTGAATGGTAGTATCACTATAAACACCCACAGGATTGGTTTTAACGGGGTCACTGATTCCATACTTGTTTAGTAGCGTTAAAACAGAGTTGGTATGGGTTTGCTCACTGCTGGCAATATTTGTAAAAATCTTAACATTCCATTGGCCATACAAGGTAATATAAACGTCGTAAGCTAATTTTTCTTCCTCTCTCATCCATATTAAACTCGATATTTCCTCATTGCTTAAAGATTCTTTAGGAAAAGCGTTTATAGTTGAAGTGATATTGTTATTAGAGGTTGCCGCCTCATCTTTTTTGCAACTAAATAATAGTGTTGCAAGGGCTACGGAGATAATTGTTATTGTTTTCATGATTTATTTTTTTTTATTAATGTTAAAACTGATTGAATCATATTGTTGCCGTTTGTGCTAATATCAAATTGAAAGTTGGCTATTCGCCATTTAAACATTTGTAATCTCAAAGCCCCTGTCACAATATGAGCTAATTCTTCTGCTGTTAATGAATTTGTGAACACTTCTTTAAGTTGCCCTTCAATAATTATCGGGAGCAAATGCTTCATATTTACCTTCATTATTTTTATGATGGTTTCATTGATGCTTTCACGCTCTTCCAATAAACCGTCAGAAAATACCGCAACGGCGAAGTGTGGGTTCTCTTTAAAAAATGAAAATTGACTTTGAAATAAGTTGATAAGTTTATTTTCTGGAGATTGCTCTTTAGAGATTACTCGGGTATAGCGATCGTCCATATCTTTAGCGAGGTAATCTAGTAAAGAAATGATGATTTCCTCTTTGCTTGTAAAATGTCTATAAACAGCACTTTCAGAAAATTTCATTTCTTTAGCAATGTTTTTGATAGTTAAACCGCTTACGCCAGAAACAGTTAATATTTTTCCTGCCGCCTCGATAATCTCAAACTGTCTATCAGAAATGCTGCTTGTTATATTTAAAGGTTTTTCTAATGCTTTAAAAACGCTCATGGGGAAATTATTTTACGGTTTATTTTTTAAATTCATTAATGTTGGTGAATATTCACTCTACAAATGTAATTCATTTAATTTATTAAATGAAAGTATTTTTAAAAAAATTTTAGAATAGGATAAAAATCGATTTTTGTGCTGCAAATGATTTTAAAAGCATGGAGCCAACTTTACTAATTTAAGTTTAGCTTTTTACTAAGTTAAGCGAGAGGGAGATAAAAATTTGATGTTAATTTTAATTGCTTTTAAGGGCATGATAAGTATCATTTCTTTAGTGTTTGTTACATTTCTCACATATACCTGTAATCCATAAATTGGTGTTTTCTATGCTATAATTTTGGGGGATAATAATCTCTATTTCTTTTTCAATGCACTCTACTTTTTGGCATTTTGAACATTTGAAATGATAATGACTATGGTAATGTACTTCTTTACAAGATTTGCAAATAAAATAGTAAGAGCTTCCATCATCAGAAACTGCTTTATGGATAATGCCATCTTCTAAAAAGCTATTTAATATCCTATAAATTGTAACCTTATCAAAATCAGGAAGTTGAGCTATTAATTCATCTGGTTTTATCCCATATTGATGACTTATAAATAACTCTAAAACTGCTTGTTTAGACTTTGTATTCCTTTTTAACATAATTTATTAATGCAAATTAGTTGCATTAATGATTTTAATAATATCTTTGCAAAGATAAAAATTAAAAAATGAGAACCTTATTTACGCTATTATTATTGGCAACCCACATGACCGTTTTTTCGCAAAATAACTTTTCGGGAAAGGTTATTGATGAACAAAGTAAACAACCCATAGAAAACGCAACCTTATATTTTTTTGAGTTGAACCAAACCGTAACAACCAATAAAGAAGGAAAATTTAATATTGTACTCAACAATAAATCATTCATAATAAAGGCTGAGATTTATAAACTTGGTTATAAAACCAAAGTGGAGTTTTTAAATTCTGAGAAGAGTAATATCCTATCAATTTCTAAAAATGTAACAGAATTACAGGAAGTTGTAGTTACCGGAAACTTAAACGAAAGCAAAGAGCGTATCCCTTTTTCGATAGAATCTAAAACCAAAGAAGATTTATTCAAATCAGGCAAAATTTCACTGGCAGAAAATTTGGCTTCTCTTCCTGGTATTAGTTTTTTAAGTAACGGAATAGCAAATACAAAACCAGTAATTAGAGGGCTGACAAATACCAATATTGTATTTTTAAATAATGGCATCAAGGCAGAAAATTTTCAGTTTGCGGGTAATCATCCATTTATTTCAGATGAGTTTTCTGCTCAAAATATAGAAGTTATTAAAGGGCCATTTTCTTTGATTTACGGCTCTGATGCGGTTGCTGGTGTCATCAATGTGATACCAGAAAACCCGGTCGCCAGCCGTACTATTGTGGCAAATCTTAATTCTCAATATCATACAAACACAAATGGTTATGTGAGTAATTTGGATATTAGAACAAGTGGTAAAAAATGGTTTGGGGGTATTCACACCACGCAAAAAACACATAAAGACTATGAGGATGGCAACGGAAAACAGATTGAAAACTCACGGTTCAAAGAACTGAATTTAGGCGCTAATGTAGGGTATAGAAGTACTTTCGGAAATTTTATTTTTAGTTATGACTATGCGCTTCCAGAATATGGATTAACTAATCAAAAATCGCTTCAAGTTATCAATGACAACAATCGTTACCCTAAATTTTGGTATCAAAAACTTGATAATCATTTATTCACACTAAAAAATAAAATTTTCATTAAAAACAATGTCCTAAATATTGATTTTGGATATCAGAAAAATACCAGACAAGGAATTGGAGATAACACCAACAATACACCAGGAATGTTATTTTCTGAGATGGAATTAAGCACTTTTTCTTATAACGCCAAATACACAATTGATGCTTCCAAAAATAAATTAATCGCAGGCTTTAATGGCGCAAACATTAATAATGATGCAAATGATTTTTACAAAAACAGTAATCCTATGCCAGACGCACAGATTAATGATTTGGGTGTTTTTGCGGTAAATGAATTTCGGTTTAATGATAAAATTAATCTATATGCTGGTGTGCGATATGATTACAGAGATATGAAATCTAGTCCATTTACTGGTACTGGAATCACCAAGTTTACAGTTAATAATCAATTTGGGAGCTTTAGCGGATCTATAGGTTCTACCTATAAGCTGCAAAATCATCTCTTTAAGCTTAATTTAGCATCAGGTTTTAGAAGTCCTAATATCTCAGAATTATCACAAAACGGGATTCATCAAAATAGATTTGAGCGAGGTGATTTAAGTTTAAAAGCTCAACGCAACTATCAAATTGATTTTAATTATCATTTTCATATCAATAATTTAATTTTTGATTTTAGTCCCTTTTATAATTCTATTGATAATTACATTTACATTGTTCAAACAAGTGCTAATGCACCTATCGGAGGAGGTAAAATATGGCAATATTTACAAAATGATGCTAATATTTATGGTACTGAATTTAGTATAGATTATCATCCATTGGCATGGATTGGGATTCACTCTAATTATACTTGGACAAAAGGCGAATTGAAAAAGGGTGGATATTTGACACTTATTCCGCAAAACCGCTTGATGGCAGAATTAAAACTTGAAAAAGAAAAGTTAGGATTTTTGAATAGACCAAGTTTCACCGCTACTTTCACCAATTTTCAATCTCAAAATAATTTAGGACAATTAGAAACCTACACACCTAGTTATAGCCTCTTAAATCTAAGGGTAGGTTCTGAAATGAGTATTCAAAAACAAAAAGTAAATTGGTATGTGACGGCCAATAATGTTTTTGATGAAGTTTATATCGATCATCTTTCTGCTCTTAAACCTTTGCAATTGAATAATATGGGAAGAAATATCGTTTTTGGATTGAATATACCTATTACAAAAAGCTTTTAGTTTGCTTCAATTTATATCATCACACGGAACAAGGCTTATGGCAAGGGCATTATTTTAAAATGATGTGAGCAAATTGTTGAAAATAACATTCAATTACCTAATCAGCCGTAATTTCCATTAAATAATCAAACAAATTGGTGTCTGAAGAAACGTCTAATTTTTTACGTAAACGATAGCGGCTCACTTCTACCGCTCTGATAGAAACACTCATTAGCTGCGCCATTTCTTTAGAGGTGAGGTTCATTTTTAAGTAAGCGCAAAGTTTCAAATCGTTGGCGCTTAAAGCAGGGATACGTTCTTTTAACTTGGCTAAAAAGTTAGAGTGTACACGATCAAAATGAATGGCAAATTGTTCCCAATCATCATCAGCTCTTTCGGCATCATTTAATAAGCTGAGGATTTTCTTGAATTCTTCAGGGCTATTTTCTGGGTCGTCTGTTTTTACAATAGGGAGCAGCTCTTCTTTTATTTTCAACAGTAATTTCCCTCTTTGCGCCAAATGCATGGTAGCACTAGCCAGTTCTTTGTTTTTAAAATTAACTTCGGCCTCTAGTTTTTCATTCTGCAGTTTTACAATTTCTTTTTCATTGTGTTCTATCTCTAGTTGATGTTCTTTTTTGAGGTATTCTTGTTGTTTCAGGTGTTTTCTTTTTTGCCATTGGATGATTTGGTAAATGATATAGCAAAAAATCAAGAAACAAAGGAGGTAAAACCACCAAGTTTGATACCAAGCAGGATCAATGGTGAAGGTATAGGAAACCACTTTAGACTCATTCCCTAAATTATTTCGGGCTTTTACTTTAAAGGTGAATGTACCGTAAGGCAGGTTGGTATAATCTTTCTCACTCTTGGCATCCCAGTCCGACCAATCTTTATCAAAACCTTCTAATTGATAGCTATATTCAATATTGTTTTGTTGCTCATACAAAGTAGAGGCATACTCAAAGTGAAGGGAATTGAAAACGTTGGCCAATTCTATTTTTTGCGTTGCATTTTGTTGATTACTAATTTTTCCATCTTTTAAGAAATATCCTCCAAACAAAACACTATCTGTTTTCCCCGAAATTTTAACCTGAGTAAGGTTTACGGTGATAGGCTTAATATTTTCTAAATATTTAAGATAATTGATGTGGATAACACCCTTATTAGCGCCAATAAATACATTTTGTTGATTATAAGGATAGATGTTTTCAAAACCGGCAACCACTTGCGAGCTCAATTCAGGAAAATAAACAATGGCGTAATTCTTATTATTTTCTTTTCTTTGAAAATCAACCACACCCACCTTTTTATTGGTTACAAACCAGATATTTCCATTTTGGTCTTCATTTAAATATTGATATACATTTTGCCCTAAAATTGGCCCTAAGGTTTTAGAAGGAACAAATTTCTGTGTATTTTCATCAAACTCATCAATTCCTTCTAGAGTAGCTACCACAATGCGGTTTTTGATACGGGCTACATAATTTCCTAAAGATGAGGGTAAGCCATCTTTCTCTGTATAAAGCTTAGTTTCTATAATTTTTGAATAATCGGCAGATAGTTTAAAACGATAAATTCCTCGATATGGGTGTGAAGCCCAAATGCTATTGGTGTTATTATCATAAATGATAAATCTCAAAGATTCATTTATCCCTTCAATATGACCTTTATCTTTAAAGTAGCCATCTTCAAAAACAATATGATGCAAACCTGTATAAGTTCCCCCAACAATATCTTGAGAGGGATAATAAGGAGACATCGCCTCAAACATCCAAGTTCCAAGATATTTATAGAGTGTATTAACTTTATTTCCATCTAATATTAAGGTTCCATCCTCGTGGGCAATCAGCAGATTTTTATTGATGATATTTAAATTCCAAATTTGACCTTGCGTATTCGGAATCTCGCTAAATGACGATTGAGAATAAGAGAAGTCTTTTAATTGAGGATTGAGATTGGTGTGATACAAACCGTTAGAGGTACCTACATAAAGTTGGTTGTTGAGGATTTTTGTGGCGTAACTGCTAGTTTGTTTCAATACATCCGGGTATATATATTTAACGGCATTATTGAAAGCAATAAAATCAATACCATCATCTAAACCTAACCAAAGGTTTTGATTTTTATCTTGATAAACACAGCGTACATTGTTTTTCTGAAGCCCATCTGCGTAAGAGAACTGCTGAACGATTTTTCCATTTTTATCCACTATGAGGCATCCAGCAGAAATGGAGGCAAAAGCATACCATCCATTATTAATTTTTTTAGCATCATATATTCTATGTTGATAAAATGAGGCATCATCAATGGCTTTTTTCTTCTCAATCACATTGCCATATAAAATAAATAATCCATTTTTATTGGTGGTGATAAGCAGGGTATCTGGCGCATAAGGTAAAATAGCTGTAATAGATAAATTCTTTAAGGAAGGATATTTTCCAACAGGTTCCCAAATACCATTGTTGTAAGTTAACAATCCTTTGGAGGTGTCTTGAGCAAATATTTTTTCATTGGCAACACCTAAATATTCCCATGTACCTTTTGATTTATATACATTGAAATTGCCGTCTTTATATTTCAGAATCTCAGTAGTAGTTCTAAAAAATACGTCATCTTTTCTAATCACAATATCCCAAATGTCTGCAAATTGCTGGTCTTTTTTTGGAATCAAGGATCTTAAAGAATGATAGCTCAAAACACCATTTTTATCAGGAAAGAAATAACCAATCTCATCCTGCCCCCCCACATATATTTTACCATCAATAGCAACTTTTAGAGATCTTACAATAGTTTTGTGAGGCAGAGGGTATAGTTTCCAGTATCTGCCGTTAAAGGTTAATAATCCCTCATTATTAGCAAAATACATCAATCCGTTTTTATCCTGACCAATTTCCCAATTTTGAGTACCCCCCTTGTAATTTATACTTCCGTAATTACTAATTTGGGGGATACCAATTTGTGCCTTACTTAAAAAGGTAGCGCAAATAAGTACACCTAATAGAAACTGTTTTTTCATAAATAATCTACTACATCTACAAAATACGATATAAAATGGTTTAATAAAATTGGTTAATAATAAAAGGTACACAATTCTAAATGATTAACTCCAAACACAGAAAATTTTTAAGGAAAAAAGAAAGAAATTGAAGAATTTGGCGCTAATGAAGATTTTCATGATGGCTGTAGTAGTATTGTAGTACCCAAACTCAGATCAAAATCAGCCTTTTAGCTTCGTGTATAGTTTTACTAGTAGGTAAAAAATTTTGATTGACTTTACATTGATTTATGTTTGAATGGAGAAAATAGTCAAAATTCCCAATTTTTGCTATTGATCAAAAGAACCAATTTTTTAAACTTAAAAAACCAATATGAAAAGAAAAATTACATTAGTTTTTCTCTTGCTTTTTGTAAGTATGACCTGTTTGGTTAAAGCTCAGTCTTTAAAAATATCAGGAAAGGTTACAGATGAAAACGGAGAAACGCTACCCGGTGTTAGTGTTAAGGTTAAAGGAACTAGCAATGGTACCCAAACAGACCTTAATGGTATGTACAGTGTACAAGCGCCAAAAGGAGCAACTTTAGTGTTTAGCTACTTAGGGTACGACAGCAAAGAGGTTACAGTTGCTGACCAATTACTCATTAATGTTAGCCTTAAACCCAACATTAACAACCTTAATGAGGTAGTAGTAGTGGGTTACGGAACTCAAAAAGTTACTAAAGTTTCTGGAGCAATTTCTACGGTGAAGCAAGCCGATATTCAGAAACTTAACCCAGTAAGAGCGGAAGACGCCATCCAAGGTAGAGCTTCTGGAGTAACCGTGATTTCTACAGGTTCTCCGGGTGCTAAGCCAACCGTGTTGATAAGAGGTATTCCCTCTTATACAGGTACGGATCCCGTAGTTGTTGTAGATGGTTCAATCCAAACTTTAGATGATTTAAATTCTATCCCAGCATCGGATATTGAATCTATCAATATTCTTAAAGATGCCGCCACCACAGCTATTTACGGTGTAAAAGGTGGTAATGGTGTGATTTTGGTAACTACTAAATCTGGAAAGAAGAACGGAAAAACAGAATTTTCTTACGGGGGTACTTACGGTCAGCAAGAAGTGATGAACACTATTGGAGTATTAAATGCCTCTGAATATGCAGGTATTGTGAATGAAGGAAGTTTAGCTTCTGGTGGTAATATCATTTTCCCTGATATCTCTACTTTAGGGGTAGGAACCAACTGGCAAAATCAAATCTTTAAAAAACCAGTTACTCAAACACATAGCTTAACTGCAAGAGGCGGTAGTGATAAAATGACCTATTTTGTTTCTGCGGCTTATTTAGGTCAAGGAGGTATAGTAGGTGGAGGAAGTAAATCTTACTTTAACAGATCTAATGGAACGGTTAATTTAGATTTTGATTTAACTCCGAAATTAAAGTTTATTGCCAATACCAGCTTTGTAAATATCAAAGGTGCTGGTGTTCCAGAAAACTCTATCAATAGTGTGATTTCAAACGCATTAAACTTCGATCCTACTGTTCCTATTTATAATAACATCCCGAATACTTATGGGCTATATTCAGTAAGCAATAATATCCTTTCTGAGATTTATAATCCGCTAACACAACTAGCTGATACACATAATGAATCAAATACCAATAAGCTTTATGGCAAGTTAGAGCTACAGTACAATATTTTAAAGAATTTAAAAATTACCTCTAGGTATGGTTATACCAATACCGATGTGACAGGGAAAAGCTTTACGCCACTTTCTTATTACGGAGCAGCTCACATCAACTCTACTTTAAATGCTGATGGTACACCAAAAGCTGGAGCGCATAATAGTGTTTATCAATATAAAACAACCTATTATAACTTCACTTTTGAGCAATTTGGTAATTATAATTTCAAAATTAATGAGGATCACAATTTTGAAGCCATGTTAGGTTTCTCTATTGCGAAAAACACAGGAAACTCTATCAACGGTTCTCGTCAGGATGTTCCTTTTAACTCTTGGGATTATGCAGATATTACTGCTGCAACAGGAACAGCACCTAATTCAGGAATCAGTTTAGGAGATTTTAGATACGAAACTAGAAATCTTTCTTACTTCGGAAGATTAAACTATGATTATAAAGGAAAGTATTTAGCTTCTTTCTCTATGAGGAGAGATGGTTCATCTAATTTTGGGGCGAACAACAAGTTTGGTAATTTTTATGCAGGCTCTTTAGGTTGGGTAGTATCAGACGAAAAGTTCTTTAAATCAGATGTAATTAACTTCTTAAAAATAAGAGGAAGTTATGGTATCACAGGTAATGATAATACGCAAAGACAATTTCAAAGAATCTCAACCGCTATTTATAGTTATGGTCTAGGTCAAAATGCAGGATATACTTTTGGTGATAACCCAACTTCTATCGGTGCAACGGTAGCTTCATACAAAAATGATAATCTTAAATGGGAGCGTGATAAGCAATTAAATGCAGGTTTAGATATTCAATTGTTTGATGGCTTACTAAATTTCTCGGGTGATTATTTTGAAAAAAGAACAGATGGTTTATTGTTCTATCCTTCTTTATCCTTGTATTTAGGTACTGCACAAGTTCCTTCTGCTAATGTAGGTAATGTGAAAGCTAGTGGGGTGGATTTGAACTTAGGTCTTACAAAGTCATTTAGCGATAACTTTAAACTAAACTCAAGCATCAGCTTTAGTAAAGCTAAAAATTTGGTGACCAAAACTGATGTGAACGGTTTGCAGGGTGGAAATTTTGGAATACCTAGCTATAATCTTACTCGTTTTGAGCAAGGATATTCTCCTGGTTATTTTTATGGATATCAAACTGCTGGTTTATTTCAGAACTACACAGAAATTCAAAGTAGCCCAACTCAGCCCAATGCACAACCAGGTGATATTAAATTTGCAGATATCAACGGTGATGGTGTAATTAATGATCAAGATAGAACCAAAATTGGTGATCCATTCCCAAAATTCACGATGGGCTACAATTTAGGTTTTAGCTATAAAAACTTTGATTTTAACACCTTTTGGTATGCTTCCGTTGGTAACGATGTTTACAGAGCTTACGAAAGAAATTTAGCAATGACCAATAAGTTTAGAGGTGTTTTAGCCAGATGGACTGGCGAAGGAACTACTAATGATCCTCGCAATCCAAGATTCAGCTTTACAGATGGAAATAACAATACCAGACCATCAGATCGTTATGTGGAGGATGGAACGTTTCTAAAAATCAAGGATGTGCAAGTAGGTTATACTTTCCCAACATCTTTATTAAAAAGTAAGGTTATTTCTAGGTTGAGATTATTTGCTCAAGTGAAAAATGCCTACACTTTTACCAAATATCAAGGTTTTGATCCTGAAATCTCCGGAGGAATATTAAATTCTGGAATCGATCGTGGTGCTTATCCACAAGCTCGTACATTCCTATTTGGTTTAAATATGAACTTCTAATCTAAAGAAATTAAGAAATGAAAAATACAAGAAATATAATCGGCTTTATGTTAGTCATTGCGATGACTACAAGCTGTAAAAAGTTTGTAGATTATAGTCCGAAGGAAGATTATCAAATCACTGCCGACGATTATCTTCAATCACAAGATGATTATCAAAAAATGGTTGTGGGTTGTTACTCTCCTATGCAGTGGATTTGGGCTAACCGAGTAATTGGTGATGTAGCCTCAGATAATTCTGTCTCAGGAGGTGAAAATGCAACAGACCAAATTGGTTTCCAACAAATTGATGATTACCAAATTACACCCGTAAACAGTTATTTAACCGAAGCTTGGAAATCATGCTATGAAGGGATTAACCGCGTAAACTATTTGGAAGAAAATAAAGGAAAACTTGATTTTACAGGTAAAGATGCACTTTACGGTCAAATCTATTTCTTAAGAGCATATTACTATTTTCAATTGGTAAGAATGTTTGGTGATGTGCCTTTATTTACTGATCACAGATTATCTGTGGCTGATTCTAGAACCTTAACCAGAAGCCCTAAGGCTGATGTTTATACACAAATAGAAACCGATTTAAATAATGCTATTGCGGTATTGCCTTTAACTAATCCAGAAAAAGGAAGAGTAACTAAATACGCAGCGCAGGCTTTATTAGGAAAAGTTTTATTATATGAAGGTAAGTTTGATGCAGCAGCAGCGATGTTAGAAAATGTAATTGCTGGGCCGTTTGATTTAGTACCAAATTTCGGAGATATCTTCTTACAAACAGGAGAAAACGGACCAGAATCTGTATTTGAGGTTCAATATTCCAATTTAAGCCCTTTTTATGATTGGTCTAACCCAGGAAGAGGTCAAGGAAACTTAATGGTTCAGGTTTGTGGAATCAGAAATTTAACTGGATCAAGCCCTTACGGACAAGGTTGGAGTTCCAATTTGCCAACACAAGATTTAGCTAATGCTTATCAGGCTGGTGATACTAGAAAAGAGGTTACCATTTTAGATATCGAAGCTTATAAAGCAGCACATCCAGAATATAACATTACTTATTTGGTTGCTCCTTACAAAAATACAGGTTTATATGATCAAAAATATTTACCAAGAAAGGGAGAAACTTCTGGTCAGGTGGAGTTAAATTATTTGATTAATTACAGAGATATCCGTTTTGCTGATGTTTTATTGATGGCTGCAGAAGCTTACAACAGATCATCAACTCCAAATGATAGCAAAGCCCAAACCTACCTTAATAGGGTACGCCAGAGAGCTTTTGGAGATAATGCACACGACATAACCGCTACAGGTTCTGCACTAACGCAAGCTATTTGGAAAGAACGCAGATTAGAGTTGGCCATGGAAGGTGATCGTTTCTTTGATTTGGTAAGAACCGGACAAGCAGCCACCACCATAGAAGGTTTTGAGGCTGGTAAAAATGAAGTGTTCCCAATTCCACAGGAAGAAGTTGATATTTCAGGTTTAACTCAAAACCCAGGTTATTAATCAAGTAAAAATTAAAAATTCATGATGATGAATACGAAAAAATATTTATTCAGTATCGTACTTCTGCTGGTTGTTTTGGGAGCCTGTAAGAAAGATAATTTCAACGATACCTCATTTGTGTCCTCAGCCGCTGCCCCAGATAAATTATCAGCGCTGTTTGATATCACTCAAGACAATACAGGTTTAGTGACCATCACTCCAAACGGAGAAGGCGCCGTAACTTATGATGTTTATTTTGGTGATGGGACTACTACCGCAGCCACCATAGACGCTGGTAAAAGTGTGCAACACACTTACGCAGAAGGCGTTTATAATGTGAAACTGGTTGGGCATAGCATCAACGGAAAAACAACAGAAGCTACACAACAGCTCACGGTTTCTTTTAGAGCACCGGAAAATTTGCAAGCGAATGTTGCTATAGATAATGCCAATAATTTCAAAGTAAATGTATCTGCAACAGCTGATTATGAAACTTTATTCAAAGTTTATTTTGGTGATGGCGGCGTAAACGAGGTTCCGGTATCTTTTAATGAAGGCCAAACCGTAAGCCACGTTTATACAGCTGTTGGAACTTATACTGTAAAAGTAGTAGCCTTAAGTGGTGGTGCAGCAACAACAGAAGTAACAAAAGATATTACTATTGTTGATCCTGTCTTATTACCATTAGATTTCGAATCCCCTACTTTGAATTACAGTTTTACAGATTTTGCAGGCGGTGGTGTGACCGTAATCGATAACCCACAGAAATCAGGTATTGATATGAGCAATAAAGTGGGTAAAATGGTGAAAAGTGCAGGGCAGACTTATGGAGGAAGCCTCATTCACTTAGATCAGAATATTGATTTTAGCACCAATAAAGTGTTTAGAATGAAAGTTTACTCCCCAAGAGTAGGCGCAAAAGTATTGCTAAAAGTAGAAAATGCTTCTGATGGTTCTATCAATTATGAGAAAGAAGTGACAACTACTAAAGCAAATGAGTGGGAAGATTTAGCTTTTGATTATAGTGGTATTGATGCAAGTAAAAATTACAACAACATCGTATTGATTTTTGATAATGGTACCATGGGGGATGGTTCGGCTAACTTTACTTGGTTATTTGATGATATCAGACAAACCAATACTTTGCCATCTAATCAGTTAAGTTTACCCGTAACTTTTGATGATCCTAACGTAACTTACACCACCACAGATTTTGGTAATGCTCAAACGGTGGATGCGGTTGATCCAACAAACTCAAATAATAAAGTGAAGAAAACCACTAAAGTTAATGGTGCTGAAACATGGGCAGGTACTACTTTAGGTGCTGGCGTAGGTTTCCAAAATAAATTTGCTTTTACTTCTACTAATGCTAAAATGACCGTTAGAGTTTATTCTCCGGCAGCAGGTGTAGATGTAAAGCTAAAAGTAGAAGACCATACAGACCCTACAAAATCTGTAGAAACAGATGTGTTAACCACTGTGGCTAATGGTTGGGAAACTTTAACCTTTAATTTTGCAAATCAATCTTCGGGTACGGCTGCCTTAAATTTGGCCTACAACTATGATATGGTTTCCATTTTCTTTGATTTTGGAACCGCAGGAAGTGGTAAAGTTTTTTATTGGGATGATGTTGCATTGGCCACCGAGGCAAATACTTTAGGTCTGCCTTTAGATTTTGAATCAACTACTTTAAACTACGCTTTCACAGATTTTGGTGGGGGAAATGTAACCGTAATCGATAACCCTGAAAAATCAAGTATTGATGTAAGTAATAAGGTGGGTAAAATGGTGAAAAATACTGATCAAACTTATGGAGGAAGCTATATCACTTTGGATAATCCAATCGATTTTTCTACTAAAAAAACGATGACCATGAAAGTTTACTCTCCAAGAGCTGGTGCTAAAGTTTTATTAAAAGTGGAGAATTTAACAGATGGTGGAATATCTTATGAGAAAGAAGTAAGCACCACCATGGCTAATGCTTGGGAAGAATTAACTTTTGATTACAGTACCATAGATGCTTCAAAATCTTATCAAAAAGTAGTATTGATATTTGATAATGGCACCATGGGAGATGGTTCGGCCAATTTTACTTGGTTGTTTGATGATATCTCGCTTAACTAACCTTAAAAATTAAAATCATGACAAAGAATATAAAATCACTGATTATTATTTTTCTGCTTACAGGTTTCGCTTTTAGCTCTTGTAAGAAAACAGAATATTCTTTTGGAGCATTAAAAACCCCATCAGGCTTAACCTTGACTACTGCCGTCTCTGGTCAAAGTACTGCGAATCCAAATGGAGATGGAAGCGGAAAGGTTACCATAACCGCAGCCGCTACGGATGTCATTACTTATAAAATTGATTTTGGTGATGGTAACGTAAAAATGATTCCGGCAGGATACATAGATTATAAATACACCACACCAGGCACAAATGATTATACCATTACGGTAACTGCTGTGGGTACCGGTGGAATTACCTCTATCATCAGTAAAAAAATTACTGTGTTTGTAGCCTTCACTATCCCAGCAAATATCATGTCTGGTTTAACAGGTGACGCTTCTAAAGTATGGGTAACAGATAAAGCAACCTCAGGTCACGTAGGTGTAGGTCAGCCAGATTTGTTCTATTCTAATTATTACACAGCCGATCCAAATTCTAGAGATGCTTGTTTATATGATGATGAAATAACCTTTACCAAGACTGGAGATAACGCTATTTCAATGACAGTTGATAACAAAGGACTTACTTCTATGATAGCCGCCTCAACCGCTTTCTATGGCTTCAGTGGTCCCGATGGTTGTTATCCTTTAGACCCAGGTGGCACTAAAAATTTAGCTTTTTCTGCGACTACTTCTGGCTCAACACCTGATGTTTCCACGCAAATTCAGTTTTTTGTTTCAGGAAATGGTATCATCAATTTCGGAACTGGTGGTAACACTTACGAAATTTTATCAATTTCTGATACGCAAATTACGCTAAGAAACATCGGAATTGATGGCTTAGCTTGGTATCAAAAATTGACCATAAAACCCTAAAAAATGATGAAATACTTTAAAAATACACTGCTCTTACTCTGCTTGTTGATTACAACAAGCAGCTGTAAGAAAGCAGATGCTGGAGGAGCTAGTAATAGTTCGGCACCTTCTAATTTGGTAATTAATGCGAATGCGAGTACAGATGGTAGTGGAAACGTAGCTTTTACAGCTAGTGCCAATAATGCAGCAACGTATGATTATGAGTTGGGCGACGGAACTATTAAAACCAACACTAATGGTTCAATCACTTACCAATACACATTACAGGGAACCCATACTTTTACCGTTTCTGTAACAGCTAAAAGTAGCTCTGGCTTAACCTTAAAAAAGTCTATTCAGGTTACGGTTACAGTGAAGCCGCAAACAACAGGCTTAGTTTGGTCTGATGAGTTTAATACTGATGGCGCTCCAGATCCAACTAAATGGGGTTATGATTTAGGTGCTGGTGGCTGGGGTAATAATGAGTTAGAATATTATACTAACAGATCAAGCAATGTCATCGTTCAAGGTGGTGTGCTAAAAATTACCTCTAAAAAGGAAGACTATAATGGAAGTGCTTATACCTCAGCTAGGCTTTTAAGTAAAAACAAATATGCTTTCACTTATGGAAGAGTAGAAGTAAGAGCTAAATTGCCTGCTGGTGTGGGCACATGGCCTGCCATTTGGATGTTAGGTAGTAATATTGATACAACCCCATGGCCAGGTTGTGGTGAGATTGATATTATGGAACATTTGGGTAGAGATTTGAATAACATCTATGGTACTTTGCACTATCCAGGGCACTCTGGCTCAAACGCCGATGGAGGAACCAAAATGATAACCAATGCCACCACAGATTTTCATGTGTATAGTTTAGATTGGTCTCCAACATTAATTAAAATTTCTGTTGATGGACAAATCGTTCATAGCGTGGCTAATAATGCCAATATCCCGTTTAATCATGATTTCTTCTTTATCATGAATGTAGCCATGGGAGGTAATTTTGGTGGTGCCGTTGATCCTAATTTCACTAGCGGAACCATGGAGGTGGATTACATTAGGGTTTATAAGTAAAATTGGTTTGGTTTTAAAGATTAGGGTTTTGATAAACTTATCGATCCCTAATCTTTTTTAACATTTATTTTCAAATGGTATTTTAATCTACAGAAATACAACGGTTAAACATTTTAATAGCTAGTTTTTCTCGAATTAAGATAATAGTTACGATATAAAACCTTCTTGATTGCTAAGTACATCTTACTTTAAATACTTTTATTATGAAAAAAACAACCTTAATACTTTTTCCAATTTTACTATTCTCTTTAGCTAGCTATGCGCAATTAGATAAAAATACTTGGTTAAATAGTGGTGCGTTAAATTTTTTCTCTTCAAAAAAGGACTACACATCATACGCAACTCCAAATACTAGTGGTTACTCTAACGATGTAAACTTAACCGTATCTTTTAGTACAGGATATTTTGTAACTGATAAAGTTGCATTTGGGTTAAAGCCTTATTTTTCTTGGGCTAAAAGCGAAAGTTTTACTAATGACCCAAATAGTAGCGGTGTAAGTGGGAGTACAAAAAGATATGGTATCGGACCGTTCTTTCGCTACTATTTTCTTCAAAAGGAAAAGCAATTTAATATTTTAACTGATATGTCTTATCAAGTGGGGAGGTGGGATTCAGGTGGGCTGATTGGTCCAATAAAAAATTTTAATATTAGTGCTGGACCAGTTATCTATTTTAATTCTTCAGTAGGGATGGAATTTCTATTAGGCTATAAATCACACCTAGAAGTATTAAAGGACTATAGTAAGAGTGTATCCAAGGGACTTAATCTAAGTATAGGCTTTCAAATTCATTTAAAAAAATATTAAAACTACACTTATGAAAAAAACCAACTATTTCAATTTTAGAATAGGGCTAAGAAAAGCACAAGTGTTTTCTCTAAAACGAACGATACTCTTACTTTTCTTTATTTTATTTTTTTATTTACCTGGCTTTGCACAATTAGACAAAAATACTTGGATAGTGGGCGGAGGCGGAACTTTTAGTTCTGTAAATGATGAATTTTCATCTAATACAGTATCAACTGAGTATAAAAGAACAAATCTACAACTAAGTCCCCAAATAGGTTATTTCATAAAGGACAAATTAGCTGTTGGTCTAAAACCTTCTATTTGGTGGGAAAAAGATAAGGGATTATCTTCTAATTCATTAACTATTTCAGAAAGCATAAGATTAGATTATGGACCATTTTTCAGGTACTATTTTCTGCCAAAAGAAAAGCCATTTAATATTTTAACAGAAGTATCCTATCAATATGGTAATGTTAAGGATAATTATTCTAAAAATAGAGGCACTAGAAACAACTTTGAAGTTTTGGTAGGTCAAGCAGTCTATTTTAACTCTACTGTGGGTATGGAATTTTTAATAGGTTATCAGAATCAACAAGAAAAATTAACATCTTCAAATAATGCATCCAACTATTCTAGCATAAAAAAAGGCTTATTAGTAAGTGTGGGATTCCAAATTCATTTAACTAAATATTAAAACAATTAATATGAAAAAATTTATTACTATCATCCTCGCATTAATATTTTTTATAACACAAAGTAAAGGACAAACATCAATTTCACCAAGAACAGATCAGGAATATTGTCCTCAAACAGACATCAGTTTTACTGTGACTACGCCTGGAAGCATTAACAATATAACATCTTATTCAGGCGGGTGTTTTGTAGTTTCTAGAAATGGGAATAATTTTGTTGGTAGGTTTAGTGATGCAAATTTAAAGCAGGTATTCAGTGTAGAATATACCGATGTAGATAATACAATAAAATATTATTACCCAGAATTTAAAAAAATAAAATCGCTTTTTTATTCTAACACATCATGTGGGTCTATTCAACCAAATTTATCTATTATTAATGCAGCAGGGTGTCAGGAAAATACTATACCAATTAGTTTTAGTAATCTTCAATGGCATACAGAATTTGAAACGACTGCATCCTGTTTCGGTTCAATAACTCAATATGAATACCAGATTCCTGTTGGCTGGAAAATAGGAAGTACCACATGTATGAACAGCAGTCAGTGGATTGCAGGTTCTAATAATGTAAACATTGTAACCGATGCAAATAGTGGTGATGGAGGGTATGTGAAAATCAGACCAGTAAATACGAGTTGTGGTATTAGTTTAACACCTGGCTATAACCAAACAGTTTCTATCCCTATTAAACGAAATCCAACCTTTACTATTAGTCCTACTTCATTTCAAGTCCCTTGCGGTACAGCTAGTACTAAAACAGTTGCTGTTAATCTGTCTTTTCCTACGGGTTGTTCTGTTTCATATAACTGGTCCCTCAGCAATCCTTATACCTACACCTATCCTAGTGGAGGCTTTGTTCCACAAACATTTACAACAACTTCTCCTTCATTTACTTTTTCAACGCCAGCTTATTCTGGCGTTTTACCCAGCATTTCCGTAACTCCCGTGGTTAACGGTGTGTCGCAACCTACTTTAATTTGTACGGCATCAAGAACGCCAATAGATGCTTCTCAATATCCAGATTTTGCCATTGTAGGTCCAAATTCAATTTGTTCTTCGGAGAATTACACTGCAGTAAATATACCTACCGGTTTTACTGTTCATTGGTACACTTCTACTTATCCATATGGATCAAATGTTGCTCAAATTAATTCTCCTACTTCTGCACAAACCAGCATTAATGCAATAGGTTCTGGGGTAATATCGCTTATTGCTACCATTACTAATCAATGTGGTCAACAAATCTCAATAACCAAAAGTAATATATCTGTTGGGGGCGGTGTAAGTAAAATTAATGGATATTTCACAAATTATCTGGGACAATACGAGAATTTAAAAACAAATTATGATGGCGTTAATTATATTAAGCCAAACTATCTTACAAATGTGGTCGTATCAAATCCAGAATTAGCTTCGGCAACTTGGAGTTATATAACAGGTGGGTACAACTATTGGACACAATATCAAGACCCAAGTATTGGAACCGTTTTACAAATCAATTTACCTATCACAAATAATATTGTGCTGTTTAGATTAACTAATAATGGTTCATGTGGTGCGCAAACTTTCGATTTTCTATTTTGGGCTAAAGATGCACCTTATAGCCCTTATTATAGTTTATCTCCCAATCCTGCTAGTGAAGTCGTAAATGTACAAACATCTCCAACTTTTGATAATAGCTCATCTCCAAATAAAGTTTCATAGCATATTAAAACAATGAGCACACGAGGCGAGGCTAGCAATACTGTAATTCCTGAAAATTTAACTATAAAATTAATTGAAATTATAGATATGACTGGTAAAATCTGTTATCGTAGAGATTGTAGAAACTTAGAAAATGGTTCATTGATAATTCCAGTTAACAACTTGAGGAATGGAGTTTATTTGATGAAAATATTTAATGGGCAGCAATGGAGTGTCGAAAAAATAATCGTTCAGCATTAATTTAAAACGTACAATAACTACAATTAATTAGAGATGAAAAGGAGTCATAAAATTACTATTTTAGGTTTAATTATTCTTTGTTTTGCACATTTATCTTGTTCATCTCAAATTAAACCTAAGTCAAATACCGTTGATGATAAAGTAGCTGCATTGCTTAAGCAGATGACTTTAGAAGAAAAAGTTGGTCAGATGGCTCAAATTACCCTAGATGTCATTACCAAAGGAAAAGATAGATTTACCAGTGATGAGCCCGTTGTTTTAGACCCTGCGGCTATGGATGCGGCTTTTAATAAGTATAAAGTTGGATCTGTTTTAAATACGGCAAACAACAGAGCCAGAACACCGGAAGTATGGTATAACCTCATTTCTCAAATTCAAAAATCAGGAAAAGGTAGATTAAACATTCCGGTGCTTTATGGTATAGATGCCATTCACGGTGCAACCTACACAGCTGGAGCAACCTTTTTTCCTCAACAGATTGGGCAAGCGGCAACAAGAAATAGAGATTTAGTAAAAAGAGCTGCTGAAATTACAGCTTATGAAACCAGAGCAAGTGGCATTCCTTGGGATTTCTCTCCCGTTCTAGATTTAGGTAAGGATCCTCGTTTCCCACGTATTTGGGAAACTTATGGGGAAGACCCTTATTTAGGTTCTGAGTTGGGTGTGCAAGCTGTAAAAGGTTATGAAGGAGACAATAATAATGTGGGAGACCCTTTTCATGTGGCCTCTTGTATGAAGCACTTTTTAGGCTATCAAGTGGCTACTTCTGGTAAAGACAGAACACCAGCCATGATATCAGATCAAGCACTTCGGGAATATCATTTACCCGCTTTTAAAGCGGCAATTGATGCTGGCGCACACAGTATCATGATTAATTCTGGTTTAATTAATGGGATTCCGGTACATGCAAATCCAAAAATTTTAACCGAGTTATTGAGGAATGAATTAGGTTTTAAAGGCTTGGTGGTTACCGATTGGGGCGATATCGAAAACTTGTATAAAAGAGATCATGTAGCAAAAGATAATAAGGAAGCAGTGATGATGGCCATCAATGCAGGTATCGATATGTCTATGATTGCTTATCAGTATGAGCCTTTTTGTGATGATTTAATTGCTTTGGTAAAAGAAGGAAAAGTAAAAGAATCTAGAATTGATGATGCGGTTACACATATTTTAAAACTGAAATTTGAGCTAGGTTTATTTGATACTTCGGTAACCAATTATAAAGATTATCCAAAATTCGGTAGTGAAGAGTTTGAGCAAGCTGCTTACCAAACCGCAGCAGAATCTATCACTTTACTTAAAAATAAAAACAACGTTTTGCCTTTGAAAAAAGGAATGAGCGTTTTAGTTACTGGTCCGAATGCTAATTCTATGCGCACCTTAGATGGCGGATGGTCTTATTCTTGGCAGGGAGATTTAGTAGAGGAATTTGCCAGTAAATACCACACCATTTTAGCCGCTGTTCAAAATAAAATTGGTAAAGAGAAAGTAACTTATGTGCCAGGCGTATCTTACAATATGAAGGGTAAATATTATGAGGAGTATGCCGATCAAATGAATGAGGCTATTGCTGCTGCCAAAAATGTGGATGCTATTGTGCTTTGTTTAGGTGAAAATTCTTACACAGAAACGCCAGGAAATTTAAGCGATTTATACCTTTCGGACTTACAAACCGAATTGGCTAAAAAATTGGCAGCTACCGGCAAACCTGTTATTTTGGTATTAAATGAAGGTCGCCCTAGAATCATCAGCAAATTTGAACCTGCTATGGCCGGAATTTTAGAGTGCTATTTACCAGGAAACTTTGGTGGAGATGCTTTAGCTGATATTCTTTTTGGAGAGGTGAATCCTTCTGGGAAATTACCTTATAACTATCCAAAATATCCAAACTCTTTAATAAATTATGATCATAAGCCTTCTGAAAGTAGAGATGTGGTTGAAGGAGTTTATAATTACAATGCAGATTACGATCCTCAATACGAGTTTGGTTACGGTTTAAGTTATACTACTTTCAAATTTAGTAATCTAAAATTAAGTGCGAACAAAATCACCGCAAATGACACACTAAATGTTTCTGTTGAGGTAAGCAATACCGGTAAAATGGAAGGTAAAGAAGTGGTAGAATTATACTTGAGCGATTTGGTGGCTTCCATTTCTCCGGATGTGAAACGCCTAAAAGGTTTCGAGAAAATTGATCTTCAACCTGGACAAACCAAAACGGTGAATTTTAAAATCACCAAAGCAGAAATGTCTTTTGTAAATGCAGATTTAAAAAAGGTAGTAGAGCCAGGAGATTTCAAAATTCAAATTGGAAATCTCACCCAAAAATTTACAGTTGAATAAGCTAGAGAGCGACTTTTAAGTCGCTCTTTTTTTATAGTTTAAGTCGGGTAATCCGAAGACATTGAAAAGAAAAAACCGAAAAGTCTTAATTTTTACCGAAACCTTTGCGTAATTTGTTTTTATAAACTTAAATATCGGGTATGAGTAATCCTGATTTTAATCAAAAGAGTTCATGAAAAAATTACGATTTAAGCTATTGCTTCCTTTGCAATTGGTGGCTAGTATTTTAGTAGCGCAAACCAATCCTGTGAAAACAGTTGGAAATGTTACCTCTGTAAAAATTGAAAATCAAGTAGTGCGGCTCACTGCCGGAAGTAATCCTGTTGAAATTTCTGTATATACACCAAGTATTGTCAGGGTTAGAATGTCTAAAGCAGCATTAGCTCCAGATTTTTCCTATGCAGTAATTGCACCACCTAATCAGGTAAAAGTAAGCATCACCCAAACAAAACAAGAGATCACCATTATCACAGATTCTTTAAAAGCTGTAATTCAGAAAACACCTTATGCCATCGCATTTTATACTAAAGATGGGGAATTAATTAATGAAGATGAGAAAGGTTTAACCACCTCTTGGGTGAGTAATCATGTGACCACTTATAAAAAGCTGCAAGATGGAGAGCGTTTTATAGGTTTGGGAGAAAAAACAGGTAATCTAGATAGAAGAGGAAACGGCTACACCAATTGGAATACAGATAATTTTGGTTATCGTACCGATGCCGACCCCATTTATGTTACCATCCCTTTTTATGTTGGCATTCATCATCACTTAAATTATGGTCTTTTTTTAGATAATACCTATCAAACCGATTTTAATTTCGGAGCTAGTAATAATCGCTTTTCTTCTTTTGGTGCCCGTGGCGGCGAGATGAATTATTACTTCATTTATCACCGCCATTTAGCTGATATTATCAAGTCGTACACTCATTTAACGGGCAGGATGCCAATGCCCGCATTATGGGCGTTAGGTTATCAGCAGAATAGATATAGCTACTATCCACAAACAGAGGTCATGCGAATTGCCAATACCTTAAGAGAGAAAAAAATTCCTGCCGACGGCATTACTTTAGATATCCACTATATGGATAAATACCAGCTTTTTACTTGGGACAAAGACCGTTTTCCCGATCCGGTTGGGATGACCAATGAGTTAAAAAAGATGGGTTTTAGAACCACTGTAATTGTAGATCCAGGAATTAAAGTACAGGAAGACGCTCCTGCCTATCAAAGCGGTTTAAAGAATGATATCTTCATTAAATATCCAGACGGAACAAATTACACGGGACAGGTTTGGCCCGGATGGTGTAATTTTCCTGATTTTACCAATCCAAAAGGAAGAGCTTGGTGGAAAGATCAGGTCAGCTTTTTTGCCAATTCTGGTGTAAGTGGCATTTGGAACGACATGAACGAGATTGCTACTTGGGGGCAGAAAATGCCAGATAATATCCTTTTTAATTTTGATGGCAATGGTGGCTCCAATTTGAAAGCGCACAATATTTATGGTTTCCAAATGTCGCGTTCTAGTTATGAAGGCGCTAAAGAGAAATTCAAAGAACGTCCGTTTATTTTAACCCGAGCTTCTTACGCCGGAGCGCAAAGATATTCTGCTATTTGGACAGGCGATAACCGTTCTGAATCTGACCACATGATTATGGGGATTAGAATTATGAATAGCATGGGATTGTCTGGAGTTGCCTTTACAGGGATGGATATTGGTGGTTTTACGGGTAATCCTTCAGCAGATTTATTTGCCAAATGGATAGAAATTGGCGCTTTTAATCCTTATTTCAGAAATCATACCGCAATCAATACCAAATCATCAGAACCTTGGACTTACGGCGAAGAAGTTTTAGGTATTGCGAGAAACTATATTTCATTAAGATATCAATTGTTGCCTTATTTGTACTCAACTTTTTATGAAGCTACCCAAAATGGAATGCCGGTGATGCGTACACTAGCTATCAATAATACTTTTGATCCGAATATCTACAGCACCAAATTTCAAAATCAATATCAATTTGGAGGAGCGTTTATGATTGCTCCGTTTGAAAATGGAAAAGATTTTGGAGAAGTTTATTATCCGAATGGAACATGGTATCGATTATTTGATGATGCGAAAAATGCTGGTCAACAGAAACAAATAATTCCTTTAAAATTAGATGAACTACCTGTTTTTGTAAAAGGAGGAAGCATTATCCCTGTGCAATCCATTATTCAATCTACGGCAGAGAAGCCAACAGATACTTTAGCCATTCATGTTTATAAAGGTGATGAGGCTAATCATTTTGTTTATTATGAAGATGATGGAAAAAGCTTTAATTACCAAAATGGAGACTTTTTTAAAAGGGTAATTTCTTTTAATCCAGAAAAAAAGGAAATCACCTTTGATAAGGCAGAGGGAACTTATACCAGCCACTTCAAATATCTGAAAATTATACTTCACGGATTTGATAATACAAGCGAACTTGGAGGTAAAACTTTAACCAACGAGCATTACAGTTGGTTAAAAGCTAATCAAAATGTTGATCCGCAAGCAACATCTGGTCAGCAAGAATACTGTAAAGTGAAAACGCTTGTTGTAAGCAATGAATCAGCTTATTTTAAGTTGACTTTTTAATGGATTAAATTGTTTTGCGTCTTGCTAAGGGGCTGATTTTTAAGACAAAACTTTATACAAAAGTATTGAACCGCCGCTTTTTCTATAACCGTGTTAGTAGCGGGCCTTCTTCTCTCGTCATTGCGTTGTCTTGTCGAGTTAAGTAAATGTTTAAATAAGCTACTACTAGTAAATTTAATAATTTATTTTTAAATGTTGCTTATAGTCTTTGATTTATAGTCAGCATATTCTGACTTTTATTACGTGGATGTAAAAGAAAAAACAGGTAAACGAATTAAGGAGCTCCGAAATGCGACAAGCATGTCGCAGAAAGATTTGGCTTATGCTGCCGACCTTGATAGAAGTTACATTGCAAGTGTTGAAAATGGGCAAAGGAATATTTCTATTGTCAATATTGAAAAAATTGCCACCGCACTGAGCGTAACATTAAAAGAGTTTTTTAACGATGGCGAATTTGATAACGCTGCAAAACGCACTAAACGAAATTAAGAAGTCCATTGAGGCTGCAATTAAAAGCAACGGAACTGAAGGAAAAAATAATCTTATCAGAAGTCAAAAGCCTATTAAATTGTTGCACGAGGTTGTAAAGTCCGAATTGCTGCGAAATAAAGTAAATCCCGATTTGCTTAATCCTCCTGCTGGTCAGTCACACGGTGAATTGTCGTTGGCTGGCTTTTTCAAAAAGAAAGACCAGGATATTTGTATTGTGCCAAACAATGTAAAACCTAAAAAGGAAACGCTGAATTTTCAAGGTATTCTTTATGGTCAAGAAGATAAATTCGGTTTTGATTTTACTGAAAAAACCTTGTCTATCAATGTTCGCAGTCAATTGAGTAGTTCGTCTAAAAATTTCGATACACTTTATGAAAGAACTTTTGCAGAAGCATTGAATTAAATTTTTGCTTTTATCGCATCAAACATTTTATAAATTTCATCTTCCGATTTTAAATAAACCTCATAGCGTTCTGTCCCCAAACTGCCTTTCTTTTTTGCTCCTGGTCTCACTCTATCATCAATATCAATTGTTGAAACAGAAGTAATTTCATCAATGTTTGTATTGATTTGTAAAAAAGCTTTTCTCGGACCAGTTCCACTAAATCCAACAACAGAAAATGATTGTTCTTTTATTTCAACTTTTACTTTTGTTTGTTGTGCTTCAATTTCAACAATAGCAATACTTTTCAAAAGTTCGTAAAATATTAAAAACAACCTTTTTGCTTCATCTTTTTTATGAAAGAACATATCAATTTCAGTGATAGTATCATTCACAGGTTTATTATCAATTATCGCTTTAATTTTTTTAATTTTCTCAGTATTTTCTTTTTCAATTAATTCAAGTGGGTCATTATTCAAATAATCAATTAAAAGCAATTCATCTTCAAACCACATATATCGTATTAGAGTGATTTCTCCTTTACTTTTTTTAGCCTTATCGACATCTAAATGGCTATACTCTTTTGCTATTAAAATAAGCTCTATGTTATCTTTTGAGATTTCAATAAATTTCGGGAGTTCAACATCATATTTTTGAGTTGAAAGCAAATAAATATCTGCAAAATTATCTTCGATAAAATCTTTGTAATCACTTGCTTGATTTCTGATATTTTTATCAAAATCTTTCTTCAATTCAACAACAACAAATTTTTTGGATTTAGGATTGAATGCTAAAATATCTAATCTGCCTGCCGTTCCTTTGCTTCTAACATTGCCATCTAAAGTAAATTCACTTTTGATAAATTTGAATTGAGGAAAGAAATCATTCCAATTTTCTGAGAGAAAACGGTTTAACTCAGCTTCCGATTTATCAACCGACTTGAGAAATTTTTTATTGTTTGATGAAAATAATCTAATCATTTGTTTTTTGAATAGCTGGTTCTAAAATTGAGTTTAAATCTCTACCAATTGATACAAGGTCATAAAAGTCTTCCAACTCTAAAGATTTATCTTCTTCGCCATCAATTTCTTTAAATTGTTGGATTAAACTTTTTAAGGTTTGCTGTGTTCAAGAGATAAGTGCAACACTTACCTTTAGTTGTAAAAATACTTCATTAGGAGTTAGATAACCAAATTTTCTTACTGGTCTATTATTTAGAT
>JACXVB010000034.1 GCA_014763615.1 Sphingobacteriales bacterium | reverse complement strand
TTGTTTCATTGCAGTCTCAATTTGCATAAAACTTAGGGGAGTTTATTTCTCCTCTTCGTTTTTTATTGAGTTGCATTTATTACTTGAACTTACGTTTTTTTAAAAAGAACTTGTCCCCCACAACTGTCCTTAGTCTTAAGCGAAGCGAGTAAAGGATTTAAAGAATAGAAAAGAGTCTGGAGACTCGTTATCATGAATCAATCCGTTTTTTAAACTAGGGGCAGAGGTGGGTGATGAAGGGATGAAAGGTAGTGCGTCAGGAGATCCTGATCTTCATCAGGATGACAAATTACCTTACCCCAGCCCTCTCCTCAAGGAGAGGGGGAAATTGAAGAGTTAATCAAGCCTAAGAAAAGGCAGGGCAGGCACTCAAATTCCGCCTTGGGATTTTTGGCAGTGATAAACTAAACTAACAGATGCCATTCATAAAAAATGCCGTAGCGGCGGCTTTTTGGTTACTTTTCAGCTGAAGGAAAAGTAACAAGCCCTCCCGCCGGCGACTGAGGCGGAACCAATTTAAAATGAACCACAAATACCTAATCAAGAAGCAAAACCTACCATAATGCATACTTATAAAATGAGACCCTTCACTCGCGTTCAGGGTGACGTGGGAAGTGAAAGAAATAAATAAACGCTAAATATGATTAGATTGTCAAATAGCAGGACTAAAAATTAAAAAAGCCTTCGAGAAATCGAAGGCTTTTTCATGTACCCAGAGCCGGGGTCGAACCGGCACATCCGAAGATATTGGTGTTTGAGACCAACGCGTCTACCAATTCCGCCATCTGGGCATTTTTGGTGGTATTTCCGCTTTAGCGGGATGCAAACTTATTAATTGATTCCCGTATTCGCAACAAATATTTTTTTCTGTACCAAATATCTTTGATTTGAAGCAGCGCAGCAGCTCGATCCGTTTCTCCGCTCTGCTCAAATTTTGTCACAGCTTCCTGAAATTCAGTATTTAAGCTATTTTCAAAATCGTTTACTTGCTGCAAAACTTTTTCAGCTTGTGCCGCATCTTCTTCCATTTCTAACTCCATAATGGCTTCGTTTACCTCCATCATTTCCATTAAGAAATCCTGAGGAAGGGCATATTTCTCACCTTCAGTTAATATTCCTTTCAATTGCAAAATGTAAGGCAAAACTTTATCAGGATGAGAAAGCGTTTGAAAAGCTTTATTGTTGAGGGTGGATAAATCTAAAATTTCCTGCTGCTTTTCCTCTGATTCTCCAAGATGAAAATCAGGATGAAACTCTTTACTTAAGGCATAAAACTTCTTCTTCACCAAAGCTTGATCTGGCCTGAAAGAAAGAGGTATATCGTAAAATTCAAAGTAATCCATCTTAACAGTTGGGAGTTTTGAGTTGTTAGTTGGGAGTTAAAGTTAAGTGTAATTAAAACTCTAAACCTTTAACTCCTAACTCCAAACTACTTAGTAAATGCTTTGAAAATATCGTTTCCTAAAACAAAAACCATCAGGGTGGCTAAAAGTACAAATCCCACAATTTGTGCTTTTTCCATAAACTTATCGCTTAGTGGTTTTCCTTTGATCATTTCTATAATTAAAAACACTACATGTCCACCATCTAGTGCAGGAATAGGCAACATATTCATTAAAGCTAAAGCCATGGATAACAAGCCAGTGATGGTCCAAAATTTTATCCAGTCCCAAGTACCACCGTAAAGTTTACGGGCAATTTCTACTGGACCAGAGAATGCTTTATTGGCTTTTACATCGCCCTTAATCACTTTGCCTAATCCCTTTGCATTATCTACCAAAGAACCCCATGCTTTTGAGGCTCCCTCTGGAAGTGCTTGTCCGAAAGAGAATTTTTCTGTTGCTAAATGAGGAACAACAGCAGAAAAAACAAAGCCTAAAGTTCCTTTTGCAGAAACCTGTCCGTTGAGTTGAAGTGTATCATTATTTCTAATCACTGCTAATTGTACGGCTTTTCCTTTATTAGAGGCAATTTGTTTTTGCAATTCATCTACGAATACGGTTGGGTATCCATTAATGGAAGCAATTTGATCACCTTTTTTGAGCCCCATTTTTTCCGCTTCAGAACCTTTGGTAACATCTACAATGTCGTATTTGTATCGAGGGGCAACAAATTCATTAATACCATAATCAGAAACCTTATTTAAAAAACTTGGTGGTATGGTAATGGTTTTTTCTTGGCCATCTCTTAAAATAGTGAGAGTAGAATTCCCTAAAAGCACATCAGAACTTGTTAATTCATTAAATCGTTCAAGTTGACGACCATTTACAGCAATTACTTGATCACCAGCTTGCAAACCAATAGATTGGCCCACCACACCAGGAGCTATACCATATTTTACTTCGCTATTGGGTAGGTAAGTTTCACCGTATTTAAAGGTTAACATCCAGAAGATGAAAATCCCTAAAATCACGTTTACAGTTACGCCACCTAACATTACAATTAGACGTTGCCACGCTGGCTTGGCTCTAAACTCCCAAGCTTGTACAGGTGCTTCCATGGCTTCGGTATCCATAGATTCATCAATCATCCCTGCAATTTTTACATAGCCCCCTAAAGGCAGCCAACCAATTCCGTACTCACAATCTTTTATTTTAATACTGAAGAGTTTAAATCCCCATGCATCAAAAAACAAAAAGAATTTCTCTACTTTAATCCCAAATGCCCTTGCCGCTAAAAAGTGGCCCAACTCGTGTAAAACGATTAAAATAGAAAGTCCCAATAACAGTTGGGCAATCATTACCAATACATCCATTTATTCCTTTTTTATTTTTAGATATTCTGTTTATATACTTGTTACTAATTCTTGTGCAAAAATGCGAGTTTGACGGTCGGATTCAAAATAATCATCTAATCCTGGATGAGAGATAAAATCTAACTTAGTCATGCAGGTTTCAATCACCTCGCTCATTTGTAAAAATCCGATTCGCTCTTTCAAAAACTCTGCCACCACCACTTCATTTGCAGCATTGATGATACATGGCATATTTCCGCCTTTATTTAGTGCTTCAAAAGCTAAAGCTAGATTGCGGAAGGTTTGCGTGTCTGCCTGCTCAAAAGTGAGCGAAGGATAGTCTAAAAAGTTGAACCTTTTAAAGTTATTTTCAATTCTATCCGGATAAGAAAGTGCATATTGAATCGGCAATTTCATATCAGGTAAACCCATTTGTGCTTTCATAGAACCATCACGGAATTGAACGATAGAATGGATGATAGATTGTGGGTGTACAATCACATCAATCTGATCCACATTTAAATTAAATAACCATTTGGCTTCAATCACTTCTAAACCTTTATTCATCAAGGAGGCAGAATCTATCGTGATTTTTGCCCCCATTACCCAATTAGGGTGTTTTAAAGCCTGATGATGCGTCACCTCTGATAAAAAAGCGATATCTTTTCCCCTAAACGGTCCGCCAGAGGCGGTAAGGTATATTTTTTCTATCGGGGCAATTTCGCCTACCAAGCATTGGAAGATGGCAGAATGTTCAGAATCTACAGGTAAAATTTTTACATGGTGAGCTTTAGCTAATTCGGTCACTAATTCACCGGCCACCACTAAGGTTTCTTTATTGGCTAAAGCGAGGTCTTTTCCTGCCTTTATGGCAGCAATGGTAGGTTTTAATCCGGCAAAGCCGACCAAAGCGGTTAATACCACATCAATTTCTGATGAAGTGACCACCTCGCATAAGGCATCGGCACCAGCCATCACTTCCATATTTTCATGTTTTAAAGCCTCTTTTAGTTGTGGGAATAAAGTTTCATCACCAATAACCACTTGCTCTGGCTGGAAAGCCAATGCCTGTTGAATCAATAATTCTACATTAGATTGAGCCGTTAAAACTTTAACCTTGAATAGCTGAGGATGGGTTTTGATAACCTCTAAGGCTTGTGTTCCGATACTTCCTGTTGAGCCTAAAATGGCGATATGCTTAATTTGCTGCAAGTTTTATGTTAGATATAATTTAATCGATATATGGTTTTAATTGATCAGCCAATGAACGATCATTAGCTAAACGAGGGACTTTATTTTGTCCCCCTAATTTACCATTCGCTCTCATCATATCAATGAAAGCCGAAGGTTTTAAAGAACGAATAATCAAAGGTTGTAATATTTTGCCTTTGATTAAATCTTGATAATAAATGTTCTTTTGTTGTAAAACTAAATCCACTTTTTGGGCAAATTGTTTTAAATCTTTTGGTGATTTCTGAAATTCTACAAACCACTCATGATAGGGAAGTTCGCCTTTTTCAGGGTTCACTTGTGGCGCAACAGTAAATTCAGTAATTTCTACTTGTTCTTCTTGTGCAACGGAAAGTAAAGCATGCTCTACTTCTTCGCCAATCACATGTTCGCCAAAAGCCGAAATATAATGTTTTATTCTTCCGGTCACTAATAATTTATAAGGATTTTTAGAAACAAACTTCACCGTATCTCCTAAAGAATAAGCCCATAAACCTGCGTTAGAACTCAAGATAATAGCGTAGTTTTTATTCAATTCTATTTCTCCTAAACTCAATCGAGTTGGGTTTTCATGGAAAAATTCTTCTGTGGGGATAAACTCGTAAAATATACCTGCATCAGCTAAAAGTAAAAGCGATTTATCTTTCTGGCTATCCTGAAAAGCGATGAAGCCTTCAGAAGCGGGATAAGTTTCGATACTATCGATTTTAAATCCCACACTTTCCTCAATTCTTGCTCTGTAAGGTTCATAATTAACGCCGCCATAAACAAATAACTTGAAGTTGGGGAAGATTCGGCTGACGTTTTTCTTACCTGTTTTCGCGATTAAGCGATCGAAATACATCTGGCACCAAGGTGGAATACCAGATATCAAGCGCATATCTTCTTTTAAAGTTTCTTCCACAATGGCATCCACTTTTTGCTCCCAATCTTCTATACAATTGATTTCATAACTAGGTAATCGGTTTTTTTGAAGATAAGAGGGAACATGATGCGCCACAATTCCAGACAATCTACCAAATGCAATTCCCGCTTTTTGATCTAGCTTTGGGCTACCTTGTAAGAAAATAAGTTTTCCATCTAAAAAATCAGCTTTGCCAGTTTCATGGATATAACACAGCAAAGCATTTTTTGCCGCTTTGATATGCTCTGGCATAGATTCTTTAGAAATGGGAATGTATTTTACGCCAGAAGTAGTACCCGATGTTTTAGCAAAATATTGAGGTTTCCCAGGCCAAAGTACATGAGCTTCTCCTTGGGTCATTCTATCAATATAAGGTCTTAAATCCTCATAATCATGAATAGGAACCTGTTTTTTGAAATCCTGATAAGAGGTGATGTTTTGAAATTGATGATCTTTCCCGAAGGCGGTGTGTTGCGCTTTTTGAATCAGTTGATGAAGAATTTTTTCCTGTGCGGCCACTGCATTACTTTTCCAATGCGCCATGCCTTTAACCGTTCTGGCGGCAATTATTTTACTCAGAAATGCCTTAATTCCCATGTGAAATTAAAATGTACTTTCCTCGTCTAGTGTTTTTTGTTCTTCAGGATGCTCGTTGATATAAGTATTCACCAATTGACGATAAGTCACCACCAAAATTACATTGGTAAATGGGTAGGTAACAATAATTCCGATTCCTAATGCTAAAAAGCCTAACGCGATAAAGCCAATCACGATTGCGAAAACTGCGAGGATTTTTAATAAATTATCTTGGGTTAAGGCTTTGCTTTGGATGAGGGATTGAAAAGCACCTGAATCATCATCCACAATAAAACAGGGAAAAAACATGAATCTGATACTGATCACGATCAAGATTAAAAAAGCGATGATAGCCGCAATTCCTAAATAAGTATCATCATCCTTAATGATGTTCACAAATTTTGCAAACTCATGATTATTTAAAAGTTTTTGATAAACGATGCTTAAAATAGAAACTACTAAACCTAACAATAGGCTCAAGCTAATAAAGCTGGAGATATTTTTCCATGATGGAATGACTTGACTAAAACTGATTTCCTCCTCTTCAAAATCAATTAAATGGAAAGTGAGCTTATAAAAACCTAAAGTTGCAATGCTGTTTACGATGAGCAACAAAAATAAACCTATCATGTTAATGATGGGATTTGGAAAGCTCATGATGAAGGCGGAGGCGAATTGTACTAAAATGATAGCAATAAAGGCTATTGCAGAATAGCCTACAATCACCCAAAAATTCTTTTTGGTGATGTCCCAAGAGGTTTCTAAAATATCTAAAACTGAAAAAGATGGATTCATATTTTAATGCTGAAAGCTAAAAGCATACTATTATTTATTTTTTAAAATTAACTTTTTCCAAAAATCCTGCATAAAACCACAACCATAAGCAGTAAGCTGAATGATGGATGTAAAGATGCTCAAAAATGCAATCTTTAACGACTTATTTTTAGACCAAGCATCGAAAAATACCAAAAGAATATAAATAGAAAGAATAAAATTGAAAAGCGGTGCTATAATAGGAAGAAATAAATTTACCAGCACACAAATTAAGAGAAACAAAGTGAACAATGCAGGGAAAAAATGAACTGCTTTTAGTGTTTTTGGAAAAAAAGTGGTGATATTAATTCTCGCCCTTCCGAAAAAGTGCAACTGTTTCCAAAAGGCTTTAAAGCTAGTTCTTCTTTTATGATAAACTTTCGCTGTTGGGATTAAGCCAATTTTAAAGCCTGCTTCATGTATCCTGATGGAATATTCAATATCTTCTCCTAGTCTGGTAATGATGAAACCGCCCACTTTCTCCCAAACTTTTCTGGAGATGCCCATATTGAAGCTTCGCGGATGAAATTGCCCGCCAACGTTTTTTGATTTTCCTCTGATTCCACCGGTGGTAAAAATAGAAGTCATACTGTAGCTGATGGCTCTTTGCAGAGGCGTAAAGCTAGGATGCGCATCATCTGGTCCACCAAATGCATCTAATGGATGCTCAAAAAGGTAGTTTTTTACATTTTCTAGGTAATGCTCGGGGATGAGGCAATCCGAATCAAAAATGATGAAATAATCGCCTTTAGCTCTTTCAAAACCAAAGTTTCGGGTAAAACCCTGACCTTCATTGGGTTTAAAAAAGTAATGAATATCTAACTTATTTTGGAATGACTGCACAATTTCTTTAGCATCTAAAGTAGAGCCATCCTCAATCACCAAAACTTCAAATGCAGTATAAATTTGCTTTTCTAAAGTTTCAAGCAACTCCTTTATTTCCTGAGGACGATTATAGAGCGGTATGATGATGGAGAAAAACATGCTTAAATTTGATGATTTATCGATTTGAAGATTTGAAAATGAGTTTATGAGTGAAGATTTTTTATTTTTTAAAGATGGGATTATTTGAAATTAACCATTTACTATGATGAACAGTTAATATGTCTATGATATTAAGATTTTTAATCCTATAAATTATTCTAAAGTTTCCTTCAATGAGTTCCCTAATATTTTGATTATTAAGTTCTGGAACGATTCTTCCAATTTCAGGCTGATGCTCTAAAGTTTTTGCAGCTTCAAAAAATCTAAGGGTTTGGATAGCTGCATATTTTTCAGAATCTTTTGAAATAAATTCTGCAATATGGTCAATATCATTAATGGACTGTTTGGTCAAATTTACTTTAACCATTTTTTAAGCTGGTCTTTAGCTTCTTCAGTACTAAAGGTTTCGTTATTTTCTGATTGATTGATACCTAGTTCAATTTTTTGAAGCAATAAAATACGGTCTAAAAAATCGTCCATAGAAAATTCTTCGGGCATACCTTCAATAGTTTGAATTAATTGAGTTTTACTAATCATAAGCTAAGCTTTATCAAATATAATGATTCTAATTTGAAGATTTGGAAATTGATAAAAAGAACTGAAAACTCTAAACTATCCACTCAAAACTGATACCTAAACCTCTTTGTCAATTTGATATTGATTTCTGTTGGATGAACTT
Organism: Sphingobacteriales bacterium; assembly: GCA_014763615.1. GTDB lineage: Bacteria > Bacteroidota > Bacteroidia > Sphingobacteriales > Sphingobacteriaceae > Pseudopedobacter. Next base: position 22,216 of record JACXVB010000034.1, on the reverse strand, counting down.
CTGGAAACTAACTCGGCAACAAAGCCAGTTAAAAATAGTTGAGAGCCTAAAATCACTGCAACTAGAGCGATGTAGAACAAAGGCTGTTCAGTAACTTCTCTCTGTATTTTGATGTGATAGGCAATATCGTAGAGTTTTTCGCCAATAATCCAAAGTGCCATTACCGTTCCGATAAGGAAACTCAATACACCCATAGAGCCAAAAAAGTGCATTGGTCTTTTGCCAAATTTACCTACAAAGAAGATAGAAAGAAGATCTAAAAATCCATTGATGAATCGGCTGAAGCCAAATTTAGTGGTTCCGTATTTCCGAGCTCGGTGTTCTACCACTTGTTCCTCAATTTTGGTGAAACCCGCCCATTTTGCGATTACCGGAATGTAGCGGTGCATCTCGCCGTACACCTCAATATTTTTCACCACTTCTTTTCGGTAAGCTTTTAAACCGCAATTGAAATCATGCAGGTTATGTATTCCAGACATGTTTCTGGTTGCCGCATTAAATAATTTGGTGGGTACTGTTTTGGTGATCGGATCGTAGCGCTTCTTTTTCCAGCCAGAAATTAAATCGAGTTTTTCTTCTTTTATTCTTCTGTAAAGATGAGGAATTTCATCAGGAGAATCTTGCAAATCGGCATCCATGGTAATCACAACCTCGCCATTAGCGGCAGCAAAACCTACATTTAAAGCCGCAGATTTCCCATAGTTCCTTCGAAATTTTATTCCTCTGATAGCACTATCTGTGTTTCTTAAGCTTTCAATTTGTTCCCAAGTGCCATCATTGCTACCGTCATCCACCAAAATTACCTCATAAGAAAATTCATGCGTTTGCATCACGTTTTTTATCCATGCGGTTAATTCTGGCAAAGATTCTACTTCATTATATGCAGGTACAACTACAGAAATATCCATATTTTAAAGCTTAAAGCTGAAGGCTAAAAGCCAAAAGCAATCTATTTTTTATTCAATAAAAAACGCTTGATGTGATACATAAAGCGTTTTTTAAACATTCCAAATATAAAATATTTTTATGATTCGCTCTCCTCAGTTGGAGCAAACATCGGTGGGTTCTTTTTAAAGATGGCGGCAAATATCAAAGACATCACAAAGCCAATCAGAATGGTGGTTCCAATACTAATTAAGAAGCTTTTAAAATCTGGTTGATAAATGGATTTGATTTGTTTTAATGCTTGATCCACCGCTTGATCTACTTGGTTTTGATCTGTAACTCCAAATCTTTCTAAGTTGCTTATGGCATTTTGTGTTACGATTTGAGATACTTTATCATAAGCATCACTTTCGATAAATTTAAAGAACACAAACATGGATAGGTTTGTAATTAAATTACCAAGCAAAGACATTAAAAATATGCCTTTCAACGCATCTTTAAAACTCCAATAACCACCAATTTTTTTCTTCAAATCAATGGTGAAGACGATATAAATTAAAAGAGAAATGAGTGTTAACGATAAAGAATAAGTTAAGGAGCCAATGATGGACGGAAACGCATAATAAACAATGAGTTGTGCAGCAATGCTGATGACTGCCAGAATAATACCGTTGTTAATTGCATTTTTGTTTAAATTTTCCATTTTATTTAAGGTTTGATAAATCTCTAATTTTGAAAACCGAGAATCATTTCTAACACAGCAGTATCAAAGGCTGCATCTTCGCTTAATTCTTGGAATTTCTTCAAATCTGCTTTTGTAGGTTGTGTCTCAAAAAAGTAAGCCATCAAAGGATAAAATAGATCCCTCATTTCTGAATGGTCTGGCAAATTTTTAGAAACTCTTGCAATTTCCTCCAAACTGCTTTCCATTAAAATCTGATGTGCAATAATGTCCTCGTAAATTCGGTGCTCATCTTGGAATTCATCTTCATCTACCAATAAAAATTCTTTTAAATAATCGTCTAAAGAAGGTTCAATATCCTCATCCTCACACTCTTTTAGGTAAAGTAATAAGTTTAAAAGTTCGGTTCCGCGGTCTAAAGTTTCTTCTTCAATTTTCTCCCATTCTGGCGAATCAAGATAATCTGCATCCAGTTTTTTGGTGTCTTCTGAGAAGAAATTAATCAACAATAAATCAAAAGTAATCTCTCTAATGGGGTCGAGTTGTGGAAAATCATCAAAAACCTGATCCATCAACATCAATTTACTCATAAAGTCTTCATCGCCATCAAAAATAGGCTGAAGCTTATTTAAAGCTGCTTGTCCGGAAACATTTTCTAGTGCCGAAAAAGTGTTGAACAAATTTTCTAAGGCATTTTTTACTTTCTGATTCATGTGATTTTCTGTTTAATTAGATGTATAAACTTGATGATTATTACAAGTTAGCCAAACTTTTCCTTTTAATTGCTGATGAAGAAAAGGCGTGTTCGCTGATTTTGAGTAATTATTAGCTTCCTCATACAGCCATTCACTATCATCAAACAGCACTAAATTAGCCATTTCTCCTTCCTTAATGCTTGGAATTGGAAGACCTAAAATTCTTCTGGGTGCTAAAGCCAATTTTTCTACGATTTCCTCTGGTGTTAATCCAGCTTGGTGCAGCAAAGGTAAAACCGTTTGCAAAGCGATGATACCGAAATGAGCAATCTCAAATTCTACGGCTTTAAATTCTATTTCTTCTGGTTGATGTTGCGATACGATAGCATCAATCACACCTTCTTTTACGCCTTTTACTAAAGCTGCAACGTCTTTTTTAGTCCTTAGAGGCGGTTTTACTTTATAATGGCTATCAAAATCTGCTAACACTTCTTCACTTAAAACCAAATGATGAGCAGCTACATCGCAGGTTACTTTTGTGCCTTTTTTCTTGGCTGCCTTGATCAATTCTACTGCATGAGCGGTAGAAATGGTTGAAAAATGAACTTTAGATTCTGTATAATCTGCCAAATATAAATCTCTTAGCACCATCAGTTCTTCCGCTAAATTAGGGATGCCTTTCATGCCTAAAAGTGTGCTCATCACGCCTTCATTCATTTTTGCTTTCCCCGCAATAGATTGATCTTCTGGGTAAGATAAAATCAAACCCTCGAAACCTTTGGCGTACAAAAGTGCTCTTTCCATCAAACCGGCATCCTGTACAGGTTTATTGCCATCTGTAAAGGCAATAGCGCCAGACTGTGTCATATCGTACATTTCTGAAAGATCTTTGCCCTCTCTTTTTTGTGAGATGGTACCGTAAGGATAAATATCCACCAGATGGCCTTTTGCTTTATTGATGATGAATGCTACTTGCGATTTAGAATCTGTGGTAGGATGGTTATGTGGCATCACGGCTAATCCGGTGAAACCACCAGCCATGGCAGCTTTTGTACCTGTTTCAAAATCTTCTTTGGTCTCTAAACCCGGCTCGCCTAGGCTGGCATTCATATCAAAAAAACCAGGGGCTAAAAACTTATTTTTCGCCTCGATGATTTCTCCTTTAAAATCAATTTCAGACGAGATTTGTGCAATTTTTCCTCCTTCAATTAAAATATCTACTTCTTTTAAGTGAAAAGGGGAGTTTGGATCAACTAAAGTGCAGGATTTAATCAATAAGTTTAGAGACATTTTTATTCGCTTTTTATGGTTTGCGTGAGCTTTATGTTGTGTTTCAGAAATCGGATAATCAAGATTTCTAGGATTAAAAATATGATGGATAAAATTAGGCAAAGTTTCCATAAGGAAGAACCTAAATTCATTTCTTTAATCTGCTGATTGATGGGGGCTGCTTTACCGTTTAAGATGTTTTTAGCCGGAATTCCAAGTTCGCTTTCTAATTCATTGCTGCTGTAAAAATCTTCCTTAGATTCTTTTCGGTTATCATTAAAAGCGATTTTCTGAATCACTCGATTTTGCTCAATCACCTCATAAAAACCCGCATTTTTAATTTGATCAGCAAAATAGAGTAAGGCACCGTTGGCACTTTGTCGCCACTCTGGGATAATTTCTATATCCTTATTTTTGATTTTAATCACCTCGTTTTCTGGGAGATTGATGCCACTTAAATTCACAGAACTATTTTCTCCTAAAGTGTAAAAAAGCGGATTTTCTTGTTTGCCCGTAAAAGCCATCTTAAATAAAATAGGCACAAAAAGCGCATGACGAGCCAGATTAGATAAATCATTTTCTAATGGCATCCAAGAGATAAAAATATTTCCTTTTTCTTCTGGATAAATAGACAAGAGTGGCGTTTTTCCATCTCCATAAAGTAAGATTTGCTTGGTGGTTTGAGTGAGCTTGCTACTTTTAAAATAAGCCGACGCAGTAGGTAAATCAGGGTTTTTAGGTAATTTATCAAATAAACCTGCAAAAAAAGGATGTTGTAAATTGAGTTGATTCGCCTTGATTTCTGTCTTTTGCAAGCTAGTTGGGTAATCAGTTCCGAAACTTTGCAAAGCTTGTTGATAGTTGCTTAAATCGGCATCCGCAGGAATAAAAACATTTAAATTTCCTCCGTTGAGCACATATTGTTTCAATTGTTGCGCTAAACCCGGAGAGAGGCTTTTTAAATTTTCTAATACAATGAGCTCATTTTTGCCCAAATCACCATAATTAATTTGCGATTCATTCACTTCCTGAAAATGGAAGAAATCATCGGTATGATAGGCGATATTGATGTTTTTGATAGGATGATCTTGATAAACACCCAAAATAGGCAATTGAGATATCACCTCGAAGGTGAAGTTTAAATCATCATCAAAAGTGATGGGATAATCTTTAACGCTAACGACCGCCGTTTGCCAACCGGCCGCTAATCCTGAAAAATTCAAGGTATCCAAAACATCCTGATGCGCCACTAAGTTGATATTGTCTAATGCTTTTTGAACACCATTGACGATTAATCTCAATGGAACAGCTTTCACTTCTTTATCCGCATGATTATGAATTTTTACCACTAAACTTTCTTCGCTTTGCGGTTGATGAATAGGAGACAGGAAGTAAGCAGAATCTATAGAGATATTAGGAAGAGGATTCGCAACTAAAGGAATGGCATGAATGCTGATGCTAGAATCGGCTTTTAGTTTTGAGGTTTGCTCCTCTTGTTTTTGAAAATCAGAAAGTAAATAAAGGTTTCTTTTAGCATCATGCGCTTGCATGAGCACTTCTTGCTGGCGGTTAATGATACTTTGAAAAGAGCGTACAAATGGTGCAATTTTTACAACATTTAGCTCATCTAAAAGTTCGCCTTTATCCAACAAACGTTGCTGTTTGCCTTCAAAATTATTGGTAATGAGCTGAAAGCGATCATTCAAACCGTAAGCATTTACCAATTCTTTGATTTTTCTTTTCCCTTCATCCAATAAACTACCCTCGCGGTTAACCGCTTCCATAGAATAAGAATTATCCAAATAAATGCTCACTACATTTTTTTGATAGGCTTGCGCCGAAGCGGAGGATTTAATATAAGGTTGTGCAAAGGCTAGTACTAAGAAAAAAATCGCTAATATTCTGCAAGCTAAAATCAAGCGTTCTTTTAATTTTTGTGCGGCAGAAGTTTGTTGCTGAACTTCTTTTAAAAACTGAACATGGGTAAACTGAACCTTTTTGAATTTCCTGAAATTGAAGAGATGGATGATCACGGGAATGGCCATCAGCAACCAAGCAAATAAGAACTCAGGAAAGAGAAAACTCATTAAGTACCAAATATAGTTATTTTAAAAATTCAAATCAGACGAGCTTTCAAATTTCTTCGAGTAATCAGCAAAATTTAAAGAAGAGGTCAATTTCTTTAACTGAAAGAAAATCAAATTTTAAAATTGATAATTGCTAGGATTTCTGATAGTTTTGAAAAGTTTTCATAATAAAAACAAAAATAAATTTTGTTTGCTTAAATTTATGAAGCCCATTTAGACTTAAATTAAAATTGTGTTTGCAGCGATGAATGATTTTAATAACCCTCAAGTTAAAAACCTTCCTAAGCATCTGAAACAGTACATTGTACCGCAACATTATGAGCGATATAATCCTATCAATCATGCGGTATGGCGCTATGTGATGAGGCAAAATTATAGCTATTTAAAAGATGTGGCTTATTATCCTTATATCAAAGGTTTGGCGAGGGCAGGTTTGAGCATTGAGCGCATCCCAGATTTGCGAACCATGAATGATCATTTGGCTAAAATAGGTTGGGGAGCTGTAACGGTGGATGGTTTTATTCCGCCTGTGGCATTCATGGAATTTCAAGCTTATCGTGTTTTGGTGATTGCCGCAGACATTCGTCAGATTCATCATATTGCGTACACGCCTGCTCCAGACATCATTCATGAATCTGCCGGGCATGCGCCTATTATTGCAGATACAGATTACAACAATTACCTCAGCTATTTTGGTTCTATCGGTGCTAAAGCCATGTTTTCTTCTAAAGATCATGAGTTGTATGAAGCCATCAGGAAGCTTTCCATCCTAAAAGAAGATCCAAATGCCAGTCCGGCAGAGATTAAGAAAGCAGAGAAAAAAGTAGCTTTTTGTCAAGATAATTTAGGCGACCCTTCCGAAATGGCTTTGTTAAGTCGTTTGCATTGGTGGACGGTGGAATACGGCCTCATCGGCACACTCGAAAATCCTAAAATTTATGGTGCTGGTTTGCTGTCTTCTATCGGCGAAAGTGTAAGCTGCATGCAAGAGGACGTGAAAAAGCTCTGGTATAATTTAGATACTGTAAATTACTCCTACGATATCACCAAAGAGCAACCACAGCTTTTTGTAACGCCTACTTTCCAAAATTTAATTGATGTTTTAGAGGCTTTCGCCGATACGATGTCTTTTAGAAAAGGAGGCGCAGAAAGTATTTTAAAAGCTATTGAGTGCAAAAATCCATGTACGGCGGTTTATTCCTCAGGTTTGCAGGTAACGGGTGTTTTTACAGATATCGGTTTAAGCAAAGACGATGAATTGCTGTTCATCAAAACCACTGGTCCATCGGCTTTGAGCTTTGAAAACAAGCAGCTAGCTGGTCATGGTAAAGATTACCATGCCGGTGGTTTTAGCTCGCCGGTAGGCAAACTCAAGAATAGTCAAAAAGCTTTAGAAGATTTTTCTGAAGAGGATTTACAACATGAGGGCATCATCATTGGAAATGAAGCACAACTCATTTTTGAGAGTGGGATCTCGGTTAATGGTTTGGTAAAAGATATCCTCCGAAAAGGAGATAAAATTCTATTGCTCAGTTTTGAGGATTGTTTGGTAAAAACAGCTGAAAATCAAATCCTTTTTCAGCCAGAATGGGGAATTTATGATATGGCGGTTGGAGAAAAAGTGGTTTCTGTTTTTTGTGGTGCTGCCGATAAAGATGCTTTCGAGGAAATTGCTCACGTATCCGAAACCAAAACCATAAAAATAAGCTATTCTGATAGGGAAGAAGCACTATATGAGCTGTATCAAAAGGTAAGAGACATCCGCGAGGAGGATAGCCATTTTGAAGAACTAAAAAGTGTTTTTGAAAGCCTAAAAAATAATTTTAGGGGAGATTGGTTGTGTGCCTTAGAAATTTTAGAGATATTAGAGCAACATCAAATACAAGAAGATTTAAGTAAGGAAATCAAGATTTATTTACAGATGAAAGCAGCGGTAGAACCAGAATTAAAGAAATTGATTGAGGATGGTTTTTCGCTCATCGCTAATCCGGTTACCCAACTCATCATACAAGAATAACATGCAAAGTACCTCTTTAGAAGATCAAAAAGCCCCTCAAAAAGTGATCATTACAGGCGCTAGTAGCGGAATTGGGTTTGAAGCGGCCATAGAACTGGCCATAAACGGTCATGAAGTGATTGCTTTGGCTCGGTCTAAAGAAAAGTTAGAAAACCTCCAAAAGATTACCTTAAGTATCAATCCCCAAGCAAAAATTTACGCCATCGTTTTTGATATTTTAAATGATGATGAACAATCATTAGTGGATTTTGTGAAACGCGTTTGGGGCAGTTTTAATATCCTGATTAACAATGCCGGAAAGCTGATTAACAAGCCTTTTAAAGAAATGAGCGAGTTGGACATGGTAGAAATGTTTCACATGAATGTAATGGGGCATTTTAGAATGATCAAAGCTTTGTATCCTTTAATAGAAAAGAAAGGACACATCGTGAATATTGGCTCGATGGGTGGCTTCCAAGGAAGTGCGAAGTTTGCTGGTTTATCGGCTTATTCTGCCTCAAAAGCAGCCCTGCACAACTTAACCGAATGCTTGGCTCAGGAATTGGGAGCAGAACAAATCAGTGTGAATGCATTAGCCTTAGGTTCGGCACAAACAGAAATGTTGGAGCAAGCTTTTCCGGGTTATCAATCGCCGGTGCAAGCTTATGAAATGGGGCAGTATGTGGCCGATTTTGCACTGAATGGACATCGATTTTTTAACGGTAAAATATTACCAGTTGCACTTAGCACCCCATAAATCATGAAAAATAAATTCATCTATTTCGCAAGTTTAATCCTTTTAGCAGCTTGTCATCAGGATAATAAACAAACTTCATCTACTCAGCAGGATACGGCTGAGGTTCAAAAGTCTTTAGTTAAACCAGCTCAAATTGCAGAAACACCATGGAGTGCGAAATTAGATACCGCTACGCAAAAATTTAAAATGAGCCCAAGTGCTTTGGTGCAAACGCAGGATTTAGACCCTGAAAATGTTTGTAAAGCTTTAAATACCAAGTATCCGGAAATTATAGCGCAATATGTTAAGCAAAGTAACGATACCCTTTTTGTGAAAATTGCGGATGCCACCTACCTTACGCAATCCGCTGGAAATATGGGGGCCGATATTTATATGGCAGAAGCTACTTATTCTTTCACCCAAATTCCTGGTGTAAATTTTGTGAATTTCAACTTTGAAGAAGGAGACCACGCTGCTCCTGGCACCTTTAAACGAGGAGATTTTGACTTTAAATAATTAATCTTTAATTTCACTCTTGAGTATTCATTAATTCTATGTATATCAATGAGTTTCTACCTTTCAGAAGAAGTCTTTGATTTTTATGAGTATCAAAGCGAAGATTTACTTTGCGTTTGTGATACTCAGTTTAATATCAAAAGGGTAAATAGCAATTTCAAAAAGCTCTTCTTGCCAAATTCAGCGTTGATCTCTGGCCAACTACTGACAGATTTTGTTCCTATTCCTCAAAATCAAAAGAATGCTCCTCAGGCTATTCTATCATCTTTTATTCAAAAAGTTCAAGATCATCAAGAGCAGTATTTATGGTCGGCTAATCTAGTTGCAGAATCCAATAGCTATATTTTTACAGCTAAGAAGATGCCTAAAGATAGTGCTGAAATTAATTTGGATAATTATCAATATTTTGGAGAGTTAGCAGATGCCTTGAATGAAGGCTATTTTATCTTAAGTAGAGATTGGAAAGTGGTTTACTACAATCAAAAAGCCGAAGGAAGTTTTAAATATCCTTTTTTGAACCTTTTTGAGAAAGACTTTCTCACCGTATTTCCTAAAACCAAAGAAACTAAAGTGTTTACTAAGTTTAACGAAGCTTTTGATATGGATTGCTTAGTGAATTTTGAGGAGTATTCGCCAACACTCAAAAAATGGTTCAGTTTTTTAGCTGTTCCTTATCAAGGAAATCTAAGTGTTATCGGTCGCGATATCACACATCAGGTTTATGAAAGGAAAACCAAGAAATTAAAATTAAGTATTTTAGAAAAGTATTTAGAAGAGCAATATTCTTTTGCTGAGTTGATGCAGCAATTACTTCAAGGTGTGGAGGAGATTTATCCGGATATGTTTACCTCTGTACTCAAAGTTGAGAATGCTAAAATCCATCATTTAGCAGCACCAAGATTGCCTAAAAGTTATTTAAACCTTTTAGATGGAATGGAAATAGGTGCGCAGGCAGGTTCTTGTGGTACAGCGGCCTTTACCCGTAAAATGGTGATTGTAGAAGATATTGAGACAGACCCTCTGTGGAGTAATTATAAAAACCTGATTTTACCTCACGGCTTTAAATCATGCTGGTCAATCCCAATTATCAGCACCAAAGAACTAGAGGTTTTAGCAACTTATGGTATTTATTACCAAACCAACCGCAAGCCAACCGAATATGAACTAAGGTCTATCTATCGTATCTCAGAATTAATTAGAAGGTTATTTGAGGATAGTATAAAGGAGGAAATGATTGAGACCAGTAATGCGAGATACGAAATGGTTTCTTTAGCTACCAATGATGTGATATATGATTATGATTTTCTGACCAATAAAGTTTTTTGGAATGAAAATGTATATCAACTTTTTGGCTTTAGCCATGAGGAGGCAGCCCAGAACGTAACTTGGTGGGATGATAACTTACATGAAGAAGATAGAGATCGGATTCTGAGGGAAATGCGAGACGTAAAGGATCAGCAACAAAAAATTTGGAGTGCAGAATACCGTTTCAAATGTAAAAATGGAGAGTATAAATATGTATTCGATAGGGCAATTTTAAGGTACGATAGCAATGGAAAACCTATTAACATGATTGGTGCCATGCAAGACATCAACGCTTTAAAAATGAGAGAACTTTCTATTCTTCAACAAAATGAAAAACTGAAAGAAATTGCACAAATTAGCTCGCATGATTTAAGGCGACCTGTGACTAGTATTTTGGGTTTGGTGAGCTTATTTGAGAAAGAACATTCTGAAAATAATGCTCAGGTGGTAGAGTATTTGGGATATGCTACACAAGAATTAGATGAGGTAATCCATACTATTGTGGCCAAAACCTTAGAGGCCGACCATACTATTTATTTAAAAAACGCTAAAATTAGGTAAAGCCTGCTTTGCTTGCGTGAATACGTTGCTCAAAATTGGGGTTTAAAAACTATCAAACGCCCACTATTCCACTTTCCTCTCGAACCTCATCTCCTCCAATTCAGAATATCTTCATTTTTTAAATCGTCAATTCGCTGAATGAGGCATAACCCTTCAAAGTCTGTCCAGATAAAAGGTGTTGTATTGGTATTGTCCACTTGTTAGGTAAATGGCAATGTCTGTCAATCAAGTGGGGATGGTTTGCTTACGATATGCAAATTTGTTCTGTCGATGGGTTGATTTGGATAGAGCTCTTTCATTACTTCTTGCATCACCAAAGGCTCGACTACCAAGCCCTCACACAAATGACAGAGAAATTTTTCCAAGTCGTAAATGGTGATGGTCTGTTGGTGCATGAGCCGTCCTTTTTAAAAATCTGTGACACTAACCGAAATGGTTTGACCAAAACTAAAATTTATCATCAATAGAAAAACTTATTTTTAGTAGATGATTAGCCATACTTCTTGATCATTGCTAATTGACCTGCATGATGAGCCGTGTGTGACACAATTCTGCCAAAGGCTTCTGCTTTGGTTTTTGTGCCAAATTCTTTGGTACTGATAGTGGTTTCCCAATCGTCATCAGTTTGTTTTTCAACTATTGATTTCAGTTTCGCGAATGATTCAGATACATAGTTTTTCAGTGCTTCTAAATCTGTCCATTCTCCGGTATCTTTTTTTTCAATGACTGTTTTCGCAGATACCTTCACGGAGCTGTCACCAAATACATTTTTGGCAAAAAGTAATTCTACATCTCCGATATGGCGGATTAAGAAACCAACCGAATTGGGTGAAGTGCCAAGTTTCTTTTTCAAATCTGTTTCGGAAAAATATTCTAACTGATTGGTAAATCGTGTCCTAGCTTCTGTCCAAAGTTCAAGTAATAGGTCTGTTTTGGTTTTCATTAATTTTAAATATTCACATCAAATAGGTAACCCACAAATGCAGATAATCCCATAGCAATGGTTCCCCAAATAACAATTCTAATAATAGCTTTACTTATGCTTGCTCCACCCGTTTTGGCAGAAACTGCACCAAGGATTACCAATGATAAAATGGTAAATGCGTATAGGAAATATTCCATTTGAACAACAGGGGCAAAAAGTGTTACCAAAAAAGGTAAAATTCCTCCGGTAGTAAATGCTGCTCCTGATGAAAAAGCGGCTTGAATGGGATTTGCCTTGCTTATTTCGTTAATACCTAGTTCTTCTCTAACGTGTGCTGCAAGAACATCTTTTTCAGTAAGCTCCTTTGCTACTTGTTGGGCTGTTTCTTTTTTCAATCCTCTTTTCTCAAAAATCTGAGCCAATATTTTTAACTCTGTTTCAGGTTGTTCCTGCAATTCTTGCTTTTCTCTTTCTATATCTGCTTTTTCTATATCCGTTTGAGAACTTACCGAAACATATTCTCCGGCAGCCATAGATAATGCACCAGCTACCAAGCCTGCAACTGTTGCAAGTATTACGGCTTCTCGCGATGAGTTTGCGGCTGCAACTCCTACCGCCAAACTTGATATGGAAATGATGCCATCGTTGGCACCCAATACTGCTGCCCTTAACCAATTGCTACGATTGATGTAGTGGTTATCCAAATAATTATCTACGTTTATTTCCTTCATGTTACAAGTTTGTTTCGTTACAGTTTTCTTCTATCACCTCAAATTCTAAGGTGCTGTGTGTAATATTGTGTTCTTCTAATTCTTCTTTAATGTATTTCTTAATAGTTGTAATATTTTCAATTTTATCAACTAAAATATGACAAGTTAAGGCGTTTTCACTCGTACTCATTCCCCAAATATGTAAGTGGTGAATGTCTTTAACACCTTCCACTTTTTGTAAATGATGAAGTATTTCATTTTTATCAATGGAAGTAGGCGTACCGTCTAAAATGGCTATTATGCTATCTTTAAACAATTGCCATGTACTGAACAATACCACTATAGCTATGATAACCGAAGTAATTCCATCCAAAACATACCATTGGAAATAATGAATAAAAACACCACTCAACACTACACCTAGTGAAACCAAAGCATCAGCCATTAAATGCCAATAAGCCGCTTTGATGTTCAGGTCTTCTTTTTGTTTTTCTCTAAATAAAATAGCAGATAGAAAGTTGATAATCACCCCAACAGAAGCCACCCAAATAATCACGCTTCCGCTCAACGGACTTGGATTTAAAATTTTCAGAATGCCTTCCCAAGCAATGGCTCCAATGGCAAAAGCCAACAAAACCGAGTTGATGAAAGAAGCCACAATGGATCCTTTTTTCAAGCCATAAGAAAAGGTACTCGTTGGTTTTACTTTTAAAAGTTTAAACGCAACAAAAGCCAAAATTAAACCTGAAATATCGCCGATATTATGAACGGCATCTGAAAGTAGTGCTGTTGAATTTTGTTGAAATCCAAAAGCCACCTCTATTAATACATAAAGCACATTCAATCCAATCCCCACTAAAAAAGAGCGATTGATTAGTGTGCTTGAAGTGATGCTATGTGAGTGGTCGTGGGCCATTTAGTTACATTGTCCCATCAAATATTTGTTGGAATACGGTTTCAGCATTTCCTATAACTCTTGTTGCTTCTGCATAACGAGCAATTTTAAAGGTTTCCAAAATTTTGTCTTTGGAGATTTGCTGCATTTTTGCTTTGTTCATCATCGCTTCAATACAAGCTTTACTACCTGTGGCTAATGCAATTCCTAAATATATTAATGTTCTGGTTTCGGGTTCTAATGCGCCGTCTTTTGGCATAGCAAACGCACTACTACGAGCTTGTTCTGCTACCAATTCCGGAAATACTTCTCCTGCTAATGCTATGGCTTTTGGTAATTTACCATCCATTGCACCTTTCATCATCGAAAGGATTTGTTCTGTTGTTGGTTTTTGTGTTTCCATTATTTTCATTGTTTTAAATTTTAACTGTTTAATTCTTTTTTTAGAATTTTATAATTATTTGTTTTTATCGGTTGTATAGGCATAAATAGGAACAAAAACTAAGGTTAATAAGGTTCCTATAAGTAAGCCTCCAATGGCTACATCGGCTAACGGACTTAATCGTTCTAAACCTACTGCGTGTTCCATCGCTATCGGAACCATTCCTGCAATGGTGGCAAATGCGGTCATCATCACGGGTCTGAATCTCACTTTTACACTTTCTACAGCACTTTCAAAAGGACTTTCTCCACTGTCACGATGGTGTTGATAAAAATCAATCAATAAAATAGAGTTTTTAATGATGATTCCGAATAGTAATAATATCCCTAATAAACTTGGCAAACAACTGGGTTTATGAAACAATAGCATACCCCATGTTGCGCCAATGAGCGATAAGGGTAAAACAATTATCATGATTAAGCTCAATTTTACTGATTTATAGATAGAAATTAAGACCATAAACAAAATGAAAATACCCAAAGCAATGGCTTTCATCATTCGACTGAAACTATCATTGATTTGCGCTATGTCGCCTTCTTGTGTTACTACCACTTCGCTATTTTCTTTAATTTTTGAAAGAGCAACTTCGGCTTCATCGGTAATATGCGTAACGGGTCTGTCTTTTCTATAGCCATTTATATCAACACTATACAGCATTTTATTGCGTTCTATCTTAGCAAAAGTGAGTTGTTTTTTTAGGCTTGCTAATTGTTCTAAAGGCACATCTCCATTGGGTGTTTTGATGGGAATTAAGCGAAGTGCTTGGGCGTTTTCGCTAAATTTTCCTTTAAAAAATAAGGTTACCGGTTGTGCATTAAGCGATTGTAAGTTGGCATTTAAACTCACCACTTGTCCTTTAATCAATAATTGGGATACAATTTCTTGAGGTGTGATGCCGTAACTTAACACCTTTGCTTTATCAATGTCTAAAGCAAATTCAGAAAAATCTTTATCCCAAGACGTGGAAACAGAAGTTAATCCGTGTATATTAGTTAAAATGTCTTTTACTTCGTCGGCTTGTTCAGAAAGTCCATCAACGGTATGCGATTTTAATCGAACATCGAGCGTGGCTTTTATGGTGGAAAGTGCGGTAGCTCCAAAATCGAACACCTCATTTCTTTTTACCCCTTCTAATTCGGCTATTTTATTTCTAATTTCATCTTCTAATTCCCACAGATTTTTAGCTCTGCTAAAACGATCCACACAATTGATAGTTATCGTAGCTTCGGTAGGTAAATTACCACTTCCTAAACTTAAAACACCCGTTTCGTTTCCAAAAGCAACCGAACTTTTTTCTACCCAAGGTTGTTGGTGAAGCCAAGCCAAGAAAGGTTTTATTTTGGTTTCGGCACTTTCTACGGTTTCATTGGCACTGAATCCTATTTGTGCTTTAACGATACCTGTATCCATCGGTGGCATAGCGTCTCTACCTATCACGGGCATTACGCTTCGCAAACTGACTAATAATAATACTACAACACCGAGGGTAAGGATAATTCTTCGGGTAAGTTTTTTTCCATTATTAGAAAAATGAATCACATTTACATAAGGTTGCACCAATCTGCCGAATGATTTTTCATAGAGTTTTTCAAACCAAAGTTCTACTCTATTTTTAGAATGTCCATTTCTTAATAAATATTCTAAAATTTTTGGAATGAAAGTTATGGAAAGAAAATAAGATACCAATAAGGCTATGATAAGTGTGAATACTAAGGGTTTAAATATTTTTTCAGGAAAACCACCCACAAACATTAAAGGCGTCATAATGGCAATAGTGGCAATTGTTCCAGACCAGATAGGGCTTACCACTTCTTTTGTTCCTTTTTGAACAGCAGTTTTTAAATCTTCGCCCAGTTCATTCAGATGTCGTTCTATGTTTTCGAGTACTACAATAGCATCATCGGCTAACATTCCTAGTGCTAAAATAATACCCGTATAAATTACGATATTTAAACTGCCTCCTGTAAACCAAATGACGGCAAGTGTAGAAAAGAAAACCAACGGTATAGAAATAGCTGCCGCCGTAATAGCTTTTAAATTTCCAATAAAAAGTAAAATCACTAAAAGCGTAAAAAAGATGGCATCTCGCAGTGCCAAGAGCATGTTATCGTTGGCTAATTCAATTAAATTTCGTTGGGTGTCCGAAATTTCAAATTGAAAATTTGGGTATTGTGCTTCTAATTTTTTGAGTTCTTCTCTTGCTGCATTACTAACGCCTAACACACTACCCGAAGGTGCTCTTTGAATTGCTAAAGCAATAGCTGGTTTCCCATTTCCAATATATCCACTGGTTCTTTTTTTATAAGCCCATTCAACAGAGGCAATGTCATTAATTGTAACATTGGGGATAATATTGATTTGCTTAATTTTTTCAATATTATCGTTTTCTCCATAATAGGTAATGGTATAAAAATCTTCTTTGCCTTTTATTAGTCCAACTGGAATATCGTGATTGATGGTTTGTAATACTTTTACAATTTGAGCAAATTCAATGTTGTACTGTTTGGTTTTGTAGGGATCTACTTCTATGTTTATGGCACTTTCATAGCCACCAAATACTTCAACATTTCCAATTTCGGTATTGCTTAGTAACTGTGGTTTAATTACACCGTCTACAATTTTGCGAATGTCAGCTAAAGTAACCGATTTGTTTTTAGGTGAAACAGAAATCACATCGACAGGAAGTGTAAAATCTCCGGTGGTATAAACCGATGGATTTACATCTGAAGGCAAATTTCCTTTTGCAATAGATAGGGCATTGGCTACATCTACAGCGGCGGCATCTAAACCTTTTTCGTATTCAAACTCGGCTTTTACGATTGAAAAGTTAGCCACATTGATAGAGCTTACATCTTTAATTAAACCTAAACGAGCAATTTCTTCTTCGATAGGTTTAGAAACTGAATTAGCGGCTACTTGAGCAGTGGCACCTGGAATTTTAGTAATGACCAATACTTGTGGTGGTGTGCTATCTGGAAAAAGATTTTTAGGTAAGGTTACTAATGCTAGAATCCCTACTATCAAAAATCCAAAAATGATAGCATACAATAAATACGGTCTTTTATAAAAATAATCGAACATGGCTTTTTATTTTTTTGTATTAATTTTTATAGAAACACCACCTAATAATCGCAATAAAATATCTTGTTTTGCTACTACAATTTCTTGGTTATTGAGGTTATTATTGTTATTAATAATGACCTCGTTTTCTCCTGTAGATTTGAGGATTACTTCAACTGGTTTGGTTTTATTTTTATCCACCACAAATACATAACTCTTACCTTCTCGGTTCAAAATGGCATCATAAGGAAGTACCATGCCATTGGCTGTATTTAAAACAATATCAATTGAAATTTTTTCATCAGTTAAACTATTCAAGTTTTTAACTGCTACTTTATATTCTGCTAAGCCATTTGCGGTGCTGTTTAAAGGCGTTGCTTTATAAAATTGATTTTGGTATAAAATCCCTTTAATTTTTAAATCGGCAGGAATGTTTATTTTTAAATAAGCGCCACTTTGTGCACTAATTTTTGCAATAGGTTGCCCTGGCATGGCCAAATCACCTTCATTAAGAATCATTTTAGAAACAATACCTGAATATGGTGCCGTAATAGAGGTATAACTAAATGAATTTGAAATATCGCCTCTGTTTTGTTTTAAGGAACTAATTTTAGACTCTATATCGGCAATTTTAGATAACTCGTTTTCTAACTGCTCTTTTGAAACGCCTTTAATTTCATATAATTCTAAACTTCTTTTATGTGCTGTTTTTAAATAATTCAAATTGGTTTTTAGTCCTTGCAATTGAGCATTTGCGCTTTGAAGTCCTGTTTGAAATGAAGTATTATCTAATTTTGCCACCACTTCTCCTGCTTTTACTGCTGTGCCAATAGGTTTTATATAGGTAATGCGAGCGGCTGTTTTAGCAGTAATTGTAATGTCATTTTCATTTTGAACCAATGCTAAATAAGGAAGCGTTAACATTTTAGAATATTCGCCAATTTTCAAGGTATTTACTACCATTGGATACTCTTGAGGTTTTGGAGCGTTATCGCTATTGTTTTGTCTTTTTTTGATAATTAAAACTCCACCAAGAATGACAATGAATATAATGGCAATTCCTATGGTTTTTTTTGTGGTTGACTTTTTCATTTCACTATTGTTTTTAAATCTGTACCATATATTACGGCTAATTTTGTAAGTGTTTGCCACTTTTGGGCTTCAGTTTCGTATAATTTTGCTTTTTCTAGAACCAAATCATCTTCATATTTTAAATAATCTTCGATACTTATTTGATCTAATTCAAATTTTTTAATGGCAATGAGCCGTAAAGCTTCTTTATTGATAATAGCATTTTTATGGGTTGCTATAGAGTTTTCATATATTAATAAGTTATTTTCTAACTGTTTGGCTTGTGCATGAAATTCATTGGTTAGTTTTTCTAAATCGTTTGTTGATTCTTCCACAATCAACTTGCTTTTTTTGATTTTCGCATTTTGCGCATTGTTAAATATAGGCACTTTTAATACTACACTTGCTGCAACAAATTCTCTATTAATTGATTTATTGTTGTTGTAAGCCTTTGCAAAATTGAACGAGTAATTTCCTAACAAACCAATAGAAGGAAGCAGTATTTGTTTTTCGGCTTTTAAAGCCAATTCATCGGCTTTAATTTTTTCTTGTAATGGTTTAGTTATTCCAATATTTTTTGTGTTTAATGAACTAATTTGATCCATTTTCACCGCATATTGAAGTTCGATATTCGTAAGCGAGAAAACGGTGGCTTGTATGCTATTTTTTTGCAATGCCAAATCATTTAAGGTAATCTGAATTTCATCCAGTGCGTTGTCAATATTATAAAGTAATGAGGCTGCTGCTCGTCCGTTAGATACTTTAGCGTTTATAATTTCTTTGGTTTTTATAAGCGATTGTTTCTTTTTTTCCAAGGCAAAGGCTAAATTTTCTATGTAATTGAGATTGGCATTATTGGCAACTAAAACCGATTGATTTTTAATAGAATTGATTTTTTGTTGCTCTTGCGAAGAAATTACCATTTGTTTCGCTTGTTTTGCTAAGGTAAACAAGGATTGATTGTAAATGGGCATCGAAATTCCGGCACCTACTCTAAAAATATTGGTGCTAAACGGTTGAGGGGTATTCTGATTTTGAACGAGCGGAAGCAAATCATTGGGTGGTAAAGGATATAATCCACTGGGTATGGAAGAATAATCATATTTTCCAAAACCATCAATTGCAGGATACAATTGACTAGTAACGATTGTTTGATTCGCTTTTGCTTGCTTTACTTTAAGTTCATCGGCATGAGCAACTGCATTTTTTTCTAAACCTGAAAATAGATCAGAAATAGTGACTTCTTGCCCATTTGAAATTGTAGAAAATCCAATTAATACGAAAAAGAAGGTTAATTTTAAAGTGTCATAATTTTTCATGATATTACAATATCTCATTAAATAAATAGCCTGAAAGGATAATGAATAGTGTAACCACTCCAAAATAGATGGCAATCAATTTCATTGTCATTACTTTTTTAAGTAAAGTAGCTTCTGGAATGGATAGCCCAACGGTAGCCATCATAAAGGCCAGAGCCGTACCGAGCGGAACACCTTTAACTACTAAAACCTGAATAACTGGAATAATTCCTGCTGCATTCGCATACATCGGAACCGCAATAATTACAGCTAACGGAACCGTCCACCACTGTCCACCACCTAAATATCTACCAAAGAAATTTTCAGGAACATAGCCGTGCATCGCTGCACCAATGGCAATACCTACAATGATATACATTATAACACCTTTTACAATCTCCCAAGCCCCACGGGTAATTTCAGGCAAATGCTCTCGGAAAGTTAACTTTTCTTCTTCATATTCATCCTGTGATATTTTATTTTCTAGGATTTTCTTTACCCAATCAGACAATAAGGGCTCAAGGTTAAATTTTCCTAAAACCCAACCACCAACTACACCCAATAAAATACCCGAAATAGCATAAATTAAGGTGGTTTTTATACCAAACATTCCAATAAACATGGCGACTGCAACTTCATTCACCAATGGCGAAGTAATCAAAAAAGCAAAAGTTACTCCTAAAGGAATACCTCCTTGTACAAATCCTATGAATAAAGGCACAGAAGAACAAGAGCAAAAAGGCGTAATGGCTCCAAATATAGAAGCAAGTAAGTATTCTAGTCCGTAAAGTTTTTTTCTGTTTAGAAAATTCTTAAGTTTTTCAATGGGTAAATAGGCATTTACAATTCCCATTAAAAACACAATCAAGAATAATAAAATCAGAATTTTCAATGTGTCGTACACAAAGAAATTTAATGCTATGCCCAAGTGGCTTTCTGCACTTATTCCGAAAACAGAATAAATGAGCCAATCGGCTAAATTTTGTAACCAGTCAAACATAATTTTATTTTATTTGCGAAAACACCCACCACATTTCTTGTGCTATTTCTAAACTTCTTTCTGCATATTTTTCGGATTGCAAATCTGTTCCATCGAACGCCTTTGGGTCGTCATATTTTATAGGAAACCGTTCTTCTGCACCAAAAACTATTGGGCAACCTTCATCGGCATTGTTGCAAGTCATTATTGCACCAAAATTACTTTTGGGGTTAAAATCATTGTTGTATGTTTTAGAAAAACAAATAATAGGATTTTCATTTTGAGAGAATTTAACTGCATAAACAGGATTTTCAGTATCAGAAAGTTTTTGAATTTGAAAACCTTGATTGGTCAATGTTTCAGTAACTTTTGGGAACATTGCAGTAGCTTCTGTTCCGCCTGAATAGCTAAACACATTTTGAATACTAAAATGAAAAGCCATTGTTTGAGCCCATATTTGTGATAAATGGCTTCTTCGTGAATTGTGGGTACAAATGAAATTCAAACGAATAGATTCATTTGCTTCTTTCTTTTTTTGAATATAATTCACTAATGGTTGTAATACTTCTATGCGTTCGGCAGAAATATTTTGAACACAAAATTGTTCTATGTTTTTTGAAATGTATTTATACATTATTTGTAATATTTAGATTTTAAGTATAAACTGGCTTTAACTAAAAGTATTAAAACAGGCACCTCAACCAATGGACCTATTACACCAACAAATGCTTGTGCTGAATGAATGCCAAACACAGCAATAGCAACCGCGATGGCTAATTCAAAATTATTACCTGTGGCGGTAAAGGTAATTGAGGCGTTTTTATCGTATGGTATTTTCATTGATTTATTAATGAAAAAACTTAAAAAGAACATTAAAACAAAATAGATTACTAATGGAGCAGCTACTTTTAAAACCTCCAAAGGAAGCTCTAATATTTTGTCACCTTTTAAACTGAACATCAGAACAATGGTAAACAGCAAGGCATACAAAGTGATTGGGGATATTTTAGGAATGAATTTAGTGTTGTACCAAGTAATACCCTTTGATTGCACCAAGAATCTTCTACTTAAAAAACCTGCAAGAAATGGAAAGCCTAAATAAATGGCTACGCTTTGAGCTACCTCGCCCATTGGCACGGTAATATTAAAATCGCCTAAGCCTAATTTATCTGGTAACACATTGATAAAAAGCCAAGCATAAAAACTGTAGGTAATTACTTGAAAAACGCTGTTTAATGCAATAAGTAAAGCACCATATTCACGGTTGCCACCAGCTAAGTCGTTCCATACAATTACCATTGCTATGCAACGAGCTAAGCCTATTAGAATTAAACCTACCATATAATCGGGTTGGTCTCTTAAAAAAACTATCGCCAATACAAACATTAATATTGGCCCCAATATCCAATTGAGAAACAAGGAAAGGGTTATTGCTTTTTTATCGTTGAATGCTTTTGGCAATAACGAATAATCTACTTTAGCGAGTGGTGGGTACATCATTAATATTAATCCTATGGCTAAAGTAATATTTGTTGAGCCAAAGGAAAGACCATCAAAAATTACTTTAATGTCTGGAAATAAATATCCTAATGCTACACCAATAGCCATAGCAATGAAAATCCAAAGAGTAAGGTATCTATCTAAAAATTTTAGTTTCGGTTGCATATTTCTAATTCGTAATTTCTAATTGAATTAACAGCATCCAGAAGAAGAGCAACATCCTCCATCTGTACCTAAAGCTGAAGTGATATTTCCTAGGGTAGGAAAACCTTTTTGAACCCATCGATCAATACCGTGTTGCATATTTACCACATTGGTATATCCGTGATTTACTAAAAAGCCTGCCGCTCTTAAACTTCTACCACCACCTCTACAAACCATTACTACATCTTTATCTTTTGGAATTTCGGTAAAGCGATTTTCAAATTCACTGAGTGGAATATTAATGATATTGGGTACATCATAGGCTAATTCTGCCACTTCATCTTTTTCACGAACGTCAACCAACAATGCTCCTTTTTTCACCCACACCTGAGTAGCGGTAGGGCAAATTTCTTTGACTAAAGTTTGATTTTCCATTTTTTATTTTTTTAATAGTTCAATA
>JACXVB010000058.1 GCA_014763615.1 Sphingobacteriales bacterium | reverse complement strand
ACCAATGTAACATCAAATTTACTTTGTGAAAATTGGTGTGCAATTCCGTTGCCCATTGTTCCTGAGCCAATTATTGCTATTTTGATAATTTTATGACACATTTATTTGTTAAATTTTGATTATTTAATTGTGAAGTTACTTGTTTTTTAAGAACTTAGGTTTTTCAATGTTAAACTCGAAGTAGAAACAGCACACCATCTATTAAAGTTTTGCATAGCATAATTGTAAATTATTTTTAAACCAAAACCAAAACACATGAAACAAAAATTACTAAGTGTTTTCTTATTGTGTATCATGCTAGCAGGAGCTGCATTTGCACAAGACAGAAAAGTAACTGGTAAGGTAACGGCTAAAGAAGACGGCCTACCCTTGCCAGGGGTTTCAGTTAAAGTAACTGGAACAAAATTAGGAGCACAGACAGATGCTAATGGAAATTACTCCTTAAATGTACCTGCTGGTTCTAAGAGTTTGGAATTCTCTTTTATCGGTTATGTAAGCCAAACAATTTCTATTGGAGAAAAAACAACTATTAATGCCACTTTAGTTACTGATTCAAAGTCACTTTCTGAGGTAGTGGTAACTGCCGTTGGTATCACAAGAGATGAAAAATCTATAGGATATGGTGCCTCGGTTTTGAAATCTGATGCTTTTACAACTGCAAGAGACGCTAATGTTTTAAATTCTATTGCAGGTAAAGCGGCTGGTGTGAGGATTAACTCACAATCTGGAACATTAGGCGGTTCAACAAAAATTGTAATTAGGGGAGTAAACTCACTAAATGGTAGTGATGTTTTATTTGTAGTAGATGGAACACCTTTGAGCAATGGGACTTCTGCTGGTGGAACAATCGCAAATAATGTTGATTATGGAAACAGAATAGGAGATTTAAGTTCTGATGATATAGCTTCTATGACAATCTTAAAGGGTGCCGCTGCAACAGCTTTATATGGTTCAAGAGCAAAAGATGGAGCAGTAATCATAACTACAAAAAAAGGTAATAAAAACTCTAATTCGATTTCTATAAACAGTTCTGTTAGATTTGATAATCCTTTGGTGCTTCCTGACTTTCAAAATCAATATGCTCAGGGTAATTATGGCGTGTATAATTTAAAATATACCAATGGATGGGGGCCGAAAATAGCAGACGTTCAAAACCAACAATTTACAGATTTTACCGGACAGCAAGTAACTCTACAAGCATATCCTAACAATGTAAAAGATTTTTTCCAAACAGGTTCATCTTATACTAATAATATAGCTTTCTCTGGAGGAGATGATAACTCTGATTACAGATTTAGCTTCTCAAGTGTAAATGAATCTGGTACGATACCTAAAAGTACGTTGGATAGATACAACCTATCATTGAACGCAGGAAGGAAATTTAATAATAAGCTTTCTTCAAGATTTACGGGTACTTACAGTAGAATTAAGGCTGATGGCAGACCAGCACAAAGTTCTAATAATAGTAATGTCCTTAGTTCAGCTATATTTGGATTGCCTAGGGTTGTTAGTATTGATAAGTTAAAAAATAACTTCATAGACCCGATAACTGGTAATCAAATATTTTTGAGTACTGATAAAACCGGAAATAACCCTTATTGGATTATAAACTATAACCAGAATAACAATACTGTTGATAGATTTTACGGCACATACACGCTAAATTATGAGCCATTTAAATGGTTATCATTAACAAATAATCTAGGTGGAGATATTTATGATGAAAAAAGAGCATCATTTACTAGAAAAGGTACTGCGGGATTTGTAAATGGTAAATTCAATAATACGGATATTTTCTATCGCCAAATAAATAATGATTTTCTAGCAACCATTACAAAGGATAATATCCTAAAAGATATCAATTTAAAATTTATACTAGGAGGTAATTATAATGAAAGACAAACACAGTCCACTGATGTGGCAGCTACTAATCTAACAATAGATCAATTATATACCTACACTAATGCAAGTAGCAATACACCTACATTAGGATTTGCTAAGCAAAGATTAATAGGTGCATATGGTGATTTGAGTTTAAACTATAAAAGCTTTCTATATTTAGATATCACAGGAAGAAATGACTGGTCTTCTACCTTGCCTGTAAATAGTAGATCATATTTTTATCCGTCTATAAGTTCTTCATTTGTATTTTCTGACTTATTAAGTAAAAAAGGAAAATACAAATGGCTGAGTTTTGGTAAATTAAGAGCTAGTTATGCCCAAGTTGGAAGTGATTTAGGACCTTATAACTTAGATTTTCAATATTCTCCAGTTTCTACAGTATTCTTGCAATATATAGGTAGATTAAATGCCTTTCCTTTGGGAGCGATTACAACTGCTTTTTCGGGTCCTGGAACCCTTCCTAATGCAAATCTAGTTCCTCAAAAACAAAATTCTTATGAAGTTGGTACCGAAATGAAATTTTTGAATAATAGAATTGGATTAGATTTTAATTATTACAACACAACAACCAATAATCAATTAATTTCAATTTCTGTTGCCCCATCAACAGGCTATAGTGCAAAACTTTTAAATGCTGGAGCTATTAAAAATGAAGGTATTGAGGTTGCTTTAAATTTAGTGCCAGTAAAAGTCAAAAACTTTTCATGGAATGTTGACGTAAATTATTCTAAAAATAAGCAAAAAGTAACGGAGCTAACTCAAGGCGTTACCGAGTATTCTCTAGCCAGTGGATATAGTGGTTTACAAATCAAGGCGAATGTTGGTGAGGAATTTGGTTTGTATGGGACTAGATTCCAAAGAGCACCGGATGGACAATTTATTATTAATCCTAACAACGGTTTAAGATTGGTTGAAGCTAATAAACGTTTAGGAAATATTTATCCCGATTACACAATAGGTATTAATAACTCTTTTAGTTACAAAAATTTCACTTTAAGTGGGTTGGTGGATATTCGACAAGGAGGTGTTTTTTATTCAGGAACAGTTGCAGGTTTAAGAACTTCTGGCTTGGCTATTGAAACTGGAGGAGACAGAACGCCTTTTGTGGACAAAGGTGTAGTGAGTGATGGTAATGGGGGGTACATTCCTAATACTAAAGCAGTAAATAGCGTTCAGGATTTTTGGAATCTAAATTATCAAACATCGAATTCAGAGGCTAATATTTTTGATGCTTCTTATGTGAAATTAAGAGAAATCAGATTCTCTTATACGCTCCCTAAATCTCTGTTTAGTAGTAAAACAGGGATAAGAGGAGCTAGCATTGGAGTTGAAGGTAGAAATTTATGGTTAATTAAAAGTCATGTGCCACATGTTGATCCAGAGCTAAACTTTTTTGGAGCAGGAAGTACCGGAGAAGGAGTTGAATTCAATAGTGTTCCTTCTAATAGGTCTTTTGGTTTAAACTTAAGGTTGTCATTTTAAAATAGAAAATCATGAAATTTAAAAATAAAATAATTTATTCATTGGTATTGACACTGGTTATAGGTATAACCTCATGTAAAAAGACATTAGACATCAATACTAATCCTTACACAGCTAACAAAGTAGATCCAAAACTCCTTTTTGGATATGCTTTAACAGCTTGGGATGCTGCTAAAAACGGAGGAGACGTTTGGATTCCGGTAATGTTAATGGACCAAAGTGTTGCAAGTGGAGGTAATTTTGGATGGGGAGCAGGAAACGTTTATGATATAAGTCCTTACTCTACAGGAAATACATGGAATACATATTTTACGGGTGTAGGTAATAATCTTAAACTAGCTATTAAAACTGCGGAGAGTTCATCTCCCGTTAATAATAATGCAGCTGCTCAATGTAAAATAGTTTTAGCTCAAACTATTTATGAAACGACTACATTGTTTGGAGATATTCCTTTCTCGGAAGCTTTTCAAGCGGATTTATTTCCTTCACCTCATTATGATAATCAGAAAGATGTTTTGGAGGGAGTGTTAAGTCTTTGTGATGAGGCGATTGCTCAAATAGATCCTAATAGTCCATTGAAAATTACTGATTATGATGTGTTTTACAAAGGTGATATGTCAAAATGGATTAAATTAGCCAATTCTATTAAGTTTAAAACGCTAATGGTGATGGTAGATAAAGACCCAACAAAGGCTTCTGCAATAGGTGCTTTATTGGCTAATCCATCAAGTATGATATCTTCTTCTGCAGATAACGAATTGTTTCCTCACTATACTGCTACAAATCAAGAGAATCCGAAGTATAGATTGTTCAACCAATACACAAATGGTAGTAATTTATGGTTTTTTGCTAATAGTAATGTATTTGATTACATGGCCCCAAAGAATGATCCTAGAATTCCGAAATTCTTTGACAAAGGGCCAGATGCTACAACATATAAAGCTGTAAACACAGAAGAAGAAGCAGACGGAACAACTTCATTAATCAGCGCTTATTTATATCGAAAAAATGCTCCTTCAGTGATCCTTTCTTATCAAGAAATATCTTTATTGGAGGCTGAGGCTTATGCTAGAGGACTAGGAGTTCCACAAAATCTACTAACTGCTCAACAATTTTTTGCTGATGGAGTAAAGGCTTCTATGGATTTTTATGAATCAGATCCAGCAGCAGTTCAAACTTATTTGACTACACAATTACCAATTTTGGCTACTGCTACAGACCCTGTGAAAGAGATTCATATCCAACAATGGATTGATCTAATGGACAGATCATTAGAGTCTTTTGTACAATGGAGAAGATCTGGACCTGATGGTAGTGAAGTCCCTGCCTTAACGTTACCTACGGGAGCTCCTGCAGGACCTCTAATTCGTAGATACGTTCTTCCAAATAGTGAAATTACTGCAAATCCTAACATTCCAGTTCCTCAACCTGTATATACTGACAAAATGTGGTTCGATTTATAAATACTTAGTAATTAGTAATGAATCGTTCTGAATTAAGTTGACAGATTTGCTGCTATTATCCCTGATTCGAAAGAGTCAGGGATTTTAGTTAAGGTTTTGGATAAATCCATGATGGTTTGGGTCACTTCATCAGAGGTTGCATAACCCCGAATCACCTCTACCAATTTCATTATCGGA
>JACXVB010000057.1 GCA_014763615.1 Sphingobacteriales bacterium | reverse complement strand
CAGGCCGGTAATCGAGGATATGTGTCAAATGCCTGGATACATCAATCACCACCCCCGAACCGATCGCCTGGCCACCCAATGATGTACCGCCGGCGCGCAGCGTCAAAGGCCTGTGCGCCGCGAGCGCCGCCTGCACCTCACGCACCAGTGCGTCCTGCGACGCGGGCGTGACAGACTCTAAAGGGTGAATTTCAAAAACAGAGGCGTCGGTAGACAAAGAGGGCAATTGAGTCATACGATTACTGAGACAAGTCGACCCCATATCTATTGGTTATTGATACATTTGTCGCACACATACTCATGTTATCCTTAAATGGGTTGATTATATTTTGCTATAAACAAATCCGGTTTAGTAAATAATCCCTGTTCTTTTTCAACCTGCTCTTCCGGCCAGTCCCACCATTTAATAGTTAACAGAGTATTTATGAATTCTGGGGTAAACCTGTATTTAATAATCTTTGCCGGGTTTCCTACCACTATCGCATAAGGCGGTACATTTTTAGCAACCACAGCCATCGCACCAATGATTGCGCCATGACCTATCGTTACGCCAGACAATACCGTAGCACCATGCCCAATCCAAACGTCATGTCCAATGACAATATCGCCCTTACTAGAACCTGGAGCTTGTGCCTCGATCTCTTTTATTTTCCATCTATCCATAAAAGGAAAAGTAGAAACCCAATCTTTATGGTGCTCACCACCGGCGATAAACGTAACCGAATCGGCGATTGAGCAGTATTTACCAATCGATACTTTTGAAGAAAGTCCCCAACTAAAAACTGTCAATCCATTAATATAGGTATGCTCTCCCACCTCTACATCTGTCGGCTTGCCCCCTTTAAAACGAATACTGCGATCTCTGATCCTTTTGCGTTCACGTTCAGTAAGCTTTTCTTTTTTAGAGAACAACATTTCTATAAAATTTTTCATCCACCTCTACCCAAAAAACGGTTAAGTAACACCAAGCGGTCCAGACAACCCAAGTGCAACCAGCAAAAACCATAATAGCTTTGGCACTGCAATTTCTTTCTTCTCGCCATTTAAATAGTGCAAAACTATTAATAACACTATCAATGCATTAAAAACAATCATGCTAACCCACCTAGAAAAATCAATGCCCAAGACAAATAGCGGAAGAACGGCAAAAGGAGACACGAGGATCAGAGCAAAGCGCCTTTTCTGGCTTACATCTCGCAATACAAACCAAATTAATAACAAATATGGCAACAAGATAATCATGTCTCTAATAATACCCGTCCATGTTTTGAACTGTAGATATCGCTCAAATGTAAACTCTATATTTTGAAAGACACTGCTGGTCCATACCGCGACAGGGAATTCGTCAGCGCCTTTCCCTGCTCGGCTAACCAAATGATTTATTGTAGAAATATCATCGGCCTTACCGAATACAAAGAGACTCAAGACTACAACAAACACAACAACGCCGAGGGAGGAAAAAGCTAAATACAGCATTACATGCTGAGAACGCAAATACATAGTTGCCAATACGATTGGCAACCCCGTAAAGATATAGATTTCATGAATCAAGATAGCCATACCAGATAAAACTGGAATGGCCCAGTTAATTACAATTGCTTTATAGTTCAAGATAATCCAAACTGAAACTACCATAATTAGCATATTAAGGGGATCAAAACGGCCAAAATCATTGCCGAATTGCACAGCTGTTGCTGGAGAAACAATAAACACCCACATAAAAATCAACCACACTTTTTGATTGATATTCATGAAGACCGTTTTGCTCAAGTGCCAGACAACTAAAAATAATAAATTCGCAAGAATGACATTCAAAACAAAAATATTCAACTTTGTAGCAGCAATAGAAAAAAATTGAAATATAGTAGCTACAACGCCACGCTTAAGAAATTCAAGATGATACGATGCAAAATATTGAGTATGGATGTAATCCGAAATTATACGATTCCAAACCAACTTTCCCGTAAAAAAATCCGAAATAACTGCTGAGAAAAGTAAGACATTAAACCCTAAAAATAAAATTAAAAAATGGCTAATCCTGCAATTCATTTCAAACCACTGAGTGTTTTATCAGAACCGTTCTTCCCATAGACAAGAAAAACAAATAAACTAACGAAAAACATATAAAAAAGCACACCCGTACTCAAATGGATCCAAGCCTCCCCAAGCATCGAAATAGAAGAGCTGATTACAAATAACAAGCCGGCTAAAGGCCACGGACTAAAAACCCCTTTCTGCTTATCTCTTTTGACATTTCTACCAAAAAAGAAAAGCAAATAAGCCAAGGTAATCAAAAATGAACCCAAGCCGATAATCCCTCTAGTAAATGCATCATCGATAAATTGATTATGCAAGTGCCCATACGCAACTCCCTTGTTAAGGCCATAAACTTCTTCCATAATAGGGGCTGTTAGTCGCAATTGTTCTGAAATGGAATTATCCTCACCAACCCCAGTCCAAGGCTTCTCTAAAAAGCCCTGAATACCTGCTTTATATAAAACTAAACGCGTTCCAACACTTCCAGGTGATCCTGCTCCCTCAGAATAACGATATAAATCCCCTGTCATCGCCTCCCAACGCTTTTCAACACGATCACCAAAATAGAACAAAATGGCCGTAAAACTTACCAAGAAGAAAAGCCAAAAGGCAATGACTCTTTTCATATTAACCACACCATTGCGCTTTAAATAAAGCCAATAAAAAAAACTCCATGCGATCAGCGCTTCAGGCAGTCCCGCCCACGCAGTTCTGGTATCCGAAACCAATGAGCCAATGAAAGATAACAATGTTGCTAAAATTAAAACAAAAACCGTCCACGAGCCCTTTTTAGCTGCCCAGATAAAGCCGCCCAGCAAAATAACAGTGAAAAGGTTACTGTAGATCCCAAAACGGATCACATAAGGTGTGGCCAAACTGCCAAAACGATGCGTAAAAATAGCATCAAAGTCATCCAAAACATAAAGCTCGTAACCAATCACAAACAGGACAGACAATGTGATAAAAATCATACTCCACCAAATCACATCTTGAGACGGCCTGAGCTGCCAGAATACTACCCAAACAAATAACAACGCCACCACGGACGATAATTTATGATTGATCAAATTCAATGAAGATTCGCCCAATGGCCAGTAAAATAAGACGGGTAATATACCAAGACCAACAAATACGACTAACACAACCCAAAACCAATGCTTAGGAACAGGGAAGGCTTCTCTAAGAGGGCGCCTGAAAACCGCGATGGATAAGATCGCTAATGCCAAGAGTGTGGTTTCGAGGGGCATCAATTTTGTCAAAACCAACGCCCACCCGGCAGTACCGATAATGAAAATCTTCAGATAATCTAACTTTCTTGTTTCCAAAACTTCTGTATCCAAGTCGCTTTTTTCCATTGTTTATAGGGTCCGTAAGCCACATCAACAGGGTCTGGCTTACCATGAAAGATGACAACCTTGGCCTGTTCTGGCAAGACAGCCTCGCCAAATGGCTTTAAGTAACCTTTTTTCATCAACCATTCGCCCACATGACCTAGGGCTTTCCATCCTTTTGATTGGCATTCTTTTTTATAGGAGACCGCCCAGCCAGCCGGGTAAAGCTCCACAGAGGGAACAACCAAACCAAGCCAATCCTGGTCACCGTGCATATTCTGCATAATCCACTCATGGTTATATTGGAATCCTTGCCATACATAATCCAATTCGCCAATTTCAAATCGTACAACCGAACTATTGATGACATTCCATTTGCTACCACCTTTATCAGCAATCGAACAGGTTCTTCCCGGTTTATATTCAAACAACGCATTGAGCCGGTCAGTGATAACCACATCCAAATCCAAGAATAGCGCAGTCCCATTGAGCCCATAAAAATCTTTACGGTAAATAGACAGCTTATGCCACCAGCCTGTTAGGGACTCATCGTATAGAGGCAAAATTTTGATCCCTTCCAGAAGCTCGTCACTATTCTCGGTAATGCAGTAAAAATCAAACGGGATGCTCAAATTACGCTTCACCATGGAATAAAGCTTATTCACATCTTCCGCAGGGTATTTGCTCCCCCATTTCAAGCAGATTACATTTACTTTTTCCATGCCAGAGCCCACCTAAAAACACCCAATAATAAAATTTGATACCATTTTGGAGCATGCCACATTAAGGGAAAAGCCTGCTTTAACTTTTTCATGCCAGGCTTAATCGCTTGTTTCTTAAAGTATTCACGCGCGAGCAGCATTCTTTGCTCGGCTAGATACGCAGGCTTTAAATCATGACTCAATTGCTCCTTGAGCTGAAGCACTCTGAGTTTTTTATCATCATTTACCTTTTTAGCAGACAACCCCGTGTCTTGGTAATCGACCCACTTCCAATTCTGGTTGACCGAATAAAAATCCGTCTTCTTAGCAATACTTAAAAACCATATCCACTCCTCAGAATTGCGAAATTCTTTCGTGAACCGATGTTCACCGATGGCTTGAATGGAAATGACGTGCATCGCGTCCCTTCTTAGGTTTGAGGAAAACATATAATCGTCAATATAATTGCCCTTCCCGTACGACTTGATTTTTGTAATTAATTTACCCGAAAGGTCAATGCAATTGCCAATGATCCAGCTCAATCTGGGTTGCGTCTTAATCACATCTGAAATCGCCTCAAGACTCCCCTCCACCAATTGATCGTCATCATCTAGAAAAGTAATATAACCATCTTGGGTTGTTTCCATTATTCGGTTTAAGGCAAAGTTCCTAACAAAATTTACCCCTTGATTCTTGGGCAAGAAATAGACCTTTATTCTTTCATCTAACTTCTCTATATCATAAAGACGCACTAATGTTTCGGGGAGTGAGCCGTCATCAACAATGTACAGTTGCCAATTAGGATAGTTTTGTCTAATAACCGAATTGATTGCCCTTTCCAGTAATTCCGGGCGGTTATAAGAGGGGGTAATAATGTAAAAAAGAGGTTCAATACCCTTATTTTGCATAATTTAAGTACCAACCGATAAAACGCTCAATGCCTGTTTCTATTTCCGTTTCCGGTTTAAATGCTACATCATTCGTTAAATCCGACACATCCGCAAAGGTTCTGGGGACATCTCCCGCCTGCATTGGCAGGTGATTGCGAACCGCCTGTTTGCCTGTCGCCTGCTCAATGGCGTTAATAAAACGC
>JACXVB010000033.1 GCA_014763615.1 Sphingobacteriales bacterium | reverse complement strand
GTGGATAGTTTACGTTTTATCGAGTGAAATAAGGAAAATCAGATATGTTGGATTAACTTCTGATTTGAATAGAAGATTGGATGAGCATAATAGTGGATTAAGTAAATTCACAAAAGCTTACAAACCTTGGAAATTAGTTTACAAGGAGAAATTTGAAACCAGACTAGAAGCGAGAAATCGTGAAAAATATTTAAAAAGTGGTGTTGGTAGAGAATTTTTAAATAAAATTTTGGACCTGTAGCTTAACTGGATAGAGCACCTGACTACGGATCAGGAGGTTAGGGGTTCGACTCCCTTCAGGTCCACAAACATTGGAAAGAAGCGTCCTGAAACGCTGGTTCGTAGGGTTCCCTGCCTGCCGGCAGGCAGGGACTCCCTTCAGGTCCACAAACATTGGAAAGAAACGTCTCCAAACGCCGGCAGGCAGGAAACCCTTCAGGTCCACAACATCATTTAAGGTAAAGCCTTTTTGCCAACTGGCAGGAAGGCTTTTTAAATTTTATTAATTAATATGCTAAATATCGTACTCTTTGGCCCTCCGGGTGCAGGAAAAGGCACACAATCACAAAATCTGATTCAGAAATATCAATTGGTGCACCTTTCTACAGGTGATATCCTTCGTGGTGAAATTAGCCATGCTACACCGCTCGGTTTAGCAGCTAAAAAATTGATGGATCAAGGTTTATTAGTGCCAGATGAAGTGGTGATTGGAATGATTTCCAACAAACTAGACCAAAATTCCGATGCCAAAGGTTTTATCTTTGATGGCTTCCCACGTACGGTAGCACAAGCCGAAGCTCTCGATCAGCTTTTAGCCTCGAAAGGCGATGCGATTTCTGCAATGATAGCCCTAGAGGTAGATGAAGTAGAGCTTCAAAAACGCTTATGGATGAGAGGAAAAGATTCTGGCCGTCCGGATGATCAAAATCCTGAAATCATTAAAAAAAGGATACAAGAATATACTTCCAAAACTACACAAGTAGCCAACTATTATCAGTCACAACAAAAATTTTACGCTGTAAAAGGTGTGGGATCTATAGATGAGATTTTTGGAAATATTGTGAAAGTGATAGATCAACTTTAATGGATTATTGGCGATTTGGAAATTAATCTAAAATCGTAAATCTAAACTCGTCATTATAAAATGTCTCAAGGCTCCAATTTTGTGGATTATGTGAAGATTTCCTGTAAGTCAGGAAAAGGAGGGGCAGGCTCTGCTTATTTACATCGCGATAAAAAGACTGCCATGGGTGGCCCGGCTGGTGGAGATGGGGCGAGAGGTGGACATGTCATCGTAAAAGGAAATGCTCAATTATGGACTTTATTGCATTTGAAGTACCGTAAACACGTGATGGCTGGCGATGGTGGTGCAGGAGGAGCAACCCTTAAATCCGGCAAAACAGGAAGAGACGAAATCTTGGAAGTTCCGCTAGGGACTATCGCCAAAGACGCCGAAACAGGAGAAGTATTGTTTGAAATCACCAAAGATGGAGAAGAGAAAATCTTGTTAGAAGGTGGAAAAGGGGGGTTAGGCAACGCAAATTTTAAATCGGCAACTAATCAAACACCCCGCTACGCACAACCCGGAATGCCCGGACAAGAAGCTTGGAAGGTTTTAGAATTGAAAGTATTGGCTGATGTAGGCTTGGTAGGTTTCCCCAATGCAGGAAAATCAACCTTATTATCTGTGATTACAGCAGCCAAACCAGAAATTGGCGATTATCCTTTTACTACGATAGTTCCTAATTTGGGGATCGTCTCTTATCGTGGTCAATCCTCTTTTGTGATGGCGGATATTCCGGGGATCATTGAAGGTGCATCAGAAGGTAAAGGCCTAGGCTTTCGTTTCTTGAGACATATCGAACGGAATGCGGTATTATTGATGATGATTCCGGCAGATACTTCCCGAACCATTAAAGAAGAATATGAAATCTTATTGGCAGAGCTAGAAGCTTATAACCCAGAATTAATGCAAAAGCCGAGACTCATTGCCATCACCAAATCAGATTTATTGGATACAGAGCTGCAATCAGAAATGAAAGCGCAACTTCCTCAAGATATTCCATCTATTTTTATCTCCTCCATCGCTAATAAGGGCTTAACCGAGCTAAAAGATATGCTTTGGAAAGCCATTAATAGTTGAATATAAGGTAAAAGGCTTAAGGCGAAAGGCTGAAGGCAAAAAGCTGAATGCTTAAGGCAGAAAGCTGAATGCAGCGTTTTCAAATCCATCATTCCAATATTCCATTTAAGGTGGAAGGTGTAAGCCGGATGGTTGAAGGCGGAAAGCAGAACTCTATTAATATCAGCAATAAACTCATTTCACGTTCAAGTTAGAAATTACCAATTCACAGTGGTTAAACCTTTAATTTTTGTAAATTCTTTATCGGCAGTCATTAAATCGGCTTCTAGGATCATGGCAGAGACCGCAATAATAGCGTCGGGTAACTTTATTTTTTGAGCTTTTCTAATTTTGATGATTTGTTGCAGAAGATCGGAGTCGTCATGTATTAAATCAATATGCTGAACTCTACTTAGAAATAGCTGAAATAATTCTATATCTGTTTTTGAAATATTAGGGTAGGCATTGAATGCTCTAATCGAAATTACAGAAACATAGATTGCGTTGCCTGTAATGATACTGGAGCCTCCTTACAGTAATAATTTTCTTATCTTTAATACGTAATAATTTTGACAATGGACACAATTAAAATAAATGTAAATAAACAGATGGACGGGTACTCTTTTAGTATTACACCATCCATCCGTGAATTAATTAAAAAACTTTTTCCTAATGCACACCCTGCTAATAATATTTTCGTTGGGTATGATACAAAAAGCGACTTTGAAATTTATGTTGGGAAACTTGAAAGCCATATTTATCCAGCCTTGTTGGGCGTTGACAATGAAGACGATTTGAATAAATTTAACGAAATTCAATTCATTGATACTCAAACAGGAAACATCTTACATAAATTAACGCCTCGTGACGAAAAAGTTTAATCAATATTTAGGCAAGGCTGGACAGCTGAATGTAATGTCCGAGTTTTTAATGCTTGGCTGGAATGTAGCTATTCCAGAGGTTGATATTGGCGATGATATTCTTGTAGTTCAAGACGATAATGGAACATTAAGACGAGTTCAAGTTAAAACGTCAACCTCAACGGTAAGAAAAGAAAGCTTTAGCGGACAGTTCAGTGTTTCCGTTAAAAATCTTCGTAACGTTTCTAATATTTTAGTTCATTACATTTTCCTTATTAGACATAACGACGAATGGTCAAAACCTGTTATAATCAGGCAGGATTATTTACTTGACCAATTTGAAAATAACGCAGTAGGTTCCGAAGCTAAAGGGAACATCACATTTTACTTTTCTTATACAAACGGAAGGGTTGAGTGTTCTGGACAAGACTTCACAAAGTATGTCAAAGACTTTACCGATTTTCCTAAAATCGAACACTAAAAGGTTCTGTAGGCAACATTAGTATTATTGCAATTGGGGGCTGAACGTTGAAACTTCGGCTGTTTGCAACGCGGTACTTTTGTTCCAGCATACAAATATCTACTTGGCTTTTTGTTGTTAACTTCAGCTTTATATTTTCAATTGAGTAGCGGTTCGGGGATGGGAGTTATAAAATATTCCATCTGCAGCAATACCTGCTCTTTACAGGAATTTAATAAAGCTTGAATATTTCCTTCATTCTTTAATAAGGCAATAATAGCATTGGTATCTAATAAAACTTTTAATCCCATTCACCGCGTAGTTTTTTTTGCTCTTGGAGCGCATCGCCTTGCCAAGATAATTTACCCGCTAGGTCAGAGAAATCAGTAGGAGTACTTTCGGGTTTTGCCTCAAACTTTATTTTAAAAGCTTTTAGAAATGCTTTTAAAGCATCTATTTGCTCATGATTTTCAGGATGTACGATAAGTGTCTCCATCAATGATTTTTTTAAAATCAAATTTAAGAAAAATTAAAAGTAAATAACATACCTAACCAACCAACCATCCAATCTTCCATCATAAGGTGAAAGGTAAAAGGCTGAAGGCAAAAAGCTGAATGCTGAAGGCAAAAAGCTGAACGCTTAAGGCAGAAAGCTGAATGCAGCGTTTTCAAATTCATCATTCCAATCTTCCATCATAAGGTGAAAGGCAAAAGGCTGAAGGCAAAAAGCAGAAGGCTTAAGGCAGAAAGCTGAATGCAGCGTTTTCAAATCCATCATTCCAATATTCCATCAAGAGGTGAGAAGCTGAAGGTAAATCGTCCCCAACATTCTGCTAATCATCTAACCAACTAACCACCCAAAACCACTTGTCTATACCATGCAATTTGTATATTTTGTGGCAGCTAACTTTAAGGTATATTCATCATTTCATGGCGCAACTTATTTCGCTCAAAACATTTACCGATCAAAGAGGAAACCTCACGGTGATCGAAAAATCCATCCCTTTTGAAATCAAGCGAATTTTCTACATCTATGGTGTAGATAGCTCGGTTAGGGGCGGACATCGGCATCATCAAACCAGACAAGCAGCCATTTGTATTAAAGGAAGTTGTACCATCTTTAATCATGATGGAGAGCATACTCAAGAATTTCAGTTGGATACA
Organism: Sphingobacteriales bacterium; assembly: GCA_014763615.1. Classification (GTDB taxonomy): domain Bacteria; phylum Bacteroidota; class Bacteroidia; order Sphingobacteriales; family Sphingobacteriaceae; genus Pseudopedobacter. The sequence continues at coordinate 28,047 of JACXVB010000033.1, read as the reverse complement.
CCTTCTAAATGTTTAATTTTAGAGCCCAAAGATTGGCATCAGATGTATAATTTTTCTGAAGACGCCATCTTAATGGTGCTCGCTTCCGAATATTTTGATGCCAACGATTATATTTATGAAAAGTATCCATCATGATTCCGTACGAAGATTTAGGCAAACTCAACCAGCCTTTTTTTGAGGCTTATCAAGAGAGTTTTAAAAAGACACTCGAATCTGGCTGGTATATTTTAGGTAAAGAGGTAGTCGAGTTTGAAACAGCTTTTGCTGATTATGTAAAAAGCCCTTATGGTGTAGGTTTAGCATCAGGATTGGATGCTTTAGTGATTGCGCTTAAAGTTTTAGAATTGCCTCAAAATGCCGAAGTAATTGTACCCTCAAATACCTACATCGCAACTGTTTTAGCGGTCATCAATGCAGGTTTTAAACCAGTATTGGTGGAGCCAAATTTAGCCACTTATAATATTGATGCTGATTTGATTGAAGAGAAAATCACATCGAATACTAAAGCGATTATGCTCACGCATTTGTATGGTAAGGTTTGTGAAATGGATAAAATTGAAGCCATTTGTAAAAAGCATCAACTTTTTTTAATTGAGGATTGTGCCCAAGCCCATGGAGCAAAGTTTAAAGGGCAACAAGCTGGGACTTTTGGAGAATTTGGAGCTTTTAGTTTTTATCCCACCAAAAATTTAGGGGCTTTAGGTGATGCAGGAGCATTAACCATGAAGAATGAGGCTCATTTTAAGAAAGTGAAATCCTTGAGAAACTATGGCTCGGCCATAAAATATCATAATGATGATATTGGTTTCAATTCGAGATTGGATGAAGTACAAGCTGGATTTTTATCTATTAAACTAAAGCATCTTGATGCAATTACGCTGCATAAACAAGCACTAGCTAAACTTTATTTTGAGGGCTTAAAGGAGGATTTCATCAAACCTCAACAACATCCAGATTATGAAGATGTGTTTCATATCTTCAATATCCGCCATCCTAAAAGAGATCAATTGAAACAATATTTATTAGAAAATGGCATCGGTACAGAAATTCATTATCCTATCCCGCCCCATCAACAAAAAGGCTATCTAGAATTTTTTCAGGGAGAAAGCTATCCCATTGCCGAAGAAATCCACCAAACCACATTGAGTTTACCCATTTCCTTCGCACATACGGAACAAGATATTGAAAAGGTGATTGAGGTGATGAATCGGTTTTAAGGTAAGAGCTTTTAGGTTTAGGGTGTAAGGTTCTTCACAATTGACAACTCACTCTTCATCAAACTGAATATTGAAAACTGTTTACCGATAACCAACAACTGTCAACCAACAACTGATTAATCAACAACCCTACTCACCACCACATCTCCCATCACCAGCATGTCCATTTTAGTTCTTAAATAGCAAGCCAAAGCTTCCTGTGGGGTATTCACAATCGGCTCATTTTCATTAAAAGAGGTGTTTAGTAAAATGGGAACGCCAGTTTTTCGTCTAAAATTTTCAATCAAGCCATAATATTTAGGTTCCACCGCTTGATCTACAGTTTGTAAACGCCCAGTCCCATCTACATGGGTTACCGCTGGAATGATTGCCTGTTTTTCTTTTTTAATCGGAAACACTTTTTCCATAAATGGAACCTCGTCAACGATTTCGAAATAGTCTTTTACGTATTCCTTGAGAATAGATGGCGCAAATGGTCTAAAAGATTCACGACGTTTTATTTTAGCATTTAAAATATCTTTAGCATCAGCTCTCCGAGGATCTGCAATAATAGAACGATGCCCCAAAGCTCTCGGACCAAACTCTGCTCTTCCCTGAAACCAACCTACCACGCCAGAATTGATTAAGCAGGTGCTTACTTTATCAAACAAAGCTTCACCTTCCAAAAGTTCATATTCAATATTTTGTTCGTTTAAGCATTGGATAATTTCTTCATTAGAAAACTGACTGCCTAAATAACCATGAAGAGTTGGTGCCAGTCTTGGTTTTTTCAATATTTGGTTGTACACCCATAATGCAGCCCCTAAACAAGTGCCGGCATCATGCCCAGCAGGTGGAATATATAATTTTTCAAAACTTGTATTTGAAATAATTTTTCCATTAGCCACCGAGTTTTGTGCTACCCCTCCTGCAATGCAGATATTTTTAAGCCCGGTTCTTTTTTGGAGATGATTTAAAATATGAAAAATCAATTCCTCGGTAATGCGCTGAATAGAAGCCGCTAAATCCTTATGATATTGGCTTAAAGGCTCCTCTTTTGCTCTTACGGGTCCAAATTTTTCAACCAAATAAGGCGTGTATAAACTATCCATGTGGGGAATGCCACCTTCCCAAACCATCTGCACACCCTTTTTGGGATGATTAAAATAATCGAGATTCAACTCAAACAGACCATTGTCTTTAAAAATCAAAACATCCCGAAGTTGATCCACATATTTTGCATCACCATAAGGCGCTAAGCCCATCACCTTATACTCATCTCCGTAATGAGGGAAACCTAAATATTGCGTAAAGGTGGTATAAAAAACGCCAACAGAATGAGGGTAAGAAACGGTATCTAAAACTTCAATTTTATTCCCTTTTCCAATACCAATCATGGTAGAAGAATAATCACCAAAACCATCAATAGATAAGATAGCAGCCTCCTCAAAATCAGAGGCAAAAAAGGCACTCGCTAAATGACTTCTATGATGCTCTACATTAATAATTTCAGCTTTTAAACTGCCTTTTTCTAATTTAAAATGAGCTAAAATTTCTTCTTCAATACCAGCAGCTTTCTTTAAATTTTGCGCTCTATTGAGCATATTTTTAACGCTCAATCTATTCTTGAAGGCCGTGAGCACTTTTTTACCAAAGTTAGCCTTAGGATCTCTAGATATGGCAATATAATCTACTTCCTGAATAGCAATACCCGCTTCTTTTAAGCAGAATTCAATGGCTAGGGTAGGGAAACCCGCCCAATGTTTAATTCTTCTAAAGCGTTCTTCTTCAGTAGCGGCAATCAATTCATCATCATGGTAAATACAGGCTGAAGCATCAGCATGGTAAGCGTTGATTCCTAGGATATACATTTAAATCTAATCTGTTTCTTGCTCACGAAGATAATACAATTGTACCGAAGAGTAATAGGATTGACTTATACACATTGAACTTACTACTCTCTACTTTTTACTTTTAACTTTAGACTCTTTTAACTCATAAATCTTAGCATCTACTAAAAAGCGAAACCAAAAGCCTTGTAAGAAGTGAAAAATGAGCCCTCTAAAGCCGTCTAAGAAACCCAATTTAAGAATATAGCGAATGAAGAAATAAATGAAAGGTCTGATAAATAAAGGGAATTTTTCATAAACTGATTTGGCATACCGCCTTCTTTGTTGCGCATTACCTCTCACATCTGCTTTAACCAACTGCCCTTTTCGAGCATTTGCATAACCCAAAAATTGATCCTCAGCCTCCAAGGTGGACCATCGATTATGTCTCTCCGTGAAAGAGGAGAGTGAATCGGTTAAAGTATCAATCATATCTGCTTTCAATGTTTCGCAATGCCCATTCACCACAAAATGCTGATCATAAAGCTTATCCTCGCAAAAACCAAACTCCTTTCTAAAAAGAATAGCATGGTAAACAGGATAATGGCCCCCATGTTTCATCCATTTACCTAAGAAGATGGTCCTTCGTGAAATTAAAAAGCCTTTAGTTTGCTCTGGAATAGGGAAAGAAAAAAGCTCTATTAGTGCATTACTAAGTTCAGGCGTCATGCGATGATCTGCATCCATATTCAAAATCCATTCTGTTTGGATAGGTAAGTTTTCAAATGCCCAGTTTCTTTGCGCCCCATAATTTTTGAAAGGATGGTGAAAAACTTGTACAGGGTATTTTTCTAAAATGCTTAATGTCCTATCAGTGGATCCAGAATCAATAATAAATATGGAACAGTCTAAATCCAGGATGCTTTCTAAACAAGCCTCAATATTCTTTTCTTCATTGTAGGTGAGAATAATGATGGAGAGAGAGGGTTTAAGCATGGTACATCAAATCATATTTTTCAATTAAATTACAATTATGATTTAGACTGACTTCCTTTATTGGATGACGATAAAAATAATTTAATTTTTCTTTTAAATCGGTAACGTTTTGTTGATGAATTAATCCACTGTTGTTTTTTTCTACCCAAGTACTCAATCCCACCTGATCCGAAATTAAAACAGGCGTTCCTACCGTTATCGATTCAATCACCACATTGGCAAAATTCTCATTAAAGGAGGGCAATACTAAAATATCATGGTTTGACAAAAGCTTAAACTTTTCATCTCCATAAACAGCACCCATCCAATTAATTTTAGATGATAGGTCTAAGCTTTGAACCTTCAACTTTAAACTTTCTACGTAATCAACCTCCCCTTCACCAACAATAGACAATGAAAATGGAAATTCCACCTCAGACAAAGCATCCAATAACAATTCAATACCTTTCTTAGGGTGTATTCTGGAAAGAAAAATCAATTTCAAAGTCCCATCAAATATCCGACCCCGTTGAGGTAATGGCTGAGGCACTTGAACGATATTATGCACAACAAAGATTTTAATATTTCTTTTCCTTATTTTGGACTCATGACTGCTGACTTCTGACTCCGAACTTCCGACTCCCAACTCTTGCTTCTTGCTTCTTATCTCTTTTTCCGTATTCCGTACCTGATCCTGCTGACAGTCAACTCCCAACTCCGAACTCCCAACTGTCAACTGATTCTCCATCAAATCTACAATTTCAATAGATTTAATTCTTGACTTTTGACTACGGACCTCCGACTTCCGTCTTCCGATTCTTTTTACAATCTCTTCAGCCTCCATCAAGGTAGTCGCATGAAAATCACATCTTCGCAATAGATATTTCCCAATTAAATGATGAAATAAAGTCTTTCCCTTACTAAAAGTGTAATCCCCTAACATGCCTCTTGGCGAAACAATCGGTTTGATTCCTTTCAAAAGACAAATCAAAACTGCACCCATACTCACCAAATTCCACCAAGCATGAATATGGATGATGTCATAGTTTTTGGCAGTTTTCCATAAATGCCAAAGCAAAGCAGGAGAAAAGTGGCTATGGTCTTTGGTGATACGTTTAAAATAATGAACCGGCACTCCATCCACCAATTTCATCTCCCCATTCTGATAAGGCAACTCCTCTTTCCCATTCGCCAAAGTAGTATAAACCTTTACCAAAATCTTCTTCTCTCCCTCTGGGAGAGATGCCTGTAAGGCAGAGCGGGAAATCGAATCACTCATTAAGCTCTCTTTCTTAATTCCTGCTGCTCTTTTACTCCCAACTCCAAGCTCTGGACTCTCAACTTCGGACTCCCGACTTCCGTCTTCTGTTTGCAAGGCTTCGCACAACGCCGCTACAGAATAAATCGGCCCGCCATAAACAAAGGCCGGTTGATAAGATGCGGTGATATGGAGGATTCTCAATTGTTTCTTATCTTAAGGTGTGCTGTCAAATCCGTAAAGTATTTTACCGACCATAAATTTAAGCGATCAGGATGAGCAATAAATCTACTAATATCAGCTTTAACCCTCATCATGTCAACCGTATTAATTTTTTCTTGAAGTAATATTCTAAACTCCTGCTCACTTATTTCTTCTTTATCCCAGTCTCCACTATCTATGGCTCTAACTAAGAAATGGTTTAGATTTAATGTCACCCCTTTCCTAATATACCACTCTAGGTCATAACAATCCCTTCCTTTTACATTTGTTCCCCATTTACGAAATAATAAAGCATGCATTTTACCAGCGAATAAATCAGATAAAGAGAAACATTTCACATAAAATGAAAAGGGTTGTAGCAGTAGTTTTTCTTCAGTTTCGAAGTGTAAGGGAGGGTTTTTATCTACTTCTAATTTGATTTTGATAGCGGCACTGTGATGGAGACCGTTTTGTGGGATAATATTTTCTAATACGAGCTCTCGCCATATAGTTTCTGATTTTGGAAATGCAGATTCAATTGAATTAGGATTAGATTTAGTCTTTTCTCGAACAGAAACCTGTAAGCCTAAAGCTTTAAATTCTGTAATTAAGCCAGGCAAGTACCTTTCAAAAGAAAAATAGGAATCAGGTTCAAGTAATGAAAAATCTAAATCTTCCGAAAATCGATCTAATTGATAAAATATTCTAAGAGCCGTACCGCCATAAAAAGCAGCCTTCTCAAAAAAGCCCATTCTATAAAGTCCAGCCAAAGCAATTTGCTGCATAATTTCCCTAAGGCCTTGTGTGGCTTCATCCCTATTGGTAGGCTGATAACTAGCTAACCATTCTTTAATCATAAGCTTTCTATCACTTTAATGATATGAATTAAACTTTCTTTTTTTGGGGCATCATTTAGCCAAAGTCTCATCTCTTCCAAATTAAACTTTTTTAATCCCTCTAAATCTATTCTTAAATTTTCTAATAAATAGTAATAAGCTTGGGTATAACTTCTAAAAACCACCCCTTTAGTGGTAATAATTTTATCAAATAAAGCTTTTTCTGAAGAAGCGAGCATGACCGACTGACCATTACCGAATTGCTCATTGATGATGCCGAAAGCATAATAAGGTAAAGGTAAATGGATGTAATGATACGAACCGGTAACATTACTAAACTTTCGGCTTTGTTTTACGGTGACGGATAAGACTTCAAAAACTCTTTCAGGAATTAAGCCATGATAAGACAACGCCGTGTCTAAAGAAACATAACTTGGCCCTAATAAGTGATTCGCTATTAAAAATGGTTCTGGCTTTATCAAACTTAAAGAAGGCCCAACAATATATAAACCTTTCTTAAGAACTTGTAAATCTTCTTTTTTAACCAACTCATGAATTTTATCATTAGGTCTTTTATAGCCCTTCAATAAACTCAATAATAGTTGATGACTAATGGGCTGCGAAGCATAAGAGGGTATGGACTGTAAAATTCGCATACACAAATGTAATAAAATAAATGGATAATCGGTATTTATCCGATGATGGTATTCAATAAATACATAGTACAAGTAATCATCCTAGCGAGATCATCCTACATCATGTTGATGCGTCGAAGGACGGAGAAACATCCCATCTGCAGGTATGCGGTATTATATGTATTGTTTTTCTAAAAGAGATTAATTGTTAGGCTTTATAATGGTTTAGCCTTTCCGCTCCTGGCTTTCCGTCCCTCATTGCCGGGACATGGCTAGTTCTTTCCCTTCAGCTGGAAAGAACCAAAGAGCCGCCGCTGCGCCACTTGCTATGAAAGTTAATACCATTTGTTCTTCTTCTCTGCCGCAAGCGCCAAGGCGGAATTTTAGGTTAGGATTGGTTTGTCTGTTGGTTTTTTCCTTTTAACCTACGGTTTCGCCTATTTGTTTTCATAGGGTGAAGTTCCTTTTTGTTTTCCCATTTTTTTGTATCTTTAGTTTTTAAACAATCTATCCCTCGATTTCCCTTTATTTATATCAAAAGTCCAACTCAAGTCCAAGTGAAGTCCATGTTTTGTCCAGCTTTGTTCTATGCTTCCTTTTAGTATCTCTTCACCTTCCTTATAGATTCCCTTTTAAAATGCTTGTTTTCTACAAGATGGTATGGACAAGACCAAACAAGGGTGTAGTAGCTGTTTCTACAATTCAATTTAGCATCATCAATTGATTTTCAAAGCATAGCAGAGGGAATCTATTTTCTGTTGAATTTAAAATAGAAAAATTCCTTCTTTTTTCCTGCTTTCCACTTCAGACTTCTGTTTTCTTTTTGCAAAGCCTCACAACGCCGCCACTGAATAAATCGGCCCCCCGTAAACAAAGGCTGGTTTGTAAGATGCAGTAATGTGGAGAATTATCATAGGCTATGGTATGATTTTTACAATCTCAGGCAGATATTTTTTAAACCAAGATGGCAGCAGATGCTGAGCAATACAGTATATTACCTGTTGGTTTGCGATAGACAATAATAGAACGTGTTCTATTAGCCTAAAATTCTTATTTAATTTCTCGAGATTACCAATAAAATTATTCTCAATGGTCATTCTGTCAACATAATGGCCACCTTCACTAACCCGATCCGTTACCCGTAATTGAGAAAGGTCTATAGTAGCTAGTCCAAAAAAAATAAGGTTGATTTCAAAACCAGCAGCTTTAAATTTTTTTGGTACCTCCCAAGTTGCATCGTTTGTGAAATGGCCCTCATATACGAAATCTGATTTTGTAAATAATGCATCTTTAACTAATCGATCAAATTTGTCTGAAACAAATTCCCAAGCAATTCTTCTCGCCTCTTTTGGTGATTTTGTTATTGAGGGAAAGTATTCATTACGTTTTTTAACGAATAAAAGATCACCATCAAAAACTTCACACGAATTCAAGATTTCATCCGGTAAATATTTCGGGCCAACTGTTGATTTACCTGCTCCATTTGAACCTGTTATGATGTATAATGAAGGCATTAAAGATTGAATTTAGATAAGATTAAACTCTTTCCTTATCTGGGTAGCTTCTTCTTTGCTAAGAATGGCAACAACAGTAAAATCTCGTTGATTGGGTGATATACTTACCAATTTAATAGAAAAATCAGGGAATTCCAGATAGGATTGTTGCGGAGGAAGGTTTCCTGCGTTAATCATAAAAGGCTTGCCAGCGGCTAATTTATTAAGCCTCAATTTTCTAACAACATCTTTATTTAGTTTTTGTATATCTTCTACTTTTGTCAAACCCATCTTTTTTAATCAAAGAATTATAGTTTAAAGTGTCAAATCTTAACCTGAAATAGATCTATTTTGACTGAGCAATTCAATTTATTCATCGTAAATTTATGAAATTTATAGTGCTTTCAGAAGTTGGAAAATAAGAAATGATGTCTTTTTTAGGATTATTGTTTTATATCTTGTCCTTTAGTGTAGAGACCCCCGTGTTCCCTAACCCGTCATCTCGACGTTAGGAGAGATCCCCGCGTTCTTGCACCTACTCCTCGCCTTTAGCTTTCCACCTCACGCCTTCCACCTTAACTAGAAAACTGGAATGTTGGAATACTGGATTTTACTTCCCACCTTCTGCCTCACACCTTTCACCTTCATCCTCCCGACTTCAGACTCCCCACTTCGGCCTTCTGACTCCTGACTTGCTTCTCGCTTTCCACTTTTCATCCCCTGTCAGGCTGAGCGCCCGTCCGCCCTCTTGGAGGAAAGTCGAAGCCCCATCTCCCGACTTCGGACTTCCGTCTGGTCTCTTGTCTCTAGATCTCCGCTTTCGGCTTTCGGCCTTAAGCTTTCAGCATACAACGCTTCACACAAAGCCGCCACCGAGTAAATTGGTCCCCCATAAATATAGGCCGACTTATAAGATGCGGTGATATGGAAGATTTTCGTCATTATTTACGGGTACAATTTATTGCAGCCTGTTGAATTTCTTCCCACATAGCCGCATAATTCCATTTTTTAAGGATAGCATCAGTACTACTTTTTAGAATTGACTCTGTTAGATCAAGACATTGAATAATTTGAGAACTTAAAGCACTACTATTGCCATAAGGATAAATAAAACCATTTGCTCCTTCTTGAATGAGATCCACGGCGGCACCCACTTTGTCTGAAGCAATCACGGTACATCCACAAGCTAAGGCTTCCTGTACCGAAACCCCCCAAGGTTCATGCTGTGCAGGATGTACAAAAATGGTACTCATGCCATAATAAAAAGGTAGCTGAGGGTAGGGGACATAGCCCGTGAAATGGATAGCCAAATGAGGATATGGTTGCGTAAAGTTTTCTAAATCTGTCCGTTCAGCACCATCACCTACCAGAACTAAAGCCAAACTCGGATCATTTAAAGCTATAAAAGCCTTGATTAAATCCCAAGGGCTTTCCCGAGGCACAAATTTGGCCACACTTAAAATGATTTTTTCAGCTTTGATTCCCCATTGCGCTTTGATGGACTGGATGGCTTCTCGGTCTTGCGACTGCTTGGCAAACCAAGCATCGTCTGTGGCATAAGAAAAATAATGAATGCGCTTATCCGCAATACCCAAGCGCCGAAGATATTTCCTAGTTTCAGAACCTACTGCAAAAAAATGATCAAAGTGTCGATAGGCATAGGGGAGATAAAGTCGCCTCAATAGAAACCGCAATGGAGATAAATGATAGCCCACGGCATCAATCCTCAACGCAATAGGGATATTTCTGCCTTTACAAGCTTCCGCCAAACCTTGGTACGTATTTTTATATCCATTTAAGATGATAAAATCATATTTTTCTCGGTCTAATAAGTCCGAAACAGAGCGGATAATATCCTTTTTATCAGCAATGAAATACCGATAACCTTCATATAAATTAAAACCCCAGCCCACCTCTTTTCCCAATTCAACATCATGGTAATCCTGCTGATCGGTATAATTATAAATCACATGAAACTCAAAGTCGCCGTCACCTCGACAAGAGGAGAGGTCTACTCGTCCCTGCACTAACCTGTCCTCCTGAGCCATGTCCTCCTGAGCGGAGTCGAAGGAGGAGTCGAAGGAGGAGTCGAAGCCCATAGCCTTCTGCCTTCCGCCTTCCGCCTTTTGCCTTCCGCCTTCCGCCTTCCGCCTTCCGCCTTCTGCCTTAAGCCTTAAGCTTTCCGCCTTTAGCCGCTCATTCACATACTGATAAAAAGGCACTTCAAACTGAGTCGGAAACTCCACAATAAAAGCTATTTTCATGATTCCCTTCATACTATGCTGTGGTATCTCCATCCAATACCTTCCATAAGCCACCTTTCTTGGCGCCAATTCTTTCTATTTTACCTTCTTGCTTCAATTGTTGAAGATAGGATTTTACGCTACTTCTACTTTTTTCGAGCGCCAAACTCAATTCAGGAATAGTAATTTGAGGATCTTGCTGCAGTAAGTTCATTAATGCGACCTTAGTTTTTAGGTTAATTTTTAGGTTAATTTTTAGGTTAGTTTTTAGGTTAGTTTTAGGCTGACTAAAAACTACTTGCACACCCCCTGCTAGCTCCATAATTTCGGGTTCAAAAGTCGCTTCACTTCCCACTCCTAAGTTTTCACTCCTTGTCAGCCCCATCACCAGCCTGTCCGACAGGTAGGTCTGTTCACCCTTCTGGCTGGAAGTCGAGGCCTCACTTTCAACTTTTAGCCTCTTACTCATGTACTGATAAAAAGGCACTTCAAACTGCGTCGGAAACTCTACAATAAAAGCTACTTTCATACACCTAATATAGCCATTACTTCTCTCATCGCTTCCCCAACTGCCAAATCATAATTCGCCCAAGTCATTTGGGCTGCTTTTTTCAATACCTCACTTTTTAAATTGGGTAACTCCTTATGTGATAAGTTAATAAAACTTGAGATAGACTGAGCTAATGTCGCAGCATCTAATTCACTCATCACAAATCCATCAACACCATTTTGAAGCATTTCACCAGCACCTACAAAAGGTGAGACTAAATTTGGAATACCTTGCATCATGGTTTCGGGTACTACCATCGCAAAAGAATCAAAGCGACTAGGTTGCACATTCAAATCAAAGTGTTGTTGCGCCAAATAAGTAAACAATTCTTGTTGACTCATGGCGGGTTGATAAACTAGCTTTACTTTGTCATTTACGATGGTTTTAGGGAGATGCTCTGCTACCCAATCTTTTCTAATTTTTCCAATCAAATGCACTTCTAAAAAGGCGGGATAAGTATAGGCATAAAGTGCCTCCAACAAAATGTCTAATCCCTTTCGATACTCTAAATTCGCAATAAAAGAAATCTTTAACCGCCTTTTCAAACCCAAATCCATATTTCCCACCTCGGACTTCGGACCTCGGACTTCCGACTTTTCACTTGCCGCTTTACCTTCAACTTCGGAATCCAGACCTCGGACTTTCGACTCCACACTTTGAACCTCAGACTCTCTATTTGCACTTTGCTCACTTCCCACCTCGGACTTCAGACCTCCGACTTCCGACTTTTCACTTGCCTCTCTACTTTCCACTTCTGACTTTAAACTTTCTACTTCAGACACTTCCCTTATTTCTTCCTCACCAGCCGCTTCACTTCCAACTTCCGACTTCGGACTTCGGACTCCCAACTTCGGACTCCCGACTCCCGACTCTATACTTTCCACTTTCCACTTTCCACTTTCTACTATAGCGTCCGCCCCCAAATACAACACAAAATCCATCTTCGCAGCAGTCCTCCCTTCAAAACTTCGCCTACAAAAATCAGAACAAAAAAAAGCGAAATCAATATGCTGTCTTTCCCTTATCTTGATAGCTTTACCCAGATTAGTTTCATGGATGCCTAAACTTTCTGCCCTTTCATGACTAATCGATGCAAAATCCATGACCACCGGAATGCCCCACTTTTGAGCAAAATAGGTGAGGGGCCAACCCGCCGTTTCAAAGCAGACCAATAGGCTATTTTTCCGATGGCGCCATAAAAAAGGCAAACAAATACATCCAAAAATAAACTGCCAAACATAAATGGGATTATTATGTACCTGCTTGTTCGGGTTGATGATGATTTTATTGTAAACGTTTCGGCTCAACCTAGCCAACAGCTCATAAATGAGATGACGATGAATCCTCACCTCAGGAAGAATAGGCTTTTTCCGCTTTTGAAAACTCTTGAGCCAAGGCTTTTCTTGTTCAGGATACAATACACTAGTCTGTAAATGCACCTCCTCAAAAGTACCCGAAGCTACCGCCGCATTGGCCAAGCGATAGGAATGTTGAATACCGGGATGGATAATCAATAATTTCATGTGGCATATCTCTTCTTAAGTTTCAGAAAAGGTTTTTCAAAATAATGATAGGATAACCAAGCTACTATAAAAGTGAGAAGAAAATTGATAATTGTAGGAAATGGAATAATATCACTACTAAATAATTGTTGCCAAATATAAATGCTATAGGAAATAACTCCTATTTGACTCAGAATTTTACTATTTAAAAATCTAAAAGAATAATCTTCTGATGGTTGTAAATTTAAGACGATGATAAACCCAATGATAAGTGAATAAAAAGTATGGTTAGCAAATATTTTTAATATCAAGTAGTTAGTTTCATGATTAAGTATCATCAACATAAGTAGACCTAAAATATTGATAACATCTCTGTATTTCAGTAAAAGTTGATTAATTTTTATTTTACCGGTATGATAGAATAATGCCAAAATTGATCCAATCAGTAAGCCATCCATATTTCTACTAATATCAATCAGAACTGAAATGTAAAAAGAAGAGGAATAACGACTAAGAAAGCGTACGGAAAATGTTAAAATTAAGATGATAAATAAAATAATTTTAATTTGATTAGGCTTATACTTCATAAAAGGAGGTATTATAAGATAATACTGTTCCTCAGCAGATAATGACCAATAGTGCAAAAAATTATAGCTTACGGCGCCTATGCCACTAATATTAACGAGGTATAAGCTAGGAATCCAAAAATTTTCTATTAATGAAGGTTTTTGTACTATAACAGAAATTAGTATAGTAACAATCACGTAAAACCAAGATAAAGGTACTATTCTTAGTGCCCTCCTTTTATAAAAATTAGAAAGATTAATGTTGTGGTTTTCATCCCTTTCTCTCAATAATAAGGTTGTAATTAAAAAACCACTTAACACAAAAAATATATAGACACCAAAAATACCTGCATTAACCAGCAGACCTAAAAATTTAAAATGCCAATGATTATTAAAATGGGCAAAAATCACAATTAGTATTGCAATGCCCCTCAGCCCGTCTAATGAAGGTAGTTTAGTTTGCTTCATTTCAAATTAATTTGTACGTACCCTCTTGATTATCAATTCTATCTAAAAGCATCAAACCCAGGAGCAAATAAAAACAATTATAGGTATTGTAAATGATGCTAAATACAAAAATAGACAAGACCACAATGGCGGCTTTAAAAAAGAAGTTCCCTTTTAAATTGAGTATCAAGTAGAACAGCATCACCAATCTTAAAATGAGTAAGAAATAGCCCCCTTCTAAAATTACCCTTTTAGGTTCCGTTTCATAACCTTGCCCATCCAAATTGGGGTTATTCCCAAATAGGGCATTCGCCCCTTGATAGGTAGAGCCTAATCCTGCCCCGAATAAGTCATGGGCATAATTTAGGTAAATGACCTCATCAATGGCACCCATTACTCTCCCTTTTGTATTGTCATCTGTTCCGTTGACCCTTTCGTTAAAATTATTAGAGCTATCTTCAAATTTTTGGTAGATATGTAAAGGATCATTGGTAACAAAATTCAAAATCCCCAATACCAAGACCACCAGAAGCGTTCCGCCGATTAATTTCGCATTGGCTTTCAGATTTACAGAAGTTAAAATGAATAAACCTACAATAATCAGATAAGAATAAGTAGTTCCTCTGGAGCCTGAAATCAATGCCCCGTAATAACCTAAAGCCAAAAAAGGGACCAAAACAAAGGGTTGATAACGTATTTTAATGAGCGCACAAGCCACCAAGGTATAAAAGAGCATGAAGGACCCATAGCCGCTGATATAGCTAAAAGTACCCGTCACCCTTACGGCATTACCCACCAAAGCATCTGCTGCTCCATTATTATAATCGGTAGCATAACGGTTAATGAAAGCATCTGGTGGTAATTGAGATTGAATGGAGGCTAAAATCACCTGTGCTAAACAAATAACAATAAAAAAGGGAATTAATTTTTCAATGGGATAATGCGCCCGGTCTTTCAGGTAAATGAACATAGGTAGCCAAAAGCCCAAATGCACTAGAATCCCTAAGAGGCCATGCCCTAAGGTGGCCCCTAAAGGATTAGCCGCCAAAAGAAATAGTGAAAAAATATAGAGCACTAAAACCACAAAAAGGTTTTGTTGCCGACCATTAAATTTAAAGGCATCTTTAAAAAAAATGAAAATAAATGGAATGAGCAATTGTATCCCTAAAATAGCGTTAGATAGCACATTGGAGCTCACCACCCATTTCCTTATCGCTCCAGAAAGCGTAGTAAAGAGGAAAAGATAAAGAATAATTCTTAACCTTTTTTCATTTCTGATATTTAACCAAGCGGCTTTTAAAATCTTCAACATGATTTTGACAATGCTGCTAAAGTATCAAAATAATGCGAATAGCTATATTGTTTGGCAATATTTGCACTATGCACTAGCAATTCTTGATAGTGCTCGGCCTGCATTATCCATTTCAATTTTTCTTTTAAATCCTCACGGTGATTACTTTTAAACACCAATTGCGGGTGCTGTACACCATGTGTCATAGCCGCTTGATTGGATACCAAAACAGGTGTGCCGCATAGCAAAGATTCGGCTAAGGTGAGGGGCGAGCCCTCGATATGGCTACCAGAGGGTATCACTGTTAAATGGGCTGCTTGATATTCTTTAACCAGCTCTGCTGCACTTTTACTGCCCAATAACAGAAAGGAGGGATGTGGATTTTTTTGCAGCACTTCCCACTCGGGCCCTTTTCCTGCAATACGCAATTGGATGGCATCACCTTCATCAAATAATTCTTTAATCCCCTCCACCAATAGGTGTATCCCTTTCCCTGCAATCAATCTTCCAGAAAATAAACAAATAAAAGGAGTGCTATATACTTTGGGAGAACTTTGCTTTACAAATTGTGCAGCAGCAGGATTAATGAGTAAATCTGTCTTTTTGTTTCCAAATATTTCTCTTAAACGCTCATAGCTATAACGGCTTACCCCTATGTTTTTTTGGGCAAAGCCAGCCAAAAACCGTCTGCATTGGTCCTTTAGCTTTTCTATCCTGCTCGGCCGATCCACATTTTTGTATAAAGAAGCCATTTGATAGATGATCCAAAAAGGTTTGCCTAATAAAACACTAGGAATTACACTTTTAAAAGACACTCCGCCATTTACAATCACCAAATCATGTGTGCGGACCAATTTGAAATAAGCGGCTAATGACCTGCTTTCTACCACTTTGAAATCTTCAAAGGCTTGTGCATGTAATTGTGGCGTTAATAAAGTAACGGGATAACCTAACTGACTTAAACTTTTGCAGAGCAATAGAGTATTATTTTCTAGCCCCCCCAAAGAAGGTAAGAAACTTTCAGTATAAACTAAGATTCTTTTTTGATCCATAATTGGTTACTGTATCCACTAGATTCAAATCTGTTGATGATCAATTCAAATCCACCTTGGGTCAATACTTGCATAGCTTCCTCTAAAATTTTCCCATCAAAATGAAATTCAATAATAATAGCTCCGGCAGAGAGTACCCATTCTAAGTAATTGGCAAATAACAATTGTTCGGCACCCTCAATATCAATTTTTAAGAGGTCTGGATGTGGGAGTTCATTAAAATTGACATAGGGTGTTTGTTGTCCGCCTTTCTCAGTAATTTGGCTAGCCAACAAATTAGCCTTATTGGTTTTAAACAAACTCGTCTCTTTAGGTCCAGCTAATCCATAAATCACCTGAGTTTTTCCATGAATTAAATCAGTTGAATTTTTTTGGAGTTCTTTGACTAATTGTGGGTTGGCTTCAATTAGAAAAAAGTCACATAAAGCATCCTGTTCACGGTAATAGATAATTTGGGCACAAAGGCTACTAAAAAAACCAACATTGGCGCCTAAATCAAAAATGGTTTGGGGTATAAATTTCAATTGCAATAATGCCTCCCAATAAAATGGGTTTACATATACATCCTGAAAAGCAGCAATATGATGTTTACTTTTTAAAGCTATAAATTGTTGTCCATCTGTCTTTAGCACACAAGAAAAAATGGGAGCTAATCTTCTATACCAAAAGCCCCTATTTTTCATTTCTTGCCTCCATTAATTTTAAAATCTTTGCAGTATAATTGGGCCAAGAAAATTCCTCCTCATAAAGTTTTTTCCCGGCAGCTCCAATTAGTTTTAATTTCTCCTGTTCATTAACAGTGTTAAAAATGATTTTTGCACTTTTAATATGATTTTCGGGATCTAATTGGATATAATTGATATCAGTCTTGAATACATTTTCATCTGTAAAATCACCTTTAGTAGAAAATATGGGGATACCCATACATAAGGCGGTAGCGCTCGAACCACTTTTGGTATTCAATCCTCCTCCCATATCTGCTCTTACAGGTTCCAAAAGAATAAAAGCATCCAATCTGTAAAGAAATTTAACAATATTTCTATCCGTTAATTTCCCACTTCTACTAATTTTAATGTGCTTCAGCTTCTTAGTATACTCTTTTATTGATTTAATATACTGAGGTTGATAATTCCCAATAAATAAAAATTCACAGTTTAAACCCAAATCGTCCAAATGTGCTAGAACATTTAATAAAAACTCTGGATCACGATTACCAAAGGTACCTAAAACTAATTGCCCTTCTGTTTTCGTTTCAGGTGCTAATTCTTTAATAAAATCTTCAAAATTGGAAGGGGTGAAAGCCAAATGAGCCTTTCTGTTAAATTCTTTAAGTTGTGATTTATAGAGGTGCGTAGTGGTCAAAATTAAATCCGCATATTTGGAGACTTTCTTTAAGGTCCTTTTTTGCAAAAAGCGATAAATTCTGAGCTTAAGACTGCTCTCCTTTCTGATGTAAGTTTCATGAACAATCAGGCATAAACGGGTATCTTGTGCATGGCGAATGCGTCTGTAAAATTTAGATAACCAAGAAGGCGCCCCGAAGCGATTATAGCTATAGCCATTATATTGAAAAATTACCCAATCGGCTTTTTGCCTTTTGATCTTATTGACCAAAATCCCAATTTCATTGGCATGTAAACCTATAATCCCATCATCATAAATCACCTGTACGCTATGCCCAGCTTCCGTTAAATAATGATGCAAATAAGCGCTATGATGGGCGATGCCATCTGGAGTAGGGTGATAATAACGGGTGATGATAGTGAATTTCAAAATATTCTGGCAATAAGTGTAGTTAAAGTTAAATTTATTTTTTTGAGACTGTATTTAAATTTATTCATACACATGATATCTTCATTCAGAAAAGATAGGAAAATTTTTTCTCTCAAAGAGGGTCTGTTGCCAGTCTTCAAGAAACTCCATAAGAAATTTTTAGACCATGGTTTTTCAGCACTAGTGCAGTGAACCATTAAATAAATAGGCTCAGTAAAGCCCATTCCTTCTGGTCCAATCACAGAAATAATAGAAGGAGGTAGGGTTGAAAGAGCCATGTTTAAAATCTCTTGATCACCCTGTACAGCTAATAGAGGGTTTTTATTGAATGATGAGGTATCTAACCCCTCTTTTTCTAACCTCGACGTGAGATTAACCCATGTATCAATTAAACTAAAATTTATTTTGCTCAAGCCTAAAAAACCACTATTAATATAGGGATGTTGATAGATTGATGGATACCCAAAGCTTTCTAGTTTTTCTTTCCATACTAATTTCCAAGGATGATTTTCGTGAATAAATTTGAAACATTCGTCCATACATACTCCGATATGATGATCAGTCCAATTCAAATAAAATTGATAATCAGCAATTGGGATGCAATCGGTATCAAAATAAAAAAGCCGCTCAATAGCAGGATCCTTCAAAACTTCTGCAATAAAAAAAGCCTTTTCATAGCCTAAGTGCCTTTTTGTATTCACTTCAATAAGCTGTAGCTGGATATCTTCATTAATGCGATAAGTTTTACCTTCAACTAAAGAGAGCTGATCATTAATCCAAGTAGGTAAGTTACCTCTATAGCCAACAAATAAGACCCCTTTAAATTGGCATTTTATTAATGAATTAACTAAAGCGGCAACTCCATGCCAATAGCTGTTCTCGGCTAAACAAATAATTACATCCATTATTTTATAAAAACTTCATTATACTGTTCATTTAGTCTTAAACCAAGCTGCGCTTTGTAATCATATTTTTTAAAAAAATCATAAATACTTTGGGTCTGTAGAAGTTCGGGATCTTTATCTACATATGTTGTGATTTCTACAATAAATACAGCTTGGTTTAAATATGCCATTACAGATGATAATCCCATTAAAACTTGATATTCATATCCCTCTACATCTATTTTAACTAGTTTTATTTGGCTAATTTGATGAGTAGAAACTAAATCCTTCAGTGTGAAAATATCAATGGTTTCATCTGAGCTAAAGTCGCTTGAATGACTATTAATAATTGAGTTTTTTCCTGGATTTTGAAAGTTTGCAAGATTTAGCTTTACTTTTGTTATCTCATTCCCCAATGCAAATGGAAAAACCACGATATTATTAAGTTGGTTTAAAGCAATATTCTCATAAAATCTGGCTAACTCTCTTTTTGAAGGTTCAAAAGAAATGACTTTAGCTTTTTTTATTTTAGCAGCATAAACACTAAAGTAGCCAATATTTGCTCCTATATCTAAGAATAAATCTTCTGGATGAAGATATTGGTCAATCCAATTTCTAATTTCATTATCGTGTGTTTTATAGGCAATTAAATGAAAATCAATATAAGAAACAGGATTTAATTTCAATAAAAGTCCATTAATATCGTATTTAAGTGGAGTTAAATTTTTTATCAAACGTCCTAGAAAAGCATTCCCTTTCTTGATAGGACTTTTTAATTGATACCAGACATAGAATGAAAAGAACCGTTTGATTAAAAAATTATTCATGTTTTTTTACTAAGCAGGTTAAGTTCTTTAAGTAAAGTGCTGATTTGTTTAATATCTAATCGTCTAAAATTTCTCAAGGAAAATTTAAATTGATGTACGATTTTACTTTTTAGCAGGGCTTTTGTTTCTTGAAGATAATTTTCTTTTAAATAGTTTCTATAAAGAGGGAACACGTCATATAACCAAGAATAAGACTCTCCGTTAGGGATATAAGAATTATTGGTTTGGTGTTTCCTGTATTTTCCTGCAATATAGTCAGAATAGTAGTGTCTGAAACTATTTTTTCCTATCCTAAAAAAAAGTTCTGCATCACAAATCTGTGTTTTTAAAAAAAGCTCCTGGTTATCAACTAGTATTTTATCTAATGAAGACTTTTTAAATATTGAAAACACGATATGAAATGGGTTGTAGAAAAAGCAGGTTCTAAATAATTCGGTTTGTAAACCAACATTTAGCTGCTTGTGTAACAACAACTCAGAGATGGTATTTAAATTTTCGTTAAATAGTAGAAACTTAAAACTTACTGAATCTAACTGTGGATACTGATTAAAAATAGAGAGAGCATTGATTAACATATCAGGATGATAAATATCATCAGCATTAGCAATCACTATAAGATCTCCGTTCGCTTTTGAATAAGCCTCATTCCAATTTTTACCGATACCTAAATTTCTTGAGTTCTTAAAAGCTTTTATTCTTTTGTCTTTTTTCGCCTCTTCTTCAGCTAATACATAGGTTGCATCAGTAGAACAATCATCCTGTACAATAATTTCTAAGTGATTATAACTTTGATTTTTAAAGCAGGATAATGTTTCGACAATATAAGGCGCTGCATTATAGGCAGGAATACAGATGGAAATTAAGGGGTTATTCATTTAAGGCCTCCTTTAGCACATTTAAATACTGCATCCCAAATATTTGATCGGGTTCCATATAATTTCCCTCAGCCCATTCATTCCATGATTTTAGAAAGATAATGCCATCTTTATTTTGAGTTTTAATTTGCTTTAGCACCTTTTTTACGTGTAACTTGAATAAATCAGGATTAGATCCAAAAAAAACAATTCCTCTTTCCCTACTACGGGGTGTATTATCCCATCCAGGTAAGATTGACGGATATTCATCAGCCTTTAAAACTCTATCAAAATGAGGCGCATGTACAAAATCTTTATAAGTTTTCACCATTGGGATGTTGGTGAATTTTCTAAGAAGGCGATTCTTTAGCGTGGTTTTTAATTGTGGGATAAAAGGAACGGTATCCACAAATGCTTTAAAACCATCTTCTTTGAAATTTGGGTAATAACCATTAGATATAAAATGTATTCCGTTGAAACCATGTGTTATAGCCTTTTGATCCCAATATTGTAGGTATTCTTTGATATTTGGAATCTGCAAGGGTCTATAAATATAAAACAAAGGAGCATGGTTTACTTTGATGTAACGCTCGTCTTTAAAGGCTTTTAAAAGGAAATCAAAATGTAAATCCTGATCTTCTTGACCATCATATCTTTGCTCAATTAAAATTCGCTTATCCTCGCCATGCCAAATTCCACTCCATGTTTCATTTGCCCATCCTAAGCAAAAAGGCAAGTTGGGCTTACGGCTTTCCAATACTTCATTAAAGGGTCTTTCTAATAATCTTTTACCGTTTCCAAACCAATAATGCCAATAGCAAAAGCCATGAACTCCGGCATCTATAGCCAATTGAGCTTGTGCTTCCCTTACCTCAGGTAAACGTAAATCGTAAAAGCCTAAATCCGCAGGAAGCCTTGGTTGTATGTGCCCTTTAAATAGGGGTTGTGCTTTGCTTACATTAGTCCATTCGGTAAAACCTTTTCCCCACCAAGTATCATTTTCTGGTATTGGATGATACTGCGGTAAATAATGAGCTATGATTTTTATTTTATTCATAATTAAGCTTCTAGAAAGCCTTTAAGAATTTTATATAACTTTTCAGCTCCTATATTAATGTCTAATTTCTTAACATTTATTTCAGATTGTTTACCCTTTATTTTAATCTCTTCTGTTAAACTAGAAGAACAAAGTGTTTCTACTATTTTATGAATATCTAAATATTCTATTATCCAACCACTCTCATTATTAACAAACTCAACCATGCCCCCTGCTTTTTTAAAGCAAATAATGGGTTTTCCTAATGATGCTGCCTCTAAACAAACCAAAGGGAATGGGTCTTCTCGTGAAGTAAGTAAAAATACATCAGCATATTGCATGTATTCTAAAGGATTTTTACAATTCTCAATAATTGTAATAATAGAAGACAGACCCGCAAGTTTAATGTCATGTATTACTTTTTCATATTCGAGAGAATTCTTTTTTCCGCCAATCCAGTAAAAATGGTAGTTAAGTTTAGGGTTTAATTTTTTTAATAAAAAAGCCGTTTGAATAAATAGATCTATTCCTTTTCTCCAATCTAAAGTACCCGAACCAAATATATTTAGTTTAAATTTATCTATTAATAAAGATGGATTTTCTAAAGGTCTTATTAAAGGAATATACTCATAATGAACAGTAATTTTTTCAGGATTTATACTGTATTTCTCAATAAGAAAAGCCTTAACAGTCTCAGAAGCAGCTATAAAATAGTCAATAAATAGAACACTTTTTTTAAAGTTTTCTTCCCCACAAAATTGCTTGAGTGCAATATCAAGTTCATGAATATGGCAAATAGTTATATGTTTATCATTATATTTTTTAGACATAACTAACAAATCGATGGTTGCTACCGTATTGCCATAAATAATTTTATAGTTATTGTTAAGGGTCTTTTTAAGGTTGTAGTAAGAGTTTTTTAAAATAATCCTTTGAAATTTACTTTTAATGGAATAATCATCAAATAAATAAGTTTTACTAATTTTAGAAAATTCTTGTTCTAATTCTCCCCCCTGTTTTATTAGAATATCAAAAGATAAATCATAATGATTTTCTTTGAATTTCTGTAAATGATGCTTCAATACTATTGGTGCACCTGTAAATCCTGCAGAATGTGATATGAAAAGTATTTTTTCCAAGATTAATCAATTAGTTGTGAATGCATCTAAAATATCCATGCCGTACTGGATGATATTTTGTTCATAATCAAAATTTGAAATGGTTACTTTTTTATCCAATACTTTTTCCATCAACTCGCTCAAAGTTAAATCATTATGAGGTTCAAAGAAATAACAATTCTCTTGTATTTGTTCTTGATGTACTGGTAGGTTAGATAATAGTATAAATTTATTCAATGCTTTAGCCTCTTCTACTAAAGTACTCCAACCTTCATACAATGAGGGTTGTATTAGAGATAGAGACTCTTTCATCAATATGAGTTGTTCTTTCCTCTCTAAAACACCTAAGAATTGAACATAATCCTCTATTTCATATTCATAAATGCTTGAACGCAGCTTTTCAATGTATAAGCCCTTCCCCCTATTTACGGATAGGCTCCCCGTAAACAGAACTTTAAATTTAAGCTCAGGCCTTTTCTCTTTTAAAATTTTTATAGCTTTTAAGACAACAATCTGATTTTTATGCTCCCAAAATTGATTTGGACTCATAAAATAGGGTTTATCTACTTTATGTTTTTCCTTTATAGAGTTGGCATCAATCTTACTCAAGTTTGGTAGGGAACAAGCGAACCTTAATATCTTAACCTTATTTTTAAAGTTTGGATAATAGTGCTTTAATTCATCAAATAAACTGTTAGAACTTAAAACAATGGTCTGCGTACTTTCTGTTAATTTTTTCTGATAAAGTGTCATGTACACTCCTTTATCGTCATAAAACATAGGGAATGCGAGGTTATTGAAATCTACGAGCCACTCAATCTTATTTTTTAAATCTTTTAAATCCTCATTCAAGAATGGGAAATAAGGATAAAAGCAGCATATTTTTCGCCCTAGCCGATAGATTTGATAATAATTTTTAGTAAAAAGTATCTCCAAAAATCTAATGTGAATTCTTAAAAGTAGATTATTCGGGTACTTTTGATGCTTTAAAAATAAGATCTTATCGTAGTTTATTTCTTTGATTAAAGCAATTTCTGCGTCTTCACTATGCAATAATATAATGTTGGGCTGCGATTCTTTTGGTAATTTATTTAAAGCAGCAACAATATTATAGATATAATTTACTATTCCTGAATTAGTTTGATTGTTAAAAAATAATCCTAATCCAATAGTTGTTTTTTTTGCCATTCGATGGTTTCTTTTATTCCTTCTGCTATATTGAATTGAGGATTAAAGCCTAAACTTTTTAATTGGGTAATATCTGCTTTCCAAAATATAGGGTCTCCAATCTTAGTTTGTTCACTAAATAAAATATTGATATTAGGATTGAAATGTTTGATGTACATTTCTGCCAAACTTTTAATGCTTGTTTCAGTTCCAGAAGCTATATTTATAGCCTCTCCGGTAAAGTAACCACTATTAATGATACAATCAACTGCATAAGCAATATCCTCCACATAAATAAAGTCTCTAGTTTCATTGCCCGTACCAAATAGTTCAATTTTATTTTGCTCTTTTGAGTTACTTATCTTTTTAAATAAATCCCAAAGTAACTGTTTTTTTAATCCTGGACCGTAAGCGGAAAAAATTCTAATACTGATTGATTTAATATTATAAAATTGAAAGAATTCCTTACAGATTAACTCGCTATAATGTTTGTGCATGCCGTAAGGGGACACTGGCTTTATAGGAGTATTTTCATGTATTGGTAAATACTCTGGGTTTCCATAAACTGCTGCACTACTTAAATTGATAAATGCACAAGAGGGATTGTAAATTCTAATTGCATCTAGAATGGCAAATACATTTGCAGTATTTAAAAAATAATCTGTATGTGGGTAAATGAATGAGAACTGAACATTAGCAGCACCTGTGGCGTTAATACAAACGTCATAAGTGTTTTTTTGAAAAAGCAATGTGAAATTTGGAGCCTCCGGATTTATTAAAATATAATTGCTTTCATTCTTTAGAATGATATCGGATGATATTACTGTATAATTCTTTTTTTGGAAGTAGTGTACAAGATGTTTCCCGATAAATCCCTCAGAGCCTAATATTAAAATTTTCATCTTTTTATGATTACACCTTGACCAGTTGGTAAACTTAAAATTTGTTGATTATGGGTTTTGGCAAACTCATCGAAAGCTAGTTTTTGATTTATATGCATTGGGAATCCGTAATCGTCTAGAAGTATCACTCCTCCTATGACTAATTTATCCCAGAAAAAATCTGCCGCAGCTATTTCAGGAGCAACTACATTCATATCAATACTAAGAAATGCTACTTTTTCACCATCAAAGTATTTTAAAGAAGTTGGTACTTCTCCCTTAATTATTTTTACATTGAAATCTTGAAATGTTGTCTTAACTTCTTGATATACATTCTTATAATGATTACCCATATAAAAATTAATACCAGCTTCCACTTCTTTATCAGTAACTTGGTGATTTGCTAATCCTTCAAATGTGTCAAACAAATAAAAGGTTTTATCTAACTCATTAAAATTCACGTAGTCAATAATAGCTCTAGCATAAGCTCCAGTATTAACTCCACATTCTACAAAGTCACCGTTTAAATAGCGGATTTGATTTGCAAACCAACAAACTATATATATTCTCCATTGCAATGTAAAACCAGGCCAAGGGTTTGTTTTTTTTGCAGCATTGTAAGCAATTTGAAATTTATGGTCATTAATGAAATCAGCATTATTACTAGTTGTCAAACCATCAGTGTCATATGTGATAGGCCCATGATAATGAGTTGATCGTAATTCTGAATTATATTCAATCCTTGAAAAATGGTTGTAAAACCATTTTAGTTTAGTATAGATTTGTAATACTTTATATGGAAGTATTCTTTTTAGTTTCATGATGTTTGTTTTAGAAATTTGGCAGGATTACCACCATAGATAGAATACGATTTTGTAGATTTTGTAACAACACTACCAGCAGCAATAACAGTAGCTTCTTTTATCGTGACCCCTTTCATAATTATTGTATTGAAACCAATCCATGCGTTCCGTTCAATTACAACTGGTTTAGAAATTACATTACTCCAATTTTTGAAAGTGTTTCCATTTTTCCAATCCAATACATCTGAGCTTCTCTCAGATGATATTAACGAGTGGGCGTTTGTGTCTATCAAAGTACATCCCCATGAAATCATTACATCATCTTCAATTTCAATACTATCATAGCAAAAAAGCGTTGTATTAGGACCTATAAAGACTCTGTTACCTATTTGTATTCTAGCTTTTTCTGAGTACAATATAATTTGACCTTCAATAATACTATCGTTGCCTATTGAAATCATATTATTACTTTCTTTACTAACTTGAATTGAAATGGATAATTTTTCTATAGCAGTACCTTTGCCTATGGTTATAGTTTTATTAGAAATTAGAATATCATTGTATAATGGTGTATTCTGTCTTTTAAGTCCTATTTTTTTTAAGATAGTTTTAAATTTCCTCAACAACATAATCTAACTTAAAGAATCCATAGTTTAAACCCTCAAATCCTGACATTTTTCCACCAGTATCCAATATTTTAATTGGACAAATCATTTCGACTATGTCATAAACCTTACCATTTATTTCAAATAATGCAACACGGAAATAGTAATGATTTGGACTTATTTTATTTAATGGTATTTTTATTTTTAAAGAGATTGAATCATGTTTTGTGAAATCGCTTAATCTTTCTACAAATGTAGATAGATAATCTCCTTGATTATTTTGAAGTGTAAAAGAAATACATGTATTTATCGGTGTATACGGTGTGTTTAGAATAACCTCCAAATATAGAACATCACTATTATCGAATACATCAGTTAGTTTATTTAAAGAATTTAGTGTTTTAACCTGATGGATGTTAAGGTCTTTTGAAGAAGTTTTAGTTTTATAAAAAGTTTCACTTCTTTGAGATGAGTCAATGTATTCATTAATTACAAATTCAGTATTTCCTGTAGCCCTTACTTCTCCATTTTGAAGTAAAATAGCATTGTCACATAAATTTTTAATCATACCCATATTATGACTCACAAACAAAACGGTTCTCCCTTCTCCTTTACTCACCTCATTCATCTTCCCCAAACATTTCTTTTGAAACTCCGCATCGCCCACCGCCAATACCTCATCTACTACTAAAATTTCAGATTCTAAATGGGCGGCTACGGCAAAAGCCAAACGTACATACATCCCACTGCTGTAACGTTTTACAGGGGTATCAATATAACGCTCTACCCCGGCAAAATCTACAATGGCGTCAAAATGCTTTTTAATCTCTGCTTTGCGCATCCCTAAAATGGCGCCATTTAAAAAAATATTATCTCGCCCGCTCAGCTCGGGGTGAAAACCCGTTCCCACCTCTAATAAACTGGCTACCCTTCCTTTAATTTTTACACTTCCGGTGGTAGGTGTAGTTACGCGGCTTAAGATTTTGAGTAAAGTGCTTTTCCCGGCTCCATTGCGGCCAATAATCCCTACCGCATCACCTTGTTCAATCTCAAAATTGAGGTCTTTTAAGCTCCATACAATGTCACTTTCCCCTTTGGTGGTGCGGTCATTAGTTTCGCCAATTTTTAAGAAAGGATCTTCTTTCCCCTGTATCTTGTAAGCCCAACGCTTCAAATCGTTAGAAAGCGTACCCGTACCAATCTCACCCAACTGATAAGCTTTAGACAAATTCTCTACTTTAATCGCTATTCCCATTTAAAATAATGATTTCAAATATAATATTATTGTACCCTCTCCCCTAAGGGGGAGATAAGAGAGGGGCGCTATTCCCATTTAAAACAATAATCTCAAATTTAACACAAATTTTCCTTTTCCCTCCCCATGGCTATTGGGATTAGGGAGACAGGAGCGGAGTAAAATTAGACTTCTTTCATGGATTAGGAAAATTATTGGAGATCATATTTTGAAATCACTAGGAATAGGGAGCTTGCTAACGAGGGAGGTATAAGGTTAAGGGGTTGGGTTGGGGCGGAAGGCCGAAAGCTTAAGGCGGAACTATTACCCATAGAACTATATATTCTTTCAAACAAAATGAGCTGAGCTCCTGATCGCCATCAGGATGACAAAATTGAATGTTGGGCGGAAGGCTTTAGTCGAAAAGCAGAAAGCAGGTATAAGGTTAAAGGCTTAGGGTTGAAGGCTAAACTATTATAATTAGAACTATATATTCTTTCAAACAAAATGAGCTGAGCTCCTGATCGCCATCAGGATGACAAAATTGAATGTTGGGTGGAAGGCATCAGGCGAAAAGCAGAAGTAGGTATAAGGTTAAGGGGTTGGGTTGGGGCAGAAGGCTGAAAGCTTAAGGCGGAACTATTACCAATAGAACAATATATTCTTTCAAACAAAATGAGCTGAGCTCCTGATCGCCATCAGGATGACAAAATTGAATGTTGGGCGGAAGGCGAAAAGCGAAAGGCAGAAAGTAGGTATGAGGTTAAGGGGTTGGGGCAGAAGGCCGAAAG
>JACXVB010000032.1 GCA_014763615.1 Sphingobacteriales bacterium | reverse complement strand
CAAATCGTATAAAACAAAAAATAGCATCATGAATATTCATGATGCTACCTAATTTTATTATCCTTGTAAAACTGTATCGCTTATTTAGGACTAGTCAAATTTTATTGTCTATTTTGGTTCAACCAAAAGCGTTACTCCAGAAACTGTTTCCTTAATTTTCGCTTCCAATTCTTCTGAAAGTTCAGGGTTATCTAATAAAAGCTGTTTTACCGCGTCTCTACCTTGTCCTAATTTGGTATCGCCATAGCTAAACCACGAACCAGCTTTTTTGATAATTCCGTATTCCACGCCTAAATCTATAATTTCTCCCACTTTAGAAATCCCTTGTCCAAACATGATGTCAAATTCTGCAATTCTGAAAGGAGGGGCTACTTTATTTTTTACGATTTTCACTTTCACCCTATTTCCAGAAACTTCATCAGCATCTTTAATTTGAGCTATTCTTCTGATATCCAAACGTACCGAAGCATAAAATTTCAGTGCGTTACCACCGGTTGTAGTTTCTGGATTACCAAACATCACCCCAATTTTCTCTCTTAATTGGTTGATAAAAATACAGCAGCAATTGGTTTTGCTGATGGTTCCTGTTAGCTTACGTAAAGCTTGAGACATTAAACGAGCTTGTAAACCCATTTTAGAATCGCCCATTTCGCCTTCAATCTCACTTTTAGGAACTAAAGCCGCAACAGAGTCAATTACGATGACATCAATCGCACCTGAACGAATCAAATTATCGGCAATTTCTAAAGCTTGCTCACCATTATCTGGTTGTGAAATCAATAGATTTTCGATATCCACACCTAACTTCTTTGCATAAAATTGATCAAATGCATGTTCGGCATCAATAATTGCTGCGATTCCGCCTTTTTTCTGAGCCTCTGCGATAACATGAGTGGCTAAAGTGGTTTTACCAGAAGATTCCGGACCGTAAATTTCAACTACTCTACCTTTTGGCAAACCTCCAATTCCTAAGGCAATGTCTAAACCTAATGAACCTGTAGAAATAGCTTCCATTGCTTCAATAGGGGCATCTCCTAATTTCATTACTGCACCTTTACCGTAAGATTTTTCTAGTTTATCTAAGGTAAGTTGAAGGGCTTTTAATTTTTCGTTACTTGCGCTCATGTATCATATTTTTAGTATTTTTTATCTATAAATTCTAAATCGAACAAATTTTGCTAAAAATTTTGGTAAATAAAAATTTAATATCTCAAATTAATTTAAATGAATGATATTTCAAATAAATGTGAGTAACTCTCTCATTTCACCGCTCTTTTCTTCAACTCCTTAGCTATTTTGTCTTTCTTTAGCTTCTGAGCTTTTTGCTGTTGTTTCTTGAGCTCTGCTGCTTCTTTTTTCTTCAACGCAGCTGCTGTGTTTTGCTTTTCATCATATTTACAGAAATGACTAATTGGACAAATTTCACATTTTGGACTACGAGCTAAACAGATATATCTACCATGTAAAATCAACCAATGATGGGCAATATGAATTTTATCTTGCGGAAGGTATTTCACCAATTGCTTTTCTACTGCTAAAGGAGTTTTAGCTGCTGTGGTCAATCCTAATCGATTAGAAACTCGAAAAACATGAGTATCTACGGCCATTGCGGGCGCATTAAAGATAACTGATGCAATTACATTTGCGGTTTTTCTTCCCACACCAGGCATTTTTTGTAAATCATTAATATCAGAAGGCACTTCTCCGTGGAACTCGTTTAGTAAAACGTTCGCCATCCCAACCAAATGCTTTGCCTTATTATTGGGATAACTAACGGATCGGATATAGCTAAAAACTTCATCAGAAGTTGCCGCAGCCAAAGATTCTGGAGTTGGAAAACGCTCGAATAATTTTGGTGTAACCTGATTAATACGCTTATCTGTACATTGTGCAGAAAGAATCACGGCAATGAGTAATTCAAAAGGATTGGTATAATGTAATTCAGTTTCTGCCTGTGGCTGATGTTTGGAAAAATAATCTACAAAAGCTTCGTAACGTTCTTTTTTTTGCATGAATTGTTAAGTCAATTTGAAATATTAATCCTCTGAAATTAGCTGCTCAACTTCTGATTTTAAAACGGGTAAATGTCTTATGATAATTCCCCAAATCACGTCATCAGAAACAGAATCATAACCATGTATAATTCTATTTCTCAAATCAACCAACTTCCTTGAATTTGTGATAGAAATAGTTTCATCAGCTTTCAATATTCTACTCATTGCTTCGCCGATAATTCCATATTTCTTTCGAAAGCTCTTTTAACAACGATGTTTTCTTGATAGGTAGAAAATATTTTAGGCTGATTTGAAAAGAAACTTTCAATTTCTGATATCGCATTTAATATATCAAAAAGCCAAGCCTTAAGGTTATCATCCATAAATAAGCTGTCTTTGTTTGAAAACAGATTGCTTGAAATATGGATTTTTAATTGCCTTTTCTTCAAGCAAATCTACTGGTCTTTTTAAAATATCTTGGAGAGAAAACTTAAGATCGAAATAATTATCGGCATAGTTTTCCAATTCAACATCAGAAAAATCTACCATCAAATCAATATCACTATTCTCATTAAACTTATCTGTGAGCACAGAACCGAAAGCGTACAAACTCTTAACCTTGTGTTTTGCACAAAGCCGATTTATTTCTTGAGAGTAATTTTTTAACCTTCCCATAATTAAAATTATAAATAATTTTGGACTATAACCCTTTGTTCTACATTTCAAATTTAATCCAAGCTGCTCCTTCATAACCAAAAGAGAAGTATTTTGGGGTGATAATTTCTGCTAAAATCTCGATACTATCTACAATTCTCGGTCCGCTTCTGTTGAAATAAGCATTTCCATCAGCAATATATACTCGATTATTTTTTACGGCATCCAAATCTATCCAACCGGGTAAGTTGAGCAGTAAATCTATTTCTTGCAGCGTTCTACTGATAGAAAATCCGCAAGGCGCAACTACTATAATTTCTGGATTTTCATCATAAATCTGCTCCCAAGTTACAAAAGGAGAGTGTTTTCCGTTTTCTGCTAACACCGATTTTCCTCCCGCAATCTCTACCAATTCCGGAATCCAGTTTCCGGCAACCATCATCGGCGAAAGCCATTCTATCATCACCACTTTGGGCTTATCCGGAAAGAATTTCAGTTTGTGCCGCACAATGTTCACTCGTTCCTCCAAATCTTCTATTAACTGCTTGCCTTGTTCTTCCGCATCTAAAATCGAGGCAACTGTACTAATTTCTCCAAAAATATCCGCTAAAGTATTTGGTTGCAAAGAGATAATTTGCGTTTCATTAGCCAATAAGTTAATCAGTGCTGTTTCTACATCTTTTAAAGAAACCGCACAAACATCGCATTGAGCCTGTGTAATCACTACATCAGGTTTTAAATGCTCAATCATTTCTTGATCAATCTGATAAATTGATAATGCGTTTGTTAAGATTTCCATTACCTGTTGGTTAATTTCTTCGCTACTTGCCCCCGATAGAAATTTAGCATCAGAACAAACAGGTAAATTTTTAACGCTTTCTGGAAAATCACATTCATGAGACCTCCCCACCAAATTTCCTTCTAAACCTAAGGCGCAAATAATTTCTGTTGCTGCGGGTAATAAGGAAATGATTTTTTGCTGATTCATTTATTGAGCTTTTATCTTAATTTGCCAAAGATAAAAATTTGAAGGTTTAGATGTTTTTACTTTTAACAGATTCACGTAAAGCTTACTTAAAATTACTGGCTTTTCTCCTCCTGATTCTTGGAGTTTTCAGTTCTTGTTACTCTACTAAAGAAAATTCTGATAAAAAGGTTTTTAACATGAATCTGGATCAGGGTTTAACCTCGCTAGATCCCGCTTTTGCCCGAAATCTGAATGTACTTTGGATGTGTAATCAGATTTTTAATGGTTTGGTTCAGATTGATGATAGCTTACACATACAGCCCTGCATTGCCAAAAAATGGGAGATCTCTGAAGATGGAAAAACCTATACCTTTCATTTAAGAAATGATGTTTTTTTTCAGGATGATGGTTTATTTCCGAATGGAAAAGGAAGAAAGGTAGTTGCTGGGGATTTTAAATACAGCTTTTCGAGAATTATTGATCCCAAAATTGCTTCTTCTGGAGCATGGATTTTTAACGATAAGGTGGATGGTAAAAATGCGTTTGATTCAGCTAACGATTCTACCTTTATCATTCATTTGAACAAACCTTTTCCGCCATTTATGGCGATGCTTACCGCTCCATATTGTGCAGTTGTGCCTCATGAAGTTGCTGATTTTTACGGGAAATCTTTCAGAACACATCCCGTTGGCACCGGTCCGTTTAAATTTAAATACTGGAAAGAAGGAGAGGTTTTGGTGTTACTCAAAAACCCAAATTATTTTGAAAAAGATAAAAAAGGTTCTCGATTACCTTATTTGGATGCCATAAAAGTGACTTTTATTCCTGATAAGCAAACTGCTTTTATGGAATTCATCAAAAAAAGATTAGACTATTTCACGAGCGTGGATGGCAGCTATCGCGATGATATTTTGACCAAAGACGGCGAAATGACTCAAAAATATCGAGGAAAATTTAAGTTAGAAAAAGGTCCGTACCTGAATACCGAATATTTGGGAATTGTGGTGGATAGCAGTTTACCAATCGTTAAAAACTCTCCTTTAAAATTTGTTAAAGTGCGGCAAGCCATCAATTATGCGATTAATAGAGAAAAACTAGTAAAATATTTAAGAAATAGCATTGGCACACCCGGAAATGCTGGATTTATCCCGAAAGGGATGCCCGGATTTGATACAAATGCAGTTAAAGGTTATCATTATGATCCTGAAAAAGCAAAACTATTATTAGCGGAGGCTGGTTACCCAAACGGAGTAGGGATGCCACAAATCACATTAAATACCACCACCACTTATAAAGATTTGATTGAATTTATACAAGGAGAATTAAATGATATTGGCATTAAATCAACCATTGAAGTGAACCAAAGTGCTTCTTTAAGAGAGATTATCGCCAAAAGACAGGTAAATTTCTTTAGAGGAAGTTGGATTGCCGATTATGCTGATGGTGAAAATGAGCTTTCTATGTTTTACTCTAAAAACTTTGTGCCCAACGGACCAAATTACACCAGCTTTAGCGATCCTAAATTTGATGCATTATTTGAGAAATTATATTACCTCAAAAACGATAAAAAACGTCATCAGCTTTATCAGCAAATGGACCAGTTAGTGATGGAACAAGCGCCTGTTGTGATCTTGTACTATGATGAATCTGTCACCTTATTTCAGAACAATATTAGCGGTTTGAGTAAGAATGCACAGAATTTGTTGTTTTTGAAAAGCGTGATAAAAAGATAAGGTCTGAGTTTTGAAACTCAAACCTTAAAAAATCAAAATTGATAAATTTTAATTATTCCCAGTGCCAGTACCGCCAATTCCACCACCTTGACCGCTGTCTCCTTGTTTTAAATCGTTATTTTGAACTCCTTTTTTAGGGTTTTGGCTCACTTTTAATGACCCAAATCTCCAGCTAAAATTAATCCCGATAGAACGGAAAGGAATAGAGAAATTACTGGTTTGTGTAAATAACGGACTGCTAATCTCTGAATTGAAATTCTTTCTATCGTTAAAAGGATCAATGATATTCATCCCAATACTTCCCTTCTTGTTAAACAATTCTTTTTTGATCCCTAAATTCCACATGTTAAAAGATGGGTTTTTCCCTTGAAACGTTCTACGAGGTGAGTTGGTAATCAAGAAAGTCTCGAAAGTTACTCCTTTAGGTAAAATCAAACTTGCACTTAAGAAAGCATTATACATCAAGTAGGTTTTGTTTGCTGAGGAAGAAGCATTAGCCGTTTGCTGAGATAAATTCGTATCATAAGAATTCAAATTAAAATTACCTCTTATGGTTAAGGGTTTGATAGGATTTATCGAACCAAAGAAATTAAAACCAAATGCATTATTTGTTCCTACGTTTTGGTAAGTGGTTAATGAACCCGTTTTGCCGTCATCAGTAGTGTAATTACTTACAATACTTTCGATAATATCATGTGTATTTCTGAAATAGATAGACGCATTGATGATGGTAGTTTTAATAAATGTAGAGTAATTCAGCTCATAATTATCTGAAATTTCTGGGGATAAATTTGGATTTCCTTGGCTCACATTTAAAGGATCGGCACTGTTTCTAAACGGATTTAAATAAAACAAGCTGGGTCTTTGAATACGTTTGTTATAGCTCAACTTTAGAGTTTGGAAATTCTTAAAACTTCTAGAAACTACCACACTAGGTGTTACATTTTGATAACTATTTGAGATTGTTGGGATAACGCTTGCGCTGTTTGGTGCTCCTTTAATCGTGGTTCCTTCAAATCTAGCTCCCGCTTTTACACCATATTTTTTAGCGATGGTGAATCCAAATGTGCTATATCCGGCATATACATTTTGATTGTAAGTGTAGATGTAATTTCTGGCAGGATCAATATTGGTTTGACCTGTTGAAGGCACAAAACTTTGTACGCCAGAATCGTTAGAAATATCTCTTAAAATGGTTTTAGCACCTACTTCCCAAACCACTTTTTCAAACGGATAAGTATAATCTACCTGAAAAGTGTTTTCCTTATTTACCGCTCCACTCGTGCCAATTTCGCTAGAATCAGGGATAGAACTGCTTGATGGGAAGGTGAAATCTGAATTATAATTATTGTCTAAATTACTTTTGGTGAGCTGAAAAGCGAAAGAAATTTCAGCACCTTCTTTCTTAAACTTATGGGTGTAATCGTTATTCCAATCGTAACCAGTTACTTTAGTTTTATTAAAAGTACCACGGTTAAATTCAAAAGAATTTCCATTAAAGATATTTTGATTCAAATTATTTCCATCCGTTGAAAACTGAAACCAATTTAGCTTTAAGCTCGAACTTACAGAGTTATAATTGTTAAAATCATAATCTGCACCTAAAGAACCATTCGTGGCTATTCTTTTGGTTTTACTCTCTCCGCTTTGATTCAGAGAAAAAGAATTATCTGTACTGGTTTTATCAAAACTAAGTCTCGAAGTTTGCGGCCAAGAAGCGTAACCGCCACCATTTCCAGAAAGTGTTAATCTTCCAGTTTTAATGTTCAAATTCCCATTTCCGCTGTTCTGACGAGTTCCAACGCCAGCGTTGATAGAACCGCTTACTCCTTCTAAATTTGTTTTTTTAGTGATGATGTTTACAATTCCAGAAGTTCCTTCGGCATCGTATTTTGCGGATGGCGAGGTAATCACTTCCACACTTTTAATCTGATCTGCTGGGATGGCTTTCAAAGCATCAGCCATGTTGCCCGCCATCACGCCAGAGGGTTTACCATTAATCAAAACCTTCACATTAGAGCTTCCTCTTAAAGATAAATTTCCATCGTAATCTACTGTTAGTAACGGAACTTTTCTTAAAACATCAGTAGAGTTTCCTCCAGAAATGGTCACATCCTTCTCTGCATTGTAAACAATTTTATCAATCTTATTTTCCACTAAAGATTTTTCGCCGGTAACGGTTACTTCATTCAACATTTTAGCACTTGGAGATAAAATAATATTTCCTAAGTTCAAATCTGGTTTTGCTAGGGTTGTGGAAATAGGGTCTATGATTTTGGTATTGTAACCGATGAAGGAAATGGTAATTCTATATTTTCCCGGTCTGATTTGATCAATCTTGAAAGCACCTTTATCGTCTGCTAAAGAGCCATTAGTAGATTTTGCAGAGCCACTTTTGGATAAAGAAATAGTAGCATAATCAACCGGCTTTTTAGTTAATGAATCAATAACAGTTCCTGTGATTTTCCCAGTGATGGATGGCTTTGTACCTCCTCCTGGAAATTGTGCATAAATAAATTGGCTCGAAAAAAAAGTAAATAGTAGTAGAAAGTATAATCGTCTCATTCTATTCTATGATTTTATAAATAATGTGAATAAGACAGCTCAAGCGGTAAATTGTTACTCAGAAATTAAAAATTTGAGGTAACATTAGAGTGACAGCACAATGCATAAAAAAGCCGCTATTTAGCGGCTTTAACGGTTTTAATCGAATTAAAGATAGTCTAAGGATAATAGATATTTAACTGCCTTTTTAAATTGAGGAACGCCTGAGGTTTCAGAGGTATAGCTGATACTGTAATCTAAAAAATTAGCTCCATTGTGTGTTACTCTATCATTAATGGTATTGATATGAGCATCCAAAATGAATTGTTTATTGCTTTTTTCATTTTTATTGATGGTAATTTCATAATCAGCTACCATAGCTCCTTCTGTTCGAAATATTTGAACTTCAAAAGCTTCGGTTTTCTCTTTTTTTCTACTCTTAAGCTCGGTTTTCTTAACTTTATATTTTGCTATTAATTTTCCATTTTCTTTGATCTCGTTATTAGAAATCGTTAAGCCATTGCCTTCAGATGGAATTGAAGAATTTTCTTTATGAATAATAGTTTGCGCTTCTATGTTTATTCCAAGAATAAGCATAAAAATAGTAGATAGATACTTTTTCATCATCCAAATTTTTACGAAATAAATTTAATTAGGTTACTTAAAATTAAAAATACCCACTGATGGGTATTTTAATTTGATTAACAAAAGGACTTGAATTTAGTTTAATAGTTTAAAGGTTAAACTACAATATTGATGATTCTTCCTTTCACTACAATCACCTTTTTTGGAGTTTTCCCATCTAAATATTTCTGAACTTGCTCATTAGCCATCACTTCCTTTTCTACTTCTGCAGGTTCTAAAGCTAAAGACAATAGCAAATTCATCTTGGTTTTTCCGTTGATAGAAACCGGATAAGCAAATTCATTTTCTACCATATAAGCTGGATTGAATTTTGGATAGGTAGCATAAGAAAGCGTCCCCGGCTGATGACCTAATAAAACCCAAAGTTCTTCACAAATGTGTGGTGCA
Source organism: Sphingobacteriales bacterium (assembly GCA_014763615.1). Classification (GTDB taxonomy): domain Bacteria; phylum Bacteroidota; class Bacteroidia; order Sphingobacteriales; family Sphingobacteriaceae; genus Pseudopedobacter. Next base: position 24,050 of record JACXVB010000032.1, on the reverse strand, counting down.
TACGGCGATAGAATAATCACTAAATCTTGAAGGATTGCTTTTTTATTGCATTTTAAATCAGTGAGTTCGTTTACCGCAATCATGAAACTAGAAACCGAAGTGTTGAAAGAAAAACGCTCAATATCCTCTTCTACTTTTTTGATAATTTTATGTAATGATTTTAGCTCGGCTTTTGTTGGTGCTTCATCAGAAACGGTGAAATTCCAGCTATCATCATGAAATAACCTCCAGAATTTTCTTAAAAATTTGAAAACGCCTTCAATTCCGTTGGTGTTCCAAGGTTTACTTTGTTCTAGCGGACCTAAGAACATTTCGTACATACGCAAAGTGTCTGCTCCGTAACGTTCAATTAAATCATCTGGATTGACTACGTTGAACTTAGATTTCGACATTTTTTCTACTTCATGTCCGCAGATGTATTTAGCCTCACCCCTGCCCTCTCCAAAAGAGAGGGAGTTGGTTCCATCTTCAAAAATAAAGACAGCATCTTTATATTCTTCTCTTGATGCTCTGAATTTTTCAATATCTAAAATATCGTTGTTAACGATATTAACATCAACGTGTAATGCATTAGTTTTATACTGAGATTTTAGTCCATTCGATATAAAAGTGTTTTTTGCTTTTCCTTCTTCATCAATTAATCTATAAACAAAATTACTCCTACCCTGAATCATCCCTTGGTTAATCAATTTTTTGAAAGGTTCTTCTTCAATTACGTAGCCTAAATCTTTTAAAAACTTGTTCCAAAAACGGCTGTATAAAAGGTGCCCAGTTGCGTGTTCGCTACCGCCGATGTATAAATCCACATCTTTCCAGTAGGCGATTTTATCTTTATCAGCGAAAGCCTTATCGTTTTTAGCATCCATATAACGGTACCAATACCAGCTACTTCCCGCCCAACCTGGCATCGTACTCAACTCATATTCAAACTCGTCTTTATATTTCCAGTTGGTAGCTCTTCCCAAAGGTGGCTCACCACTTTCTGTTGGCAAATATTTATCCACTTCTGGCAATAACAAAGGCAACTCAGCCTCATCAATTAAATAAGGCAACTCATCTTTGAAATAAACCGGAACAGGTTCGCCCCAATAACGCTGACGACCAAAAATTGCGTCACGCATACGATAATTAACCTTACCATCACCCATCCCCATTTCTTTTAAATGAGCTATGATTTTTTGCGTAGCTTCTTTATAGCCTAAACCATCAATAATTCCAGAATTAACGTATTTTCCTTCTTTGGTTGGATCAGCTTCTTCATCAATTTTTTGAATATCCATGATTCGGATAATCGGTAAGTTGAAGTGTTTCGCAAACAAATAATCGCGTTGGTCACCAGACGGAACCGCCATTACTGCTCCTGTTCCATAACCTGCTAAAACGTAATCAGCTATCCAAATAGGCACTTTTGCACCGTTTACCGGATTGATGGCATAACTACCCGTAAATGCACCTGAAACCGTTTTGGTATCAGCCATTCTATCTAATTCGCTCTTCTTTTTAGTTTGAGCGATGTAATTTTCAATTTCTGATTTTTGCTCTTGGGTAGTTAAGCTTTCTATGAGTTCATGCTCTGGAGCAATTACTAAGAAAGAAACTCCGTAAATGGTATCAACTCTGGTGGTGAAAACTTCGATGAATGCCTCATCCCCCGCCTTCTCCGAAGGAGAAGGAGCTACTTGCGATGCGGATTTGCTTTGTTGGTTTTCTAATTTTGTTTTTATTTCTAAAACTATATCATCAGTGTTATTGATAACTTGTTCATTTGTGAACCTAATCACCTCAAAGCCTGCATTGTTTAAGAATATTGTTCTTTGTTTATCATATTCAATCGCTTCTGGAGTTTCATGATAACCACCGTCAACTTCTATTACTAATTTTTTATCTAAGCAAACAAAATCAGCAATATACCCCTCAATTACGTGTTGCCTTCTTATTTTAAAGCTAGTTTGACTATCTCTAAGTTTTTCCCATAAAACCAATTCAGCATCAGTAGGATTTTTTCTGTTTTCTTTAGCGTTTTCCTTCAATAAGTCCCAAGCAAAAGAATTCGCAGTTTCATAACCAAATTTCGAGTTCTCCTGCGCTCCCTTCTCCTTTGGAGAAGGGTTGGGGATGAGGCTAAACCTCACCATCGCTCCAACGCTTTTTCCAATCCAGTTGCGCTGCATTTCTTTGAGTGGCTCGGGCCAATCAATATCATTTAAACCCTGAAGCAATCTTTCAGCATAGGCAGTAATTCTCATGCTCCATTGCATCATTTTCTTTTGCTCAACAGGATGTCCGCCACGTTCAGAAAAACCATCTTTTACCTCGTCATTAGCTAGAACGGTTCCTAAAGCTGGACACCAATTTACAGTACTTTCTCTTAGGTAGGTTAATCGATATTTCAATAATTCAGCTTGCTTTTCTTCTTCAGTTAAAGCGCTCCAATCACTTGGTAAAAGAGATTGAACATCTTCATCACAAACGGCATTAATTTCTGCCGAAGGTATGGTTTCTAACTTTTCAATCAGGGTAGCAATAGGTTCTGCTTTATCTGTATCTAAATTATACCAAGAGTTAAACAGTTGCATAAAAATCCACTGTGTCCACTTGTAATAATCAGGAGAGCTGGTTCTAATTTCCTTGCTCCAATCAAAAGAAAAACCTAAATTATCTAACTGCTCGCGGTAGCGATTGATATTAGTTTCGGTAGTTTTTGCAGGATGCTGACCCGTTTGTATGGCGTATTGCTCCGCAGGAAGTCCGAAAGAATCATATCCCATTGGGTGCAAAACATTAAAACCTTTCAATCTTTTATATCTCGCGAAAATATCAGAAGCGATATAGCCTAGCGGATGCCCTACATGTAAACCCGCACCACTTGGATATGGAAACATATCCAACACGTAATATTTAGGCTTACTTGTATCAACATCAACTTTAAAAGTTGCGTTCTCAGCCCAAAATTTCTGCCAGTTTTTCTCTATCTGCTTAAATTGATAATCCATTTTCTACCTAATTTTTATATCGTGTTGCGAAAATAAAAAATTTAAGGTTAGCGAGGGGTTTTATTTGAAAAGTGAGTTGACCAACTGAGCCAGAAATAGGAAGTTTTTAAACCAAAAAACAGCCGAACCGAATCGGAACCGACTGTTTTTGAAATTTTTCGTAGGATTAACTTCACAAAGGTAAACCTTATTCTAGTAGCTTATCAATACCACTAAAGTGGTATTTAAAAAATAAATTTTACATTTATAAATGGCAGAAAATTCACAAAAAAACAACCCTCTTCATGGTTTAACCTTAGAAATGATCTTAACCGACCTGGTTACATACTTTGGATGGGAGAAAATGGCAGAGAAAATTCCCATCAGATGTTTTCAGTTTGAACCAAGTATAAAATCGAGTCTTTCTTTTCTAAGAAAAACACCTTGGGCAAGAAAAAAAGTAGAAGTGATGTATGAGTTTAATTATCCTAAAATCCAAAAAGCGAAGCTTCAGAAAGAAAGCTAAAAAATGTTAAATTTCAAGCTTTACTTAGAATCATGCGTATATTCAGTTCATGTTTATTATTTTCGCATCGTAATCTATAGTATATGGAAGAATTTGAAGATAGCAGAGCATCCAAAAAAACCAAAACCATTTACGTATCAACCGTAATTAGTATTTCTTTGGTATTATTGATGGTGGGTTTACTGGGTTTGATTTTGGTTCACGGTCAGAAATTATCAAACTACGTGAAGGAGAATATTGTTTTAAATGTGATTATCAACGAAGGGACTAAAGAGGTTGATGTTTTGCAACTTCAAAAACAAATTGAGGCTAATCCTTATGTAAAATCAACGCAATACATTAGCAAAGAGTTGGCTGCAATAAATCTGACTCAAGATTTGGGCGAAGATTTTATTAAATTTTTAGGCTACAACCCTTTACTCTCTTCAATAGATGTTTATTTAAAAGCCGATTATGCTAATAATCAAAGTATAGAGATTTTAAGCAAGCAACTGCAAAAAAATCCTTTGATTAATGAGGTTCGCTATCAAAAATCATTGGTAGATATGATCAACCAAAATATCCGAACTATTTCTTTGGTGATTTTAGGTTTTGGAGCATTGCTATTGATCATTGCAGTTGCCCTTATCAATAACACCATCCGTTTGGCTATATATTCTCAAAGATTTATCATTAAAAGTATGCAATTGGTGGGTGCCACTAGAAATTTCATTCGGAAACCTTTTATCATTTACGGTGCTTTACACGGTTTAATTGCGGGTTTAATTGCTATTATTTTATTGCTTTTAACGCTTTATTTTGCCCAACAACAAATCCCAGAATTGGTGATTTTAACAGATTATTTCGAGTTCGGGCTAGTCTTTTTAGGAGTCATTGCAGTGGGTATTTTTATCTCCTGCATCAGTACCTATTTTGCAGTTACTAAATATTTAAAAATTAAAAGTTACGATTTATACAGATAAATATCATGGCTCAAAAACATTCCAATACCAATGAAAACAAAACTGTTCAGTTTGTTTTCAATAAACAAAATTACCAGTTACTCATTGCCAGCATGGTGATTGTGATCATCGGTTTCATCTTAATGAGTGGAAACACAGACATTTATAGTTTTAAAAAGATTGTATTAGCCCCCATAGTAGTTTTAGGTGGTTTTGCGTTGGGATTCTTTGCTGTTCTAAAAAAGCCTTCTAAGAGCGAATGAATATCTTTGAAGCAGTGGTTTTAGGCATTATAGAAGGCCTTACCGAATTTCTCCCAGTTTCTTCTACCGGTCACCTGATTATTGCTTCCTCTTTTATGGGGATACAATCAGATCCATTTGTAAAACTATTTACAGTAGCTATCCAATTAGGAACCATTCTCTCTGTTGTGGTGCTATATTTTAAACGTTTTTTCAGAAGCCTAGAGTTTTATTATAAACTATTTGTAGCCTTTATCCCTGCGGTCATCTTCGGATTATTATTCAGCAAAAAAATTGATGAATTATTAGAAAGTCCGCTTACTGTAGCTGTTTCCCTTTTGCTAGGTGGTATCATCTTACTTTTTGTAGATCATTGGTTTAAAAATGCGGATGTTGATGATGCCGATAAAATATCTTATCCAACTGCTTTAAAAGTAGGTGTTTTTCAATGCCTAGCCATGATTCCTGGCGTTTCTCGTTCAGCGGCTTCTATTATTGGTGGGATGACACAAAAGCTCACTAGAAAAGCAGCGGCTGAGTTTTCTTTCTTTTTAGCAGTTCCAACCATGTTTGCCGCAACGGCAAAAAAGCTTCTAGATTTTTATAAAGACGGCCATACGGTAACTGGCCAAGAAATTAACCTTCTATTCATTGGAAATGCCATAGGTTTTGTGGTGGCCTTAATTGCCATCAAAGCTTTCATCGGTTACTTAAGTAAAAACGGATTTAGAATATTTGGGATTTACCGCATTATTGTAGGAGGCATTATTTTAGTGATGCTTTTAAGCGGGCATCAACTGAATGTTTTATAATGACGGAAGAAACTTCAAAACGAATATTCCCTAAATTTAATTTTACCGAAGGCGAGGTTTTATTAATCAACAAACCTTACCGTTGGACTTCTTTTGATGTGGTTGGGAAGATTAGAAACTCTTTTAAACCCCTCAAATTAAAGGTAGGACATGCCGGCACATTAGATCCTTTGGCTACGGGTTTACTCATAATTTGTACCGGAAAACTCACTAAAAAAATCGACACCTTTCAAGCGGAGGAAAAGGAATATACCGGTACTTTGACTTTAGGAGCTACTACTTCTTCTTATGATTTAGAAACCGAAATAGATCAGAAATTTGATATTTCTGCAATTACAGCAGAAGCTATTCTAGAAAATTGCAAACACTTTATTGGCGATTTAGCACAGTATCCACCAGCTCACTCTGCTATAAAAGTAGATGGGGAACGTTTGTATGAAAAAGCCAGAAGAGGTGAAGAAGTGGCTTTAAAAACCAGAAAAGTAACGATTTCTGAATTTGAAATTACCCGAATAGAATTGCCGGAAGTAGATTTTAGAGTGGTTTGCAGCAAAGGCACTTACATCAGATCTTTAGCTTATGATTTTGGTAAAAAACTAAATAATGGTGCTTATCTTTCTAAACTGAGAAGAACCCGCAGCGGAAACTTTAAAGTAGAAAATGCGTTTGAAGTGATGGAGTTAGTGAATCACATTAGAGAAATTAAAACCAATGAAAACTTTAAGTGATATCGAACTTGTCATGCTGAATTTATTTCGAAATCTTTATGAGCTATCAGTTTAAATAAAAAATGATGCTGAAATAAATTCAGCAAGACAAAAAAGCAAATGCAAATCTATCATCATATCAATGATTTTAAGCCTTTAGAAAATGCGGTGGTCACCATTGGCACTTTTGATGGTGTGCATTTAGGGCATCAGAAAATCATCCATAAGCTGGTTGAAAAAGCCAAAATGCTAAATGGTGAATCTGTGATTTTAACTTTCTTTCCGCATCCGCGGATGATATTAAATCCGGCTGATCATCAACTAAAAATGATTAACACGATGGCTGAAAAGGCAAATTTATTGAATGATTTAGGCGTTGATCATTTAATTATCACGCCATTTACTCGTGATTTCTCAAACCAAACGGCAGAAGAATACATTAGAGAAGTCTTGATTAAGCAGATTGGGATGAAAGCCATGGTAATTGGCTATGATCACCGTTTTGGGAAAGACAGAAGCGGAAACTTAAGTGATCTTCTACACTTTGGAGAGCGATATTGTTATGAAGTTGATGAAATTCCGGAGCAAGATATAGATGATTTAGCAGTATCATCTACCAGAATAAGGAATGCTTTAGCTGTTGGTAATGTAGATGCTGCCCATGAATTGATGGGACATCCTTATGCCTTAACAGGTAAAGTTATCAGAGGTGATCAAATTGGAAGAACTTTAGGTTATCCAACAGCAAATCTTTTTGTAGAAGAGGGCTACAAATTAATTCCATCAGATGGAATTTATGCCGTAACGGTTGAAATTCAAGAATCAAAAAATAAAAATCAAGAAATTCAAAATCCTTTTGATCCAATCTATTCTAAACTCTTAACTTCAAACTCCAAACTGTATCATGGGATGGCTTACATCGGTCATAGGCCAACCATTAACGGCATGAGCCAGAATATTGAAGTCAACATTTTTGATTTTACCAAAGATATCTATCATCAAACCCTAAAAATGGTTTTCCTCCATTTCATTCGTCATGATGTGAAATTTGAAGGTTTAGAGAAGCTGAAAGAACAGCTCGCCATTGATAAGCAGAGTACGTTAGCGTTTTTTGAGACAAAAAATTAAAAAGTAATAAAAAAGCCGAGAAAATTCTCGGCTTTTTTTATGATTATGAAAAATAAATTAAGCAACTTCTTTAGCAAATTGAACGCTGATGGCTAATTTAATGTCTTCACCTACTACAATTGCACCTGCTTCTGTAATACCATCCCAAGTTAAACCAAACTCTTTACGATTGATTTTTCCTGAAACTTCAAAACCAGCTTTTAAATTTCCATAGAAATCTGTTGCGGTTCCACCAAATTCTACATCTAAAGTCACTGGTTTAGTTACATCTTTAATGGTTGATTGACCGGTTAATTTGTAATCATCTCCATCTTTTACAAAAGAAGTTGATTTAAAAGTGATTTTAGGATAAGCTTCTGCGTTGAAGAAATCAGCAGATTTTAAATGGTTATCACGGTCTTTCTGATTGGTATCAATGCCGTTTACATCTAAAACGAAATCAATATCTGCTTCGGTAAAATCTTCATTAGCAGTTGTTAAGCTACCTTCTAGCATTTTAAAAGTACCCGTAACGGTAGAAATTACCAAGTGTTTAACTTTAAAAGTAACTTCTGAGTGCATGGGGTCTAAAACCCATTTTCCAATATTCGACATATCTTTTTTATTTTATTTGATTTATATCCTTGATTATTAGCACAAACATACAAATAGATGTTTAAACATATATGTTGTTAAATGTTTAAACATCTATTTTTACAATCAAATGATTTTAAGGAAAAAGAAACTCTTTAAAGACCTGAAAAACGGCTAAGGTAAAAAAGATAATGGCGATACTTCTATTGATAATTTTACTGCTAAAAGAAAAACGATTTTGAATATATTGTGCAAAACGAGCGAACAAATACAAACATAAAAATGATCCGATAGAAGCCCCGAGAGCGAACAATTCTAAACCAATTCCTTCTGTTACAATCCAATTTTTGGCGATTAGGTAAGTACCCCCGATCATCCAAAAAGGAATAATCATCGGATTAAAAATGCCTAATAAAATCCCAGTTCTGATACTATCTCGTTTCCTGATTTCTTCCTGTTGCACCATTTCCTTTTTAGATTGTAGCCAACTCACTATACCCATCACCACAAAAACAGAAACTAAAATCCAACCCAACCAATGTAAAAAGGCTTTTTTCTCGGCAAACCACTCAGCAAAGCGCATCAAAACATAAGTAAATATGCCTTCGATAATAGAAAAAGTAGTGATGAAAATAAGTGCTTGCTTCATTCCTTTATTGATGGAAATCTGCATAGCCGTTAAATTGATGTTTCCCAAGGGGATATAACCTACAAAATTAACAACAATGGCTACTAAAAAGGTGAGTAGAAGCATAAGAAGCTAAGATAATCGGAAAATATAAAAGGAGTTGACAATTTTGGCTTTAATATAACTTGCCCTAGTGGTGTATCGTCCACTATTTACTCTCAGAACAACACTTGATATTACAACCAAATCAGCTTTTTGGATAACAAGCTAATTTTCGATTTGCAATTGTTCTAAAAATCGCAAAATATTAATTGATTTCAATAGAATAATTGATTTCAACACCACCTGCTGCTAGCATATCATGAACTGAGCAATATTTTCTTACAGCTAATTCCGCAGCTTTTTCTGCTTTTTCCAAATCAATGGTTCCTTTTAAGCGAAATAGGATATGAATTTTTGTAAAAATTGTTGGAATTTCTTGACGTCTTTCTCCATTAACTTCAATGGTACAATCGGTAATTTCCTGTCTTTGTTTTTTAAGAATGCTCAATAGATCTAATACACCGCAAGAACCTACAGCCATTAACACCAATTCCATCGGGCGTACGCCCAAACCTTGTCCGCCAATAGCTTCTGAGCCGTCAATATGTACTTTTACATTGCCACTTCCGGTACCTTCGAAGTGTACTGCATCATTTAATCTTTTTAATTCTACTTTCATTTATTTAGATATGAGTATTGAGATGTGAGATATGAGATATCTTTTCCAATCAAAATAGCTTAATGAACTAATTCAACTAATGAACTTTTAAAATTACTTAAAAAGTAACTAAACAACCTACTACTTTGATTTTTCTAGGGCTTTAATAACATCTTTAATAATATCATCCACATTTTCTAACCCCACAGAAAGTCTAATAGTACCCGGGTAAATCCCGATTTGAGCTCTTTCTTGTTCTGATAATTTGGAATGCGTTGTTGATGCCGGATGCGTGGCAATGGTTCTGCTATCACCTAAATTAGAAGAAATTAAAATCATTTCTAAGGCATCTAAAAATTTCTTCGCCCTATCAAAACCACCTTTAACCACAAAAGTCACAATTCCGCCACCTTGTTTCATTTGCCTCTTAGCGAGTTCATATTGCGGATGAGATTTTAGATGAGGATAACGTACCACTTCCACTTCTGCACTGGCTTCTAAAGCCTCGGCTACAGCCAAAGCATTTGCACAATGTCTATCCATGCGTAAAGGCAAAGTCTCTAGACTTTTAGACAATAACCATGCGTTGAAAGCAGACATTGCTGGGCCGGTATGACGAATAAAAAACATCATTTCTTTGATTAAATCGGCTCTACCGCAAACCACACCGCCCAACACACGACCTTGCCCGTCCATGTATTTTGTTGCCGAATGACTCACGATATCTACTCCATAAGAAATAGGTTTTTGTAAGTACGGCGTAGCAAAACAATTATCTACATTGATAATGATATTTGGATACTTTTCTTTGATTTTACACAACCACTCTAAATCCACCAATTCTAATCCAGGATTAGAAGGCGTTTCTAAAAATATCATTTTAGTGTTCGACTGGATAGCCGCTTCCAAAGCTTCGGGATTAGCAGCATCTACATAAGTGGAAGTGATGCCCCAACGCGGAAATAAAGTGGTTAACAATTGATGTGTAGAACCAAAAATAGAACGGAAAGCCACGATATGATCCCCAGATTTCAACAAACCCGCAAAAGACGCAAAAACGCCAGCCATACCTGATGCAAAAGCTAAACCTGCTTCTGCACCTTCTAAATCACACACTTTATCAATAAATTCTGTAGTATTTGGATTAGAATATCTGGAATAAATATTGCCTTCCTGCTCATCTGCAAAAATCGCTCGCCCTTGCTCTGCATCTTCAAAAATAAAACTTGAAGTAAGATACATTGGCGTAGAATGTTCTCTATTATAAGATCTTGGTGTTTGTGTTCTGATGAGTTTTGATTCTTCTTTCATGTTTTCAGTTGGCAGTTTTGAGTTGCCAGTTAATAGTTTTTATTTAAACCGTTCTTTTAAATATTGCCCTGTGTAGGAGCTTTTATCTTTAATCAATTCTTCTGGCGTTCCTTCAAAAATTAAATTACCTCCCTCTTCGCCACCTTCGGGGCCGATATCAATCACCCAATCGGCACATTTTATCACATCCATATTGTGTTCAATCACGATGATGGTGTTCCCCTGCTCAATCAAAGCATCAAAAGATTTCATCAATTTTTTAATATCATGAAAATGCAAACCTGTGGTGGGCTCGTCAAAAATAAATAATGTTTTGTGGCTATTGTTACCTTTTATCAGAAAAGAAGCCAATTTAATCCTTTGCGCTTCGCCGCCAGAAAGTGTATTAGAAGACTGACCTAAATGAACGTATCCTAAACCTACATCAACTAGAGGTTGCAGTTTGCTGATGATTTTGTGCTCGTTTTTAAAAAACGCTAAAGCCTCATCAATGGTCATTTCTAAAACTTCAGCCACATTTTTATCCTGATAAGTAATATCCAAAACATGCTGTTTAAAGCGCTGACCGCCACAAGATTCACAAGGCAAATAAATATCTGCCATAAATTGCATTTCAATCTTCACCTCTCCTTCGCCTTGGCAAACATCGCACCTACCACCTTCCACGTTAAAAGAAAAGGCAGAAGGCTTTAATCCGTTGGCTTTCGCCGATGCTTGCGAAGCATATAAACTTCTAATCTCATCCCAAGCCTTTACATAAGTAACCGGATTTGAGCGAGAAGACCTTCCAATTGGATTTTGATCTACCAACTCAACAGCGTGGATTTGATCTGTTGCTCCTTCTATGCTGTCATAAGCTCCGGTTTGTTCTCCAGAATAATTTCCAATTACTTTTTGCAAAGCAGGATAAAGAATTCTTTTCACCAAAGAAGTTTTACCCGAACCAGAAACTCCAGTTACGGTAGTGAGCACATGTAAGGGAAATTTAACATCAATATTTTTGAGGTTATTTTCTCTTGCGCCTTTAATTTCGATATAATCTATAACCTTTCTTCTTCTTTTTGGAATGGAAATTTCTTCAACGCCGCTTAAATATTTACCCGTTAAACTATCCTTATCTCTTAAAATTTCTTGATAATTTCCTTCAAAAATCAAATTACCACCTAAAGTTCCCGCTTCTGGACCGATGTCAATCAAATGATCCGCAGCTTGCATCATTTCTTCTTCATGCTCCACCACCAAAACAGTATTTCCTACATCACGTAAAGATTTTAAAACGCCAATTAATCTATTGGTATCCTTTGGGTGTAAACCGATGCTTGGCTCATCTAAAACATACACAGAACCTACCAAAGAACTGCCTAAGGAAGTTGCCAAATTAATTCTCTGAGATTCTCCTCCGGATAAGGTATTGGATAAACGATTTAAGGTTAAATAGCCCAAACCTACTTCGTTTAAAAACAAAATTCGATTTCTGATTTCGAGAATCAATCGCTTAGCTATTTTCTGGTCTTGCTCATTCAACTCCAATTCATCAAAAAAATTGAGTGCTTTCTTTAAAGGCATCAAAACGATATCAGTAATTGAATGTCCGTTAATTTTCACATAGGCAGCATCTGGACGGAGGCGAGTGCCCAAACAATCTGGGCAATTGGTTTTTCCTCTGTATCGAGATAGCATTACCCGATATTGTATTTTATAAGTTTGCTCTTCCAAATGCTGAAAAAACTCATCTAAACCTCTAAAATATCTATTTCCTTTCCAAAGTAATTTCTGCTCTGCTTTGGTCAGTTGGCTGTAAGAGCGGTGTATTGGAAAATCGAATTTTGAAGAATTTTTAACCAATTCGTCCAACCATTCTTTCATTTTCTCTCCACGCCAAGGTGCTATAGCTCCATCATAAACAGACTTTGATTTATCTGGAATCACCAAATCCTCATCAATACCAATCACTTTCCCATAACCTTCACATTTTTTACAAGCGCCATAAGGATTATTGAAACTGAAAAAATTAGGCGTTGGTTCTTCAAACTTGATTCCATCTAACTCAAAACGGTCTGAGAAATGTTTTCTATCTCCTTCAAAATCAACATAACAATCTCCTTTACCTTCAAAAAAAGCAGTTTGAACAGAATCTGCCATCCGGCTGAGGGTTTCCTCTTCTTGGTTGGTTACAATTCTATCAATTAAAATTAAAATCTCTTGTTCATTAGTAATCTCTTTGTTTTCGATAGATTTATCTTCTAAAACTGCCTCCACTTTTTGGATTTCGTTATTGATGACTACTCGCGAAAAACCTTTTTGCAATAAAACCGCTAACTCCTCTTTTAAAGTTCTTTGATTATGTGGATACAAAGGACAGAGAATAGTGACGGTACTTTCATCAGGCAAAGCCGATAAATAATTTACAACGTCTGTTACGGAATCCTTTTTTACTAACTCGCCAGAAATGGGCGAAATGGTTTTACCAATTCTGCTGAAAAGTAATTTCAAATAGTCATAAATCTCGGTAGAAGTTCCCACGGTAGAGCGTGGATTAGAGGTGATTACTTTTTGCTCAATGGCAATAGCTGGTGCTATTCCTTTGATGTAATCCACATCGGGTTTATTCATCCTCCCCAAAAACTGTCGAGCATAAGAAGAAAGGCTTTCTACATATCTGCGTTGCCCCTCCGCATAAAGGGTATCAAAAGCCAATGAAGACTTTCCAGAACCAGACATCCCAGTGATCACCACCAATTGATTTTTAGGAATAGCTACATCAATATTCTTTAAATTGTGAACTCTAGCTCCTTTAATGAGGATATTCTTTTGTGGATCTTTTTCTTCTAATTTCATTGATGCTATTTCTTACTGCTCTGAATCCTTATCACTCAAAAATTGATGATTTGGTTGCTGTGCAAAAATAAGGCTTATATCCGTGATTTAATGATTCAAACATAATTTGACTTTATTTTTAAACTTTGGTTAAGTTATTGTATCACATCAATAAATTATTACGTAATGTTTTTTAAATCCAAAGTCGAAAAGAAATAAAATTATCAGAACAATGTTATTTTACAGTATTAAATATTTTATAATCTGTTAAATACCTTTTAAAGTTTTGTTTTTAAAAAAATTATTATTTCATTTGGTTTGATAACATTTCAGATTTATAAATAAAAGGAGAAAGCATATAGAAAATACTCTACTCACACAAGCTGTTAAAAAAATAGAAAGAATTTAAGTAGGAGTATTATGAGCTTTCAATTAAAAACTGACCAAGAATTGGTGCATCTGTATCTGAAAGGTAAAGAGTTAGCACTATCAGAACTCGTAACGAGACATAAAACCAGAATTTATACTTCCATCTATCTCTTAGTTAAGGATGAATATTTAGCTGAGGACATTTTTCAGGACACTTTTATCAAGGTGATTAAAACCTTGAAAGCTGGAAAATACAATGAAGAAGGAAAATTTTTACCCTGGGTTTTAAGAATTGCCCATAACTTAGTGATAGATTATTTCAGAAAAGAGAAACGGACTCCAATTATTTCCAATGGAGATGGTTTTGATATTTTTGATGTTTTAGGAATCTATGATGAAAGCATTGAGGATAAAATGGTAAAACAACAAACTTACCAAGACTTAAAAGCTTTAATACATCTTTTACCTTCTGAGCAAAAAGAAGTTCTCATTATGAGACATTATGGAGAGTTGAGCTTTAAAGAAATAGCAGATTTAACACAAGTAAGCATAAATACCGCTTTAGGCAGGATGCGATATGCACTAAACAACCTCCGTAAGATGATGACCGCTAAGGAATTGACATTAAAAAGCTGATTTATTTTTTTCAATTTAGATTAAAATATTCTTTTAGGAATTGCGTTTCTATCTAACAAAACTTTAAAAAAGCTTATGATAGAAATCTCTACTCCTACTTCAAATTCAATTTCTGACAATGATGTTGAAACTGAGCAATTGAACTTGGCACTAACTGCTGAAGAAATTGCTTTTTTTGAGAATTTAAAACCAAAGTTTGACAGCTTGAAGAAAAACCCATCTGAAAAAACCATTCAGAACATTTTAAACTTTTCAAAAACATTGTAGAAATAGCAAGAGAGAGACTTTATGAGCCTCTCTCTTTTTATTTTAATTGCTTTTCTCTTGCTCTTTTATAGAGTTTTACTGCTAGCATAATGATAACAGCAAATACTGTTAAACCCAACAATCCATACAGCCAGTCAATTGCACTTTTAAGAATTACGGTAAAAACAATAGCCACTAAAAAAATGGTGGCTAATTCATTCCATAACCTTAACTGAGTGCTGGTCATCCAAAAACGTCCTCTTTTTAATTGCGAGATGATATTTTGACAAATGAAATGATAAATTAATAAACCAGCAACAAAGGCTAGTTTCACCCACATCCAGTCTGTTTCTAATAAACCTGGGTTGAGTTGAAGCATCCGCATTCCGGCAGCAACAGCAATAATCATAGCAGGTGTGGTAATGATATTCCACAACTTAGACTCCATAATGATAAACTGTTTCTGGAGAATTGTTCGCTCCGGCTCTGGTTTCTCGTTAGCTTCTGTGTGATAAATAAATAAACGTACAATGTAGAATAATCCAGCCATCCAGCTGACTACAAAAATGATATGAATGGCAAGTGTGTATTGGTACATTATAAGTTAAAAGTGCAAAGTTAAAAGTCAAAAGCTAGCAAATCAAAGTCCTTTTCATTTAGAGAAGGATTTAGGATTAGGCTTTTAGTATCTATACTCCTTCACCACATCAATGGCATATTTCACATGATCAAAAGGAATATCAGGCATAATGCCGTGACCTAAATTAAAAATAAATCCATTTTCATCACGCATACGCTCAAATAATTTATGGATTCTATCTTTAATCACATGCTTTTCAGCATATAAAATATGAGGATCAAGATTACCTTGAACCGCTATTCCTTTTGGTAATCTTTGTTTGATATCTTTTAAATCAACGTTCCAATCTATAGAAATTACATCCGGATTTGCCTCCGCCATTAAAGGCGCAAACACAGAACTGCCCTTACAGAAAGAAATTACTGGAATATCTTTTCTATTCAATTTTGAGATAATCGCTTTGTTATATCGATGAGAAAACTCAGTATAATCATCCCAAGATAAGGCTAAAGCCCAACTATCAAATAACTGAACCGCGTTTACGCCTGCTGCAATTTGTAGGTTTAAATAATCTGTAGTTACCGCAGCAATCTTAGCCAAAAGTTGATGCGCTAGCTCTGGCTGATTATGAATAAATAATTTAGTGAGTTTAAAATCCTTTGAAGAACCACCTTCTATGAGATAACTCATCACCGTAAACGGAGCACCTGCAAAACCAATGAGTGGAATAGAACCGTTTAATCTTTCTTGGATGACTTTAATGGCATCAGCAACATATTGAAGCTTATCTACACAATGAACAGATAAATTTTCGATATCTTTGGCATTTCTAACTGGATTTGCAAATTTCGGACCTATTCCTTGTATAAAATCTAAATCTCCGCCCATCGCTTCGCCAGTTACCAAAATATCTGAAAATAAAATAGCCGCATCAATTCCTAATAAATCAACCGGAAGCATGGTCACATCCGCTGCAATTTCTGGAGTTTTGCACATTTCTAAAAAGGAATATTTGTTTTTAATTTCCCAGTATTGAGGTATAAAACGCCCAGCCTGGCGCATCATCCAAACTGGTGGACGCTCTGTTTTTTCTGAAAATGCAGCTTTGATAAATAAGGAATCTTTCATTTAACTTGTCGTAATTCTTTCTCAATATTTTTTAAAATGCTCTTGTATTTTTCTGTTAAAGGGAGGTTTTCGGCTTGTTTAATCCAAACCATTCCTTTCTCTTTCTCTTTATTTCTCAAACTGATATTAGCCAAATGCATTAAGGCGATGCCTAAATCATTTGCTCTTAAACCCATTACTGCAGCTTTACCTAAATGATACTCTGCATTGGCATAATCCAACTGATTAACTGCAATGTTTCCCAACAAAAACTCGTAGTAAGGTTTGCGCCTTTTGTTAAGATATTCAGGTTTTTTGATAGATAACAGCAACTCTTTAGCTTTTTCATAATTCTTGAGCTTATACTGTTTTGCTGCTAAAATAATTGGGCCTTCTTTAAAATATCCCCAAATAACCAGACCTGTTAACATCACAGCCAAAGCTGAAATCTCATACACCAGATAATATCCCGCCAAAGCAGCTACTAACAACAAGGCAATACAAACTGCAACTCTAGCTTGATTGGTAAACATTCTGGATTAATGACCGTCAGTAAATTTGTAACCTACCCCACGGATAGAATGAAAATAAATCGGATTTTTTTGATCTGGTTCGAAATACTTTCTAAAAGTTAAGATGAAATTATCAATAGTTCTAGTTGATGGATAAACATCATAATTCCAAACCGTTTCTAAAATTTGCTCTCTTGAAACCGCTTCGTTTTTACGCTCAATTAAAAGCTTCAATAACATGGTTTCCTTTTTGGTTAAAGCCGTAATGGTTCCATCATCGTTCTTCAACTCGAAAGAATTGAAGTAGATGGTTTTATCTCCAATTTTATAAGAGTTAATTTCTTTTAAATCATCCCCTTTCATACTTCTTTTGATGAGATTATTGACTCTCAAAATCAGTTCTTCTAGGTTGAAAGGTTTTGTTAAATAATCATCTGCCCCTTTCTTCAAACCTGTAATTCTGTCTTCTGATGTATTTTTGGCAGTTAAAAACATGATGGGAACTTCGCTATTTTCTAAGCGAATAGTTTCAGCAACCTGAAATCCATCAATTTCTGGCACCATCACATCCAAAATGATTAAATTGAATTTCTCTTCTTTATATACTTTAAGGGCTTTTTTACCATCGGTAACCGCTCTTACGAAAAAACCCTCCATTTCTAGGTTTAGTTTGATGGCCTCGAGCAGATGCTCTTCATCTTCCATCAATAAAATTCTTTGTTTAACAGACATCTTCTTTTTGTTTTAGTTAAAATAAACTTCAAAAACCGTTCCCTGAGGTTGGTTATCTTTAACTTTTATTTGTGCCTGATGATGATCAAGCACTTGTTTCACAATGAACAACCCTAAACCTGTACCTTTAGTTTTGCGGGTATCTTCGCTCCCTACTCTATAAAATTTATTAAAAACCTTAGGTTTCTCTTCATCTGGTATTCCAATACCCAAATCAGCCACTTTAAAGCAAACTTTACCATTAGCTTTTCGATGTAAATCAATGTGTACAGGAGCACAATTTTTAGAATATTTTACTGCGTTTTCTATCAAATTAGTCACTACAGAAGCCATGGCAAATTTATCTCCAGTAATATAAACATTAGGATCTATTGAGGTAAGAATAGATTCTTTACTACAAACATGAATTTGCAAACGGGAAACTATCTTCTCTACCAACTCAGAGAGATTTAATTCTTCTTTAGGAAAGCTGTAAGATTTATTTTCGATTTTAGTTGCCAAGAGCATGTTTTCTACCAAATCATCCAATCGTTCAATGTCTAATAAAGATTTGCTGATAAAAGAATTCTGTTGCTCTCTATCCAATTCACGCTTAAAAATAGTTTGCAAATACAATTTAATAGAGGCCAAAGGCGATTTCAGTTCATGCGTAACAGAAAGCAAAAAGTTCTTTTGTTGATCGCGAATATGATTTTCTCTATTAATCGCTTTGTGCAATTTATAAATTCCAAAACTCATCAATGAAATAAATACAAAACCTTCGCCCATTACCATTCCTCTGCGTGTTGGCTCTAGCTGAATTAAAAGTGTTGCCCACCAAAAAAGCTGTGCAAAAACATAAAAAACTAAGCAGTAGAAAATGGTAATTGGTTTAAACGACATCTTATTTATTTTTAAAAACGATATCTAGAGACTCAAATATAGCTCTTTTTGCCTTTTCTAAATCTATTTTACTATGAGCTGACGATACAAAACCTACTTCGTAACCAGAAGGACCTAAATAAACGCCCCGATTAAGTAATTCGCGATGCATGATTTTGAATTTCTCCATACTAGATGCATCGATATCTTCTGCTCTTTGGATTTTCTCTTGATCTGTAAAGGCAAACCAAAAAATAGATCCAATTTGAAAAACCTTGAATTTATAATTTTTAGAAGAAGCGTATCGCTGAATAGATTCTGTGAATTCTTCTGTTTTGGCGTTTAAATCTTTGTAAAAACCAGCTTTTGCCAACTCAGAGAGCTGAGCAATTCCGGCAGCCATAGCAACCGGATTTCCTGATAATGTGCCCGCCTGATAAACGCCTCCGTCTGGAGAAATAAAAGACATGATTCCGGATGAAGCCCCATAAGCACCAACAGGCAATCCTCCTCCTATTATTTTTCCATAAGTAATAATATCTGGTTTGATATCATAAAACCCAGCAGCGCCTTCAAAACCAACTCTAAATCCGGATATCACTTCATCAAAGATTAAAAGCGAACAGTTATCATCACATATCTTTCTTAGAAACTGTAAAAACTCTTTTTCTTGTAAGAGTAAACCATTATTTGCTGGTACTGGCTCTATAATTACACAAGCAATTTGATCTTTAAATTCTTTAAAAGCAGCTTTAACAGCTTTTTCATCATTTAAGGAAACTACAATTGTTTCATCTGCAAAAGATTTAGGAATCCCTGCCGAAGAAGTTTCTCCAAAAGTTACCAAACCAGAACCTGCTTTTACTAAAAGTGCGTCGGTATGTCCGTGATAACAACCTTCAAACTTTAAGATTTTATCTCGTTTAGTTACGCCTCTGGCCAAACGAATGGCAGACATCACTGCTTCAGTGCCTGAACTGGTAAACCTTAATTTCTCTACAAATTGATTGTTTTTCACAATCAACTCTGCTAACTCTGTTTCTAGCGCTGTTGGTGCACCGAAAGACATCCCATTTTGCATCACTTCGATGACTTTTTCTCTGATTTTAGGGTGATTATGTCCTAAAATCAAAGGTCCCCAAGAGCAGCAAAAATCTATAAATTCATTTCCATCAGCATCCCATAAGCGGCACCCATCGCCTTTTTCGATAAATAATGGCGTTCCGTAAACAGATTTAAAAGCCCTCACGGGAGAGTTTACTCCGCCAGGAAAGTATTGTTTAGCTTTCTCATATAACTCAGCGGATTTTTTTCTAGAAATATCCGGTTTATCCCCATAAACCAAAGGAGTTTCTTCGTCTTGATTAGCGTTGAATATTTTTTTGATTGAATCGAACATTTTAATAAGCTTAATACTGAAGGCCTAATGCCAAAAGCGAAATTAAATCCATTTATTTTCTAAAACTTCTTTTGCATGGTAGCTTAAAATTACATCTGCACCTGCTCTTTTAATACCCATTAAAGTTTCTGTAATTGCTCTTTCATCCAGCCATTTATTTTGGATAGCTGCTTTAACCATCGCATATTCGCCACTTACATTATAAGCTGCAAGGGGAAGGTCAAAGTTATCTTTCATCAATTTAATTATATCCAAATAAGCCAGAGCAGGTTTTACCATTAAAAAGTCTGCTCCTTCTTGCATATCTAAAGCTCCTTCTATCAAAGCTTCACGCTGATTAGCTGGATTCATTTGATAAGTTTTTTTATCACCAAATTTTGGTGCCGATTCTAAAGCATCTCTAAACGGCCCATAAAATGCACTCGCATATTTTGCTGTGTAAGACATGATTGAAACATTGGTAAATCCCTCAGCATCTAAAGCTTCACGGATATATTGCACCCTACCATCCATCATATCAGACGGTGCGATAATATCTGCTCCAGCTCTAGCTTGTGCAACGGCCATTTTAGCTAAAATTTCTAGAGTTTTATCATTAACTATTTCTCCATTTTCTACTAATCCATCATGCCCATCAGAACTATATGGATCCATAGCTACATCTGTTACAACACAAGCTTCAGGGAAATGCGCTTTCACTTCTTTAATGGCTCTTAAATACAAACCTTTTTCATTGGTACTCTCAGAAGCCGTTTTATCTTTCAAAGATTCTTCTAGGTTGGGGAATAAGTCGAAAGACTTTAATCCCAATTTCATGCAGCTTTCTACCTCTCGTAATAAATTATCGATAGAATATCTGAAAATACCCGGCATAGAACTCACCTCCGTCTTTCTATTCTCTCCGTTGATGATAAATAAAGGGAAAATAAAGTCAGCAGCATTCAAATGATGCTCCTGAACCATATCTCTAATCACCTGTGATTTTCTATTTCTTCTTGGTCTGTTTAACATGATTTTAATTTCTTATGAGAGATTTTCTTTTAAATCTCAATACATCAATCTATTTAATGTCTATTCCAAAAACTACTTCAGCTAAACCAATCTCATCTGGCGAAGCTGGTAAAATATAGTTTACACCCATTTCTTCAAACTTTTTACCGGTTGATTTGCCAATAGCCACCACTTGCTGACCAGGTTCTAACAAATTTTCTGAGAAATAAGCATCTACGTTAGATGGACTTGTGAATACCAAAACATCAGCAAAACTTTGTTGGATATCCTCTTCTAAAATGGTTTCATAAATTACCATATCAATGGTTTTACTCTCGGGAGATAAGCCTTGCTGAATGGTTCTTAATGATTCTTTAGCCGAGGGGAATACAACAATCTGTCCGTTAGCTACTTTTGCAAATTCTTCAGCAACTTCTGCCGTATCGCTACTCTCGCCAACAAAAGAAACCATTTTCCCTAATTGTCTAAGCAGCTCTTCAGAGCCTCTACCTACCACTCCAAATTTTACATCTTTAGGTAAAACAGGATCGAGTGCAAAGAAATATTCAATTCCATTTTTGCTGCTAAAGAAAATCCAATCCACATGCTTAAAAATATAAGAATCGATTTTATGTATGGTAGGTACCGTTCTAATTAAGGAGCGAGCTTCAATTTCAATTTTATTTTTCTCTAAAGCTTTTCTGAAATAACTATATTCTCCAAGTTCTCTTGAAATAAATACCTTTTTTGGGATTTTTCTATTCTCTACATCAAACTTTGCAACAATTTTCTCTGCAAGCCCTTCTGTTGATTCAGAAGTGATATACAAGCGGTCAGGAAAATCTTCTTGATCTAGTGCCTTGCTTGTCCAAACCTTAAATAGATCACCTTCCTTTTGGCAATAACAGCCTAATGGCATATGACAGCCTCCATCAAAAAGGTTAAGAACTTTACGTTCAACTCCTATCTCTTGAGCAACTTCTTGATTATGGATTTTTTGTAGAACTTGATAAAGTTCATCGTCATCTTCTCTAATTTGGATAGCTAAAACTCCTTGAGCCGGCGCAGGAACTAATTCTGCAGTGGGCTCAATTTCTTCGATATAGAATTCGGAGATATCCAAATTTAAACGACTAATCCCAGCCTTTGCCATGATGATTGCATCGTAATCTTCATCTCTCAATTTTTGGATACGTGTATTTACATTTCCCCTTAAATTTTTGAACTCTAGATCAGGACGTACGGCTAATAACTGAGACTGCCTTCTATTAGAAGATGTTCCCACGGTTCCATTATGTTTTACTGAGAGCCTTTTAGAGGAATCGACACAATCCTTTAAAATCAAAATGACCTCAGAGGGATCCTCACGTTCAGAAACGGCTGCAATAATCAACCCTGGAGGATTGGTTGTAGGCAAGTCTTTATGCGAATGAACTGCCAAATCGATGGAGCCTTCTAATAAATGCTCCTCCAATTCTTTGGTAAAGAATCCTTTACCTTCAAGTTTATCTAATCTTAAATTAAGGATATGATCACCTTGTGTTTTGATGATTTTAAGCTCAGCATTAATATTTATTTTGGCTAACTGATTTTTCACATAATTAGCTTGCCATAAAGCTAAATCGCTTCCTCTTGTACCAATAGTAATTGTTCTTTCCAAAATGAAAAAAAATTAATCTTTGGCAAAAATAGGATTTAAATGAAGGTTTTAGGGAATAGAAATTTTAATATTTCTAATTGATGACAAAGGGGAGAAAGGAGTTAATCATTATTCACCAAAATATCTTTGGCCATCATCATAGGCACACTGATATATTTCTTTTCCATATAATTCATTACTTTTTCGAGAACTAATCGTGAATTTTCGTCGAGTCCTTTAATTTCATCAGCAAAAACAGCATTGAGCGCAGTTTCTTTGATTTCCTTAATCTTTTTAGGAACATCTTGCATCGCTAACTCCACTCTTCTTTGTTTTAAAATTGGTCTAAATTCTTTGATATTTTTCTCTATAATCGCTTCACCATTGATAAGTTCTTGATACCTTTCTTGCAGGTTTTTATTGGCAATATCCTGCAAAGATTTGATCTCAATGTATTCGACTTTATAATTTTGAACTACCTCCTGAGCAGTATCACAAGGAATAGCTAAATCAACTATTAACTTATTGGATTCTTCTCCGTTTAGCAATTTTTTATAAATCTCTTTTGTGATGATTGGCTCTGTTGCTCCAGTACAAGTAATGATAACATCAAAACCCTTATCAAAATGTGCTAATTCATTTAATGAAAAAGCTTCACCTCCTAGTTCTTTAGCTAAAGTTTGAGCTTTACTCAATGTTCTATTGAAAACAAAAAAATTGTTAAATGTATATTTTTTAAGGTATTTCGCAATATTTTGATTTGTTTCTCCTGCTCCAATAATTAAAATTCTAGAGTTAGAACACATCTTTAAAGCTTTAATTTTACGATAAGCTAAAGAAACTATAGAAATAGGATTTTTGGATATATTGGTATAGGTATAAACCTCTTTTGCTGTCTTAACCACTCGGTTCATCACCATTCTTAAGTAATCACCGGTAAATTTCTTTTCCCTGCAATAATCATAGGCTTTTCTAACCTGAGCTAAAATTTCTTTTTCACCAACAACCAAACTCTCTAACGAACTAGAAACTCTCATCAAATGGTTTAAGGCTTCTTCTTGTTCAAAAAGGTCACAGTGTTCTATTACTCTATCTAATTGTTCCTCTTTTAAATATTCGCCGTGTAAAACCTTTAGAAAACTTCTTACAAAACTCTTATCTAATGTTTGATCGGCAGTAAAAATGAATTCAACTCTATTGCAAGTTGCTAGATAAAAAATTTCAGGAATATCAAATTGAGATTTAACTAGCTCAAGTCTGCTATCTACGGCTTCATTACACAAAACCAAACAGCCTAATTCATTTAAATCAATTTGCTTATGAGTAAACGCTATAACCTTTAAGTACTTCAATCGGTTTTAATTTTGAATAGGGCAAAAGTAATCTAGCAAGTCTAAGTATGTGTCAATCATTTGTCAATTGGAACTATTTAGAAGGAATATAAATAAAATTAAATTTACAGCTGAGCGTAAAATTTCAGAACATATAAATTCATATCATCAATCTTTAATAATTTTTTATTAAAAAAAAGCCCCAAATCTTTCGAAGAGGGGCTTAATAAAATTTGGCACCGACCTACTCTCCCACATTTTACTGCAGTACCATCGGCTCTGGCGGGCTTA
>JACXVB010000056.1 GCA_014763615.1 Sphingobacteriales bacterium | reverse complement strand
ATAGAGGTCACACGTTAGTTACCTATAATTTGAGTTTGATAAATCTTACCAGTATTGACCATTTTTTGAATGAGATTATTGAATATGGTTTCTTTGCTATTTGACCGGTTGATTCTAAAACAGAACTCGTCAAAATACCTGTTTATATGTTTCCCGCTTACCCATGAGTAGGTCGTTCTTATCCATGATTTTACTTGGTGAATCATGGTGTGAATAGCCTTAAAGTTCATCCCATTTTTACTGATAATCTGTTCTATTTTATATTCATCAGAGATTGGTCTATATCCACGCCACTCATCCGTAGTTACATTTGCCTGCTTACTGATGTGTTTATCAAATATGCCTTTGAGAGATTTGCTGGAGAAATCATTGATCTTTAAGGCATAAAATCGTTTCACTTTACCTGTTTGGGTGAGTTGGACAGCGCAGACAGCTTTTTTCTTTTTACTTGAATAGCTTCTTCCTTGTTTGCCTGTTTCCTTTCCTCCCACTACAAATTCATCTATATGTACTTCTCCATCCATCGGGTTGTTTTCACTCGATTTCATTGCCTCCCGTATTTTATGCATAAACAGTCTTGCCGTGGTTTCCGCCACGCCGTAGCGGACACTAATATAACTTGCAGATAAGCTCTTGGTACTTGTGGACATCTCGAAACAGATGAAAAAGGCTTTCCGAAGACCGAATTTAACCTTGTGAAACAAAGTATTAGAACTGGGACTTTCGATGTGACTACAAAGATTGCATATCCTTGAAAAATCTTTTCTTAACTGGCTTTTTCTATGATTACACTTCTTACAAATGTAGCCCGTATACCATTTCATTTCCGATAGATACTTTTTGCAATCATCATCAGTTTTGAATCTATCACTAAACTCTAGAAGGTTTTGACCTTTGAATATGTCCATTTTAACGCTATTTTAGTACTTAAAGATAGGTATTTATCTGTTGACCTCTATAAATTTATTTTAAAGAATCCATTATTTTTTTTACTTCGTCTGCCGTAACTTTTCTGGCATTATTTCCCCAACTGCTTTTCTCATGGTTCATAATTGCAGCAACCTGTTCGGCTGTTAAATTAGCGTTGGTACCTACCGCGGGCATAACGCCATACTCCTCTCTAGCATCATAACCTTTCATGATAATACCTACCATAATTTCTGGGTTATCATCCAAAACAATTTTACTGCCTTTCAAAGGAGGGAACGCTCCTTTTAAACCTTCGCCGTTGCTTTGATGGCAAGCTTGGCAATTTGCAGCATATAACTGTGCCCCATCTGGACCTGTTTGAGAAGGTGCTTCAGTAGAACCATTACTTGACTCATTTGAAGCAATCTGCTTTTGCTTATATAAAAATATAGGATCTGGAGTTCCGTCTGGAAGTTTCACTTGTTTTAGTGATTTAAGATAAGCCACTAAATCCATGCCATCCTTTGTCACAACTAATACTTTATTTTTAGGGAAATCCTTATATTCATCAGGAACTTCTACTTTAATATCTCCTTCTTCTGGATAATCTTTTACTTCAAACAGCCATTTGTATCTTGGCATTATTGATTGAGGTATCACAATTCTAGGATTGTATAAATGCAAGTAATGCCATGCGTCACTGGATTGACGTTGGCCGATATTAGTTAAATCAGGGCCAGTTCTTTCTGTACCCATTAAAGTTGCTGTGTTTTGCAAAAAACTTGTTCTCTCAATCCTTGCATAATCGGCAGCTATTCCAGGACGGCTACCCCAAACTTTATCTATCTCTACATTTCTAACTTGCTGAGAATGACATCCAACACATCCATTACTGATATAAACCAATTTTCCGGCAGTCTCCTCTTTAGTTAGTGGCTTACTGTTGGGCAAAGGCTCGTTATTATTTTGATTATTAAGTGCCGGACCAATTGCTACACCTAATGTTAAAATCAAGAACATCACTGTAAAAGTGATAAATAGTCTTTTATGATTATTAAAGATTTCCATTATTGCACACTATTTTTAGAGTTTTCTTCCGTTTCTAAGGCTATCAAATGCTTTTCGAGAATATTAAAAGCTCTTTCTCTTACATCGATAGTTTCTTTCTTTGCAAGCATTTTATAAAAATTATACCCTAAGAAGAAATGCGAAAGCAGCATCATACTTCCACCAATAGCTCTCCACAACCAATAAGGTCCCATTAAAACTACACTGTCTATAAAAGGTTTTCCTTCTGCCCAAGATAGTCCTTTCAAAGTTCCTCCAATCATTAATGGTATGGTATAAAACTGTAAACCCACTAATGCCAGCCAAAAATGGGCTCCAACGGTCAATTGAGGAGGCTCATTACCTGTTAGACGAGGTACAATGGCATAAATACCAGCAAAAAGGATAAAAGAAATGATACCATACATTGTGATGTGCGAGTGCGCAATCGTAAAATCAGAAAAATGCCAAATTAAATTGGTGGATCTAAATGCTTCGGCAGTACCTTGATAAGAACCCGTGAAATAATATATCACACCTACTAAAAAGAAGGGTAAGGAATAACTGTTACTTACTTTAGTCCAATCACCTTTAAACGTCATTAAAAAATTTATGGTACCAGAAGTCACCGGGATTAACATACCTACACTACCCACAATCGCAACAGTTTGTAACCACCAAGGTAATGCACTAAACACAAAGTGGTGCGTTCCAATTAATGTATAAAATAAAATCTGGGTCCAAAAAGCAAGAATACCTAAACTGTAGGAATATATGGGTTTATTAAATTGTTGCGGAAGGAAATAATATAATAATCCTAAACAAAACATCATGAACCAAAGACCAACTGCTTGGTGCATATAATATCCTTGTATAATAGTCTCTCCAATTCCGTCTTGCCAAAATGGTAAATAAGATATTACGGCTATGATAACAATAAAAACAAGGGCTGATGAGATATACCAATTGGATATATATATTTCTTTTGTTTTCCTCATAGCTATGGTGTTATAGTAATTAACCATACTAATTGATAAACCAATCATAAAGAATATCATAATTGGCCAAACGTATTCTCTATATTCTCCTCCGCCATTATTGTAACCAGCCATTAAAGATAGAGTACCCAATAAGTGAGATAAATTAATGAAAAACAATGAATACCAACCATGCTTTAAGCTTGCTATTGAGGTATTACCTACGGTAGGAACAACATAATAACCTAAACCGAGCATCCCCAAAGAAGCCCATGCCCAAAATACCAAATTTGTATGCACTGGTCTTAATCTTCCAAAACTTAACCAACTAAAATTATCAATTTCAGGTGCTACGAATTTGATACCTAAGTACTCCCCAACAGTTGTTCCTACTAATAACCAAAAAATGGCTGAACCTAAAAACCACATAATTAGAGAAGTTAATTTCGGATCAATCTTTGGCCGTTTTATTGGATTTCTTTTTCTCGCAAAAAAAGATAAATAATGCTCAGTAGATATGTTAGTAATTAGTTTGTGTGGATCTTTAGGGCTTAAATGACCAGAAATAGAATTTTCTGGTAATTCAAAACTTAACGCCTCCTTTAATACATCAATTTCTTCGTCTTTGAATGTATCTATATTATCTTTAATATATGTTGATAATTCTTGTGCACTTATTTGGTCTGATTTATTGAAATAAGTTTTTAAAGATTTTCTTATTCTAACAATTAAATAAACAATACTTAAAATTAGAGGTATCAAAATAAGAATGATTGTAATAATGACTCCGTATTCTGAAAAAATACCCTCTCTAGTTGCTGCTTCATCTTGTGCCAAAAGTAAATTCGGACTCAATAGTAAAAAAAGCAATAAAATCTGAATCTTATTAGACGGATTATTCAATTTTGATTTTAATTTTTTCAACGTTTCGAGTTCTTTAAGATCAAAATTTTCTAATTTTTTATCAGCATCTTGGTTTTTTCTACTTCTGAAATATGCCGCTGTTTTCTTGTATATCCCAAATGAAAAAAGCAATAGAAAAAAAATTAAAAGAAAAATGATGATTAAAATAAAATCTGATGTTGAAATGTTAAAGTTTGGAAAAAAACTATTTGGCTTATCTGTTTGGGAGAATCCAATAAGTGGAAATAATACCAAAAAAAAGCCGAAGATTAAAAAATTTAAATACCTCTTCATAATAAAATTTTATCAAAATTAAACTAATTATAGTCGCAAAAATGGTATTTTTAACGTAAAAAATGGTAATAATCAGATCAACTTATTAGATGAATATTATGATTATAAATCATTTTTCTTACCCACAAATCTAATCACTGAACCTAAGCCATTATGGCAGCTTCCCTCTGATAGATTCACCTCTTTTTCAACGAGTTCAATAATCTCATAATTAGGGAAGAAGAGTTTTACTTCATCTATAGAAAATAGTATATCTACATCTTGTGGCCCTCCTATATTTGGATTAATTTTTTGGTATTGAATATGGTTTTTACTAAAAACCTCCAATATTATAATCCCATCTTTTTTTAGGAAACCCCCAATTTTAGTATAATAATCTCCCTTAATTTGAGCAGGAAAGTGCGCAAAAATAAATGCTACAGCATCAAAGTAATTTTGCTGATAATTTAACTCTTCTAAAGTACCTAATCTGTAATCTATTTTAACCTGATTGATGTTGGCCAGATACTCCGCTTTCTTTTTGCCTTCCAAACTCAAATCAAAAGCACTAACTTGCCAACCAAGCTGTGCTGCATAAACTGCATTCCTTCCTTCGCCTTCTGCAGGAAAAAGAATTTTACCAGGCTCATACTTTGGTAGCATTTGTTTGAGGTATTCATTAGCCTCTTTCCCGTAAGCAAATTCTTTTTGCTTATACCTATCATCCCAAAAATTACTCATTGTTTCTCAGTTATGGATGGATGTAAACCCAGCCTTCTTTTTGTTTTAAAATTAATTCGCCAATACCACTTTCTACATAAGAAATAAATGGAAAAAGCTGTTCTTTACTTATATTTTTAGCCTTCATGGTGTTTAAACATTGAGCTAAAATAACACCCTTTTCTTTTAAAGCTAAAAGCTGCTTTTCATAAGGATGATCTTTCATAAAAAGAACTATTCCATTACCGAATACAACTAATTCAATTTCAATCTGACCCTTCAACTTAGAATCAGCTAATACGTTATTGATATTTCTCAATACCCCTTGAATAACTTTATCATCCCCACTATTCAACTGGAGAACTGCCTGGTACTTCGCTTGCTTCTCTTTGAGCTGACTGTAAGGTTGATGATTAGAATTTTGCGCATAACAGATACTGTTAGCGATTAATAGTATTAAAAACAACTTTAAAATCTTCATTTTTTTATTTTTAATGGTGTGATAAGTATGATAAAATGTGTTACTAAATTTACAAAAAAATTCGACCTATACAAGATTTTACTTCATGGAAGCAATATTTCGTAAGTTCAAGTAATAAATGCAACTCAATAAAAAACGAAGAGGAGAAATAAACTCCCCTAAGTTTTATGCAAATTGAGACTGCAATGAAACAACTT
>JACXVB010000093.1 GCA_014763615.1 Sphingobacteriales bacterium | reverse complement strand
TTCAGCACCTTCTTTATCACCGATTTTGCGATCATCAAAGTTACTGTGATGTTCAAGTACAGAGGAGTCACCCAGTTCACCAAACGCCTCGCGAAACACCTTGGCGTTCTGTTCAATAATACTGGTAAACGGGATCACATAAATGATTCGGCGCATGTCATGCGCCAATGCATGATCTAAAGCAAATGCCATAGAACTAAGGGTTTTGCCACCACCCGTTGGCACGGTCAACGTAAACAGGCCTGGTGGTAAGTGCGAACTCTCACGCGCGGCAGTTAAAATGTCTTGGCGTAATTGATTAACTTTGGTTGGTTTGCTATTTGCTGTTTTATCCGCAAGATAGGCGTCAAAGACTTGCTTCAAATCAACTAAGCTCGGATAGTTTCCACGCAGCCAGGGTTTATGCTCTAGCTGCTTATAAAACTTATCCGTGTCAATAAAGTCGGCATCCACCAAGCACGAAAAGATCATACGAATCAAAAATGCAAACTGAAAACCATGATTCGCCTGATCAGGGTGTGGCTGAATTTTTAGAACAAGTTGATTTACTTCAGGCAAGATTAACTCTTTGCGTTCAGGCCAGCTTAACTCTTTGTGCCACGCCTCAGTATCTAACCGACACGGCTCTTTGCCAAAAGTTTGTTTCAAACGCGCTTCAAGCGTACTACGCCCGTCACCCTCATTAATTCCATTGGCTAAACCAGCGTGATGTCCAGCAATCGCATATGAAATAAGCTTGTATAAAGGTTCGGGCAATATTTCAGCCGCTACTTTTGCTCCAGCCGTAGCATGATCGACCTTTTTAGGCGAACCCTCTAAACGCGCCTGAAACTCTGGTGTGTATTTCCCAAGATCATGTAGCAGGCCTGCTAAATAAGCCAGCGCCTCCGCGCCGAAATAACGCGCATTATGCTTGGCAATTTCAGCCACCACCTGCAAATGATCTTGGAGAGTTTGCCAATCAGATTTATCTGAATTGCGGCCTGAATGTGCGTAATAA
>JACXVB010000092.1 GCA_014763615.1 Sphingobacteriales bacterium | reverse complement strand
TAACGTGGTTCCCATCGACTACCCCCTTCGGGCTCGTCTTAGGGGCCGGCTCACCCTGCGCGGATTAGCCTTGCGCAGGAACCCTTGGTCTTTCGGCGAGAGGGCATCTCACCCTCTTTATCGCTACTCATGTCTGCATTCGCACTTCCGATACCTCCACGACCCATTACCAGATCGCTTCGCAGGCTTACGGAACGCTCCGCTACCGCGTACGCATAAGCGCACACCCTAAGCTTCGGTGCGTGTCTTGAGCCCCGTTACATCTTCGCCGCAGAAACCCTTGTTTAGACCAGTGAGCTGTTACGCTTTCTTTAAAGGATGGCTGCTTCTAAGCCAACCTCCTGGTTGTTTTGGGATTTCCACATGCTTTCCCACTTAGACACGACTTGGGGACCTTAGCTGTAGGTCAGGGCTGTTTCCCTTTTGACGACGGACCTTAGCACCCGCCGTCTGTCTCCCGAGTATCACTCATAGGTATTCGGAGTTTGGTTAGTATTGGTAGATCTCGCGACCCCCGCAACCATCCAGTGCTCTACCCCCTATGGTGTCCGCTCGAGGCACTACCTCAATAGTTTTCGCGGAGAACCAGCTATTTCCCGGCTTGATTGGCCTTTCACCCCTAAGCACAACTCATCCGGTAACTTTTCAACGTTAATCGGTTCGGACCTCCAGTGCGTGTTACCGCACCTTCATCCTGGTCATGCATAGATCGCCGGGTTTCGGGTCTAATACTTCAAACTATGTCGCCCTATTCAGACTCGCTTTCGCTGCGCCTACACCTATCGGCTTAAGCTTGCTTGAAACATTAAGTCACAGACCCATTATGCAAGAGGTACGCAGTCACCCCATAAAGAGGCTCCTACTGCTTGTAGGCAATCCGTTTCAGGTACTGTTTCACTCCCCTCATCGGGGTGCTTTTCACCTTTCCCTCACGGTACTAGTTCGCTATCGGTCATGTACGAGTATTTAGGCTTGGAGGGTGGTCCCCCCATGTTCAGACAGGA
>JACXVB010000031.1 GCA_014763615.1 Sphingobacteriales bacterium | reverse complement strand
ATCAAATCGTATAAAACAAAAAATAGCATCATGAATATTCATGATGCTACCTAATTTTATTATCCTTGTAAAACTGTATCGCTTATTTAGGACTAGTCATATCTAGAATTACTTCTTAGTGCTATCTGCACTATTTGCTTTTGGAAAAGATGGAATAGAAGAAGGAACTGCTGTTTTATCAATCTGCTCCTGAATTTTAGAATCAACTTTAACTGTATTTCCAGTTTTAGGTGCTGTGATATTCACTAAAATTGCTATTACCATTAAAGCAATGGCCAATCCCCAAGTTCCTTTTTCTAAGAAATCCCCTGTACGCTGAACACCAATAATATTATTAGAAGAGGAGAAATTAGAGGCTAAACCTCCCCCTTTAGGATTTTGAATCAAAATAATTAATACTAAAACGATGCAAACTATGATACCCAAAATCAATAATAACGTAACCATATTATACTTATCTAATTAACTTTTAACTCCAAATATTTTATTTGGCTGGCAAAGTAAGTGCTTTTTTCTGGAAATTTCAAACTTAATTTTTTGTAAACGTCTAAGGCTTTGTGATAAAGCATTTGTTCTATATAAATCTTCGCTAAGGTTTCTGAAACCACTTCGCCATGATCTTCTGAACTCTTTTTGGCCTTATTTTCAGTATCTATTTTGTTCGGAGCAGGTGGTTTAATTTGTGGCTCTTCTTTGATAAACTTATCTATAATTTGAAATTCTTTTCTTCTAAAATTATAAGGAACGGTGGTGTTTTGAGCGATATTATCAGTCAACTCTTCCACTCCTCTGAGGTGGAAAATATGCTCTGCAATCTGATGATTTAAATCATCAGTATCCTTTTTCTTTATCTCTTTTTGCGTATCTAATTTAAATGTAGATGCGCTTGCTTTAGCAAAAGGTTGATGAGAATACTCGTATTCTTTTCTGGTTTTATTTAACCACCATAAAAAAGTATAAGGCATACGTTCATCATGATAAGGGGTGACAACATCCTCTTTCGCGTCAATCACCTCTTTTTCTGATTGATTTTCATCCTCAACAACATCTTTTGCAGGTTCTTTTTCTGCATAAGCCAAGAAGTCTGATTGAGATGGACTATCGATAACCAGTTCTTCCTCAACAGATGTTTCAACTTCTTCTTGTGCTGCTGAAACTTCAACTATTTCTTCTGAGCTAACCTCTTCTTCAACTTCTGATGGCGTATCTTCTTCTACTTCAGAAAGAGTTTCTTCTAAATCGACTTCAACTTCTGTTGGAGTTTCTTCTATCACTTCCTCTTGAGTTTCCTCTGATGAAATTTCTTCTTCAGGTTCTTCAACTAGTTGAGGAGATAATTCTCTGAACTCTGCTCCAACAATCTCATTCAGGTTAATCCCAAAAGCGGTCATTGTTTCCATTGGCTCATAATTGGCCGGAGCAACTGTTGTTGATTCTTCAGAAAACTGTGAAATATCAGATTTAAATGACGTTATATCATGAATAAAACGATATAATACACTCCTATCTGGTAAAGATGCGGCTGCTTGAGCTAAGAAAAATGATTGTTGTGAGGTTTTTTCGCTCGCCTTTACTGCAAGTATTTTTAAACTTTGGCAATAAGGATACTTGGTCTCCCATTCTATCAAACTCTCCAAATCTTTAGGTTTTAACTCCTCCGGATTCGAATGAAATTTTAAGAATTTTAAATGCTCTGTTTGATGAATACTCACTTTGTGCTATGAAATTTTAAATCTCGTGAAGGTAGTAAAAGCCTACCAATTGGCAAAAGCCTTATTGTAAATATCCTCCGTTAGTTGATCATTTACTTGTTTAACCAAATTTTGTTCTTGACTCGCAAAAGCTCCTTTAGTTTGGTCAAAATCAATGTATCTACTGAAAGATTGATCAAAACTTTTAGTTGGGTCTTTAGTATTGTTATATTTTACTTGTATAGTGATCGTTAACCTAGTTAAGCCGGCAGTTACCTGCTGATTTCCTTGAATAGCAACTGGTTGTACAGTATAATTAGTGATGTTTCCGCTAAAATCAGCTTCTCCTTCTGTCCTCACAAAGCTTAAACTGGTTTGGGTTCTGATACGATTTTTTAGTGCTTCAGTAAAAGATTGGCTCAAATTTGGATTTACTAAAGCTGCATTATTCTCAAACAAAGAAACTGCAACTGTTTTTAAATCTCCTACAGAACCACCCGTAAATGAATAAACTCCGCAAGCACTAAAAATGGTGATTAAGGGTAACAACAACAAGAATAAAATCCTCTTCTTCATTTGATTAGTTTAGGTTGAGTTCTTTGATTTTTCTATACAAGGTTCTTTCTGATATCCCTAACTCTTCGGAAGCAGCTTTTCTTTTGCCTTTATGCTTTTTTAAAGCTTTTTTAATCATATCAGCTTCTTTATCTACCAAAGAAAGTGATTCCTCTACTTCTTCGGCATCATGCGTGAGGTGATAATCATCTGCTGGCCTGCTAACACTCAAAGGTTGCTGTATGGTTAGGGTGGCATCATTAGCCGGCATCTCAATATCTTTATAAAGAGAATTGATCACCTGCGGATGTTTGGCTGCATAGTTTGAAACGTTCTCACCGTTCTGAATAATATCTATTACCAATTTTTTCAACTCAACCATGTCCTTTTTCATATCAAACAAGACCTTATAAAGAATGTCTCTTTCAGAAAAATCTTCTTTTTGCCCTTGCTGACTTAAACGCATAGGGAAATTGCTGGTCTGTTCTGAAGGGATATAAGATAAAAGTGTTTGAGCCGTAATATGTCTATCACGTTCTAGAACTGCAATTTGCTCGGCTATATTTTTTAACTGACGAACATTTCCAGGCCAACTATAATTAGTTAAGATTTGCACCGCACCCTCATCTAAAGTAACATTTGGCGAACGATATTTATCAGAAAAATCAGCAACAAATTTCCTGAAAATCAGATGAATATCTTCTTTACGATCTCTCAGTGGTGGAATTTTTAATGGAACCGTATTTAAACGATAGTATAAATCTTCTCTAAATTTTCCGGCTTGTACTGCCTCAAACATATCCACGTTGGTGGCTGCAATTACTCTGGCATCTGTTTTTTGCACTTTAGAAGAACCTACTCTTATGTATTCGCCAGTTTCTAAAACACGCAGTAATCTGGCTTGAGTCCCGATAGGTAATTCACCTACTTCATCTAAAAAAATAGTTCCTCCATTTACCACCTCAAAATATCCCTTTCTGGCTTCATGAGCACCAGTAAATGATCCCTTTTCATGTCCAAAAAGTTCTGAATCTATCGTTCCTTCTGGGATAGCACCACAGTTTACGGCGATGAACGGACCATGTTTACGGGCACTTAAATGATGGATAATATGAGAAAAAACTTCTTTACCCGATCCACTCTCGCCTGTAATTAAAACTGTAATATCAGTTGGCGCTACTTGCCTAGCAATGTCTATCGCTCTATTTAGCAGCGGCGAACTGCCGATGATTCCAAAACGTTGTTTAATATCTTGTACGTCCATGTGCTTTTTTCTAAGATTCAAGAAATAAGAGACAAGAATCAAGAATAATTTTATTCTCTACTTGCACCTCGATTCCCAAACTATCCTTTTAAAATTTTCTCTCAAAAAGAGAATATCATTTTTTGAACTTCACTAACCAAACTCAAACATTTTTGTAGTTTGTCATGATTACCGTAATTTCTCCGCTGACAAATCAATAACTGAGTTTCTACTTCAAAAGTAGAGGTTAGGGCAGTGGTTAAAAATTCTGCAAAATGAACTGAAGTCCGTTTACCAGAACCTTCAGCAATATTAGATGGAACGGAGCAAGAGGAGCTATTTAATTGGTCGATTAAATTATATTTCTCTTTTGAAGGCAATTCATCACAATAAGAATAAGTAAGATCAGCTAAGTCCATTGCCTTTTGCCAAATTTTCAGATTTTTGAAATTATACTTATCCATTAATCTTGATTCTTGTCTCTTAACTCTTGCTTCCTCTATCTTTATTCTACAATACGCCCAATTAAAGTTGCGGTAGTAGTTTTTTCAACCAAAACATTCACATAGTCGCCTGGTTGATATTTTTCATCTACTGGGAAAATCACTACATGATTGTGATCGCTTCTACCGCTATAATCTGCTTTTGATTTTTTTGAGAAACCTTCAATTAAAACTTTCTCAATTTTTCCAATTCTTTTTTGTGCCCTGTAGTGGCTATGCTGTTGCTGCAAAGCAATAATTTCTGTCAAACGGCGCTGTTTCACTTCTTCTGGCACATCGTCTGTCAACTTCTTAGCTGCTGGTGTTCCAGGTCTCTCCGAATAAGAAAACATATAAGCAAATTCGTACTTCACCAATTCCATCATGCTTAAAGTTTCTTGATGTTCTGCTTCTGTTTCAGAACAAAAACCGCTAATCACATCTGTTGAGATGGCACATTCTGGCATAATCCTTCTTATCGCATCCACTTTCCCGATATACCATTCGCGGTCATAAGTACGATTCATCAAATCTAAAATTCTTGAATTACCTGATTGAACTGGCAAATGGATGTATTTGCAGATATTATCATACTTAGCCATCGTATATAAAACCTCATCGGTGATATCTTTTGGATGAGATGTTGAAAATCTAATTCTTAAATCCGGACTCACCAAAGCCACCATTTCTAGTAATTGAGCAAAATTGACTTGCTCACTTCCATCGGCGGAAGCCCACTTATAAGAATCTACATTTTGACCCAACAAAGTCACTTCCTTATAGCCTGCATTTAGTAAATCTTGAGCCTCTTTCACAATAGAATGTGCATCTCTACTGCGCTCTCTTCCTCTGGTAAACGGAACTACACAAAAAGAACACATGTTATCACAACCACGCATGATAGAGATAAAAGCAGAAATTCCGTTAGAATTTAACCTTACCGGACTTACATCTGCATAAGTTTCCTCTCTTGATAACAATACATTGATTGCTTTTTGCCCATCATTAACCTGATGGATAAGATTAGGAAGATCGCGATAAGCATCCGGACCAACCACTACATCAACTAACTGTTCCTCCTCTAAAAACTTAGATTTTAAACGCTCAGCCATACAACCTAAAACTCCAATCACTAAGCCTTTATTGGTTCTTTTTATAGCTTTAAATTGCTTTAATCTATTTCTTACTCTGGTTTCTGCGTTTTCACGGATAGAGCAAGTATTGATGAAAATCACATCAGCCTCTGTATAGTCAGGCGTTGTAGTGAAACCCTCCTCACTTAAAATAGAAGCTACTATTTCACTATCAGAAAAATTCATGGCGCAGCCGTAGCTTTCTATATAAAGCTTACGCTGATGCTCACTTTTGATTTTATTTTCTAAAACTAATGCCTCACCCTGTCTTGATTCGTCGTGTTGTTTCGAAGCTAAATCTAATTCTAACATGCAAATAAATTTGGATTGCAAAATTATAAAAGATTATGTGAAAATGACAGTTTGTCAGCCTATAATTTTGCGATGATGATTTTAATATGATGAAAGTTTGAATCTTAGTGTATCTTCAAAATTTATAACATTGTGGGTTTTTTATTTCATGCTCCATTTAAGAATCGTACTTTTGACAAGAACTGATTAAACAGAAAATGAGTAAAACAAACAGAAAGCAAGATGCCTTAGACTATCACGCTCAAGGTCGTCCGGGAAAGATAGAAGTTATACCCACCAAACCTACCAATTCACAAAGAGACCTTGCTTTAGCCTATTCGCCTGGTGTAGCCGAGCCTTGCTTAAAAATTGCTGAAAACAAAGACGATGTGTACAAATATACCGCTAAAGGAAATTTAGTAGCGGTGATTAGTAATGGAACGGCTGTTTTAGGTTTAGGAAACATTGGCCCTGAAGCGGGAAAACCCGTGATGGAAGGTAAAGGATTACTCTTTAAAATATTTGCTGATATTGATGTTTTTGATTTAGAGTTAGACACCAAAAATGTAGATGATTTTGTAAAGATTGTAAAAGCTTTAGAGCCCACGTTTGGTGGAGTAAATTTAGAAGATATTGCCGCACCAGAATGTTTCGAGATTGAAAGAAGGCTAAAAGAAGAGATGAACATTCCGGTAATGCATGATGACCAACACGGAACCGCCATCATCTCTGCCGCAGCACTACTTAATGCTTGCGAAATTCAAAAAAAGAAATTAGATAAAATTAAAATAGTAGTGAATGGCGCTGGAGCGGCAGCTATTTCTTGCACCCGATTGTATGTTTCTTTAGGAGCCCTGAAAGAAAACATCGTAATGGTAGATAGAAGTGGTGTGATTAGAGCCGATCGTAAAAACCTAGACGGCACTAAGTTAGAATTTGCTACAAAAAGGGATCTTCACACCTTAGAAGACGCTATTAAAGAAGCAGATGTATTTATCGGGCTTTCTTCTGCAGACGTATTAACCGCGGCGATGTTAAAAACAATGGCCAAGAATCCTATCGTTTTTGCACTGGCAAACCCTAATCCAGAAATTGCCTATGGGTTAGCCATTAGTACCCGAAAAGATATTATTATGGCTACTGGTCGTTCTGATTATCCTAACCAAGTAAATAATGTTTTAGGTTTTCCGTACATTTTTAGAGGAGCTTTAGATGTGCGTTCTACCGCTATTAATGAAACCATGAAAATAGCTGCAGTAAAAGCAATCGCAGCTTTAGCCAAAGAACCTGTACCAGAGGCAGTAAATTTGGCTTACAACGCAAAAAATCTGAAATATGGTAAAGAATATATCATCCCAAAACCAATTGATTTTAGGTTAATCACCACTGTTTCTCCGGCAGTAGCTAAAGCCGCGATAGATTCTGGGGTAGCCCGTCATAAAATTACAGACTGGGAAGCTTATAACACAGAGTTGAGAAAGCGCTTAGGGATGGATGATGCCATTTTAAGAACCATCACCAACAAAGCAAAGGCTAACCCTAAAAAAGTGGTATTTGCCGAAGCAGACAATTATAAGATTTTAAAAGCGGCTCAAATTGTTAAAGATGATGGAATTGCAATCCCAATTTTACTAGGAAACAAAAAAGTCATTCATCA
Source organism: Sphingobacteriales bacterium (assembly GCA_014763615.1). Lineage (GTDB taxonomy): Bacteria > Bacteroidota > Bacteroidia > Sphingobacteriales > Sphingobacteriaceae > Pseudopedobacter. The sequence goes on along the minus strand of JACXVB010000031.1, from coordinate 28,996 downwards.
TATCATCAAAGAAAATGAATTGGAACTAGACGGTGTGACCATTATCGACCCTGCTGAGGAGAAAGAAATGAGCGAGAAATATGCTCAAAATCTTTACAAAAAGCGTCAAAGAAGAGGTTTTACCTTGTATGAGGCTAGGAAAATCATGAGAGACCGAAATTATTTTGGTGCCTCTATGGTAGAATTTGGCGAAGCCGATGCCCTAATTTCTGGTTTAACTAAAAATTACGCTTCTACCGTAAAACCCGCACTACAAATAATTGGTACTGAGCCAGGTGTTAATCGCGTAGCTGGAATGTACATGATGCTAACCAAAGTAGGTCCAGTTTTCTTTGCTGATACCACCATCAATATCAACCCTAACGTGGAAGAATTGGTAGATGTAACTCTATTGGTAAATAAATCTGTGAAACAATTTAACATTAAGCCAAGAATTGCCATTTTATCTTATTCAAATTTTGGCTCAAATGAAGGAGAAATACCAAACAAAACCAGAGAAGCGGTTAAATTTTTACACGAAAATCATCCTGATATTGTAGTTGATGGCGAAATGCAAGCGAATTTTGCGCTAAATCCTTCATTATTAGCTGATAATTTCCCATTTTCAAAGCTGAAAGATGGCCCCGCCAATACCTTAGTTTTCCCGAGCTTAGATTCAGGAAATATTGCCTATAAATTACTGCAAGAATTAGGAGGAGCTGAAGCAGTAGGCCCTATTTTATTGGGGATGAACAAACCCGTTCATGTTTTACAATTAGGAAGCTCTGTAAGAGAAATTGTAAACATGATTACCATAGCTGTTGTAGATGCCCAAACGAAAGAAAATACAGCTTCAGTAAAAAAGGGTGGCCTGCTATCAAAAGTGATGAAAACAAAAATTAACGTTTAAATATGTACGCATATATTGATGGAAAACTTACTTTCAAATGCCCCGCTTATGTGGTAATTGAGGCAGGAGGAATTGGTTACCATATTCATATCTCTTTAAATACTTACAGTGCTCTTAAAGATCAAGAGCGTTGTAAGTTATATACTTGGCTTGCTGTAAAGGAAGATGCTCATACACTTTATGGCTTCGCCGATGAAGGCGAAAGAAGACTTTTTCTTCATCTAATTTCGGTAAACGGAATAGGACCTAATACCGGAAGAATGATGCTTTCCTCCATTTCTCCAGTAGAAATTCAAGAAGCAATCATCAAAGGAGATGTGGATCAAATTAAAAGAATTAAAGGTATTGGGCCAAAATCAGCTCAAAGATTAATCATCGAACTCCAAGATAAACTGAGAAAAGATGGACCAGAAACCTTAATTTCTACTCCAAAAAATAATAGTTCTAAAGATGAAGCGTTAAGTGCTTTGGTCATGTTGGGCTTTGTTAAAAATGTGGCAGAGAAGGCGGTAGAGGCAGCAATAAGAACTTCTTCTGACCCATTAACTGTAGAACAAATCATAAAAATTGCTTTGAAAAGCTTATAATTACAAAACTTAACCCAAAACGCTTGAGAATCAATTTTATCCGTATTCATATCGGTTTATTTATGATTTTTTCATTGCTTACCTTAAGCAAGGTTGCGTTTTCACAATCAGATAAAAAAAATACTCCAAAACTAAAATACCCTGTTAATGATACTTATACCGCTCCAATTTTCGGTAGTTCTAGCTTATTTTTAGATAATCCTCAAAACGTTAAAACTACAGTAGATTATGATCCGCTGATTAATAAATATATCATTAAACAAACCGTTAACGGAAAACTAATTAAACCTCCAGTTTACCTTACTTTCAAAGAATATCAAGATTTAGAAAAGCAAAATCTTGTTAATGCTTATTGGAAAACGGTAGTTGCAACTGGTGCTAAAAAACCTGATGAAAGTTTAATTCCATCTGTCACGATTAACAGTAAATCTTTCGAGAAAATTTTCGGTGGAAACACCATCAATATCCAACCTAGAGGATCCGCAGATTTAACTTTTTCCGGTAGAATCAATAGAAATGAGAATCCGCTATTTAATGAGCGTCAGCGGAGACAAGGGAACTTTGATTTTAACCAGAGGATACAAATGAATGTGATTGGGAACATCGGCGATAAGCTAAAAATAACCACCAATTACAATACAGAAGCGCAGTTTGATTTTGAAAATCAGGTAAAGCTTGAATATACCGGAAAAAAAGACGAGATCATCAAAAAAATTGAAGCTGGGATGGTGAGCTTTCCGCTCAATACTTCGCTCATCAGCGGAAGCCAAGCTTTATTTGGTTTAAAAACGCAGTTGCAATTTGGTAGATTAGGTGTGACCAGTATTTATTCGCAACAGAAATCTCAATCAAAACAAATTAACATCAGCAATGGTGCGCAACAAAATGATTTTAGAATTACTTCCGATGGTTACGAAGCCAACAAACATTACTTTTTAGCGCAATATTTTAGAAATAATTACAACCGAGCGATGGCCAATTTGCCCATCATCACCTCCAATATCAACATCACCAAAATTGAAGTTTGGTTAACCAATAAAACAGGTAGCACTACAGATTCTAGAGATATTTTAGCCTTTATAGATTTGGGCGAGAATAACCCTTACAATAAAACTCTTTTGCAAGGCGGGCCAGGTTTTTCTGCTTTACCGGCAGGTTTTAACGGACCAGGATTTACCCAAGAATCTAACAATTTACTGCAGAATATCCCTCCTGGCGCTCGCCAAACCAACTCTAACGATATTGATGCTTATTTCCAAAATAGTGGAAGAACAGATAATTACAACAAACTTACTTACGCCAGAAAATTAACTGATAAAGAATACACTTTACATCCTCAACTGGGTTATATCTCCTTAAATACCGCTTTAAATGCTGATGAAGTTTTAGCTGTTGCCTATCGTTACACTGTAAATGGCGTGGAATATCAAGTAGGAGAATTTTCTACTGATTTACCCGTAACACCTGATAATCCGCAGGTTTTATATACCAAATTATTAAAGAACGAAACCACCAAAACTAATCTTCCAATTTGGGATTTGATGATGAAAAACATCTATGCTTTAGGTGCTTATCAAATCAGCCCGACAGATTTCAATTTGAATGTTTTTAGATTGGATGATCAATCCGGTGTAGAAAAACCTTTGATTACAGAAGGTCAGAAAACCAATGGGAAATTGTGGTTACAGGTTTTAAATTTGGATAGATTAGATCAACAAAATGCCAGACAACCTGATGGTAAATTCGACTTTTTAGATGGTATTACCATTGACGCACAAAATGGAAAAATCATTTTCCCAACTATTGAGCCTTTTGGTCAAGATTTAACCACTCAGTTTGATCCTGCATCAGAACAAAATTTGATAAATAAATACGTTTATCAACCGCTTTATGATTCTACTAAAACCATCGCCCAGCAACTCTATCCCAATTTAAACAGATACGTGATCAAAGGAACTTATCAATCTCAGGTGAGTTCAGAATTTCAATTAAATGCCATCAATGTGCCGGAAGGCTCTGTGGTGGTTACTGCCGGAACGTTGAAGTTGCAAGAGGGAGTAGATTATACCGTAGATTATAACATCGGAAGAGTAAAAATTTTAAATGAAGCTTTACTCAACTCGGGCCAACCCATTACCATTAAACTAGAAAGTAATGAGCTTTTTGGTATCCAACAGAAATCTTTATTTGGAACGCGGCTAGACTATAAAGTAAACGACAATTTTTATATTGGTGCTACTTTGATGAATTTGAAGGAAACGCCACTCACTCAAAAGGTGAACTACGGAGAAGAATCTATTTCTAACACCATTTATGGTTTTGATTTAAACTACAACAAAAACAGTAGATTTTTAACCAAATTGGTGGATAAAATTCCTTTTATCTCTACCAAAGAAACCTCATCCATTAGTTTTAATGGAGAGTTTGCCAGCTTTAAACCCGGACATCCTAAAGCATTAAATTTTGCTGGAGGTAGCGGAGGAACCAGCTATATTGATGATTTTGAAGGAGCTCGTTCTGTCATCGATATTAAAAGTGCTAATACTTGGCAAATCTCAGGGACACCACAACTTTTCCCAGAATCACAGTTGAGTAATGATTTATCTTACGGCTTTAATAGAGCGAAACTGGCTTTCTTTAACATCGACCCTATTTTTTACAGCAGAACCAGCAATTTTACCCCTGCAAACATTCAAAATAATAAAACCGAATTATCAAACCAATATGTAAGGCAGGTTTTAGAAACTGAGGTTTTTCCTTATAAACAAGTGGCAACAGGTACACTTTTAACATTGCCAACTTTCAATTTGGCTTACTATCCAATGTTGCGTGGGCCGTATAATTTTACCACCACAGGCATTAATCCAGATGGAACTTTAGCAAATCCCAAAGACCGTTGGGGAGGTATTTTTAGAAAAATAGAAACAAACGATTTTGAAGCTCTAAATATAGAATTTATTGAGTTTTGGGTGATGGACCCTTTCATCTATAAGACCAACTCGCAAGGTGGAAATTTATATTTTAACTTAGGAAGCATCTCCGAAGATATTTTAAGAGATGGTAGAAAAAGTTTAGAAAATGGTTTGCCGATAAATGGAGATCCTACGCAAACAGATGAAACGGTTTGGGGTAGAGTACCTAAATTACAACCTGTTATCCAAGCTTTTGATAATGATCCGAATGCCAGAAAAGTGCAAGATGTGGGTTTAGATGGTTTAGACGATGGTGCTGAACAGCAAAAATATCAAACCATTGTAAATCAGGTCACCGGAATTTTAGGTCCACAAGCTGCTGCCGAATTTAAGAAAGACCCTGCTTCCGATGATTATAGGTATTATCGCGGTCCAGAGCTTGATCAAGAAAATGCGGGTATCTTAAAGCGTTATGAAAACTATAACGGAACAGAAGGAAACGCTAAAACTTCACAACAATCACAAGCGGATATAGGAATTGCTAACTCTGCATCAACCTCTCTGCCTGATGGTGAGGATATCAATCGGGATAATAATGAATCAAAAGCTGATGAATACTTTCAATACAAAGTGAGTATTCGTCCACAAGATATGGTGGTAGGCCAAAACTTCATCACCGATAAGGTGACCTCTAACGTTACCTTAGCAAATGGCACCAAAACCGCGGTTACTTGGTATCAGTTTAAAGTCCCTATTGCACAATACCAAAGTAAAGTGGGCAACATTCAAGATTTTAAATCCATCCGCTTTATGCGGATGTTTTTGACAGATTTTGCGGATACTTCTATTCTAAGATTTGCCCGCTTACAATTGGTGCGTGGCGAATGGAGAAGATACAATGCAGAAAAAAATCCAGCGAAAGCATTAACAGATTTTTCCTTAAATAATCCAGGATTAGACAACTCTACACTCGATGTTACTACTGTTTCTTTAGAAGATAATGGAACTAAAACACCTATTCCTTATGTTATCCCACCCGGCATTATAAGAGAAAAGGATTATTCTAACTTTAGCGGGAATACACAAAAAAACGAACAATCACTTTCTGTGGTGGTAAAGAATTTGAGAGATGGTTATGCCAGAGCTGCTTTTAAAACAACGGTGAATGATGTACGCTCTTACAAACGTTTACAAATGTTTGTGCATGCCGAAGGAGACCAATTAAAAGATGGCGATATGGACGCATTTATCCGTTTAGGAATAGATTATCAAGATAATTATTATGAGTATGCCATTCCTACAAAAATCACTCAGCCTGGCACACAAGACCCTAATTTGATATGGCCAGCAGAGAACAATATCGATATTGCATTTGCGCTTTTCCAACAAGCTAAAACAGCTAGAAACTCCGCAACTTATAACGGTCAGCCTTGGCCTGTAAATATTCCATTCACTTATTCTGATGGCAAAAATACCATCACCGTAAAAGGTCAGCCAGATTTAAGTAAAGTGCGTGTGTTAATGTTGGGTGTAAGAAATCCTGTAAAAACTTTAAACCCTAATGACGATGGATTAGATAAAAGTGCAGAGGTTTGGTTTGATGAATTGCGTTTAACAGATTTTGATGAAAAGGGAGGTTGGGCTGCCACCGCGAGATTAAATGCTAAACTAGCTGATTTTGGCGACGTCACCTTTTCTGCCAATAAAAGCACCATCGGTTTTGGCTCTTTAGAGCAAAGAGTGAGTGAGCTGAATCGTTCTGACGATCAGTTTTTCGATGTTTCTTCTAGTTTTGAATTAGGTAAGTTCTTCCCGGAAAAAACAGGAATAAAAATTCCGATGTACATCAACTATTCTAGCCATTTAAGTACGCCTCAATATGATCCTAAAAACCCAGATATTGAGCTTAAAAATGTTTTAAATCAAGTGAATAAAGCTACCCGAGATTCTATCCTCAACTATGCACAAGATTTTACACAAAGAAGAAGCATCAACTTTACCAATGTTAGAAAAATAAAGACCAATCCTAACGCAAAAAACTATCTCTGGGATGTAGAAAACTGGAGTTTAACTTATGCCTATACTGAATACGGGCATCATGATTTTATTAATAAAGATGCACAACAAAGAACTTATAGAGGTGCTTTAGCTTACAATTTCAATAATCCATCTCAATTTATTACGCCTTTTAACAAAGCCATCAAATCTAAATCATTAGCCTTATTAAAAGATTTCAATTTTAGCCTTTTACCATCCGTATTGAATTTCAGGATTGAGGTGAACCGTTTGTATTCAGAAAATACATTAAGAGATAACGACCCAAATAATTTTATTCCTATTCAAACTACGTTTAATAAGAATTTCCAAATTAATAGGTTGTATGGCATCAGTTGGGATTTAACCAAATCTTTAAAACTTGATTTTAATGCTACCAATCTCTCTACTGTAGATGAGCCACAAGGAAGAATTATTGGTTTAAAGCGTGATACCGTTTGGGAGAATCTTAAAAAATTGGGTAGAACAACCAATTACAACCATACCATAAGTTTGTCTTATAACTTACCGCTTAATAAGATTCCGGGATTTGAGTTTATGAATGTGATTACCCGTTATCAAACACAATTTACATGGATGACTCAACCTTTAATCAGTTTGAACGATCCAAATTTAGATTTTGGAAACACCATCCAAAACGCTAGAACAATACAAGTTAATCCAACTTTAAACTTCAATTTATTGTACAATAAATTCGGCTTCTATCGTCGTATTCAAAATCCTAATTACGAAGGGAGTGGTTTAGGCAAAGTCTTACTCAACTTACTCACCAGCGTAAAAAATATTAGTGGTTCTTACATCAGAAATGATGGAACCTTTTTACCGGGCTATCTTCCAAAAACCAACGCTTTCGGGATTGATTTTAGCACCAGTGCCCCGGGTTTAGGTTTTGTTTTAGGCGCTCAACAAGATATCAGATACAAAGCTTTAAACAATGGTTGGTTAACTCAAGATACCTTACAAAACCAATTGTATGTTACTAATCAGAATGAAAAAATAGACCTTAAAGGTACGCTAGAGCCTATTAAAGATTTAAGAATTGAGCTTACTGCCTTTAAAAATGACAGTAAAAATTTCTCAACCAACTTCAGGTACACTACCTCTGCGGCGGGTTTCGAAAGCTTAAGTCCGATAACCTCAGGAAACTACAGTATTTCAATCATCTCATTAGGTAGTGCATTCAAGGATAAAAATGGCGCTAAAAATTCTACTATTTTCCAACAGTTTATCACCAACCGCTCTATTATTTCAAAGAGATTAGGAAGAAGTAATCCGAACAGTAACGGAGTGATTTCTGAGTTTGCCGATGGTTACGGTAAAAATTCTCAGGAAGTAATGATTCCAGCATTTTTAGCCGCTTATGAAAATAAAGACCCAAACAAAATCAACTTAAGTAAATTCCCTAAAATTCCAGTTCCAAACTGGAGAATTACCTATAATGGTTTAACAAAATTGGATGCCCTAAGCAATATTTTTACCACTTTCAACTTAACACACAGCTACAGCTCGAGCTATAACGTAAACAGTTTTAACTCGCTAATCAGGTACTCTGTAGCTAACGGCGGTGTGAATGTGCGGGATGCAGATAACAACTTTTTACCCGAGTTTCAGTTCACACAAATCACCTTATTTGAGCAGTTTGTACCCCTTTTAGGTGTGGATATGCGTTTCAAAAATAATATGACGGCTAATGCCGAGTTCCGCAAATCCAGATCATTAAGTTTAGGCTTGTCTAATAGCCAACTCGCATCGCAAAAAGACCAAGCTTTTGTTTTTGGCTTTGGCTATCGCACCAATGATTTTAGATTCCCTTTTGGCCTATTTAAAAATTTCAACCTCAAAAACGACCTCAACTTTAAGTTAGATATTGCCGTAAGGGATAGCAAAACGGTGATTTACAGAGCAGATGTGAATGAACCAGAAATCTCAGCAGGTTCTAAGAATATCACTTACCGCCCAAGTATAGATTATGTGATTAATCAAAGATTTAACCTTAATTTCTTCTACGATTCAAACATCACCAAACCTTATACTTCGCAAACTTTTGTAACTGCGTTTACCAACTTTGGTATTAATCTCAGATTTACCATTCAATAATTTTCAGACACTAAAATATTACATCATTACCTAGGAATTTCTTTTGAGTATGAGTAATTTAAGCAGGATAAATTTAAATGTATCATGAGAAAAACTTTACTATTTATTTTTGCAGGAGCTTTATGTGCAGGCTGCAATTCTAACACCAAAATCACCTCAGAAAATATGATTGCCCCAGCAGATAGCATTAAAACTTTACCCTACCCTACCACAGCCAAAGGTGGCGTTGTTGATGATTATTTTGGCGTAAAAGTTCCAGACCCTTACCGTTGGTTAGAAGATGATACTTCTGAAGCTACCAAAGCTTGGGTAATTGCAGAAAATAAAGTTTCTGATAACTACTTCTCTCAAATTCCTTATCTGGAAGAGATGAAAAAAAGATTAGAGTTTTTATGGAATTACGAAAAATATTCTGCGCCCTTTAAAGAAGGCAAATACACTTATTTTTATAAAAACGATGGTTTACAAAACCAATCGGTGCTCTACCGCCAAGAAGGTGATGGTACTCCAGAAGTTTTTTTAGACCCTAATAAATTTTCTGCCGATGCCACTACTTCTTTAGCCGGAATTGATTTTTCTAAAGATGGCAGTTTAGCCGCTTATCAACTCTCTGTGGGTGGCTCAGATTGGCGCAATGTAGTCGTGATTAAAACTGCTGATAAAAGTGTTGTTGGTGATACTTTAACCGATATTAAGTTCTCTGGCGTTGCGTGGAAAGGAAATGAAGGTTTCTACTATTCTAGTTATGATAAACCTAAAGAAGGCTCTCAGCTTTCTGGCATGACGCAATATCACAAACTATATTTTCACAAATTAGGTAAGCCACAAAGTACCGATCAATTAATTTTTGGTGGAGCACAAACTCCGAGAAGATACATCGGCGCTTATTTAACAGAAGATGAAAGATTTTTGGTGATTACCGCCGCAAATTCAACTTCTGGCAATGAGTTATATATCCGAGATTTAACAAAATCAGAAAATGCAATTATAAAAGTTGTTGGCGGTTTTGAGAGCGAGCAAAACGTTATTACGAGCGAAGGCAGCAAACTTTATATCTACACCAATTTAAAAGCACCCAATTACCGCTTAGTTACCGTTGATGCGGCTAACCCAACACCCGCGAACTGGAAAGACCTTATTCCAGAAAATGAAAATGTTTTAAGCGTTTCTACCGGTGGTGGAAAAATCTTTGCCAGCTATTTAAAAGACGCCATTTCACAAGTTTTTCAGTACGATTTAGACGGCAAAAAAGAGCGTGAAATTACTTTACCTGGCATCGGAACAGCCTCTGGATTTTCAGCTAAAAAAGAAGAGAAAGATATTTACTACACTTTCACCTCTTACGTTTACCCATCTACCATTTTCAAATACAACATAGAAACTGGGCAATCAGAGATTTATAAAAAATCAGGGGTAAAATTTGATCCTGAACAATATGAATCTAAACAGGTGTTTTATACCTCAAAAGATGGAACAAAAATCCCGATGATTCTTACCTACAAAAAAGGCATCGCCTTAAACGGTAAAAACCCAACTTTACTCTACGGTTATGGCGGTTTCAACATCAGCTTAACACCTTCTTTTAGTGTTTCAAACATTCTTTTATTAGAGCAAGGCGGAATTTACGCTGTCCCTAATTTACGCGGCGGTGGCGAGTATGGCGAGAAATGGCACTTAGCCGGAACAAAAATGCAAAAGCAAAATGTTTTTGATGATTTCATCGCGGCAGCACAATACCTGATCAATCAGAAATACACCTCTCCAGATTATTTAGCCATCTCAGGAGCTTCTAACGGTGGTTTGTTAATTGGGGCCACCATGACCCAAAGACCCGAATTATTTAAAGTAGCTTTCCCTGCGGTTGGCGTTATGGATATGCTACGATACAATAAATTTACCGCTGGTGCAGGTTGGGCTTATGATTATGGCACCGCCGAAGATTCTAAAGAAATGTTTGAGTATTTGTACAAATATTCGCCTTATAGCGCTTTAAAAGCAGGCACACATTATCCTGCAACTTTGGTTACCACCGCAGATCATGACGACCGTGTGGTGCCTGCACATTCTTTCAAATTTGCCGCTCGTTTGCAAGAATACCAAGCTGGTAAAGCACCCGTTTTAATCGCTATTGAGCATAATGCCGGACATGGAGCCGGAAAACCTACCTCAAAAATTATCGAAGAACAAGCGGATAAATGGGCTTTCATGTTCCAAAATATGGGTTTGAGCTATCAGAAAGAAAAATAAAAAATGATTTGGGGCTTCCCCATCCCGATATTCATCGGGATGGGGCGGGCTTTCCAAGGCTCCACTTCGTTACGGTGCTTCGCTAAGCTTCGCACTAAACCTTTCCAATCCCTAAGCCAGAATTTTTCCTTCAGTTTTGATTTTTTAAATGGAATTTTTAAATTTAAATGATCTTTAAATCCTAAAACATGAAAAAACTTTTTACCCCCCCCCCCCGCATTTATCTTTTATTTTAGTGATGGTTTTGTTATTGATTAATTCTTGTAAAAAGGATAATCAGACTCATCAATTAAACAGTCAATTAAAGCCAAATTCTGACTTTTTAGTTGAAGCCAAAGCCTATTTTGAGGAAAATTATCAGGACGTACAGCCTAAACAAAACTTATCCAACTCGCATCAACCTGATGACTTATTCAAAAGACTGGGCAAACAAGTTTTATGGCGATATGCTAAAAAAACTAAAATCTCACTCGGTGAAGCCATAAGAGTACCTGTTTATTATGATAGGCAAACTTTTACTCGCAAAGGAAAAAATAAAGCTGCTATTGATTTGTATAACATCAGTTATTTAATGATGTATAAAGACAAAAAACATCGAATACACACCGAATGGGTCATTACCATTCCTGATGATGATTTTGTAGATAAAAACCCGCTTTCAAATCCTAAATTCTCTGGTTTAATTTATATCCTAGATTGGAAAGGCTCTCTGATTAAAGCTTATAAAATTACGCCAGACGGTCATCAATATATCAGTAATGATATTTCTTTCTCAGAGGGTGATAAGCAACTCATGGTTTCAGACACTAGAAAAACTGATTATACTTACCAAGAATGTACGCAGACAGGGTATTTTCAAGATTGCAATAACGGTTGTACTGGTGGGCAGGAGTATGTTTTTGTTACAAGTTGCTATTGGGTATCGATAGATGATGGCGGTGGGGGTGGTGATGGAGGGATTACACCTATTGACCCTGTTACCGGAGGAGGAGGAGGTGCCACAAGCCCTGGTGATTATCCTCCTTCGAACCCTAATTGCCCCGAAGCTCCTATTGGAAATAGCACTGGCAATATAAAGGTGGATATGGTGAGCCCGAATGATCCGTGTGGAAAAGGAGAATTAGAAATACCATTAAATAAATTATGCTCAAGTAGTTTCAATTTTAAAACTATAGTTTCACCCAACCCAAATCAAAACAATAGAGGTTGGAAGGAGGCTTCTGTTGCAGGTCTTCAGATAAATGTTGTCACTGATAACTATTGGGAAAATATATGGAATGTTATTTCAAACGGAAGCTCATTTGTAGTTGGTAAATTTAACTTAGAAGTAGGTGTTCCAGGAGATTTACCAAATGCTATAATTCAATTAGAAACTGGTTATGCTGTAAATAAAGCTGTAATTGAGTTAGAAAGAGGATACGGTACAGTAGGTATGGAAAGTATTATCAAAAGTGGGCAATTGGGATTTCAAGTTGCTAAACTTTCTCAAATCTATTTATCTGAATATATTCCAGGATGTAGAATAAGCAGCACTTTAAGTGGAAGAACATTTCCTTCACAACCAATAACTGGACTAAATTGCAATTAACATGAACAATATAATTACAAAAATCAACAAAATAATAAAAGAAGATTTTGATAAAGACTTTTTCTTAGAAAAACGAAATCCTATTGTTATTAGTCATATCAACAAAAAAATTCAGCACTTTCAAAAGCATTTAGATGACAATTATATAGCAAATTTAATATCCAAAATGGAAAATCAATTTCCAAAAGCAAAAGTTGAAGATCATACTCAATTTTTTAACTTAGATAGATGTTTAAGAATTTCTATCACCCTTAATCCAACCTTAAGATTCATATGTTTGGTAAGTATTTACGACTTTTTTTGTGTTTATCAGCATCCTCTTTATCTAGAAAATGATAAGTATATTTTTGGGGAAGTTAGAATTATAAATGAGAGTGAAATTAAAATCTGCGATGAGTTATACAACATATTTAAATCCTACTTTAAAAACATAATTTGGATAAAAAGAGATATTCTAACTAAAATTCATAGTGAATTTACGTTTGAAATATCGAAAATTAACTTGATTGAAAGAATTTCTATTATGGATATTCTTTTTACAAATCATTATATTTAGATTCACTAACAACTATATACAGATTTATGCCCCAATTATTCTCACAACCTGTTCTTACCCTGCAAGTGCCCTCCTCTGCCATTACCTATATTGATGAGATTGTAAGTGAAATTTGTAGCTGGTATGATTTAAGGTGGGGCGGATTAACAAACACTCCTGCTTTTAATGCATTACCAACTGAAGATCAAATAAGGATAATAAACAATATTTTGATTAAACAAACTAGTTACGACTCATCCGGATTTTTAAAAATTCAAAAAGGAACTATTGCTGGATGCTAAAGAACAATCTCATGAAAGCTACATTATCTGTTTTAATACTGAGCCTTACATTTCAATTTGCATTAGGACAAAACAAAATTGAAGGAAGATATGTTTGGGCTGACCCTGCTGGTTTGCAAAGTCAATATTTAGAATTTAATCAGTCTAAAGTTATTTATACCGTAAATCCTGACTTAGGAAATACCTTTAGTTTAAAAGGAACTTTCATCCAAAAAGGAAATCTTATTAAACTATCTTTTAATAAAATAGAGCAATCATCCTATTTTAGGATTACAAAAAATAAAGTTCTAAATAGTTCAAAATTTAAATTCATAAAAATAGAAATATTAGATGGAGAGCAAAATCTTCATCCAATATTTGGTGCTACGGTGTCTGTAATTAGGTGTAAAAATTCGAACATTCAAATTTCGAGTGATATTAATGGAATAATTCAATTTCAAACATCTAAGAAAAAGCAAATCGACTCTTTAGTTATTAATTTAATAGGTTACGAAAGTTTAATAGTCCCATTAAAAAACACTTATGATGATGTAGAAATTTCCTGTGTTTTATATCTTTCTAAGAACAATGGACTAACAAATGTACCTAATGAAATTCAAATTATTGCGCATCAAAAATCGATTCTAGATATTAGAACAAAGCTTATCTATAAAAAAACGAGTAATTGAAGTGGATTAGTCGAATGTTATTTTAAACTAAATCATTAGAGATTATTATACTTGTTGTAGGCTACGATTTACGATTATATATTTTCTAATTATAGTCAGTTTTATGAAAAATTTGATGATTAAAGAGACACCACATGACTAGTTACTTCAAATTTCAAACGGTCCGTGATTTTTAATTATAAATTGAGAATCATTATTAAAAAGACTAAATTGGTTATTTATTAAAATATGGTAATTCCTCATTTATTTTACAAAATCTCATGGCAAATAAATCCAACTATAAAGTTTTATTGCAAACCAATAATCAAAATCTAAACAAGCTTAACGAGATTGTTTTAAAAGCCATTGATGAAGAACAATTGCTCTCTAAAAAGTTAAGTAATGATAAATTAGAAAAACCAAAATCATTCGGAGAAAGACTGTCAGACCAAGTTGCCCAGTTTGGTGGAAGCTGGCGATTCATTATTATCTTCTCCATTTTTTTAGCTGCCTGGATGATGTTAAACGTATTTTTTTTAAAGGATAAAGGATACGACCCTTATCCCTTTATTTTATTAAATCTTATCCTTTCTACTATCGCTGCCATTCAAGCTCCGGTAATTATGATGAGCCAAAACCGTAAGGAAGACAGAGACCGCAAAAGAGCAGAGGACGATTACATGGTGAACCTGAAAACGGAAATTGAGTTAAGAAATCTACATGAAAAAATAGACCTGCTCATGGCAGAACAAATGAAAAACTTATTCGAAATTCAGCAGGTCCAGATGGATAAAATAGATGAGTTAGATAAAAAGCTGAAAGATCATCTTAAAAAAGCACAATCTCCGCAACCTTAAATTATATTTTATAGGCTTGGCGGGCTAATAATTTCCACTCGCCATCATGCTTTACAAAAACCAACATGATCCCTAATTTCACTTCACCTGGCTTTCCACCGTCGTTCGTTTTAGCATACAATAAGTGACGCACAATGGCAGTATTTCCAACAATCTTAATAGTTTGGTTTTTTAAATCAATAGTCACAAAGTCCGATTTTCCGCTCACCAAAGTTTCTACAAACTCTGTTTGATCTTGGATTTTCCCGCTAGAATGCCCGTAAGTTAGCTCAGGAAGCGCAATTTTTTCTAAATCGGCTTTGTTTCCGCTAATTAAAGCTTGCTTTAAAAACTCAACAGCTTGTGCTACTTTTTCTTCTGGCTTTTGTGCAAATGTGGCGAGGCTGATGCCGCATAAAATCATCAGCAATAAAATCGATTTTTTCATGATTTAATAAATAAGAGATTTGTTTTCTACAAAAAAAGAACTTTAAAATTTGATAAGAAATATGAAATAAAATCTTAACCTAATTTTTATATCTAATTTTTATTGAATTTGTTATTTCGAAGTTATAAACTTAAACAAAGAAATGAAAAGACTTATTCTTCTTATCCTGATTTTTCCTCTACAGTTATTTGCTCAAAAAGCCGAATTACCAAAATTATTTCATCCTTTTATTGTTATCGCTCATCGTGGAGATCATACTAAAGCTCCTGAAAATTCACTAAAAGCCTATCAAAATGCGATTAGCGAAGGCGTAGATTTTATCGAGATTGATTTAAGAACTACCAAAGATCAAAAATTAGTCATCATGCATGATGCTTCCGTTGATAGGATGACCGGTACAGCTGGAATCATTAGCCAAATGACATTAAAAGAGCTAAAAGAATTAAAAATCAGAGATGCTAAGCATCCAGAATGGGGTAGCTATTCTATACCTACTTTTGAAGAAGTGCTCAAACTTTGTAAAAATAAAATCAATATCTATCTAGATTTTAAAGACGCCTCTGCCAAAGCTGCTTATGATTTAATTTGTAAAACAGGAATGCAACATCAATTTATCGTTTACATCAACAATGAAAAACAATTTGAAGATTGGCGAAATATTGCTCCCCAAGTACCTTTAATGATAAGCTTACCTCAAAAAGTAAGTAATTATGAGGAGTTGAAAAAAGTGATCCAACAATATCATCCTGACATTTTAGATGGAAGTTACGATGAATATAATTATGAAACTGTTGCCGCTGCAAAAAAACTTCAAATTCCGGTTTGGCCTGATATACAATCTGAAAATGAAGCTAACAACTGGGAAACTGCATTAAGTTTAGGATTTAAAGGCTTACAAACAGATCATCCAATAGCTTTAATCAATTTCTTAAAGGAACACCATTTAAGATAAAAAAGGTTTTTTGAAAATTTTAGTTACAGTATCTTATTTAACTAGGGCTTCTCTCCAATTTCCTTAACTTTGCAGCTCAAAAAAAATAAACTTCATGAAAGTATCATCATTAGCACACACTTTATCCGGATCTGAAATTATCAAAATTGCAGGTGAAGTCAACGAAATGAAAGCCAAAGGAATCAAAATTGCAAACCTCACCATTGGCGATTTTGACCCACAAATTTTCCCGATTCCTGCTCAACTAGAGAAAAATATTGTTGCCGCTTATGCCGATAAACAAACCAATTACCCACCTGCTGATGGCGTTTTAAAACTCAGAGAAAGTGTTTCGGCTTTTATCCAAAAAAGAATAGGATTAACCTATGCTACAAATGAAATCTTGATTTCAGGAGGCTCTCGTCCGCTCATTTATGCCACTTATCTAACCTTGGTTGACAAAGGCGATCAAGTGATTTATCCTGCGCCATCTTGGAACAATAACCATTATGTGCATCTTTTAGGAGCAAATGGTGTAGCCGTACCTACACAACCAGAAAATAACTTCATGCCCACTGCCACCGACTTAAAGCCTCACCTAAAAGGAGCTACTTTATTGGCTTTATGTTCGCCTTTAAACCCAACCGGAACCATGTTTTCTGCCTCAGGTTTAAAAGAAATTTGCGAAATGGTTTTGGCAGAAAACCAATCAAGAGGAGTAGATGAAAAACCACTATACGTTTTATACGATCAAATTTATTCTCAATTAACTTTCGGGGATCATCAACATGTTAATCCAGTAAGTTTGGTACCTGCCATGAGAGATTATACCATCTTTATTGATGGAGGTTCTAAATGTTTTGCCGCAACAGGTGTACGTGTAGGTTGGGGATTTGGGCCTTTAAACATCATCAGTAAAATGAAAGCTATTGTGGGGCACATGGGCGCATGGTCTCCTAAAGCAGAGCAAGTGGCTACTGCCGATTTTTTAAATGATATTGAAAGCGTAGATGCTTTTCTTCATGATTTTAAATCGAAAGTTAAAAACAGTTTAGATACGCTTTATCAAGGATTGATGAGTTTGAAAAAAGAGGGTTTTGCCATTGATGCCATCGCCCCAATGGGTGCTATTTACCTCACCATTAAAATTGATTATGTGGGCAAAACTACTCCAGAAGGTGAAGTTTTAGATACGCCAGCAAAACTGAACTTTTATTTAATTAAAGAAGCGAATATGGCTTTAGTCCCTTTTTCGGCTTTTGGTACCGAGGATATGTGTTGGTATAGAGCTTCTGTTGGGGCTTGCGCTGCTGAAGAGATTAACAGTAAAATTCC
This sequence comes from Sphingobacteriales bacterium, assembly GCA_014763615.1. Lineage (GTDB taxonomy): Bacteria > Bacteroidota > Bacteroidia > Sphingobacteriales > Sphingobacteriaceae > Pseudopedobacter. The sequence continues at coordinate 11,587 of JACXVB010000031.1, read as the reverse complement.
TCAACTAAAATCTGCTTTAGCCAAATTATCATAATTATAGATTAAATTGAAACTATTTTATTAACATCGCGTTAAGCACCCAATCTTTATCCATTTATTATGATTCAACCGCCAATCCCCAAAAATGAATTAGAAAGAATTACTGATCTTTCTGAATTTGATTTAGATTATAGTGATTTAGAAGCTAACTTTAAAGACCTAACACTGTTGGCGGCAAAAGTAGCAGGTACTCCTATATCCTTAATCAATTTAATTGATTCATTTACGCAGTGGACGATTTCTGCTTATGGCTTTGATGTAGATCAAATGCCTCGTGAAGAATCGGTTTGCCAATACACCATAATGGATGATAGAGAGTTTGAAGTAAAAAACTTGGCCTCAGACGATCGATTTAAAGATAAATCTTACGTAAAAGATACTCCGCAATTACGCTTCTATCTAGGCGTACCGCTTACAACCGCTAACGGAAATCATATAGGTGCTTTGTGTGTTTTAGATTATTCAACCGATAAGACTTTAACTCCTGAAAAAGTAGAATTACTAAAAATCATTGCTGCTGAGATTGTGAATAGATTAGCCGCATTAAAGATAATTGAAGGCTTAAAATATAAGCTTGCAGAAGCTAAAGAAACACAAAAAAGAGTAGCTCATGATATCAGAGGCCCAATTGGAGGAATCATTGGTTTGGCACAAATGATTAGCGCACAAGGAGATGATAATCAATTAGATGAAGTTTTAGAATTTATCAATCTTATCCAAAAAAGCGGTAGCTCTCTGCTAGAATTAGCTGATGAAATTTTAAGCGAAAACGCTCAAGAAAGAAGATTACAAAAAGACGAGTATAACCTTGATTTACTAAAAGAAAAACTCGAACAATTATATCTTCCTCAGGCAGTGAATAAAAACATCTCTTTTGAGGTGAATATCCAATCTGAGTCTGGCAAAATTCCATTTTCAAAAAACAAAATATTGCAAATTGTAGGTAATCTCATCTCAAATGCCATGAAGTTTACCCCACAAGATGGTAAAGTGAGGGTTAGCTTAGATGTGCTTTTAGAAAATGGGAAGCGTTATTTAAAAATGATTGTTGAGGATAATGGCACCGGAATTACTGAAGAAAAGATAAAGGAAATCTTGAGTGGGCAGGCTTCCTCTACTTCTGGAACAGAAGGAGAAAGTGGTTACGGTTTCGGGCTTACTTTAGTAAAACATTTGGTAGAAGGATTAAAAGGAACCCTACAAATTCAATCTCAATTGGGTAAAGGAACTTCATTCACGGTTCAATTACCTCAGAAATAATTTCGCAGTCCTTTACTCGATACTTTCAATAATCTTTTCCATTCTCCTATCTGGGATTAACCAAATTAAGGCTACCAGAACGTATAAAGCTCCAGAAATCCAAGGAGAAACAAATGCCAACGGAATGGCTAAAATATAAAGAATAGGCGCAGAAATATCTTTAAATCTGCTTTTACTGAAAGCCTTGGCGATAATAGAATTTTCGCCATTTGCCTTAATCAACATATTCTCTAAAATTGCGTAGGCAACTCCAGCCATCAATAAAATGAAACCATAAATCGCCACAGTTTGCGAGGTGAAATGATTATCGCCCATCCATGCGGTGGTGAAAGGTACTAAAGAAAGCCAAAATAGTAAGTGCATATTTGCCCAAAGTACTTTACCATTTACTTTCTTAGCCGCATGTAAAAGGTGATGGTGATTATTCCAGTAAATGGCTATATAAACAAAACTGAGTATATAACTCATCAACATAGGGAAAAGCGGCATTAAATCCTGAAAAGTACCTCCATGAGGTACTTTTAATTCTAAAACCATGATGGTAATGATAATGGCGATTACTCCATCACTAAAAGCTTCTAGTCTTCCTTTATTCATTTATCATCCGATGAAAATCTAATTTAAATAAAAACAGAAACTTTGCACTAATGAACTGGTGGATTAGTAATGGTAGAATGAATCAACCTTTTTTCAAATTTTATAAAAAGCGTAAAAAAAGCACTCAATAATAACATAATACCTGCTAATTTCATGGCATTGATAGGATCATCTCCTAACCAACTTTTATAATATAAAGGCATCGTAATATTTTGAAGCAACATCGGTATAACAATAAACATGTTGAATATTCCCATATAAACTCCCGTTCTCTCTGGCGGAATACTCCCTGCTAGCATCACATAGGGATTGCCCATCATGCTTGCCCAAGATAAACCCATACCTATCATTGGGATAAAAACATAATGTGGATTTTGGATAGATGGCAAAATGACCAAACCGATTCCGGATAAGCTTAAGCAAATCGCATGAATATATTTAGCACCATATTTTTTAGCCATCCATGCTAAACCAAAAGCCGAAACAAAAGCAATAAAGTTATAGAAAGCCCCGACCTGTCCAGATAGAATATCAGCATTTCTAAAGCCGATAGTTCCTACTGAAGTTGTTCCATATACAGATTTTGAAAGAGTTTTAGCTATATAAATCCAGTAAATAAACATAGCGTACCAAGAGAAAAACATCATTGGTATCATTAGTTTCATAGTTTTTGGCATTTCCTTTAAAGCTTTCCAAATGTCAACAAAGGTAGATTTTATCCCTAAAGGAGATTTCCTTATCCTCTCTCTTTCTTCCATGGTTAATGGAATTTCTTTGGTGGTTTTCAGAGTCCATAAAATAGACCCTATAGAAACACAAGATCCTATTACAAAAGCAATCATGGTAGTAATAGGGATTCCATTATCATTAACCGCCATTTTGCTAATTCCAAAGAATATGAGCAAGGTTGGCGTAAGATAAGAAAGAGTCTGTCCAAGTCCTGTAAAAGCACTTTGAGTTAAAAAACCTGCTGCATGTTGGTCTTCGTTTAATTTATCACTTACAAAAGCCCGATAAGGTTCTTGAGTAATGTTATTCGAAGCATCTAAAATCCATAGCACACTTGCTGCGGCCCAAACAGAACTACTATAGGGCATAATGAATAAACATAAGCTGCAAAATATAGCTCCAATTAAAAAATAAGGTGTCCTCCTACCCCATTTAGAAACAGTTTTATCACTCATCGCTCCAATAATTGGCTGGATAATTAAACCAGTTATCGGACCCGCCAACCACAAATAAGGAAGTTTGCTTTCCTCAGCTCCTAAATAAGAATAAATAGGACTCATATTAGCTTGTTGCAAGCCGAAACTATATTGCAAACCAAAAAAACCAAAATTCATATTGATGATTTGCCAGAAACTGAGTTTAATTTTCGGAATTTTCATGTGTTTAACATTAAGAAATAATATTTAATTGATTATCTAATATTAAAGTCGCTAACTTTCTATGACTTCGAATTATTTCACTTTCTTTTTGAAGTACTTTTTCTATAAAATCAGTTACCTTTTCTCGATTTCTTTTAATCCTATTTTGTTTAGTCTGAAGATAATTAGTATCGATAAACAGCTTATAATCTGGACTTTTTAATAATGAGGTATAAGTTCCCTCTACAATTAAAACATCCGTTTTAGAAATATCTAAAAACCTACTTTCTTCACTGTCTGATACCCAATTCATGTACGGAACAGCAAGGGTATTCTGGAGTTGCTTTCTTATAACTTCTATATGTTCATCTATCACATCTAATTTAACCTCTTGTGGACCAATCACTTCAAAGTCATTCATTCTCGCTTCATGATTTTTTTTTGGTGGAAGTTTAAAATATTCATCCTGATGAAGTACCATTACTTTATAGCCCATTTGTTGCAATTGCAATTGCAAGTAATTAGCAAGAGTTGTTTTTCCAGATCCAGATTCGCCCGCAATAGCAACTACTGTAGTTTTAACTTTATTAAAATTTAAATGCTTGATGATATTTAATACTGGATTTTTTATTTTTTCAAAAATTTGTGCTTGCAGCGTTTGAGAATAAAGTATTCGATTCTTAAATTCATTTGAATGGTGAGTTGCCTGAAATGCTAATATGTAGCCCGATGCACTATAGCAAAGATTTTTTACCCCATTAGCTTCACCTTTTATCCCATCAAAATATTCCGAAAAGGGCGCAATATCCTTTGCTTTTAATAGCTGATTTTCTAAGGCTTGCTTAAGTTCATGAGCAAACTCATCTTCTGCTACTTGCATTAAACCTGCCACTAAAAAACCGTTGATCACGGGCCATATTCCTCCATTATGGAAGTGCCCAGGATAATTTTTAAATCTAAAATTATGGTTCAACACTAATTGTTGATAAAGAGAACTCTCAGGCTCTATAAACGGATAAAATGCCGGAATTCCTTTACGGTTAGCCTCTATAAAAATCCGTTTTAACGAGTTTATGAGCTTTTTAGTTGTTGCTGATGAAGGTATTTTTAATAGCAATAATAAACCAACAGACCAAGCGTCTACATTTGGAATAAAATCTGCAGGGGTGAAGGAAGATATAAAATCTTTTTCTAAATCAATTTTCGACAAAGACGTTTTCATGGCCTCTGTAAAAACGGTTCCTTGAAAATCTGTTTCAAGAAGAAAATGTTGTTTTATACTATTTCTTATTTTATCTGATTTTTCCTTCCAATTAGTCTGGTTAAAAAAGTCAGCTGCTAAATCAAATGCCCAAAACCTCAAAATCTGATCATAAAGAACATAACCATGAGTTACATATTCATCCGCCCAATTTCCACTGAGTGGCAAATACATTAAGTGTTTATAGTTAAACTCCCACGCATTAGCAAGTTGAAATATATTGTCTGCTTTTAGTTTTACATCGTTTCTTAAATCGTTATTTGGCTCTTTTTGTAAAAACTGTATAGCCATAATTAACCACCAAAAACTAGCATCTGTTCTCCCTACTGGTCCGCCAAAACTTATCGATTGAACATTTCCATTTTCATCAAGCTCCACATTAGATGGGATTTGACCATTTTCAGCACTGCAATTCATTAATAAGCGTATAGACGATTGGATGGCAGGATATAAGGACTGAAGTTCTGCTGAAAGAATCGATAAAGCGGCTACGGCACTGTCTCTAGCCCAAACTCGATTATAATTATCATCTACTTCTAACGAGGCTTTAATCCCATTTTTAAAAGACGCTTCTTTTAGAAGTTGAACTGCTTTTGAAAATAATTCTTCTGAATCCTTCTGGTTCTCCATTAATTGTCGAATTTTTAGATAAAGGGAATGTTTTTAACCTCAAAACTTTCAGCCAAACAGCATTTTTCTCCCAATGGGATTGACCACACTAAATATTGGGTTGATTGATCATCATTGGTGTCATCATTTCGATGTAAATTTGCCCAATTTAGAATCTTATAAGCAATTGATTCATTCTGGCTGGTATTTGCACCTTTAAATGTCATGAATTCTAGTAGCTCTGCTTCTTCTCTTTTAACATTTAAAAGATGTGAATCCCTTGACCTTGACATATTAATATTTTGGTTAGCTCTATAATTGTCAAAAGCTAAGGTTACTTGATCTTTCTTTCTCCTAATTTTCCAATCGTTAAAAAAATTATTAAAATCACTCCGCTCAGCATCAAAAATATAACTAAACATCGCCCAGAGGGCACTACAGGTATTGTTGCTATAGTTGTATTTTTGGGCTGCTCCGGCAATTGTTTGGTTTACCGAATTGCTCAAATTTCTCCTTAGGCCAATGCTTTCTTGAACCAAAAGAGATATAGACCAAACCAATATTACTAAAAATGGAGGCATTTATACATTGAATTTTAATTTAGTTTATAAAATTGGTTGCTGTAAATTAAATAAATCCAAATAAAAAAAATAGCGTTTTCTATTTCAAAGGTTTGCGACAATGTTTATTGTTCAAAAATTGTATATTTAAGAACCTAAAAAATCCAATTGAAAGCAAACGTTACCTTAAAAAAATTAGCAGATATGCTGAATCTTAGTATATCTACAGTATCCAGAGCATTAAAAGATCATCCAGATATTGCACAACAAACCAAAGATAAAGTGCAAGAACTTGCCGAGATTTTAGAATATGAGCCTAATACTTATGCAATAAATCTTAGGACAAACAAAAGTAAAGAATTTGGCGTGATTGTACCTGCTGTGTCGAGTTACTTCTATCATTCTTTCATTAATTCTCTTGAAGAAGAAGCCAGACGCTACGGTTATTCGCTCATGATTTTACAATCGGTTGATGATCCTAGCATTGAACTCGAAAATTTAAAACGTTGTAAACTAAGTAGAGTGGCCGGAATATTTGTCTCTATCTCTTCTAAAACGGTTGATATAAAACCTTTTATTAAAGTTGAAGAACAAGATATTCCTATAATTTTCTTCGATAAAGTTCCTGATTTTGATACTTGCAACAAAGTTTGCGTAGCAGATGCAGCAGCTACTGAATTAGCTGTAAATGCACTATTAAACAAGGGTAAAAAGAATATCTTAGCGTTTTTTGGAGATCAGAATATGTCTATCACTCAACGTAGATTAAATTCGTTTAATAATATTGTTGGTAAAAAAAATGATTGCGAGTTTCAACTATTTTTTGCTGAAAATGCCTCAAAAGCGAGCTCAATTTTTGAGGAAACCGTTTATAAAACAAAACCAGACGCCATATTTTGTATGAGTGATGAGTTATTAACCGGCGTTATGAAATCTGTTCAAAAACTTCAAATAAAGATTCCAGATGATTTAAGTATCGTTGCTATCAGCGACGGCTTTATCCCGCAGTTATATTATCCTGAAATTGCATACGCAGAAACTAGTGGATTTAAACTTGGAAAATTAGCGTTTAACAGAATGATGAAATATCTAGCCGGTCATACTTATGCTCAAGAATTAAGTATAGATTCGGTATTAATTAACGGAGGGTCAATTTAACTTTACCAATTTTAATTCATCTAACATCGCTTGGTTAACGGCTCCGTTCATGTTTTCATCAAAAGCCTCGAATTTTAGTTTAAACTCATGAGTACCTTTTGTTAAACTGATTTTTTGGAGATTACTAAAACCCCAGTTAGACCATTCATCTTTACCTCTTTGCGGAAAAACCATAGCTCCAACATTATGATTATCTAAATACAAAGAACGTATCGCACATTTATTTTCGGTATTTATCGGTCCGTTACCATTGGCATATCTAAAAGATAAAGCGAATAAACCTGCCTCAGTAATGTTGACTTTTAGATTGATGGATGTATTTTTCTCTTTAGAAATTTCGATAAAACCTTGTCCGTTAAATCCTTGATAAGGCAATGCCGATTTTGACACTGAATTTTCAAGCTGAATAATTTGTTCGGCTGAAGCCGGATAAAAATCAATAGGTTGAGATGCAAAAGAACTTACCTGATTTTTATCTAAAGCAAGCACTTGATATTCTCCTGCATCTTTTAACTTAAACACTGTGGTATTTACGGTAGCGTCCAATTTTCCATTTTTGATGATCTGATAGCTAATTGCTCCATCCATTTTTTTCCAAGAAATACTTTGCTGATTTAATACTACTTCTGGTGCCGGCAAAGAAAAGTATCCTTCTACCAAATTAATTTTGTCATCCTTTTCCTCATTATCTAAAACGATGGATATTTGATGCTTTCCACTTAGTGAAGCAGGAATTTGAGGTTTTGCCAATGCTTTCCCATCCAAAGCTATTGATTTTAGTTTTCCAAAGCCTTTCATCTCGATATCCAAAACGGCATTTCGATATTTTAACTGTTTTAAAGAGCGATCTCCAGCTAGCTTTTGCGGAACAAAAGGCTCAAATTTTAAAGCGTTAGCTTCATAATGTATCCCAAAAAGCACTTTGTAAACCAAGCTTATACTTCCGGATAAACTCCAAAGCATATTGCTAGAATTGATTTGAGTACCCGCATAATCTCCAGTAGATGCCACAAAATTCTCTTTATTGGTGAGAAACAAAGCCGCCGGACGATAAACGCTGGCAATACTTTGCATCACTGAGCTTGCATTTCCTGCCTTAGCCGCTGCCAAAGCCCAATACGACTGTACAAAAGGCCAAACCGCGTTATTATGATAAGGCAAAATTTCTGGAATTTGAGGGTAGATACAAGGAATCCCAAAACTGTTTACTGGCGTATTTTCTATTACTTTTTCTGCTCTATCTCCTTCTGCAATACCAAATAAAACGGTCAAAGCTTCGCCCAAAGCTTCAGAACGTGGCGATAAAATTTTATACTTTCTGCCGTACAAGAACTGACCATAATAACCCTTTTCTGGCATCCATAAATAAGTATTGATTCCTTTTTTAATCCGCTCTGCTATTTGCTCATGCTGTTTTGCTTCCTCCGCCTCGCCTATTTCTTGAGCCATTTGAGCTAAAACTTTATTCACTTCAAAATGAACGGCATTGGTGCCCAAACATTCCGACTCATAAATATCCGCTGCTTGCATCCATTTTGGATAAGTTTGCTCTCGCCAATCTAGAAAAGAAGATTCGCCCCTGGCTAAACCGGTTTCTTCATCATATACTAATTGCTCATCATCAGCAACTGAATTTTTAACAATTTGATAGGTTTGTTGTAACCAATTTTTATCTCCCGTAGTTTTATAAACTTCCCAAGCTGCTACGGCCCAAATCATTCTGTCGGTAGAAATCGGGTAAGAACCTCCTGTTCCGGTATCCTGAATCACCCGATTATTTTTTACCTTTCTCATCAAAGAAATCATGGCTACTTTGGGTTGTAAAACCGCCATCGAAAGAATGATACTGTAGCTAATATCTCGCGTCCAAACGCCTGCCCATTCTTTACCCGTTCTAAAAGTGCTATCAGGTTCAATGGCATTTTGCATCTCATCCAAAGCCAAATTGTAAAGTGCATCTGAAAGCACAAAATCGGAGTGATATTGTGGAAATGCAGAAATATTATTCTTCAATTTCCAGGAAGATGCAATAGATTTCTGATCCTCTTTTTTGTTTAATATTAAATCTAAAGTGTAGATGCCATCTCCGTCTGGGTCTTGTAATTGCAGCTTTTTGTTGTTACCCAAATTGGCAAAATCCCAATTGAGTGGCGCTAAATTTCCGGCTACAAAAACTCCTTTAAAATCACTTTTATACAATTTAGAACCATCATAAAAAGTATAAAAGCCTTCATTTTTAAAAGCCTTTAGCACTGCTTTCATATCAACTTTAAGGGTGATTTTGGTATTCGATTTTAAATAAAGGTTTGCCGGCAAACGAGTTTGATCGGTGTATTGCTGCCCAAAAGTAATGATTGGCGATACATCATCATTTGATTTAGAAACCAAGTTGAGCTGATGATTTTTGCCCACCGGCATCTCATTATCTTGACCATTCACGCTAAATTTTAAAATCAAAACTGGCTTGATGAATTGATTTTGCGGACTTTCATAGTTTGATTTTATTTCTGTAGCAGAAAGCGCCTCGGCTTTAAAATCATGTTGAATGACTTTATCAGGATAAACTTGAAATTCTTGATTCGCATAAATCTCTTTAGGTTGCGGTTTCATATCACAAGAAGATATGGAAAGAATAATTAAAATGGCAGAAACGGTTTCTTTATATTTTTTAAACATGATGAATTAAACTTTTAGGATTTTAGCCTAACTAGGCTTTGGCTAACATCAAATATCTCAAATTAAAGCCAGTAAATGGAAAGTATATCTTATTTTTATATCAAGCCCATAGATTTTAACCCGATTTGAGAATAGAATTTTAATTTTACCCTAAATCTGAAAGATGATGATGAAGCCAACAACCATGAAAGATATTGCGCAAGCCTTAGGTTTTTCTGTTTCAACCGTTTCTAGGGCTTTAAGCGATAGCTATGAGATTAGCGAAGACACCAAAAAGAAGGTGTTAGATTAACGTGAGTTCGGTTTAAGCGGCTAAAAGTAATGGATTATGCTTTTGCACCGGTTCTTTGGGCGTAAGAGCAGACAATAACTTACCCGAAATGGTGAGGGAATTTGGAGAGCGTATTCACTTTATCCATTTAAGAAGCACCAAAAGAAATGAGTTTGGTGATTTTTATGAAGATAACCATTTAGAAGGTGATGTAGATATGTTTGCTGTGGTAAAAGAATTGCTTGCCGTAATGAAGAAAAGAAGAGTTTCTATCCCGATGAGACCAGACCATGGACATCAAATGTTAGATGACTTGAACAAAAAAACCAATCCGGGTTATTCTGCAATTGGTAGGTTAAGAGGTTTAGCCGAATTGAGAGGACTAGAACTAGCGATACAAAAAATGCAAGCTTAATTTTTGGTGATCCGCTTTTAAAAAGCTTTTCTGATAAGGTTATTATCGCATATAAAACCTAAAAAAATAAAGAAAAGGAAGTCTCAAAAATAAATTTTAGCCCGTCAAAATTAGTATATATCCAAAAATATACCCCTAAAAGATTAAATCCTGAATATCTAATTTAAATAGAGTTAAATATTGATCAATTTTTATTTAAAAAAGGGTGTTTTCACTATTGAGTCTTCCTCTTTAAACCAAATAATAGACCCAAAAAAACCTAAAATTTAAAACCCCTCATCAAGTTTTTATGGCTAATTTTATAATCTGAAAGTTGCATTTATTGCTTGAATGCGCCTTAGAAATAAAAAAGGCTCCGTTCTACCTACATAAATTTTCTAAGCATAACTTAGACGTTCGGTAACAACAGCGCCATTTAAAAATCAAAAGTGTTCCATACCACCGTTAACCCTTTTAACATGTTTACTATTTTACTTTACATCCAACCCCTATTTTTTCTATTTCTGCAACCCAATTTAAAACAAGTTGCTAACTACTCCATATCAAAATATGGAAACCCAAAGTTTGAAGAATTTAGTTTTTGGATAGATGATAAAAACCAGCCCGTTATAAATTATTATTACGGAAAAGAGGCAAAAAAAGTAAAGGTTGAATATTTAGGAAAATCGAAAATTGGAACTGTGGTTTGTTTTAAAATGATTTTGAACGATAAAGTAAATTTATATGTCAGTCAAGAAAATGATAAACTAAGAATAAAAGATTTGAGCGGTAAATATGATAAGTTATTTAATTGGCTGTATGAAGGACCAGTAAACGGTGTTGGCACTTATTGTGAGCCTTGTACACAAGATGAAAAAGAATCTAAAAGCTTTATATCGAAATACTTTCTAAAGTAAATTATCAAAACCGTCAGTAAGAGTGTCAGTAAAAATCAAAAACCCCCTCTAAATTAAGTATTTAGAGGGGGTTTTGTTTGATAATGTAGCCCGTAGGGGAATCGAACCTATTCTTTTAATTGCTGTAAATCAGTTTATTGTAGCTTAATAAAATTGGTACTCGCTATGTACTCACTTTTATCTTGATATTTTTTATCTATAAATGTAGTTTAAAGATAATGGAATCATTGGTCATATTAAATTATTAGTCATTTTAAACGAAACTCGAACATTAATTATAACTACTTTATAATCAACGCCAAACATCTAAATTTAATATGACACTCCCGAATTACTACCTTTTATACTAAAATATCTTAAATCAAATAACTCAATAAAGCGTAAGTTCAAGTAATAAATGCAACTCAATAAAAAACGAAGAGGAGAAATAAACTCCCCTAAGTTTTATGCAAATTGAGACTGCAATGAAACAACTTAC
>JACXVB010000030.1 GCA_014763615.1 Sphingobacteriales bacterium | reverse complement strand
ATTCAAGGGGTTCTTTTCTGAAATATTCAAATTATACGCCTATATCAATTAACAACACGTATTTTTATTCTATTCCTATACGTTTAGGACACTATTGTTATAAAGTATATTTTTTTAACCCCGTGGTTCGTATCTTAACGGACTATTTTTTTAATTGCGTTTCGGTCTAGGAGGATACAGACAGAGAAATAACACTTCATGTCATCCTGAATTCCTGCCCGCTCAGCAGCGGATATTTCAGGATCCGATAAAATCGGGAACTCTTCTATTGAGCTGCTGAAATGAATGCAGCATAATAAACTAGGTTATCAAATAGGTAATTCTCTATCAAATCCTTCTAAAAAAACCTTCATCAAAAGAGTTATACCAACTAAATTTAAAATCAATTTCGGGATATGCTTCTTTGAATTTTTGATATTTATTGGGTTTTATTTGGGCTTCATCAAATTTAGCTTCAATGGCAAAAGGAGCATCAACTTCTGGTAAAACAAAGTCAACTTCATTGCCATCGGCAGTACGCCAAAATTTAATATCATCAAAATCGTGTTTTTCTGCCAAAAGTTTAAAGTTCATGTTTTCCCAAAGCTCTCCTTTATCTAATCTGGTTTGTATAGGTTGAAAATTATTGATCAAGCAATTTCTTAAGCCAGTATCTAATACGAAAGCCTTTGGCATTTTAACCAATTCTTTCCTTAAATTTTTATAAAATGGTTTAACTAAAGAAATATGAAAGCACTTTTGCATAACTTCTAAATAATTGGTTATGGTTTCGCTTCTTACTTTTAAAATGGTTGAAAGCTCATTCACATTTATTAAACTTCCGGCTTGTGCTGCAATTATTCTAAACAACTGGTAAAAAACAGTTTCATTTTGTACGCCAGCTTCCAGAATATCACGCTTAACAAACGAGTCTCTTAATTCACGTAACCTTGCCACCTTTTCTGTCAAATCAGTTTCAGTAATTACGGCTGGGTAACCGCCGTAAATCATGTAATTATCCCATTCTGCTTTTAAGTAGTTTATCTTTAAGCTTTTTGCTTTAGGATTTTGTATAATTCGGTTTTTTTCTGCCAATAAATCATCTTTACCTAACAAAGCTAAATATTCATCAAAAGAACAAGTGAGTAAAGTAAATAGCTTCTTTCTTCCTGCTAGTGAATCTTCAAAACGGCTATCCATATAAAAAGCGCTACTTCCTGTCGCAACAATTTTTATATCAGCAGCATGTTCATCGTAAATTAGTTTTAAAAAGTTGGTGGGGTCTTTCAAATACTGAACTTCATCTACCAAAACCACTTTTCTACCGTCGCTTTGAGGGAGATAATTAAGCAAGTTCAAAGGGTTTTCATCTAAATCGGCTAGAATATTTTTAAACTCGAAATTTAAAAACGTAACAGAAATACCTTCCTCTTTGCAGTGCCTTTCCAGTTCTTTCAACAGTGTTGATTTACCAGTTTGCCTAGCTCCAGTTAATATGGTAAACTCCTTTTTTGGTAAATGCTGCTTGAGTTTTTCTAGCATAATCCTTCTCATATCTCCAATATTTGAAAACAAAGATATATATTTTCGATATTTTTACTATTGTAATAGGTAAATTATCAGATATTTTTACTATTATAATAGGTAAATTATCAGATATTTTTACTAATTAAATGAAACTGTGATGGTAAAAATTTCATTCCATGGTCTGTGAGGATGCTAGACTGAATAGGAATTATTGGATTAAATTTACTTTTTTTCGAGTCTGAAGACTCTTTTTCTATCCGATAATCCGTAGAGACGCTACGCTTAACTCTACGGACAGTTAGGGGCTCTTACCGGATTCTGATGAAGATAATCCATTTTAGAATCTAAAATTTGAGCATGATCTAACTCAATAGGATGATTATCTTGTTTCCAAAATTGAAAATCTTTATTTCGATTATTCTCAATAACCATGGTCTGTGTCCTCACAGACCATTTTTGTTTGATTGCATTTCGGTCTGTGAGGACACAGACCGAGGAAGATGCAACTATTCCCAATCTGTCCTTAGTCTTAAGCGCAGCGTGACTAAGGATTAAAGAATGGAAAAGAGTCTTCAGACTCGTTAAAGAAAATCAATCCTTATCAAACCTTTATCATTTCCGTAATAATCTATCCCCGAAGAAAAAACATAATCCTTTTCTTCTCTTACCAAACCTGCTCTTACCGGATTCTGATGAAGATAATCCATTTTAGAATCTAAAATTTGAGCATGATTTAACTCAATAGGATGATTATCTTGTTTCCAAAATTGAAAATCTTTATTTCGATTATTCTCAATAACCATGGTCTGTGAGGACACAGACCATTTTTGTTTGATTGCATTTCGGTCTGTGAGGACACAGACCGAGGAAGATGCAACTATTCATCTTTCGCATTAACGATTGCAGCACCAGCCTGCCGGACTGGCAGGGATACCGGCTTAGAGCCTAATGCCTTGTGGCGTATGAGCGAAAAGCGTGTTAAAATGCCCAAATAAGAAATAAAAAGCCGTTCAAATTTAATTTAAACGGCTTTTGCAATAAGATCCCGAAATAAATTCGGGATGACAAAGTTTTAATAGCAATATTTATTCGCTTCTATCAATTGTTTGGCTACCCTTTGGCGAGCATCCTTAATATTGAAAGGCGCTACTTTGGTAAATCGGCGTAAGCCCATTAACATCATGTTTAACTCATCGCCTTCGGCAAAAGAATTTAGCGCTTCTTTACCCGCTAGGTATGTTTTATCCACCGCTTCTTGTAAATAAATCCGCATCATATCAATTTGTCCGCTGCAAGCTGTCTCGCCACGCATAGCAACCAATTTTTGAACGCGTAAAATGGTAGATTCTGCAATATAAACCGAGCCAATAATATCAGCAATGTTCATCAAAATCTCCTGCTCTTTGGCTAAAGTCATCATGAGTTTTTGTACCGCAGCACCCGCAATCATCAAACCTGCTTTTTTCAAGTTTTTTAAGGTTTTTAGCTCCGCAGCAAATAAAGTGTCTTCTTCTTCTCCAAATTCAGGAATCGACATCAATTCGCTGGCAACTGCTTGGGCAGGCGTCATCAAATCTAACTCACCTTTCATGGCTCTTTTTAAAAGCATATCCACAATTAAAAGGCGATTGATTTCGTTGGTTCCTTCAAAAATTCTATTGATTCTGCTATCGCGATAAGCTCTGTCCATTGGTGCATCGGCACTGTAACCCATTCCGCCATATACTTGTACACCTTCATCCACAATGTAATCCAGCATTTCTGAACCCCAAACTTTGATGATGGCACACTCTACCGCAAATTGCTCAGTTGATTTTAACTTCGCTTTTCCAGAATCCATTCCGCCTGCCACTAAATGGTCGTAAGCATCGTCAATATTCTGACCTGCTCGGTAAGTTGCACTTTCTACGGCGAAATTACGAACCGCCATTTCGGCTAATTTATAACGAATCGCTCCGAATTTTGAAATATTTAAGCCAAATTGAACTCTTTCGTTTGAGTAATTGATCGCGTAATCAATCACTTTTCTTGATGAACCAATGGCTGCTGCTCCTAACTTAATCCGACCAATATTTAAAATATTTACCGCAATTTTGAATCCGTTTTCTCTTTCAGATAGCAGATTTTCTTTTGGAACTGGACAATCGTTAAAAAAGACCTGACGGGTGGAAGAACCTTTGATTCCCATTTTATGCTCTTCAGGATTCATGGTTATCCCACCAAAAGTTTTCTCTACAATAAATGCAGAAAGGTTTTTGTCATCATCAATCTTGGCAAAAACGATAAAAATATCAGCAAAACCACCATTGGTAATCCACATTTTTTGCCCGTTAATGATGTAATGCGTTCCCTCAGCATTTAAAACAGCTTTGGTTTTACCACTATTTGCATCAGAACCAGAGTTTGGCTCGGTTAAACAATAACTTGCTTTCCACTCGCCAGAAGCCAATTTAGGGATGTATTTTGCTTTTTGCTCCTCGTTTCCGTAATATAAAATGGGCAAAGTTCCGATACCTGTATGCGCCGATAATGCTACCGCAAAAGAGTGACCAGCACCAATCACATCAGCCACTAACATAGAAGTATTAAAGTTTTTACCAAAACCACCATATTCCTCCGGGATAGAAACCGCCAACAAACCCAATTCGCCCGCTTTATCCATCAAAGATGGCATCAGACCTTCTTCTAACTTGTCAATTCTATCCAAGTTTGGAGTAACCTCTGCCTCCAGAAAGTCCTCACAGGTTTTTTTAATCATTAAAGCCTCTTCATCAAATTCCTCAGGGATAAATACATCCTGAAAATCTGTTTCGGTGATGATGAATTCACCTCCTTTTGTTGATTTTTTCATATTGCCTCATCCTAAATCCTTCTCCAAAGGAGAAGGACTTGCTTATATAGTTTAATATTATGTTTATTAGTTTCTAAATCTAAAAGCCGCCAGGTTACCATGCTAACTCCTCTCCTTTGGAGAGGGCGGGTGAGGCTTTATAGCATCTCAAATATCCCCGCAGCACCTTGTCCGCTACCTACGCACATGGTTACCATTCCGTATTTCTGGTTTCTTCTTTTTAATTCGTTGAATATTTGTACGGATAGTTTAGCGCCTGTACAACCTAGTGGATGACCTAATGCAATAGCACCACCGTTTACATTAACTTTATCATGATTTAATCCTAATTCGCGGATAACCGCTAAAGATTGTGATGCAAAAGCTTCATTCAGTTCAATCAAATCAATTTCATCTTGCTTCATTCCTGCTCTTTTCAACGCCTTCGGTATGGCTTCAATCGGACCAATTCCCATAATTCTTGGTGGCACACCTGCAACCGCATAGCTCACCAAACGAGCGATAGGTTGTGCATTCAATTGCTTCAACATTTTTTCTGAAACGACCAATACAAAAGCAGCTCCGTCTGAAGTTTGAGAAGAATTGCCAGCGGTAACAGAACCACCTGCGGCAAAAACAGGCTTTAATTTGGCTAAAGCCGATGCGTTGGTATCTGCTCTAGGTCCCTCATCTGTATCAACTATATATTCACGAGTTTTCTTCTTCATATTGGCATCTAAATAATTTTCCTTTACCTTAATTGGTAAAACGCCATCTTTTAAATGTCCATTTTTAATGGCTTCAATAGCTTTTTGATGAGATTTTAATGCAAATTCATCTTGATCTTCTCTATTTACATTGTATTCTTTTGCAACAGCTTCGGCGGTTAAACCCATCCCCCAATACCAGTCTGGGTTTTTAAGCGCAACTTCTGGATTGGGAACAATTTTCCATCCGCCAAAAGGCATCCCACTCATCACCTCTACGCCACCTGCAATAATGCAATCAGCCATTCCAGCTTTGATTTTGGCTACCGCTGTTGCTATGGTTTCTAAACCCGAAGCACAATAACGGTTAACGGTTACACCTGGAACTTTATCGGTATCCAAACCCATCAACGAAATCATTCTACCAATATTTAAACCTTGCTCGGCTTCTGGAGTGGCATTTCCCACGATGACATCATCGATTTGTTCTTTATCCAAATTGGGTACCGACGCTACTAAAGCTTTGATGACATCTGCTGCTAACTCATCTGCTCTGGTAAAACGAAAAACTCCTCGAGTTGCTTTTCCAACTGCTGTTCTGTATCCTGCTATGATGTATGCTTCCATTATTTTTTATTTAGTATCGAGATTTTAGTATCAAGTATCAAGATGTGAGTATCAAGTATCAAGATGTGAGTATCAAGTATCAAGATGTGAGTATCAAGTATCAAGATGTGAGTATCAAGTATCAAGACCCTATTAACTACACAAACTCATTTGATAGTTTATTTTATTTTTATTTGTTTATGCTTTTCTAATTTTATTACCTAATGAGAAAACCATCTTTTGGATTTCTGATGTTTTAGCTATTAAGTCACTCGCTGAATTATCATCAAGTAATGCTAAACGATTTGAAATAATTAGTTGTGTTTCTAACTCAAAAACAGAGCCTTGACTAATATTTAAAAAGTGATTAAATTCTTTGTCAGAGCCTCTTCCACTTCCCTCTGCAATATTTGAGGGTATAGAAACTGAACATCTTTTCATTTGAGAAACTAATCCATATTTTTCTTCATTTGGATAAGATGACATAGTCTCACAAATATCAACTGCCAAATCAATTGCCTTTTGCCAAACTTTTAAATCCTTAAAATTGTGCATCTTTTATATTTCTGTTTTCGCGTAATTAAAATTTATCTTGATACTCGCATCTTGATACTTTTCTAATTCCTTAAAGGTTTCCCCTTGGTTATTATACTTTGAATACGTTCAAGCGTTTTCTTCTCTCCACATAAACTCAAGAAAGCTTCTCTCTCTAAATCCAATAAATATTGTTCGGTGACTAAAGTAGGTGCGGATAAATCTCCACCACACATTACATAGCCCAATTTCTGAGAAATTTTTTGATCATGATCTGAGATGTAATTACCAGAACGCATGGTATTTGCCCCTGCATAAACCATTCCTAAGCCAGATTTACCCAAAACTTTGATATCCTTTCTATGCACTGGTTGGGTGTAACCTGCTTCCGCTAATTCTATGGCTTTTTCCTTGGCATCAGCAATTAAACGACTGCGATTCATAGAGATAGAAAACTTATCTTTTAATAAGTAACCTAAATCATAAGCCTCTAAACCAGAAGTGGAAACCTTAGCCATCGCGATGGTTAAGAACTTATCTTTTAATATATTTTGTTCAATTTGATCTGTACCAAAAGCATCGGAAGCTCTTAAGGCAAATTCCTTGGTTCCGCCTCCTCCGGGGATTAATCCTACACCAAATTCTACCAAACCCATATAAGTTTCGGCATGAAGCTGAACATGGTCGGCATGTAGCGCAAACTCGCATCCCCCACCTAAAGTTAAATTGTGCGGAGCAACCACCACAGGAATAGCTGAATAGCGCAAACGCATAGAAGTATTCTGGAACATTTTTACCGCCATATTAATTTCATCCCATTCTTGCTCTACAGCCATCATGAAAATCATCCCCACATTGGCTCCGGCCGAGAAATTTGCCCCATCGTTTCCAATGACTAAACCCCTATAATCTTTCTCTGCGATATCTATGGCTTTATTAATTCCAGCCAAAACTTCACCGCCAATGGTATTCATTTTGGTATGGAATTCTAAATTCAAAATACCATCGCCTAAGTCTGTTAAAGTTGTTCCTGCATTTTTCCAGATGGTTTTGTTGGCTCTGATATTATCTAAGATGATAAATGCATCCTGACCTGGAATAGCTTTGTATGATTTCGAAGGGATATCATAATAAAATTTGATGCCGTTTTCTACTTTGTAAAACGATGAATTTCCAGCATTCAGCATTTCTATCACCCAAGTGGCTGGCGTTTTCCCGTTTGCCTTCATCATTTCTACCGCTTCTTTTACGCCTAGAGAATCCCAAACTTCAAACGGACCTAATTCCCAACCAAAACCAGCTCGCATGGCATCATCTATTCGATAAGTTTCATCTGATATTTCAGGAATTCGGTTAGAAACATATTCAAATAATCCTGAGAAAGAAATTCTGAAAAATTCTGCTGCTTTATCTTTTCCGGCAGCATAAACTTTCATCCGCTGACGCAGATTATCTATTGGTTTGGTAGCTTCTAAGGTTGCTGATTTTACTTTATTTTGAGGACGATATTCTAGCGTTTTTAAATCCAATGCTAAAATTTCGGTTTTACCGTCTTTATCTTTTGTCTTTTTATAAAACCCTTGCCCAGTTTTATCGCCCAGCCATTTATTCTCTTGCATCTTCTTCACATAATCAGGCAAAACAAAAGATTCACGAGCTTCATCATTGGGTACGTTTTGATATAAACCATTGGCTACGTTTATCATGGTATCTAAACCTACCACATCCGTAGTTCTAAAGGTTGCTGATTTTGGTCGGCCTAAAGCCGGACCTGTAAATTTATCCACCTCCTCAACAGTTAAATCCATTTTTTCTACCAAATGCAACAATGACATGATAGAATAAACCCCCACTCTATTAGCTATAAATGCTGGTGTATCTTTACATAAAACGGTGGTTTTACCTAAAAATTTATCGCCATAATGCATCAAGAAATCAATCACTTCTTGGTTGGTATGGGGTGTTGGAATAATTTCTAATAATCTTAAATAACGAGGCGGATTAAAAAAATGCGTTCCGCAGAAATGCTTTTTAAAATCATCAGAACGACCTTCGGTCATCATGTGAATAGGAATTCCGGAAGTGTTAGAAGTGATTAAAGTACCTAGTTTACGATGTTTTTCAACTTGATCGTAAACCTTCCTTTTAATGTCTAAATTCTCGACTACCACCTCAATTGTCCAATCGCAAGAAGCAATAGCTGCCATGTTATCTTCAAAATTTCCAGTTTTAATCCGGTTTAAAACCGATGGATTATACACTGGTGAGGGATTGGATTTGGCAGCAAAAGCTAAAGCATCATTTACAATTCTATTTCTTACTACAGGAGATTCTAGTGTAAGAGCTTTTGCTTTTTCAGCATCGTTTAATTCTCTTGGAACAATATCTAACAATAAAACTTCTACACCAATATTAGCAAAGTGGCAGGCAATCCTCGACCCCATAATTCCCGAACCCAATACCGCTACTTTTTTGATTGATCTTTTCATAAAAAATTATATTATTTCTGATTATAATTTGTGGTTAACTCATTAATGGTTTTTAAGGATTTAATCAACTGCGATTTATTCTCTTCTGTAAAATGCTCATCCAAATAATCATTAAACTTTTTAACTACCACCCTTGCCAAATGGCGCTTCTCTTTACCTTTCTCCGTGAGATAAAGTTTAACAGAGCGCTTATCTGTTAAATGGCTTTCTCTGAAAATCAAACCATCTTGTTGCAAATTATTCAGCATTCTGCTTAAGCTTGTAGATTTTAAACCCAATAAGCCAGCTACTTCAGAAACCGTTGTACCTTCTATTTCATCAATATTAATTAGGAGATAACCTACTGATTGTGTAATCCCAAATTCTGAAGCCAGTTGGTTATACTTGTTGGCAATATTTTGCCAAGTAATTTTCAGGAAATAATCAATGGTTTCTTGATGCTTCATCTGCTAAGTTTATATGGTATTTCAAATGTAATGATCTTAAATTTATTATGCAAGCATAATAAATTTAATTAACAGATCGGAAGGTTGTTCTAAAATTTTTTATCCTAGGAACATAGCTATTTTAGATATCATAGGTATTAATAGCCCATTTTAGCATCGTCACCTCTAGGGTCTGCGCCTCCTTCTAAATATCCCCATTGATTAAGTAATATGGCATCGCATCTCCCAATTGGTGCTCTATCTTTTATCAAATAACCTTTATGAATGAGGGTAGATTTTGTTGAGTTGTTTAATGTTCCTGCTTCTTCTTGTATTTCATCGGGTAGCCATTGGTGGTGAAAGCGTTTTTCATCAACAGCTTTTTGAATATTCATTTGATAATCTATTACATTTGAAATGGTTTGAAAAACAGTAGTAATTATAGTTGAGCCACCAGGAGATCCGACTACCATAAACAATTTTCCATTCTTTTCTATGATAGTTGGCGTCATAGAACTTAACATTCTTTTCTTAGGTTCAATCGCATTGGCTACACCACCAACCAAACCGTACATATTTGGAACACCCGGTTTCATACTAAAATCATCCATTTCATTATTTAGCAGAAAACCAGCCCCATTAACAAAAACTTTAGAACCATAAGAACCATTTAAGGTGGTGGTGATAGAAACGGCGTTTCCATCTCTATCCACAATAGAAAAGTGCGTAGTTTGTTCACTTTCCTTGATATCAAATTTTCCTGCTAATATTTCAGCACTTGGCGTGGCCCTATTCCAACTGAAATTTTTCATTCTTGATTTTAAATAAGAGGAATCTAATAAAAGCGTCGTTGGAACATGATAAAAATCGGGATCACCTAAGTATTTAGCTCTATCTGCATAAGCTCGCTTTTCTGCTTCGGTGATTAATTGTACTGCAGGTGCTTGATGAAAACGAAATTTTGAAAGTTGATAAGGTTCCAACATTTTCAAAATTTGTAATAAAGCCACGCCACCGCTAGATGGGGGAGGCATAGCTATAACTTTATACCCTTTATAAGTTCCAATTAATGGCTTTCTCCAAATGGCATTATAGTTTTTCAAATCATTCATAGTGATAATGCCACTATTTTTTTTCATCTGATCAACAATTAAGTTAGCCGTTTCGCCCTTATAGAAACCATCTTTTCCGTTTTCTTGTATTAACTCTAGCGTTTTTGCTAGGTCTTCTTGCGTTAATATATCCCCCACCTTCCATGCGTTCACCTTAACTAAATAATTTGATTTAGGATTTTCAGTTCTAAAATTTATTTGATGGTTATTTAATGACCTAGCCTGATTATTGGTGATCTTGAATCCTCCTTTGGCTAACCGAATAGCAGGTTTAAGAAGTGTTTTCCAAGAAAGTTTACCATATTTTTGATGTGCTTCCCACATTCCTGCAACTGAACCCGGAACGCCTACGGCTAAATACCCAGTTAAACTCAATCCAGGAATTGGATTTCCTAAGCTATCCAAATACATATTTTTTGTAGCTAATTCAGGTGCTTTTTCTCTGAAATCTAGTGTATTGCTTTCTCCATTTGCTGATCTGTACACCATAAAACCTCCTCCACCTATATTTCCAGCTTCAGGATATACAACTGCTAAAGCAAATTGCACTGCAACAGCGGCATCTATTGCATTTCCTCCTTTACGCAAGATTTCAATCCCAGCTTGAGCAGCTTCAGGATGCGCACATACTACCATTCCATTTTTAAAAGTTGGTGCTTGCTTTTTACCTAATTGCCCTGTGGTACAACCAAAAAGTAATAAGAGCCCTAAAATAAGGGTTGGGATTGCTCCTAAAAACGAACTTCTCAAGTGTTTAAACATAAATTTAATGAGTTTTTTATTCTGTATAAAGTTGTTCAATAATTTGTGAATATTTGCTAAGAATCATTTTTCTTCTCAAACTTAACTTAGGGGTTAACTCTCCACCATCAATGGTAAATTCATTGGCAAGAAGAGCAATCTTTTTTACCTTTTCCCAATTTCCAAAATCTTCATTTAATCGGTCAACTTCACTCCAAATTTTGTCATAAACGGGCTTTAACTGAATAAGACTTTTATAATTAGTCTCTTTGATATTATTTCTAGCAGCCCATTCTAGCAGTTTCTCGAAATTAGGGACAATCAATGCAGATGGGAATCTTCTGTTTTCGCCAACCACCATGATTTGCTCGATATAAATTGATTCTTTCAACTTATTTTCTAAAACCTGAGGAGCCACATATTTCCCACCTGCAGTTTTAAAAACTTCTTTTTTCCTATCTGTGATGGCTAAAAACTCTCCTTTAAATTCTCCGATATCTCCGGTATGGAACCATTCATCGGTTATAGCCTCTGCTGTTGCATCTGGACGATTGTAATAACCCTTCATCACACTAGGTCCTTTACACAAAATTTCACCGTCTTCAGCAATTTTCACTTCTAAATTTTCTAAAACTTTACCTACGGTACCAAATTTACACTGACCAGGATATGGACCATTTACGGCAATTACCGGCGAAGTTTCTGTGAGGCCATAACCTTCTAACACTTTGATTCCTGCTCCCCAAAAAACTCTTGCTAATCTTTCTTGTAAGGCTGCCCCACCTGAAACGATGACTTCGATTTCGCCTCCCAAGGCTGCTCTCCATTTAGAAAAAATCAACTTTCTGGCTATGCCTAACTTCAATCCATACCAAAATCCATTGGCGCCACCTTGTTCATATTTTAATCCAAGATTAAGTGCCCAAAAGAATAATTGCTTTTTGATTCCCTTTTGTTCATGACCTTTTGCTACAATCCGATCATAAACCTTCTCTAACAAACGAGGAACCGTAGTGAAACAATGTGGCTTCACCTCGGCCATGTTTGCCACAATAGTGTCTAAACTTTCGGCATAATAAATAGAAATGCCCAGATAAATATACATATAGCACACCATCCTTTCAAAAATATGAGAAAGCGGCAGAAAACTTAATGCTCTTTTTACTTGGTGAGGGTAAAGTTTAGAAGAATACATCACATTACTAATCAAATTATGATGCGTTAACATTACTCCTTTAGGTGTTCCTGTTGTTCCTGAAGTATAAATGAGGGTTAGTAAATCATCTGGCTGAATTTGCTTTTGATAATCAGCTAAATTAATTTGATTATTCTGTTTCCCTAGCTCTTGTACAGCTTTCCAATTGGGTAAGGTATCAATCTGATCAAAGGTGTAAATGGCAATTTCTAATTGTGCTTCTTCCTTTATTTTATTGATTTTATCATATAAAGACTGGTCAGCCACGAAAACAATTTTAACCTCGGCATCTTTCAGAATAAATTGTATATCAGGTGTTGCAAGGGTAGGATACATAGGTACTTGGGCAGCGCCAATCTGCATAATTCCGAAATCACAAAAATTCCATTCCGGACGATTGGGAGACATTACAGCAACCTTATCACCTCTTTTAATCCCGAGTTTTAATAAACCTCTACTCATCTGATTTACAATATCCTGAACCTCAGAAATACTATATTTCTTCCACACATGGTCTTCCTTTGCGGCTAAAATATCGGGCGTATTATACTTTTCTTTATTGTGCGAGAGCAAATCAAATACTCTTGTGATAGTTGTCATGTCAACTGAATTTTAAGTTTAATAATTGGTTTCTTAAGATACGAAATAGGTTTGAGATACTAGACAATCTTAAATCAAAAATAAAAAAATTATGCTAATAAAAAACCAAATTGGTTCTTAGTCTAAAAATTAGTCAAATAAACTTTTAAAACGCTATTCCGCTTGATTAACCATGAAAATTATTTAGCTATCTAATGATCCATAATTTAGCTTTATTTCTTGCATTTACAATAAATTATTAAAAAACAGAACCTAAATTTTAGAAATTATTGGCATTTGTTTTGATTTATCGTTCAAGAACAAATATTAAAAAAATGAAAAAATCAATATTATTATTTAGTGCAGTTTGCTTATTTATTTTAGGTTCTAATACCAAAACTTTTGCGCAACAGAGTAACCAAACAGAGATAGGTATCCGGTTTGGGGGATATGAAAATGGTTTAAATTTAAAATACTTTACCAACTCAAATACAGCTTTAGAAGGTATTTTGGGTTTCAGACCGGGCGTAGTAGTTTTAACCGGTTTGTACGAAAAACAACAAATGGCATTTAGCGAGCCTTCTTTGTCTTGGTATTATGGAGTTGGAGCGCATATAGGTGGTGTGAGTAATGATGTTTATTACGACAGATATACTGGTAATAAGTACTATTACAGAAATAGTGGATTACTTTTAGGTGCCGATGCGATTTTAGGGTTAGAATGGAAAATTCCTAACATTCCTTTTTCACTTTCAGGAGATTTACATCCAAGATTAGAATTGGCTAGAGGTCCTTATTTGGATTTAGAACCAGGAATTTCTGTAAGATTTGTATTCTAAAATGCTTACACAAAATAAAAGCCTCGTTATCAACTGATAGCGAGGCTTTTTAATTTTATATCGTTTGAATACTATAACGATAACCACTTCTCTAAAACTGCCTTTTGCTGTTGATTTGGGTGATCCATCGGCTGAATTTCCCATTTTTTATTTGGCGCAGCTTTAACTGTTACCTTAATATGCTTGATTAATCCATCACGATTAATCATAAAATCTAATTCATCTCCAACTTTTGTTTTACTGATATAGTTTAAAACATCAGTTACCCGCTCTCCATTGACAGCTAAAACTTCATCATTCACATTTAAACCATCATTCCAAGCGGCGCTTCCTCTAGAAACATTGCTGATTTTATTGTCGCTTCCCATCACTACACCCAAATAAGGTTGAGCCAACACCGGAGTTCTATCCACCAATTTCAAACCTGCATAATTTAAGTATTTATTGAAATCTAATTGAGCTGTTCCGTTAATGTAATCGGCATAAAACTGATCTAAATTCTCTCCAACAAATTTTTCAAATACTGCTTTCATTTCTGCATCGGTGTAACCTCTGCCTTTCTTTTTGTAAAATTCATTGTAAGCATATTTCATTGCATCATCTAAAGACTGAACACCTTTTGAGTGATTGATGATGGCTAAATCTAATATTGCGGCAATTAATGACCCTTTGTTATAGTAAGAAACAGTTGTATTTCCGCTGTTCTCATTCGGTCTGTAATATTTAATCCAAGCATCAAAACTAGCCTGACTTAATGGTTGAACTTTATTACCTTGAGAATTATAAATGGCATTAATATCAGATTCCAAAATACTTAGTAAATCATCTGGAGAATAGTATTTAGCTCTCTCCACAATTAAATTATCATAGTAAGCTGTAAAGCCTTCCGCAATCCACAAATCAGTGGTGTAGTTCTCATTATCATAATCAAATGGACCAAGTGCGATAGGTCTTAAACGCTTCACATTCCATAGATGGAAATGTTCATGTGCTACTAAACTCAAAAAGTTTTTGTAGGATGATGGATTTTGATAGGCATCTCTACTTGCACCTAAAACTGTAGAGTTTTGATGTTCTAAACCACCTCCACCTCTTTCGTAATTATGCACAATAAATAAGTAATATTTATTGGGATTTTCGCCAAAAACAGCCGTTTCTTCTTCTACTATCTTGGCCATATCGGTTTTCAACTTCTCCTTATCATAATTAGCTGTGCCTACCATAGCCACTTCATATTTCACGCCTGAGGCGTTAAAACCAAACACATCTTGGTTACCCACTTCTATTGGCGAATCAAAAAGCCAATCGAAATTTTGAGCGTAATAGGTAAAAGTTTTTCCCTCAACGGGAGATAAACCCGTTGAAACCTTAGACCAAGTTTTAAAAGGAATAATAGTAACGGTAGAAGGCTCGGCCAAACTCCCATCTACAAATAGGAATGTGCCTGCTGGAGATAAAAAAGCATGGTTGGCATCCACAAAATTTGTACGAACCGAAATCTCAAAAGAGTAAACTCGGTAAGAAACTGTAACAGAATTTTTTCCTTTAGTATTAATTTTCCAAGCGTTTTTTCTCACTTTTTCAAAAGTAACAGGCGCATTGTTTGAAGAAACATCAAATGATTCTACATTTTTAGCAAATTCTCTTACCAAATAAGAACCCGGTGTCCACACTGGCATTTTAACAATAATTTCCTCCCTTTTAATATTATCAATAGTCATTTTAACATCGGCATAATGTGCCTGAGGTTCTGAAAATGAAACTTCAAAGTGGATATTAGCTTTGTTTTGTGCAAAAGTTTGAACCGCCATAAACAATAAAAAGAAGAAAGTGAAAGATTTAAAAATTGGTTTATTCATCATGAATTTGATTTCAACAAGATTAATTTTTCTATACAATTTGCTAAAATAACGGGTTTTAAGCTAAATCTGTAATATAGTTGATACTTACAACCAATTTAAAAACTAACTTCTATTTTTGCTGTTTCGATATCATGTTAAAACAGAACGAGCCACTCATACATCTACTCATGCAGTTAAGCAAAAAGTATATGAGTGTATTTAGTGAAATAACACAAGATATTCCTTTAGAGCGCTATCATTATGTTTTGGTTTTGGTAGATAAACACCGAGAAACTTTATCGCAAAAAGCACTAGCTGAAATTTTGCAAGTAGATAAATCTTTTATGGTGAATATGATTAATTATTTAACTGAAAACGGCTTTGTTTATAGAGAGATCAATTCAGACGATCGTCGGCAGCAGTTTATCAAATTAACTCCGAAGGCAAAAGAACACTTACCTCATATCCATCAATCATTTAAGGAATTAAATCAAAAAGCGTTTAACAACTTATCTCCAGAAAAAATAAATACCTTTTTTGAAATCATCAATACCTTACAAAACAATTTAACACGCATCAGTAACCACGAGATTAATCTCGATTTTCAAAGACGAAAAAACAATTTATGAAAGTAAAATACATCGTTTATATCCTTATTGTGTTATTGTTAGGATATTTAATCTACCACAGAATTACCGCCAACTCTAGTAATGGAGCTAAAGGACCAAGCGCCAACAAAGGAGGCAAAGTTCCCTCTATCAATGTAAAAGGAATTAGGGTGAGTACACAAAATTTCTCTAATCAAGTAGATGTTTCTGGCTCTATTGATGCGAATGAGCAAGTTCAAATTACCAGTGAAATTCCGGGTTTAGTAAAAACCATCAATTTTAACGAAGGTACTAATGTTTCAAAAGGAAGCTTATTACTTAAAATTGATGATAGTGAACTGCAAGCACAATTAGCACAAGCTGTCACTAAAGAAAAACTTGCTTTAGAAGTAGAGCAAAGAGCAAAAAAGCTTTTAAAATCTGAGGCCATCAGTCAAGAAGAGTATGATAATGCCAAAGCAGAGTTCAAATCATTGCAAGCACAAACACAATTAATCAGAGCTCAATTGGCAAAAACTGAAATCAGAGCGCCATTTTCTGGAAGAATTGGCTTAAGAAATATTTCTGTTGGAGCTTATATTACCCCCTCTACTCCAATAGCCAATTTAGTGAGTATTAACCCAGTGAAAATAACCTTTTCAATTCCAGAGAAATATACCAAAATGGTGGAGCTAGGAACTCCAATTACCTTTACTATTGCGGGTACTAGCAGAGTGTTTAAAGGTGAGGTTTATGCAAAAGAACCCGCCATTGATGTGGCTACCAGAACCTTAGAACTTAAAGCTCGTTCCTCTAATGAGGATGGTTATTTGTTGCCTGGAAGTTTTGCTAACGTACACCTCCCGCTTCAAGACATTAAAAACGCAATTTTAATTCCAACCGAAGCGATCATTCCCGTTTTAAAAGGGAAACAGGTTTTTGTGTCTAAAAATGGAAAAGCCAATGCAGTAAATATTCAATCAGATATTAGAACGGATGAATATGTTTTAGTTTCTTCTGGCTTATCTGTGGGAGATACCGTGATCACCACAGGAATAATGGCCCTAAAGCAAGGCTCTCCGGTTATTGTGAAAATTGTAAAAGCGGACAACGCTGATTAATTAAAAAATAAAATGAGCATATCATCCATAAGTATAAAAAGACCGGTTTTGGCCATTGTGATGAACTTGATTTTACTCTTGTTTGGTATCATTGGCTTTACTTTTTTAGGTGTAAGAGAATACCCTTCAATAGATCCAACGGTAATTTCTGTGAGAACCAATTACCCAGGAGCCAATGCAGATATTATTGAATCACAGATTACTGAGCCTTTAGAAAAATCCATCAATCAGATTGATGGAATAAAGAATATTTCTTCGGCAAGTAACCAAGGTTCTAGCTCTATCACTATCGAATTTAATTTAGGTAAAGATTTGGATGTAGCTGCTAATGATGTGAGAGATAAAGTTTCTCAGGCTGCCAGATCACTTCCTAAAGATATTGATGGTTTACCAGTGGTGTCTAAAGCCGATGCAAACTCGCAATCTATCATCTCCATGACTATCCAAAGTGAAAAGAGAAATATCCTACAGCTCACTGATTTTGCGGATAATGTGGTTTCACAAAGACTTCAAACCATCCCTGGAGTTTCATCGATACAAATTTGGGGAGAGAAAACCTATTCCATGCGTTTATGGCTAGATCCTGATAAATTAGCATCCTATGCGCTAACGCCACTAGATGTTAAAAACGCTCTAGATGCACAAAATGTAGAATTACCATCAGGAAAAATTACAGGAGATAAAACCGAGCTCACCGTAAATACCAAGGGTAATTTAACTACAGTGGATGATTTCAATAACCTGATTATTAAGAATGATGGAACAAATATCATCAGATTTAAGGATGTAGGTTATGCAGATTATGGTCCCGAAAATGAAGAAACCATCCTTAGATCGGGCGGTAAACCAATGGTAGCCACAGCATTAGTTCCACAACCTGGCGCTAACTATTTAGACATTGCTAAAGAGTTTTACAAACGCTATGCTGAATTAAAGAAAGAATTACCTTCAGATATTAAGCTAAATATTGCTTTAGATGATACCGTTTTTATCAAAAAATCAGTAACAGAAGTTGCCGAAACTTTGGGTTTATCTATCCTACTAGTGATCATCATCATCTATCTCTTCTTTAGAGATTGGAGTATCGCCTTTCGTCCATTAATTGATATTCCTGTTTCCTTAGTAGCTACATTCTTCATCATGTACCTGCTCGGTTTTTCCATCAATGTCCTCACTTTATTAGCTATTGTTCTAGCCACAGGCCTAGTAGTTGATGATGGTATCGTGGTAACAGAGAACATCTACAAAAAAGTAGAAGAAGGGATGTCTCCGTTTGAAGCAGCCATTAAAGGTTCTAACGAGATTTTTTTCGCTGTCATTTCAATTTCTATCACTTTAGCGGCAGTTTTCTTACCTGTAATATTTTTAGAAGGATTTGTTGGACGTTTATTCAGAGAATTCGGGATTGTAATTGGAGCCGCAGTGTTAATTTCTGCATTTGTTTCCCTCTCACTTACGCCGATGTTGAACGCCTATCTAATTAAGGGCACTAAAAAATCTAAATTCTACATCAAAACCGAGCCTTTTTTCCAAAACTTAAACAATAGTTATCATGAATCTTTAGAATCCTTTTTAAAAATTAGATGGCTAGCCTTCCCTATTTTAATTTTCTGTATTGGTTTAATTGTGTTATTCTGGAAAGTTCTTCCTAAAGAAACTGCACCGCTTGACGATAGAAGTAGTTTATCCATCAATATTACCGCACCAGAGGGTTCCTCTTTCCAATACACAGACGCTTTTATGAATGAAGTTGGCGACTTGGTGAGAGATTCTGTACCTGATAAACAAGCAGATTTATCCGTTACTGCACCCGGTTTTTCTGGTTCAGGAGCTGCAAATACTGGTTTTTTTAGAATCAAATTAAAAGATCCTTCTAAAAGAAAAAAATCGCAAAATCAAATTGCAAATCAAATAACCAAAGATTTGAGAAAGCTGAATGAAGCTAAGGCGTTCGTCATCCAACAACCCACCATTTCCGTAGGAAGATCTCGCGGCTTACCTATTCAATACATTATCCAGGCACCCAATTTTGAAAAGTTGAGAGAGAAAATTCCTGCTTTTATGGATGAAATTTCATCAGACCCCACTTTTACCAATACGGATGTAAATTTAAAATTCAACAAACCAGAGTTAAATGTGAGCATTGATAGGGTAAAAGCGCAAAGTTTAGGCGTTTCTGTAATGGATGTTGCTCAAACTTTACAACTTTCTTTAAGTGCTCAAAGATTTGGCTATTTTACCATGAATGGGCAGCAATACCAAATCATTGGTCAGTTTGATAAGGATAAACGCGACGATCCTTATGATTTGAGTTCAATTTTTGTGAGAAGCAATAAAGGCGAATTGATTCAATTAGATAATTTGGTAAAAGTGGAAGAAAGAAGTAGCCCTCCACAATTGTACAGAAACAATCGTTTTTCATCAGCTACCGTTTCTGCAGCTCTTGCTCCAGGAAAAACCATTGGAGACGGCATTGCAGCAATGGATAAAGCCAAAGCCAAAATTTTAGACGATTCCTTCACCACAGACTTAGGAGGCGAATCTAGAGATTTTAATGAAAGTAATTCTAACACCACTTTTGCCTTTGGCTTAGCTTTGCTTTTGGTTTATTTGATATTAGCCGCACAATTTGAAAGTTTTATTGATCCAATTATCATCATTTTAACTGTTCCAATGGCTGTTGCAGGGGCATTTTTCTCACTCTGGCTACTAGGTCAATCATGGAATATCTTTAGCCAGATTGGAACTATCATGTTGATAGGTTTAGTAACCAAAAACGGAATTTTAATTGTCGAATTTGCCAATCAGCTCAAAGAAAAAGGGATGCCAGTTTCTCAGGCCATACGTGAAGCTGCCGTTTCGCGTTTACGCCCAATTTTAATGACTAGCTTAGCTATTGCTTTAGGTGCGCTGCCTATTGCTATGGCTTTAGGAGCAGCCGCAAAAAGCCGAATGAGTATGGGTACCGTGATTATAGGAGGAACTTTATTCTCTCTATTACTAACCTTGTTCGTAATTCCGTCCATTTATTCTTATTGGTCTAAAGAATACCACGAGACCAAAGCAGAAAAAGCAGATAGAGAAATTAGATTAGCTGAAAAAGAATCCTAAAAAATGAGATCAATCTTTAAAATATTTATAATCAGTATTTTAGTTTTCCTAGTTTCTAAGGTAGAAGCACAGGAATTACTCAGTTTAAAACAAGCAGTAAGTATCGCTTTAGAGAATAATTTCGATATCAAATTGAGTAATAATCAAAGTGAGATGAGTAAAAACGATGCTACCATTGGCAATGCCGGGATGCTTCCGATAGTTTCTGGAAACTTAAGTCGCACCAATCAAATTCAAAGTAGCAATGTTGAATTGGCAAATGGCGACAGCAGGTCGGCAAGCAACGCCAAATCCACTAACTTAAACTACGGTGCCAGTTTAAATTGGAAAATTTTTGATGGTTTTCAGATGTTTACCAATTATAAACGCTTACAAGAATTAGAAAAACTTGGAGAATTAAACGCAAAGTTAACGGTGCAAACAACTATAGCCAACGTCATTCAATCTTATTTTGATTTAGTAACTCAACAAAAACAATTAGAAGCCACAGAAACTGCCTTAGAGGTATCAATTATCCGTTTAAAAAATGCGCAAAGCAGATACACTTTAGGTAAAGGCTCTAAATTAGAATTATTAGCGGCCAAAGTTGATTTAAATACAGATACCACTTCTTTATTGAGGCAGCAAGATTTAATCAAGGCTTCAAAAATTAAATTAAATCAGCTTTTAGCTAGAGATTTAAAAAGTGATTTTTCCGTTGATCAGAACTTAAATATTGATCAAAATTTAGTTTATACCGATTTAAAAGCACTTACAGCCATACAAAATCCGGATATACGAAGCGCCAACATCAATCAAAAAATATCTGAGCTTTATTTAAAGCAAGTGAAAGGCGCTAGATACCCCACAATTTCATTAACATCTGGATATAATTTCGCAAAATCCACCTCTCCGCCTACTGCATTTACCATTCAATCCAATAGCCACGGATTAAATTATGGTTTAACGGCTTCCATTAATATCTTTAACGGCTTGCAGCAAAATCGATTAGAGAAGAATGCAAAATTAGAATCTGAAAATGCCCAATATGATGTAGAGCGTATAAAACAAGCTGTAGAGGCGCAACTTTTAACCGCTTATCAAAATTATCAAACTAACCTCAGATTAATCTCTTTAGAAAAGTCTAATGTGGAAGTGGCAAAAGAGAATTTAGACATTACTTTAGATAAATATCGTTTAGGGAGTATCGTTCCATTAGAACTAAGAGAAGCACAACTCAACTTTATCGATGCTACAGCCCGCTATGCGAATGCCCTGTATCAAACTAAAATTGCAGAGATTGCTTTAAAAGAAATAGCAGGAAATATAAATTTGTAATTCAATGCGTTTATAGTTAAAAATTATCAAATAAGAATAAAGAGTGATTAATTCTTTTATATATTTGTTCACTTTAAACTCGTGGAATGGCGTCTTACAAGTATAAAACTGCACTGTTAATAGATGATAATTTCATCGATAACATGATTAATCAAAAAATATTAATCAATAGTGATTTTGCTGAAACTACCATAGTTAAACAATCTTGCGAATCAGCAATTAACTATTTACAAGAATTAGTTGCTACCAATCAAAGCCTTCCAGAGGTGATTTTTCTAGATATTAGGATGCCTGTAAAAACCGGTTTCGACTTTTTAGTTGAGTTTCAGGATATCCAATCCCCCGATAAGGAAAAAGTAAAGATTGTGATGCTTTCTTCGTCTTTAGACCCTAACGACCATAAAAAGGTTATTGAATTTAATAACGTTACCGACTTTTTAGGGAAACCCCTTACCAGTGAATTATTAAAAGATATCTAGGATGCTTCTTGTTGCAGATGGAGGTTCCTCTAAAACAGATTGGATTTTACAACTGCCCGATAAATCATTAAAAAGCTTTCACACAGGTGGTTTTAATCCTTTTTTTCTCTCTGAAAAAGAGATGATAAGAAGTTTGAACCAAAACAAATCCTTCTCCCCTTTTGCTGATGAGGTAAAAGAAATTTATTTCTATGGTGCGGGTTGTAGCAGCCCAGACCGACGAGAAATTGTATCCAATGCACTAAATATAAAGTTTAAAAATGCTTTTATCAGTGTTGAAAATGATTTGTTGGGCTCTGCTTTGGCAACCTGTAAAAACAAACCTGGTTTCAGTTGTATTTTAGGTACCGAGTCTAATATTTCTTTTTTTAATGGTACTGATTTAATCCCTAGTAAACACGGCTTAGGCTACATTTTAGGAGAAGAAGGTTCGGGAACTTATTTTGGCAAAATTCTGCTTACAGATTTCTTGTATCAAAAAGCACCAAAAGAAATTATGGATGATTTCAATGAAAAATACCAAATCAATAAAGAAATCATTATTAAAAATATGTATCAAAAAGCTATGCCTAATTATTATCTGGCATCTTTTGCTCAGTTTATGAGCTCACATAAAAGTCATCCCTACATTCAAAACTTATTATTCAAAGGTTTTGAGGATTTTATCAACACCCATATCCTATCTTACGCCAATTTTAAAGACTATTATTGTCACTTTGTAGGATCAATCGCATTTCATTTTAGTGATATTTTAGAAGAAGCTTGCCAAAAACATCAAATCAGCATAGGCAAAATTTTAGAGAAACCTATTGAAGAATTGTTCCAATGGATTAAAAAAAGAGAGGGTTACTAAATTTTTAGCTATTTAATTGTTTCTTTAATAAAAAACTCTCATTTTTAACATTCTAAAAAAATCCTATGTCCCTCTTTTTTAGTATGTTTTAGAAATAAGTTAAAAGGAATCCATGTTTAAAAAATTTACGTTCACCACACTTCTTATATTTACTATTTGCTATGTTTTTGCACAGAAACAAGAATTAGTAACTAAAGATCAATACACTAAGCTTCAAAAACTTTCCACTCGCTTCAGAAGCATCTCAGAAGAAAATCGGGCAAAAGCTTTTGAGCTAGCGAAGAAAAATCATTGGGTTACTTTCCAAGTTAAAAAAGATGGAACGGTAATGTCTTTACAAGGCGTTGATGATTTAGGCTTCCCCATTTACCTTATCACATACAATAATACCACAGCAGCAGCTACTACAAGAACCAATAGCATGTACGCTGGTGGATCTCTTGGAATTGCCTTAAATGGCTCCAATGATAACTTAACAGGAAAAATTGGGATTTGGGATGGAGGCTCAATTTTAACGTCACATCAAGAATTTACCGGTGGGAGAATTGAGCAAAAAGACTCCCCATCTTCATCTAGTGAGCATGCCACCCATGTGGCTGGAACCATGGTTGCTTCTGGGGTGTACCCTGTTGCTCGTGGAATGGCTTGGGGCCTTAAAAAACTTTCTGCTTATGATTTCAATTCTGATGCCGCCGAAATGACCGTAGAAGCATCAAACGGAATGTTGATTTCAAACCATTCTTACGGATATATCGCAGGTTGGAATTATAACTCAAATACCAATCCTGCCAGGTGGGAGTGGTATGGACTACCAAGTGCTTCAGAAGATTATAAATTTGGATTTTACGATAACTCTGCCAAAGATTGGGATATCATCTGTTATAATGCACCTTATTACCTTCCTGTTAAATCTGTTGGAAACAACAGAACAGAAAACGGACCTCCGGTTGGTACAGACTATTATGGTTTTTCTAGCGATAATTCTAGTACTTTAGTAGCTAAAGGAGCAAGACCTAGTGGGATCAGTGACAATGATGGTTATGATATAATTTCTACTACTGCAACAGCAAAAAATATTCTAACGGTTGGGGCTACCTACGGATTACCTTTCGGACCAACTGATGCTTCTAGCATTCAAATTGCGCCTTTTAGCAGTTGGGGCCCAACTGATGATGGCAGAATAAAACCTGATATTGTTGCTGATGGGGTAGCAGTGACCTCTACAAGCAATGCTTCAAATGATGCTTATGCTACGCTATCTGGTACCTCTATGTCCTCTCCAAATGTAAGTGGTTCACTGGTATTACTTCAAGAATACTATTCTAAACTAACTGGTGGAAACTTTATGCGTTCCGCTACTTTAAAAGGCCTAGTGATTGAAACTGCGGATGAATCAGGCCCAACTGAAGGACCAGATTATAAATTTGGATGGGGGCTTTTAGATATAGAAAGCGCTGCTCAATTCATTAAAAGTAATGGAACTTCCAGTTTAATTGCCGAGCGTTCTTTAGCGCAAAGCGAAATTTATGATTTGCAAGTTGTAGCCTCTGGTATTGGTCCTTTAAAAGTAACGATTTGTTGGACTGACCCCGAAGGAACCCCTGCCGCAACTGGAACTTTAAATGATAGAACTCCAAAACTTGTAAATGATTTAGATTTAAGATTAATTCAGGGAAGTACTACTTTATTTCCATGGAAATTAAATCCAAATAATCCTTCTGCTGCAGCTACAAAAACAGATAATACTGTAGATAATGTTGAGCAAATCGCTGTTCCTGATGCGGTTCCAGGGCAAGTATATACGATTAGAGTTTCCCATAAAGGAACATTAACTAAAGGCCCTCAAAATTATGCTATCCTAGCATCTGGAATAGGAGGATCGGTCTATTGTACCTCTGGCGCAAGCTCAACCGCTGATTCAAGAATTGATCAATTTCAGTTAAATACCATCAATAATACAGCGCCAAATACTTGTAGAAGTTATACAAACTTTACCAATCTCTCCACAAATTTAGAAGTCGGAAAAACCTATCCATTTAACCTAAATCTTGGTACTTGTGGTGCCGATGCAAATAAAATTGCCAAAATCTATATAGATTGGAATTCTGATGGTGATTTTAATGATAATGGAGAAACCGTAGCCACTTCATCTGTCATCAGTAATAGTGGTACCTTTAACGGAAACATCACTGTGCCTGTAAACGTAACTCCTGGAAATGCCACGTTATTGAGAATAGTGCTGGCTGAAACTTCAGATCCAACTACAATTAACCCTTGTGGAGCCTATTCTAAAGGTGAAACTCAAGATTATAAAATCAACTTTGTAAAATCTACATCCGATGCTGGAGTGATTGCCATTAACAACCTAAGCAATAGCTCTTGTCCAAACCTTAATCAAAAAGTATCGATTAGATTAAAAAATTATGGAAGCTCTACCATTACAGGCATTCCTGTAACAGTTACCATATCTAACAACAGTACTGTGATTAAAACTTTAACAGATACTTTTACGGGTAATCTTGCGGCCAATAATGAAGTAAATTTTGAACTCAATGGGGCATTTAGCACACAAGCAGGACAAACTTATTCTGTGAATGCCACTACCAATTTCCCGAATGATGTACTCACTTCAAATAATAGTTCAGATTCTACATTTACAGTTTCAATTCCTTTAGCCCCTACAAATTTATCGGTATCGGCTTGTACTAATGCCGCTGGGTTCTACCAACTCAATGGACAAGCAGATGGCACCTTATATTGGTATAATTCTAGTGCAGCACAAACGCCGATTGCGATTGGACCTAATCCTTTTGCAACCACTAATCCTGATGCTAACAACAACTTTTATGCTGGAGTAAATGATTTTAAGAGTTATTTTGGTCCTGCAGCAAAAAGTGTTTATACCGGTGGAACATACTCCGGAAATTTTGGCCCAAAACCTGTGATCACTGTGGCAGCTCCAATGGTGTTAGATAGTGCCTTATTATATACAAGTAAAGCCGGACAACTCACATTTACAGTTGAAACCACTTCAGGAACCATTTTAAGTTCAATAACGATAAATGTAGATAAAAGTAAAACCACCGTAGATGCGCTTGACAGTAATGGTCAGGTTGTTGATGATCCAAACGACCCTGGTAAAATGTATGCACTAGGATTAGAATTCCCCGCAGCAGGAACTTATAGAATAGGTATTGCCTATAATGGTGCGACTATTTTCAGAAGTAATTCAGGCGTAAACAATATCCCAATTACACTAGGAAATAATTTTATCAAATTAACCGGAGCTTATTTCGATACTGGGGGTGGAACGCCAACAACAATCACTACTTCTTATTATTACTTTTATAACATGCACTTTAGTGCTTTAGGTTGTACTGATTTTTCAAGAACAGCTGTGCCTGTAACTAAACCCATCATCACTCAAACTGGCACCACACTAAACTCTAGTTTTAACAGTATGAACCAATGGTATCTAAATAATGTTAAAATTGATGGGGCTACCAACAAAAGTTATACGCCAAGCCAAGGAGGTACTTACCGTGTGGATGTACAAAGCCCTACGGGTTGTGTGAGTTCTTCTGATGATTTTAATTATGTTCTATCGGCCATTAAACCTGCTGATCCTGCAGAAATTGGGTTGAAAGCCTATCCTGTTCCGAATAACGGATTGCTCAATTTAAGTTTTGAGGCAAATCAAAAAACTAACTTAAAAATTAGTCTTTTAAATATAGTCGGTCAAGAAGTTTATCAACAATCAAAATATAACTTCTCCGGAAAATATAGTGAGGTATTGAATCTCAGAAATTTCAATGATGGAATTTATATTCTGAATATCAAGTTAGGGACAAAAACCTATTCTCAAAAAATAACCCTTAACAAGTAAAAATAGGGGCTTAAACTCCCCTATTTTTACTTAAAACTCTTCTCTTTCTTCGACTTTATTTTTAATTATATGATTAAGTAGCTCATAATGAGTAGATTAATTATCAATATCAACATTAAAAAAATTTGCTCTTTATGTTAAATTAATGTTAAATAATAGTTACATTAGTGTTAACAAATTTTAACATCATGAAAAAACTATTCTACACTCTACTATTCTTGGCTGGTATAAGCCTTTCTCTGCAAGCTCAAGAAACCGTGATTTATTATCACAACAATAACCTAATAACTAATAATAAGGATAGTGCTACCTATTACATGAAGTTTAATCAAACTCAAGATGGAGCTATCCAGTATGAAAGATATTGTATGGATAATTTGCTGAAGGAAAAAGGGACGGTACAAAGCATTGCTACTCTAATAAAAGTGGGCACTAATACCACCTATTATCCTAATGGAAATATCAAAGATATTACCAATTATGTAGCCGGTTTACCAAACGGAATTCAAACTCATTATTACAAAAACGGAAACATCAATTACAAAATCATCATCAACTCTGCGGGTTATGGCTATACCAATCAGGCAGAAAGCAATGTGAAATACTTGTATTGTGCCACTCCGGATAAAAAGGTGATTTTAGAAGATGGAAATGGTTATTTCATGTCTTATGATGATGACTTAAACATCATTCAAAAAGGTGCGGTAAAGAATACTTCCGCTGATGGAATTTGGGAAGGTTTTGAAAATGGAAGATTGGCATTTGTTGAGAATTATAAAGACGGTAATTTATTGAATGGCCAAAGTTATGGTTTAGATGGAAAAGTATATGCTTATAAAGAGCGAAATAGAAGACCAGAACCTAAAGGAGGAATCGCTAATTTTTATAGTTACATCGCTTCTTCTTTACAGGATGTGAATACAAAGAATGCGAAGGTGATGCTCAAATTTACAGTGGGCACATCCGGTAATCTTAAAAATATTGAAGTAGTAAATTCCTCTAACAGCAAATTAAACACTTATGCTATTGATGCTTTAAAAAGTGCTCCAAAATGGAATCCAGCTTTAGAACAAGGAAAAGCCATACAAGTAGCCTATTTTATGCCGATTAGTATTGTAGGCAATTAAACAACCTCATGATAAAAAAGAAGTCCCTCATTTTCAATGAAAATGAGGGACTTCTTTTTTATTTATTTAACCAAAAACTAATTTACTTTTTTAACATCACTTGCTCCGCTTGCACTAATGCTCTTCTGTGTGGCAGCACCTTTGTAACGTACATCACTTGCTCCTGATGCCGCAATTGAAACACTTTTTTCAGCAGTGAAATCACCATCGGAACCTCCACTCATTTTTACCACTAAATCATCCACCATTAAATCAAAAGCATGAACATCTGAACCACCACTGGCTTGAACAGAGAATTGATTGGCCTTACCTCGTAAATACACATCAGAGCCTCCACTACTCATCACTTTTAAATCGGTAACATTAAGATTCAATTTAATATCACTCCCTCCAGAAGATTTGATAGCTAAGTGATTTAATTTAAAATCGCCTTCACTATATACATCAGCACCTCCACTCGCCATCATGCTATTCAGGGTTTTAAAAGAAACATAAGCCTTCACATAATTATTTTTTCCAAAGTTCCAATTTCCCCAGTTTGTATCTTTCTCAAATTCAAATTTTATCATGCCATCATTAGATTTAGAAACCTTCAAACGGCTCATTAAATCTTTTGTTCCTTTTACTACAATTTTTTCTGCATTACTTTGGGTGAGATAAATATCAATACCGGATGACACAGAAATGCCGCTAAAGTTGGTAAAATTCTCGGTTCTGGATATTTCCTGAGCTGATACTGAAACCGCTCCTATAAAAATCAAGAAGCAACTTAGAATGGTTTTTAGAAGTTTAGGATTCATCATATTTTAATTTTAGAGTTCAACGATTCGGATTTGTTACATTTATTTTATAGGACGCAGTTAACCACCATGTAGTTGCATCATGTTTTAAAAAATTTATCCCTTTAATGATAATTAAGTAATTTAGAGCAGAAATTTTAGCCATATGTCTTCTAAAAAAGTACTTATCCTCAACCAAACTCAAATCCAGCAAAAAATCAATAGAATTGCCTTTCAGATTTTGGAGGATAATTTTGACGAACAAGAAATTATTATTGCTGGAGTAGTTGCTAGAGGTTATCGCTTGGCTAAAAGAATTGAAAAAGTGCTGGCTAAAATCTCCAATCTAAAAATCACACTTGCTAAAATTGAACTTAATAAAGATAGTTCTAAACTAGAATCGGCCATTGATATTCCAATTAAAGATTGCGAGAATAAAGTGATTATTTTGGTTGACGATGTTTTAAATAGCGGCAGAACTCTAGCTTATGGTTTGGGTGTTTTCCTAAATATACCACTTAAAAAACTACGCTCGGTTGTTTTGATAGACAGAAGTCATAAAAATTTCCCTGTAGCTACTGATTTTGTGGGATTAGAACTCTCTACTGTTTTAAAAGAACATGTATCCGTTATTTTAGACGAAAATGACGAAGAAGATTCCGTTTATTTAATTTGATAATTGTCAATAGCTTCTAATAACACCTCTACATTCAAATCAACACCTTTTAGAATAATTTTAGCTTGCTCATAAAAAGGTCGGCGTTCTTTCAGTTTCTCCTCAATAAACTGAATTAATTCTTCCATACTTTTACCTTTTATCAAAGGTCGTTCTACCCTCGCATTAATCAATCTATCAGCTAAAACTTTCACCGGCGAATCTATAAAAACAGTAATTCCGTTCTGATTCATCCACTCCATATTATCAAAAAAACATGGAGCTCCGCCGCCAGTTGCTATAATGGCATCTTCAGCCAAAGCAGCGTTTTGTAAAACGTTTCTCTCCCTTTCTCTAAAACCTTCCTCGCCAAAAGCAGCGAAAAGCTGTGGGATAGACATTTGATGGGTAATCTCCACCAAATCATCCAAATCTATAAACGGGCGATTCAGTTTACTCGACACACTCTTTCCGAGCTTGCTTTTACCGCAACCCATAAAACCTATCAGAAAAATCCTTTGATTAGTCACTATCGCTTATTTTAATTCAGTTTCACCCTTGGATCTAATAGCGCATAAAGAATATCCGCCAAAATATTGATGATCACGAAAATAAAGGCAATAAATAATATAGCACCCATTACTACTGGTAAATCAGCATATTCTAAGGCATCAACTGTGGCTTTACCTAAACCATTATATCCAAAAATATATTCTACAAAAAAAGAACCTGCCAATAAAGAGGCGAACCAACCAGAAACAGCCGTAACCACAGGATTTAAAGCATTTCTTAAGGCATGTTTTAGGATAATCGCCTTTCTTCCTAAACCTTTTGCTCTTGCGGTTCTAATGTAATCTTGTTGTAGGGTTTCTAACATCGCTCCACGAGTGAGTTGCATGATGATAGCTAAAGGTCGAAGCCCTAAAGTCAGCATCGGTAAAATCAAGTTTTTCCATTCTAAAACTTGCCCTTTAAAAGGATCATAATCATACAAACTACCCGACATGTTTAAGCCGGTATAATCGCTTAATACATAGCCAAAAACCCAAGCAATGATAATTCCGGCAAAGAAAGAGGGAGCTGAAATTCCTAAAATCGAACCTGCTAAAGCCGATTGATCTATCCAAGTATCTTTGTAAACTGCGGCTAAAACTCCTAAAAGTATCCCCAAAAAAGTAGCCATAATCATGGCGGATAAAGCTAGAATAAAGGTATTAGGTACGGTTTCTACTAATATGGAAGTGACTTCTCTTTTGGTTTGATAAGATCTCCTTAAATAAGGAAATTTTAACACTAAAGCCTGTGTAGCTGAAACATTAAAGAGCTTTAAATAATGGTATTTCTTCTGCGCAGCTTCATCACTGCCGTGGATACCTATCGGAGAAAGATCATTGATATAGTAAAGAAACTGAACCGGAACTGGTTTATCCAAACCAAATTCTTTTCTCACTGCTTCTAAAGATTGTACATCCGAACGTTGCCCTTGAGTCATCCGAGCGGGATCTGCCGGGAGGATATTAAAAAGAAAAAATACAATAACTACTACCCCAGCCAAAACGGCCAAACCATAAACAATTTTTCGGAGTAAATATTTAATCATTCGTCTTTACTAAAATAATTCTTTTCCAGTTCATCATAAGTAGGTAGTGCTGCGGCAGGCCATTTTTTAATGATCACACCATTTTTTAAAAGAATTAATCCAGGATTAGACCGAACCATACTCTTCAAAGGAACTGCATCCGCATAAAAAACTTCGAGCATCAACTTCATCTTTTTAGAGAGCTGTTCAGCATCCTGAGCCGAATTTGAAGTGAGTAAAATACTTCTGATATTATAATTTTCTACTGCGTTTATCGCGATGGCATTAATATCGCCTAAAGCCTTTTTATTGGTTTTATCCAAATTCCAAGCTACGGCAACAAGGTTAACATAAGGATTTCCAAAAATCTCATTGTTATAATTTACGCCTTGAGCATCATATACATTTAAATCTTTAATTTTTGGCTGATAGCCCGCTTTAATCAATTTTGGATCAGAAGAGGCTATCAATTCCCAATGACTATCTTCATAAATCTTTGTCTTCAAATACTCTTGATCAGACATTTTTTTCTCTTCACCCGTTTTCTTGTTCTTCAAAGTGTAGGTAATCACGTAAACATCTTGTGGCGCTCCTTTCGGGATTTTCATCGCCTCTAAAATATTAACACCAACTTTATAAGGCAGAAAATCAATGATAGGGAGAAAATTGTAAGTAAATAATCCAAACCAAATGGTTAATATAACAACTGGAGCAGTGATCCCTATTTGGATGTTTTTATTTTTTATAAATGGATGAATAGCCCCCTTGTGGATAAAAAGAAAAACGATGAGCAACAGTAAAACTAAATCTTTAGAAAAAGACTGCCAAGGTGTAAGTGGAATGGCATCTCCAAAGCATCCACAAGTTTTGACTACGTTAAAAACTGCTGAATAAAAAGTGAGAAAAGTAAAAAAGATGATGAGCAATAATAAACCCCAAACAACCTTTTTAGCATAAAAACCGGCGAGCAATAAAACGCCTAAAATAACTTCTAAAGAGCATAAAAAGATAGAAAGAAATACCGAAATGGGATTTAAAAAAACAAGATGAAAAACCTCAAAATACTCTTCTAACTTGTAAGAAAAGCCCAAGGGATCATTTAATTTTATCAATCCCGAAAAAATAAATAGCAGCCCAACGAAAATTCGGGCTCCCCAAATCAATGATTTAATTCTCTTTTGCATAGGCTAAAATCAGGCAAGACCTAACTTAATCAAAGCGAAAACAGCATAATTCATCATGTCTATATAATTTGCTTTGACACCCTCTGAAGCGACAGTCTTGCCTTTGTTATCTTCTATTTGTTTTACTCTTAAAATTTTCATCAATATCAAATCAGTGAATGAGCTAATACGCATATCTCTCCAAACCTCGCCATAATCATGGTTTTTAGCAAACATCAATTCTTTGGCTTCATTCACTTTAACGTCAAAATTAACACCAACTTCTTCTACATTCAACTCTTGCGGCGCATCTTCGGCTAACTCTAACTGCATGATGGCAATCACACAATAATTTACAATGCCAATATATTCACCTACAATATCCTCTCCTACCTTACTCACTTTTTTATCCTCCAAGGTTCTAATGCGTTGGGCTTTGATAAAAATTTGATCGGTAATAGACGCTGGCCTTAAAATTCGCCATGCGGTACCATAATCTTTTGTCTTCTTGATAAACAAGTCTTTACAAACCTTAATAATTGCGTCGTATTCTGCTGAAGTATCTTTTGCCAAAACTTTTAAAAAATTTGTCCTGATGATTCATCAGGAAATGATGATTTATTTGCTAATTTGCTTGCTAAATGATGGCTAAAGATACATTTTTTCAAATAAAGCGCACATTGAATGTAGGCGGAAAAATCATAGATTTAACCGAGCCCAAAGTGATGGGCATTCTGAATATTACACCAGATTCCTTCTTCTCTGGAAGCAGGGTACAAAGCGAAAAAGAAATTTTGCAACAGACAGAAAAAATGTTGACTGAAGGTGCTGATTTTCTGGATTTAGGCGCTTATTCTAGCAGACCCGATGCCGAAGATATTAGCGAAGCAGAAGAATTGAGGCGCTTAATTCCGGCTGTAAAAACCATCACTCAAAATTTTCCTGAAGCGCTTATTTCTGTAGATACTTTTAGGGCCAATATTGCGAAACAAGCCATTGAAACGGGAGCACATATCATCAATGATATTTCTGGAGGAAATTTAGATGCACAAATGTTTGAAACCGTAGGAAAGCTGCAAGTTCCTTACATTTTAATGCACATGAAAGGCACTCCACAAACCATGAAAAACTTGAATCAATATGATAATATGATGCAAGAAATGAGCTTCTATTTCTCAGAAAAAATAGCTCAATTAAAACAATGTGGGGTGAAAGATATCAGTATAGACCCAGGTTTTGGTTTCGCTAAAAATATTGCTCAAAATTATCAACTCTTAAACCATTTAGAAGATTTTAACCTTTTTGGTTTCCCAGTA
Source organism: Sphingobacteriales bacterium (assembly GCA_014763615.1). Taxonomy (GTDB): domain Bacteria; phylum Bacteroidota; class Bacteroidia; order Sphingobacteriales; family Sphingobacteriaceae; genus Pseudopedobacter. The sequence goes on along the minus strand of JACXVB010000030.1, from coordinate 1,545 downwards.
TTAGCGGGCTTATCGAGAAAATCTATGATTTGGAAAAGCTTAAACATTACGCCTAAAGAGGCTTTAAATGGAACCAGCGTTTTGAATACGATTGCTTTGCAAAAAGGGGCTCAAATTTTAAGGGTTCATGATGTAAAAGAAGCTAAAGAGTGTATCAAAATTTATAATCTTTTAAAAACTGCTCGCATTTAATAAATTGTTTTTCCTATTTTGGTAATAATGGATTTAATCGATTTTAGTTTTTTAAAGCTTTCTATCTTGGATGTGATAGATATGTTGCTGGTCGCAATTATCATTTATTACATCTATAACCTCATTAGAGGGACCATTGCGGTGAATATTTTCATCGGTTTTATCCTGATTTACATCCTTTATTTTGTAACGGAAGCCTTGCACATGAAACTCCTTTCGGGGATTTTAGGCAACTTTGTAAGTGTAGGTTTTATTGCTTTGATTGTGGTTTTTCAACAAGAAATTAGGCGTTTCTTACTCACCATCGGAAAAAATATCTCGCTTAGAAACCGTACTTGGCTAAAGTTTATCTTTAGAAAAGAAGAGTTAGAAAAGAATAATATGGCAAAGATTAAGCCTATTATTGATGCTTGCAAAACCATGAAAAAGACCAGAACTGGAGCGTTAATTGTGTTTGCCAAATACTTTGATCAGGATGCTTTTGTAAATAGTGGCGAAATGATGGATGCCAAAATATCCAAGCGTTTGTTAGAGAGCATTTTCCAAAAACATAGTCCACTGCATGATGGTGCTGTAATTATCTCAGAAAATAAAATCAAATCAGCCAGTTGTATTTTGCCTTTAACAGAAAATGATAAACTTCCACCTCAGTTTGGTTTGCGCCACCGGGCCGGAATTGGCGTAACAGAATCTAGTGATGCCACAGCTTTAATTGTATCTGAAGAAACGGGAGAAATATCCTACGCCCAACAAGGTAGAGTAAAAATGAACATCAGTTTTACTGACTTAGAAAGATTATTGAATAAGGATTTTAATTAACGCATATATCAAACTTAGAATTTTTAAAAAGAAAGTTCTAAGTCTATTTATTTCTATAATCTTACAACGTATTCTACATATCTATTTGAATGTTATGCTTTACTAAGTTCATATCTTATAATTGAAACCCTGTCTTTTTTATCTCAACAACGAATGGATTATCTGAGTAAAAATCACTGTGCGAAATTGGATGAGGTTCTATTCGTATATCAACTTGAGAAGCCAATAACATTAACTGTACTTGAATATCAAAGCGTTTTGAATCGTCTAAATCTTTAAAAATCAAAGCTAAATCAATATCGCTATCTTGGTTTGAATTTCCTTTTGCAAAAGATCCAAAAACATAAACAGCTTCAAAATCAGCATATTTTTGTTGAATCAGTTTAATATAATCCTTTATTGTTTTATTAATTGCTTGATCCATATTCTTAATCCTTTTGTAGGCTCCCCATTTTTAGTACGATTCTAAAATAGACTTTTTTACATTCATTTTCAATCTTTCATTAAAACATCAGGGACTGAGTGAAGCGTAGC
>JACXVB010000090.1 GCA_014763615.1 Sphingobacteriales bacterium | reverse complement strand
CGTAAGTTCAAGTAATAAATGCAACTCAATAAAAAACGAAGAGGAGAAATAAACTCCCCTAAGTTTTATGCAAATTGAGACTGCAATGAAACAACTTACAATAACGCAAAGATACGAGATACAATCCTTAAAGAAAGCAGGATATAATCAAACAAGCATAGCTTTAGAATTAGGGGTACATAAGAGTACCATAAGCAGGGAGCTGACACGAAACTCACAAAAGCGAAGCTATAATGCGTTAAAGGCAAATGAGCGATGTGAGGAGCGAAGAAAAGAAGCTTTCAAACATAAGAAATTCGATCATTCAATGAAACGATTTATCGAAACTAAACTAGCCGATGAGTGGTCTCCGGAGCAAATAAATGGCTATTGTTTAATCCATAACATACCGATGGTATCTACTGAACGGATTTATCAATATGTATATGAGGATCAAAGACAAGGTGGCTTATTGTATGATAAACTCAGAACACGTATCAAGAAGAGAAGGAAAAGAAGGGCAACTAAAGACCGTAGAGGAAGCATTCCTAATCGTGTAGGCATTGAATTACGCCCTAAGTTAGTGGCAGATAAAGAACGTTTTGGAGACTGGGAAGGAGATACGATTATAGGTAAAAATCATCAAGGAGCTGTCATTACCTTGGTAGAAAGAAAAAGTAAGTTTACAATAATGGCTAAACCTGACGGTAAGAAAGCTGATTCGGTTAGAAAAGAAATCATCAATGCCTTAGCTCCTTTCAAACAATTAGTTCATACCATTACTTTTGATAACGGAAAAGAGTTCGCCGAACATGAAAAAATAGCCGCTAAACTAAATGCTCAAGTGTATTTCGCTCATCCTTACTCATCTTGGGAAAGAGGATTAAACGAAAATACTAACGGATTGATAAGGCAATATCTACCTAAGAAAACATGCCTTAGGGAAACAGAAATTTCAACCCTAATCAACATTTCTAACAAACTAAATAACAGACCAAGAAAAACATTAAACTTTAAAACTCCTTATCAAGTTTTTATGGCTAATTTTATAATCTGAAAGTTGCGTTTATTACTTGAATGCGCC
>JACXVB010000089.1 GCA_014763615.1 Sphingobacteriales bacterium | reverse complement strand
AAGGCGTTGCACTTTGGGCAGTAGGTGTCGTTATGCGCGGCGATATTGCCTAAATAAACATATTTCATCCCCGCTTTTTGGGCTATCTCTTTTGCCTCTAAAAGTTTTTGCGGCGAGGTATTTGGGGTGTCAAGCATCTTATAGTCGGGGTGAAAAGCGCTAAAGTGCCACGGCACTTCGGTGCCCACTTCACATGCCATAAACTGCGCCATCTGCTCTATTTCGGCATGTGAATCATTCACATCGGGGATAAGCAGCGTTGTCACCTCCAGCCACACGGAGCTCTTGGCAAGGGTGCGCAGTGTGGCTAACACACCCGCTAACTCTGTTTTTAAAACATGTTTGTAGTAGTTAGCATCGAAGCTTTTAAGGTCGATATTGGCCGCATCGACCCAGCCGGGCATATCGGATAGCACCTCCTCAGACTCATAACCGCTTGAGACAAAGACGTTCTTTAGCCCGTGCTCTTTGGCAAGCAGACCGATATCACGCGCGTAGGGGTACCAGATGGTGGGTTCGTTATAGGTGTAGCTAATGCTCTGCGCGCCGTGCGCAAGAGCGAGTTCCACGATCTTTTGAGGTGTATAGACCACGCTCTCATCCACGATGGTTGTCTGGCTGATGGTGTAGTTTTGGCAAAACGGGCAACGGAAGTTGCACCCCACCGTACCGATGCTCAGCGACTTTGAGGCGGGCAGAAAGTGATAGAGCGGTTTTTTTTCTATGGGGTCAAGATGAATGGCGCTTGGGTGGTTGTAGGTTTTATTGACCAGCTCACCGTTAATGTTATAGTTGATGCCGCATATTCCGTGCCCGTCCTCTTTGAGCACACAGTGGTGTTTGCACAGATCGCAGATGATGTGTGTGGCATCTTTAGAGTGGGCGTACTGCATTAAAATCCTCCTCGATCGCATCGACTTGGTAGGCGTATATCTCGGGGTGGTGGGCGTAAACATCGGGGCTTAATCCCGCTTTATAGGCAAGGTGCTCTAAAAAGTTCTCGGGGCTTTGGAGCTGCTCCCACACTTGGGGTAAAAATGTGCCTTGATGGTAGCCGTGTTTGAGGATAAGC